>NZ_JBGNUU010000039.1:0-40352 GCF_041950485.1 Nonomuraea sp. ATR24
GGCCTTGAACTCCGGCGTGAACGAGCGGCGAGGACGCGGCTTCTTCTTCCCCATGCTCTCCATCATGGACATCCTTCCGGGGACGAACCCCTGATCTCGGATGTCCGTCAAACCGGATCAAGCCCAGGTTCCGGCAAGAGTGAGTTCTCCCGGTTCCTCTCCGAGGTCACCGGTTGGGCCCTCCTGGACAAGGATTCCATGACCTGCGCCATGTCCGAGCGACTGCTCACATCACTCGGCGGAGATCCCCATGACCGGCACACCGAGCTCTACCTACGCGAAGTGCGACCCTTGGAGTACCGCTGTGTGCTGGAGACCGCCTTTGACAATCTGCGGGCGGGTACCTCGGCCATCCTGTCCGCGCCCTTCATCGCCGAACTGAACAGCCCCGATTGGATGTCCCGCCTGACAGACCAGTGCTCAGCCATGGGCGCGGACGTGGGCGTGATCTGGATACGCTGCGACGCCGCGTCCATGCGCAAGCACATGGAGATCCGCCGAGCCACCCGCGACGCCTGGAAGCTGGACAACTGGGCCGCCTACGCCAGCAGCCTGGACACCGACAACAGCCCATCCGCAGCGCATATCAGCGTCGACAACCGGCTCGGTGCCGCGACCAGCTTGATCGATCAGACTCGCCACAGGTTGAAGCGGATCCTCGCGTGACCATGGCTCCGTTCCACGACCTTCTGAAAAGTCACGTCCCCGTACGCCGTCGAGCCGCACGCTAGCCATAGATCTGATGGCAGACCCGGTTACGGATGCGGAACTTGGGACGAGACGGCGGGAACAGTCGGTCACACTTCGCGGAGATCAAGCGAGACGGTCCCTTCCTGATGTTGCCCCCAGAGTTCTTTCGGGCCGTCTTCTGCGAGCGGTTCCTCCTTCCGGCCGCAGGCGGCTCCTGCTGCCGCGCCGTACGGCTCACTGGTCCGTGGCTCCGCCCGGATCGCTTCGATCCCCCCTTCGATGCCTTGCGCTCTGACCGGGGTGATGCGGAGGGCGTCGCACGGGGGGCGGCAGGCGTGAGAGTCGGCCGCGGGCCCGGCACTGCATCCTGCGCAGTCGTGTGCGTGCGGAAGCTGGGCACCGAGGCGAGGCCGGTCTTCGATGGCGCGGTTCCCGCGCTGGGCATGCCCGACCACATCCCGAGAGCAAGGCAGGCCACGAGGCCCGCGACGAGAACCGGCTTCAGCCAGCGATCTCCGACGCCCTGAGGGTGTCCCATGGGAGGTGTCGGAGTCGAGTACATCCGGGGCCAAAAATCGTCCCTCCCCAGGATCGAGGCGTCTCTATAGCTGACCGACGGCCCAGACTGCGGTTCGGCGGTCGACTCCGACTCTTCATGGAGCGTGGTGCGTCTGTGCAGTGGCAGGCCGTATGGTGGCCGTCGGCGTGGCCTGGAGCCTTCGAGCGGGGAGCGATCACCGTGCATAATCCTCCTTATTCACCGAGTGGTTGCCAGGGTGCCGCATGATTTCGAGATCCGCCGCGATCACCCAACCTGCCGCGTGTCGCCAGGGCGTTGCCGGAGTCGTATAAGAGAAAAGCCTCAGCCGTAGCCGGGGCCGAAGTCCGGCTTCTCTATGCGTCGAGTGCGTCGTTGATCTTTCCGTTGATCTGTTCCTGCTGGCCGTCCATGCATTTCGCGTAGACACGAAGCAGCACGTCAACACCATGCCCAGCACGTTTTGCGACCTCAGGGGCCGGGACACCGGCATTCAGCCAACTAGCAAGGGTGCGGAACTGAAGTCTCGAAGGTCGCTTCTACAATGACTGCTATTGCCTAGAGAAGCTCCCGATCGAACACTCTTCCAAGAGCTTGCAGATCGATACGGGAGTCCCGTACTTGACCGACATAAAATAGTCGGAAACTTCCACATGCCGCCCACCTACTTCGCGAGGAGTGATCGATGGCTGCATAATGCCGAAAGAAATTTCAGGCTCAGCCCCCGCGTTCTATTAAACGGCCAATTCCGATAACTCTCTCAGTGGACGGACGATAACTACGCCCCGCGTCCCCAAACCCCCGATTTCAGGCCATGAGCCTAGATATGCGGGCGGCCACACATAACAGCGGCCTTCCCGTGGGTGCCGAATTCCTGCCGTGGGCATCTCAGAGATCCTTTATAGTTCCCTTGATGCCGAGTTCTCCAAGACGCTGCTGCAGACTATCTGCATTGTCCGCGTCGACGACAAGCTGCAGGCTGCCCTGTAGATAGCTGATTTTCCGTTCGTCGAGTGCCATGTAGAGGTTCTTGAACAAGGCAGCGAAGCTGTCGGCGTCCTCTGGATTGGCGAGGAGGTTGCGAGTGAAGGAGAACGCAGCCTGTCGCTCGTTCACGGGCAGCGGAACCTGGCAAACGCCTTCATGGGATGAATTGCCACATGAGACGCAGATGCTGGCCGATGAGCCGGGTACGGAGCCACCTCCGCCATCAGTTTGACCAGTGCTCCTCCCGCTACCAGTGCCTATTTCGCCGTCGTCTTCGCCTTCGGTCCGGCAGGTTCCCTGGTGGGCCGGCTGACCGCAGGTGGGACAAGTCTTCGGTTTGGGTTTGGCGACTCGCAGGCCAGCGCTGGCGAGATTGACCTGGTTGGGTGCGGTGACGGCGACGACACCGCCCGAGCCGTCGACGACGTCGATACCACCTGCCGCAACGGCGTCGTAGATGGCTTGCTGCAAGTCCCTGTCACCGCCATACAGCAGTGGCAGCCGCGGCGCCGAGTAAAACGCGGCGCGGATGTCGGACAACGTTTTGCCGTAGTCGCTGTCACGCAGATTGTGCAATAGCGCCTTTGCCCCGAACTGGCCGGCGTCGAAGACTTTGTCCCGCTCGGCGAGGGCCTTCCACACGATGGTGCCGTCCAAAGCGCTGCTGTGCTCGTCGTCGAAAGCTAGCTGGTCGAGGTAACGCTCCCCGTCCGGGTCGGGCTGTGCGAGGTAGACGACATGCTGGTACGCGCGCTTGAGCGCCTTTTCAAGCTGTTCCTTGGCGTTAGCGAGCTCCTTGGTACCGGTGGTCTTGAGCTCATCGTCATTTTGGACTTCGGGTGCGGCGAGGGCCTTTTGGCGGGCCAGGTACTCCACGGCGAGGCCCCGGGCAAGCGCCCGACGCTGGGTGTTGACGATGGCATAGACGGCACTGGAGGCCCACTGGACGGGGAGCTGTTGAGTGCCCCTGCCTAGTCCCGTGGCGACGGTAAGTGCCTCGAGGGTGGCAGCTTCCATGCCGTTGCGCAGGCTGTATTGGGCGGGGTCGAGGATAATAAGTCGACTAGTGTGTGCTGTGTCAAGCCCTGCCGTGGCGAGGACGTCGGCAGCAGTACGCTCGGGATCGGCCTTGATGAATTTCAGGTCGCGAAACGGACCGCTGCTGGCGAGGCGCTGAGCGAAGCTAGCAATGACCCGATCACGTTCGGTATCGGTAATGGTGCGCCGAATATTGTTGACCAGCATCCGGTGGGTGAGCCGGGTGGACAGAAAATAGCGGGCGGGCTTGTTGTTGCCCTGCCCAGGGATAATCTCTACCGCAGACATCCCCCGGTCGGGATTGACGAGGTCCTCGACGACTGTGTCCGCGTCCGTGACTGTGTAGACGACGTCTGGGACACTGGTGGCGGCCTTGACCTCCGGAGCGCTCGCGCCTCGACCGCGACCCGGCCGAAGGGTCCCGACGATGCTGGCAAGAAACACGAAGGTGGCGGCACGCTCAGCAGCCCGCGGGTTAGCCTCAGTCCATGGAAGCGCTTGGCGCTCGATGTCCTGCTGGCGTGCCGTGCCAGCGGTGCCATCGTTGTTGACCACCTCGATCTCGGCGAGGCTGCGGTAATTGGAGATGGTGCGGTCGTCCTCCACGAGCCCGGAGCCGAGCAGCGCCTCGCGAACGGCGGAGTCGCTGAGGGGCAGGTCGCCGGGACCGATGAGAGCGGGTACCCACTCGCCGGCTTTACCTCGCTGCTGCTGCGCGTAGACGGTAGCGGCGAAAATCCTGATGGTGGATCGGACGCGCTGAAAGCCGGTGACCTTGCTCCACTCGTCCTTGGCGATCGCCATGAGCATGGGGTGGAACGGATAGCACGCAGCCACTTGCTCAGCCCAGCGGGCGCGCCAATCTGTCCCTGTCGCACCCCAAACGTGTTTCGTCCACGACTTGTCCTCCAGCACTGGCCGGTACATCGCGGCAGTGGAGACAAGGACCTCGGCTGCTGGCTCCGCGTCGAAGAGGCGGCGTCGCAGAATCTCGGCGAAGTCGCTCACCTCTGTGACCGTGGCGGGCGTGCCATTCCGCTCGAGCAGGCTGTTCAGATCGTCCCTGCGTGCCAACGCGCCAGCGGACAACGCGGTCTTATCACGGTCAGACGCGATCATGACGACGAGCATCGCGACGTGTTGGACGTCGTTGACAACATCCAACAACGCTCGCAAGAACGCCATATCTTGTGCGATCAGATCGGGCTTCCTTGCGCCGTCGAGGCCGTTGCCAATGTAGTCGAGGACCTCATCGGCAATGACGAGGACGGGCCGATTGACAGCCTTAATCGCCTCAGCGATCTTGCTCTTATCACTCCAGAACGGCTGGTAGCGCTCGAACAGGGAGTAGTCCCTGGAGAAGAGTCGCCACAGGAAACGCTCGTAGAGGTTGACCGCCGGACCGTCGAGCTCCTGCACGGGCGCACCGGGAGTCATGTTGTCACATGGCAGCACAACGACATGCGGCCGGTTCAGATCAGCTGGCAGGTCGTGGCCGACCTTTTCCTTGGCACGTGCCGAGACACGCCGTCCAATCTCGGTACCGAACAGTGCTTCCGGGTTCGCGGCGAGATGGAAAGCACCAATGCAGGCGTGGGATTTGCCACCACCCATGCCCTGGTCGAGGCGAGTGACCGAGCGGGCCTTAAGATAATCCGCGCCACCGCCAATCCGCACGGCGATCTCAGCAAGCAGGTCGGTCAGCCGCTCAGCGGGGTGAGTGATCTCACCATAGTAGGCCGCGTCGGCGTAAGGCGGCCTATCCGCTCCCCGGCCGTGCACGGCCTGGAACAGCGACATCTGCACGTCGTCGATCTGCCCGGAGGCACTGATGATCTCCCGGCGAATCTTTAGCGCCTTCCACCACGGCGTCACGCTAATTGCCACGTCGCCCTTTCCTGTACACTCTTGATCTTGGTGGCCTGTCCGCCTCTGGTAGTTGTGGTAACCGTCAAAGCAGCCTCACCTGGAGACCCTCGGCCCGATTCCGCTCCTGCTGCTGTTCCTTCAAGGCGACAACGGTCTCGGCGGCATTGGCGATGCCGTTCCGGGCGCGTAGCACCCGGCTGAAGGCGACAGCGTCGGAATCGGAGTCCGGCAGGCGGTCCGCGAGGAACTGCACCGCCGCCCATAGGTAAGCGTCGCCAGCAGACCGCTCCGAGGCCGCGAGAACCTCTCCCATCGCGGCGAGACCGTCCTCAGATGCAGCCCCGAGCGCAAGTGCGACATCGATAACCGTCGACTCACCGCCAATTCGTGCCTTGAACTGTTGGGACGTGGTGAACCTGACGCCCTTGGAGGCGCTGGGAACCAGGTCCCGAACTTCGGCCAGGTCCAAAGAGGAAGCTAGGGTCTGCCAGCGGAGTTCCGACTTTGCCTGCACCTGTCGGCCGTATAGCCTCACCCACCAGAGCGCGAAACGAGTCCGGGCGTCAAAGGTTTCAAGCGGGTGGTGGTCGATTTCGACCGCCATGGCTTCCTGAACGGCGGCGCGGGCCAGGGGCAGGAACGTGTAGATGTCGACGGGCTCACCGCGAGAGTCCAGCACCTCGCGGTATCGGCCCACCACCTCCATGGCAGGACCGGCGGCGGCCATCAGCATGTCCGCGGGTGCGAGCCCCCACCGCTCCCAGTTCGGGTAGCGGCGCTTGATCTCGGCCTTGATCTCGGCCTCGACGGCCCCTTTGCGACCGCTAGGGCGCCCCGGCGGCGCAGGTCGGCACGACATTGTCAGAGTGGTGACGATATTCGCCGCACCGGCGCTGCCGCCGGCTTCCGTCTTCGCTGGCCAGGAGCCGGTCAGAACGAGTTGCGCCTGGTTGATAGCGCCGAGCAGGCGCTGCCAGACTTCTGGGTCTCCGTGGCCGAAACGATGGTCACGACACCGTTGTCCTGAACCACCCGGCATGCCTCGGCGAAAGCCTTCGCAATGCTCGAGTCGTAGTGTTCACGGGTGCGGTGGTCTGTGTCGGTCTTCCACGCGCGGAAGCGCTTGACGATGACCTCGTCCGCCTTTTCCTGCACCCCTTGCGGATGGCTGGTGATGGCGAACCAGGGAGCAGTAGTGTGCAGAGCCCGCTTAAGCCAAACATAGAAAAGATCCGACGCGTCGGAGTAGTCGATCATGTCGTCGTAGGGAGGGTCGGTGACGACGGCGCTCAGCGACGAATCACGGAAAGGCAGTGATAAGGCGGAGCCTCGCTGCAGATTGGCTGGTCGCCCGACGGCTCTCGCCATCTGGTTGCGGATGACGTTGACCGTGTCGACAGCTAGTGACGGCCAAGTGCCAGGGCCATCGCTCAGCCCGGTCTCGAAGTAGTCATAGCCGAAGGACAGCGATGCTTCGTTCTGAAAGATGTGGTTGGTCTGAACGCGGTTACTTGTGGCATGGTTGTGCGGGAGCAGCGCCGTGCCTCGCGTAGAGCGCTTAATCTTACGCACCAGCACGGATACGGCGTAGCCAGCAAGCGCGGCGGCATAATCATCGCTGATGGCGTGTTCCTTCAGCTCTGTGGCGGTGTCGGCAATGACTCGGGCCAGCCGCACAAAGCCGAGAGTTTGCCGGGCGTTGCACAGGTCACCGTACGTTCGAGCGCCATAGACAGACGCCCGGATGGTGTCGCTGTTTCCGACTGGAATGCCCTCATCAGGGACGGCCGGGATCCAGCCGAAGGCTGGTTCCTCGGCGAGCAGCTTGACGGCCCGGTCTGGGGCGGCCCGCTCTTCGTCAGTGGGCTGCCGGAATGCCTTTCCTACCTTCGGATCCAGGTCTGCTGCAACGAGGAGAACATCCTGTGCGAGCCTCTCCTGTGCGAGCCGCTGGTGTACCTGCTTGAGGTGTGTGTGGGAGCAGAACGGGCAGATGGCGCTCTTACCCTTGATCGCCTTTCCGTCGCGAGTGCGTGCGACCAGCGTCGGCTGCTGTATGGGGGCGCCATCGTGCACGACGACTGCGAAGGTGCCAGCGGCACGATCAACGTCGATACGGTATGACTGACCGGGGTCGTTCTTGGCAGGCAGGGGATGACGAAGTACGAGGCTGCCTGTGAGCGGGAAGCGACGCGCGCACTCCTGGCAGGGCAGCGTCTGTGCCCATATGTATCCCCACGGTTGGGCCCCGTCGACCGCCGGGTAGATGTCCGCCATGGCGTCGGCATAGCGTCGTCCGATCTCCTCTAAGAAAGCTGTGACGTCGTCGAGAAGTCGGCTGGTCTCGAGCTTGTCCCAGTCGCGAAAGGGTAAGGGCGGCTCCTTCGACCAGTCGCGCAGTGGGTAATCAGCCAGCAGGGAGCCTGCGAGCGTGGCGACGGGGCTGTAGTCCACACCGTGTGCCTGTACGCCCAGGCGTGCTCCTTCGAGCGGAATCATGGCTCGTCCACTGAACGGGTCCAGCATCGATGCGCCGTCGGGATGCGTCTTGGTGATCTCGGCCACGAGTTCCGGGTGCTTGGCGTCCCGCGCTGACATCGCGTCGCGGACGAGTTGCTGCAGGCGCTTCTGTTCGTCCTCGTCTTCGGGCCAGGGAAGCAGGCTGGTAAGTACGGCGGCCTTGGCTTGAGCAAGCGGCCGGGCGGCGAACCAGGTGAAGAGGGCCTTCTCGCTCTTACCGCTGCCCCACCCCGAGGTCGTCGCAGCGCTTACCTCGGCACAGGGAAACCATCGCTCGATCATGCGGGTCATGCATTGCTCCCGAGGGCATTCTTTAGGCTGCTTCCGGGAACGCAGAAGATCGCGTAACCCGTCATGTCGGTGGAGAACAGAGTGGCGGGATCCTCGTAAGCGCCAAAGAATCGGCCGAGACCGTCGGCGCACCGATCGACGACGTAGAGCCAGTACGCCTTGCGGTGCTGGGTAGCGATAAGGACCTCATTGCCGGTCATCCGGATTCCCTCACTCGCGGCGTTACCGGCGACACCCTTGACCTCGATATGGCGAGTTTGGGAGTGGCGACGTGCGTCAAGGTCGTAGCCGCGACCTTCGGTATGGACGTCCTCGACGATCCAGCCCTCGTCCTCGAGGTGCTTCTGCACGTGGCGCATGGCGATCCACTCGGAGCTCGCCTCTGCGGCTATCTCCGGAGTGGCAGCAGGCATGACGCGGAGTCGGCCGACAAGTTCGGGCTTGGTGAGCTGCACTTGGACGAGCTTCTCGAGCTGATCGAGTCGTTCGGCAGTCTGGACCCGCAGCCTGTGACGCAGCCCAATGCGTTCGTCGCGGTTGTCGATATTGTCGGTGAGCGCGATAGGCAGATTGGTGAGGTCCTTGCGAGCCTGGGCGAACCAGTCTGTGCGGACTCTGCGGTGTTCCTTGACGGTGTCGGAGGCGATGTCCGTGGCGGCGGCTGAGGCGGCAGCCTGGCGAGCGGGGTGAGGAGCAGTCCCGTTGCGGGTAGTAGGGACGAGGTTGGCGAGGGTCTCCCATCGCACCGCCCGGGCGTTACCGGAGTCGTCGACCTTGACGAGGCTAGCCCACACGCTGGTGCGCTTGCCGTCGGACTCGGTGAGAGTGGCCTCGAAAGCGTATAGGTCGTACGGGGTAAGGCTGGTGGGGTCCTCGGCGGCGCCAGAACGATGGATGTCTTCGGCGAGAGCGTGGTCAGCGAGTCGGATGAGGTCGGTGAAACCCGGCTCACCCGGACCTAGCGTTACGAGGCCGGTCGTGTCGATAGTCGTGGCCTCACGGACCGCCTCACCGCTGGTGGCCACATGTGCCTCCGTGCCGCCTCCTAGTGTGGCCGGGAGCGTTCCAGTGGCCATGCGGAGCCGACGGAAGCCGGGACCTGCTGCGGTGGGCTGGGCGCTGAGTAGCCGCGCGGCGGCGAGTCGGTCGAGATATGCCTCGACGATCGCTGGGTTGATGCGGGCGAACAGGTCCCGTTGGAGCAGGGTGAGTGCGGCGACCGCATCAACCTGACTGGCGAGCCGCCGTTCAGTGTCTTGGACCTGCCGGGCGACGCGAGTGAGGTCTTGGGCTCGCACGGCCTTAGCGGCATCGATTGCGGCCTGCTTCTTGAGGTCGTCGTTGCCGTAGAGGTCGCTGAGCCACTTCTCGTAGTCAACACCGGTGATCTCGGCGACGGCGGATAGGCTGTCGAACATCTGACCGCGCAGTTCGTTGGCGGCGGTGACGAAGTTGTCCAGCAGCGTCAGAAGAGTGTCGCCCTCTCGGGTGTCAGTGGCGACGAGGTTGTAGAGAAAGACGTCACGATCCTGGCCCACCCGGTGGATGCGGCCCATTCTCTGCTCGAGCCGGACGAGAGACCATGGTATGTCGTAGTTCACGAGAACATGCGCGGCCTGCAGGTCGATGCCCTCGTTGCCGGCATCGGTGGTGACGATCACCTGGAACTCACCGCGCATGAACGCGAGGCGGACCTCGTCACGCTCCAGGTTGCTCTGCCGGCCGGAGTACAACCGGGCGGTGTAGCCAGTGTCACGCAGCCGCTGTGCGATCCACGCGGCCGAGTCGGCGTACTCGGTGAAGATGACAGCCTGCTCGGCATTTCCGGGAAGTATGCCGTGGGCGCCGAGGCAGTCCTTAGTGAGTCGGCGCCACTTGGATGGCTGCCAGTTGGAAGCTGCGATGGTCGAGGTGATCTGATCGATCAGCGTGTTGATGGCCGAGCGCTCAGCACGCGACGCAGTCGACCCAGCGTGGACCACCTTGGCTTCGTCGGTCTCGCTCTCGTCGCCCTGGTGCTCACGGTCAGCCTCAAGTGCGGCCTCGGCTTCACTCATCTTGCCCATATGGTCGTGTCGGCGGCGGAGCGTCTCGACAAGCGCCCACAGGCTCGACGCCGCGCGCTTGCCGTAGACCATGCGGGCGAGGGGCCGAGCGACAGCCGGGAAGTACTGGTCCACCATGTCAAGTGCGGCCTGGTAGTAGCCGAACTCGAGTTTGGACAACGGCACGCGGCGGTTAGCGGCAGTGCGGCCCTTGAACAGTCGCGTCTTGCCGTCGTAGTCGACCAAGTCTTCCTTCATACGACGAAGGAAGTGGATGGGACCGGGCCGCAGGGAGGGTAGCGCGACTTTCGGGTCAGAGCCCGGATCGGGGTAGATGCTGGGATCGACCAAATGCAGTAGATGGCGGAATAGCCATTCCTTTCCTCTGTGGGGTGTCGCGGTCATCAGCACCGCGCGCGGAGTGTTCCTAGCGAGAAGCCGTCCGATCTGGTGGAAGCTGGTCGCGGTCGGGGTGAGTCTGTGCGCCTCATCGAACACGACAAGGTCCCACCCGGCTTTGTCGGGACGAATGGCGTCCTGCACTGCAGGGTTGATTGCGGCAAGCTCGAGTGAAACGACCCACAGATCATGTCCCCCTACAGCGTCCTCGCGCACGGTGTTAGCCGTGAGCTGGCGCAGCCCTCCTCCGAGGAAGCGCCCGAAATCGGCAACCCACTTCGTGGCTAGGTTGGCGGGGCAGACGATGATCGCGCGGCGGACAAGTCCGAGCCGTTGCATCTCTCGCAGATACAGGCCAGCCATGATCGTCTTTCCTGTGCCTGGCTCGTCTGCCAGAAGGAAGCGCAGAAGCGGCTGTGGCAACATCGCGCCATATACCGCCGTGGTTTGGTGAGCATACGGTTTGAGTTGGGTTGAGGCGATCGCACTGGACTCGGCGTTGGTTGCCGCCGCCGCCATCCAGCGGGTCCACATGCCGGCGAGGACTCGGGCAGAGCCCGCTTTCCCATCTGTGCTTATCGGCCGGACAATGTCCCCGGAGCCAGCCGACACATTAAGGTCGTACAGAACACCCTGGTCATCCACCAGGATCAGTGTCCAGTCGCCTTCATTATCGCCAGGTACCGCGAGTCGGACCGTAGCAATGCCTGGCATGCCAATGAAGTGCACCCGCACTCGCTGGCCCCGCTCGAACACCTCGCCCCCCCCGTCGCTTTTCCACGCAGCTATCAGGCGGCGCATGGTTGCATCCCTGTGACCACCACAGCGCAAACCCTCATAATGAGACCAGAGACGCTTCGCGTCACGGGGCTGATTTAACTCGAGGCAGAATCGTGATCAAAGAACTAGCAAATCCGGCATAGCTGACGAAATCTCCTAAGCGCGCCGTAATCGTGATAATCTACACATCCAGTCGGTGTTGATACCGACCGGATGCACGAGGACATAAAGCACGCCCAGTCCGTGGTCACTCGCTGACTGCCATCGCCCCGGCCTCTGGATCGGCTCTGCCAGGCATTCCTCGCAGATTCCGATCTTGCGTACACTTTCCGGATGTGGAATCAGACCCTTGGCTGGACCACCCCGAAGACCCGCACCCCACAGTCCGCGACCGCTGGACCTGGCTGATCACCATCGCTTTCACCCAGCTTCAGCTCGCCCGCACGCTTGTACCTGACCTGCGCCACCCGCGGGAACATCCTGCTCACCTGAACGGCTGACTCCCGCTCGCGTCCAGCGGGGTTTCGGCACCTCCGACACATGGGTTCCAGAGTCCCCATGGCATCCTGCGTTGAATGACGTCATGGCCGTTCTCGGAGGTGAGGGAGATGCACAGGATGATTCTTCATCTTGAACAGCGAGGATGAGGCATCTACTCAGGTCACAGCACACGCACCAGCCGTACAGCTACCACGCCTCTTACCGCGCGGGTGCCGCACGTAGCGAACAGTGCGATCTTGAGCGACGGGCTGCGAGTGGATCCCTTTAACCTCGGGCAACTGACCGACCACGCTTTCGAGACGGTATGCCGCACCCTGTTCACCCAGATACGCTGCATGCCCCTGGAGACCTTCCGCCATGGGCCGACCAAGGCATCAACCTGCGTCACACAACAGACGATGCCCGTACCGCGGGGATACAGAGCAAGCACTGGCCAAGCGCTGCCCCTACCACGATAGTGAGAGAAGAGCAGCCCTGTAACGACAGGGCTTAGCAAGGCGCGCCAACTTCCCCTGGAAGGATTCCAGTTCACACGCATGCCACCGACGGTTCATGTCACCATAGATGGTGCCAGTTGGGGCGGGGTACTAGAGGAGCGATGCTCGATGGATGTCACAGCTGATTACGTTGAGTGGATGCAGGCTCAAGTCAATAGGCTAGCAGATAATTACAATGTAGAGAAGGACCGCGCCTTCGCCGCATGGTCCATCACTTACGCATTGGAGGCAGAGGACGACGACGCCTTCAATCAATCCGACACCCTACAGCGAGGTGACGCTGGAATCGATGGCTGGCATTACGATAGAGATGCCGGAGTCTTCCATCTCATTCAAGCGAAATATCAAGAGAATCCGTTCATTCCGCACAATAACCCGGGCGGGCTGGACTCGCTAATCAAAGGCACGCTCCTCCTAAAAGACCCCCAGAAGATCGAAAAAGGCCCGAACGGCGAAAAGCTCAAGAATATAGCACTAGCAATGCAAAGCGCTATCGAGGATGGCGCATCAGTCTCTCTGGATTTCTTCATAGCTGGTCAGGTATCCGAGGAGAGCAAGAAGAGGCTCGCTGACGCGGTGAGTCAACTCGGCGGCCACTTCACCGTAGATGTGTACGACATCGAGCGACTGTACAACATGAAGCTAAGCGAGGACCCCATCGAGGATCTTTCGGGAGAGGAAGTGATATTCAAACTCTCCGGAAAGAACGAGTTTTTCGAACGCACAGAGATATCTCTGCCCGGAGTCAAAAGCGCTGCGGTATTCGCACTCGACGGGAGATCTCTCGCAGACGCAGTCGCTCTTTGGGGACCTCGCCTCTTCCACGGGAACGTTCGCTATTACCTCCGGAAATCCAATCGAGTTAACAGAGCGATGATCGAGACGCTCGACGATGACGCCAAGAGAAAAGCTTTCTGGCTATACAATAACGGAATCACACTCGTGGCGGAGTCATTCGAGTTCCGCTCCAGCGGAGACTCCGGACCAACTTTAGTCGCCAAAAACCCGCAAATCGTCAACGGCGCACAGACATCATCCGTTTTCCATGAGCGCCGCGCAAGCCTGCAGACAGGAGACGTCGCCGTCCAGGCAAGAATTATCGAGATTCAGCCAGGCGACGAAGGCCGCGATGCACTTCGTGAAATCTCCCAGTACACCAATAGTCAATCTCCTGTCCGCTCCGGGGATCTACGGGCAAACGAGAAGCGCCACAGGGTGATCCAGAGAAACTTCGAGATGCTCGACCCGACGATTTTCTACGAACGTCGGCGAGGAGAATGGCAGTCCATGTCGGCTGCCGATCGAAAGCGCTATTCGAAGCGAGTTCTCAAGGAGGACGTCGGCCAGCGCTTTCTGGCTTACAGAGGACGGCCGGCCGAGGCGATCTCCAAGAGAGACTCCATGTTCGATGACCTGGAAAACGACGCCTTTGACCTATCTGTCTCAGCACAAGAGTACATGCTCGCCTACGAGCTCTACGATCAGGCAAGCGATCTACTCAAGGCTTCCAAAGGACATGACCTGGAGTCTCTAGTCCCTTCGCTGGGCAGCCCAGCAGGGGATGGGGAAAGCTCGGCCAAGCGCATCGATGAGCTACGCCCTGTACACAAACTAGTCTGCGCCCATGTAACTGCGCTGGCTTACGAGGTTCTCATCTGGAGATTCTCCACGATAGGCAAGGCGCGTGCATCGGCCATCCGAGAAAGGATGGCAGGCGGACTCGATGACTCAACATACAAATTTATCTGGTCGCAAGCATGGAAATCCACAAGTAAGTGGATATCATTCAGAAAGGACGACAAAGGGTCGATCAAGGCTGCCCTGCAGCGAACAGATACTTTCGCACAAATGAGGGATATCCTGCGCGACGAGCTCGCCGATGCAGAAAAGGATAAGATCCCTAACATATCACCGAGCGCGCAGTGAACGCTCCTCGACGCTAAGCACCGCAAATCGCTACATGCGGGTTGAGACCGCTAACGGTTCACCTGGATGCGTATGCACTATAACGCATCCAGGTACCGCCGCTCGGCTATCCGTGGGCGCTGACCTGCCGGTGACCGGACTCTCTCTAGCTCCAGCAAGCTACATATACTACGAGGCAGCGGTAGCCACAAAAGTCTCAATCGACTTCATATCCGTACGCCCAGACAGATACCCGATACCGCGATGCAAATGAATGCTAAGCAACCGCGCCACGGCCTCATCGCTTGGCTGCTCCCCCTCTTCCAAGCAACGCTGCCGGAGCAGTGCGAGGTAAACGTCCCTATACTCTCCAGCGAAGGTACGCCACGACATTTCGAGATTTGAGTCAGCTACAATGTCGCGAACTAGCGGCGGCGTCTCGTCGGCCAGGGACACAGCCAGCGCCCAACGGCACAAGACATTCCATGTCTTGATGCCCGTAACTCGCTTCAGCTTAACTAGCTGATCCTTGGCCGGTTGCGACAGTCGAATCAGGTCAAGCGACATAGCGCGTCTTCCCCCACCCGTAGCCACGCTCAACAGTCGTCGTAAACGTCTTATCGTCGTGCACTAGTGTGTACGTTTGAGCGATTGACGGAATAAGGCTTTTTAGCAGATCGTCAGTGATCTCTTCATCCGTCGATAGCAGCAAGACCTGGTGGCTCGCCTGAGGGAAATACCTCGTGACTAGATTCTGGCGGTGACGACTATCGAGACGTCCTAGTGGCGTGTCGATGACACTCGGAAGCCGATTACCGGCCACCCTCGCTAGCCCCCATAGCAACGATACTGCGAGAAGCTGGCGCTCACCAGCGCTCAGGCGCGTAGGATTGAGTTCCTCGCCATCCTCACTGATCAGGATCAGCGTGAACTTGCTTGTGTCGATACGCAAATCCTTGACTAGCCCATCTTTCCGCATGAGACGCGTGAAGCTATCCAGCACAGCGACCTCAAGACGGTTGATATGTCTCTTGAGGAGGAGCTCGCCGAATTTTTCAAGCGTGTTGCGCGCACGCTCGGAATAGGAGACGACGCGTGAGCGATGCTCTATCTTCGCAATGTCGATAGCTCGCTTGCTATATGCGCGATCACGAGCCGTCACGAGTTGTTCATGGTCACGAGTGTGGGCGGCATGTGCCTCTTCCACTGCCCGCAGCTCGCGCTCTAGGCCAGTGACCTGCTGCCGCGCCTTCTCCTGCTGGGCGATCAGGTCCGCAATGGCGTCCTCGGCGGGGACGCCGGCGAGCTGTCGGTCAAGGGTGTCCAGCTGGCGGCGAAGGTCCGCAGACTCGGCCAGCAGTTCGCGCCCTCGGTGCGTCTCGGCCGCGAGAACTGAATCAAGCAGCTGGAGCTGCTTGATTCCGGTGGAGGACATCTGGATCGGCTTAGGAGTCTCGGCCTTAGAGCTCCAGGTAGACCTGTCCTTCTCCAGGAACTCTGCCACCTGCTTGAGCGCGGTCGTGTCCTGCGCCTCGCCGAGTAGGGCGAGGAGCCTTGTATCCCTCTCCTGCAAGGCACCGAGCATCTGCTCTGCACGAGTTGCTTCCTGCTCCTTTTCGACCTGCGCCTTAAGCGCAGCGAATCGAGACTGAAGAAGAAGGAGAGGCAGTGGGCCTGCGGCCACGGCGCTGGCCAGAGTTTCCCTTACGGCAGCGAGTCGTCTTTCAGCCTGGTCCCTGTGGGCCTGCAGCTCAGCACGACGCTGGAAGAGGTCTCCTCCCTGCTTCGCGAACTTGGTCTCAATGTCCTTGAGCTCCTTCTTCGCATGCAGGAGATCTGCCCTGACAGCCGCTACATGCTGTAGGGCATCAGCTTTGGCCAGCTCGGTCTCTTCTAGCTGAGCTTCGATGGCAGCGATCTGTCCGAGGACCGCCTCGTCCTGCTTGGTGACCTTCTGACGGCGCTGAAGGGCCAGCAGGTCCGTCCGTAGCTGCTCGACCGTGCTCACTCCAAGAAGAGACTGCACAGCTGACTCGATGACGGGGGCCGCGCGCTCCGGATCCGCGAGCGACTCGATCTTTTCACCGTCAAAGAAGAACAGCGACGCGACTTCGAGAGGGAGGAGATCCTCTACGTAGTTCGCCCATGTTTCGCTGATGGCCCTGTCGTATTCGCCGTTCACGAATACTTCGAGTGACTCTGGGACGGTTTTTCCGGAGATTTTCCAGTACCGCTCGATCCGGTAGTGCCGCTGTTCTCCCTCGATGGTTGTCGAGAACCAGAGCTTTACACCAGCTTGCTTAGGGGTTGCCTGGCGGTTCACGCTGTCGCGCAGAAATGCCTCGTAGGAGCGGTTACCTCGCCCACTGCATCGTGCACGGGCGCCATAGAGCGCCAGCTGGATGGCATCAAGCAGTGTTGTCTTACCGCATCCGTTGAGTCCGCCGATCAGGATGATAGGCCGGCCTGGCTTAGGGGACAGCGACAGGCTTTGCTTACCCTTGTATGCGCCGAAGTTCTCTAGCGTGATTTCATGCAAGAGCATCGGGGCTCACTTCATCCAGTCCGGGCAGGGGAGGGGCGATCTTGTTTTGGTGGTTACGGCGAGCGAGCTCTAGCGCATCTTCTGCATCCACGTAGTATCCGCGCTTGATGGTACTTTCGAGCGCGTCGAAAAGCCCGGAACGGCGGGTCATCGTCCGGAAGTTTCGTTCAACCGACAGCAGCTCGCGCATCGTCTTGAAGTGGAGATCGTCACCATCGCAGACCTCTAGCAGCAGTTCAACCTCATCGGCCGCCACTGCCAGGTGCTGGTCTAGCGGTTCACCAGGGAAGTCTTCTCCGATCTCCTCTTTGTAGATACGGGGAAGTGAATCTTCGATCTCGTGCTTCTCGAAGACCCAGATACGCCGGATCTCATGGAGCTCGTCCATGGTGATCAGTTCGATCCCTTGGACGTACTCTGGCGCGTTTCCCCTGATCCAGGCCTGTGCGTTCAGGAGCTTCCGCAGCCAGTCTTCGCGCGCCTTTTGTGTGTAAGGTCCGGGAATGTTGCGATCGCCCACCAGCTGGATGGTGCCATTCATCTTGCGGAAGTCGCGCAAGTGACTGTTTTCGGGCACGTCAAGCTCGTCACGAAGCTCCAGGAGCGGGAGCATCCACCCCTTCTCTTCGTCATTCTGGATCATGGCTGACATGGACTTGTCTTTGTCCACGAGAGTGCAGGTCCAGCAACCGAAACGACTATCCCCGCAGGAGGGCGTGGTGTTATCGACCACTAGCGGGCATTCGCCGTCACTTGATGCACCTTGGTACATCGTGAGGAGATCCTTGTTGGGATGACCCCAAGGGTTGGGTTGCTGCATCAAGAAGGTCCATACCTCGTCGTTGCTCCAGGCTTCGACCGGGCTATAGACGAGTGAGTTCGGTAGATTTCCGTTGGGCGAGAGACGCTCACGAACCCGCCGCTTCTCATGGCGTTCCATCACGCGTGCACGTGCTTGGCTTTCCGCCTTCCTGATGCCCAAGACCAGAATGGCCTCGCCGTGGTCATGAACCACTCTTCTGATGAAGGAGTTCGAAGGGCGAATCTTTAGGCGTTCGGTGCACCAACGGAACTTTGGGCTAGGAGCTGGGTAGCCCTTTCCGATGAGCCCTACCCAGAACGTGTCCTTAACCTCAGGCGTCAGCCTATTAGGCTGAATGGGCAGTTGCTGCGCTTCCGCAGCTTTGCGCATGGTTTCGAGCGATTGCGTAACCCATGCAGCAACGACAGGGTTTTCCACCAAGGTGTCGGTGCTGATGACATAGACCGGCTTGGTGCGTTGCTCTAGCTCGAGTCCCTGCAAGGCCATCCAGACAAGTTGAAGGACGGCGGTGGAGTCTTTGCCTCCGCTGTAACCCACGACCCAGGGAACCTGATCAGCTAGGTAGAGTTCTCGGATTTCTGCGGTGAGCTCGCTCACAACGGCGGCAAGGCCACCCTGGCCTTCGAACGGAACGGTCCGCCGGGTCGGTGTGTTCAGCGTGACGACACTAGGTGTCGGGGTGATCATCGCTCTCCTCGCTGGTAAGCGGCTTCGGCCTGCTGCTCCTCGATGCTCAGTTCGAGACCAAGTTGCTGTCGAAGATAATTCACTGTGAGTACGACATTTTGGTGATTCTTCGAGACCCGGCCGCCGATGATCGCGCGCCCTTCCCAGTCAGGATTGGTGCGCGACCAGTCGACGCCCTGCAGCGGCGCGAGCCGAGGCTTCCACTCTTCTGGATCAAGCGAATCTCGTAGCAGTGTGTTCCCGAGGAGGCCTAGTGCGTGGAGCGCGATGCCGTGCGTGTGGAGGTACTGCTTGCGTATCTCAGCAGCTGACAGGGCGCGTCCGCGGACCTCGCGCCAGTCTGGAATCAGCTCGTCGACGGCTTCCCAGAAGCTCCATGCAAGGCTCTCCCCCTGCCTACCTTCCACTTCAAGCCCCTGGAGCAGGGCGCTGGTGGCCGAGTAGAGTGCGCTCAGGGTGAAGAGCTTGCGCGATCGTGCCGAGAGAGTGCTGCTCTCCATCTCGACATAGTTTCGGAACACTGGGCACTTCAGTGCCAGTAGCCGTGTGAGCTGAGATAGCTCGTCCCTGTGGTCATAAAGTACGCCGATGGATCGTGCGGGGCGGACTGCATGGCGGTTGAGATCGGCGAACATTTGCTGGCTGCGCTCAAGGCCGGCGTCGTGGAAGAAGACGACAGCGATTGTCTCGTCGCCCAGTGGCGGATTTTCTTTGAGTGCGGCTTCGATGGCGGCTCGACGATGCTGTCCGTCGTTGATCAGGAAGCGCGATGCCATGGGGATGTGGAGCTGCCCCACCCTCAACCCAGGTCCTTGATCGGAAACTCCGATAAATCGCATCGATCCGTCGACCGATGCGGTTAGCGCGCTGAACACGTAATTGTCTGGATTTTCCAGAATATAGCGGGCAAGTGCCGGGACGCGGCCTTTGTTCAGGACTCGTTGCGCCCTGACCTCGGGAGCGAGCTCGTCCTCGTCGAACAGAAAGATCTTGGGGATGAGGCGCAGAGGGCACATGGAGACGTAGTACTCACGTCCTGCCTGCACGCCCCGTATCGCTGGGAAGATGTACTCGAAGCCCGCAGTCGTCGCGTCCCCATCTTGTCGCCCCAGCCCGTGTGTTCCCACCCGACACAGGCTATCGTACGTTAGCGTTTTAACGTACACACGTTGTCGGAACTCGCAAGATGAGAGCTGGTGAAGACCGTGGTCGCCTACCTCGATGCCGCGGCAACAACGAGAGTACTGCCACAGGTGGCAGAGGTCGTCCTGCACTGGATGTCCGAAGATTTCGGCAATGCCGGCTCGCGCACGCACGAGTACGGTACACGCGCCAAGAAGGCTGTCGCGCGAGCCCGCGAAGGCATCGCCACCCACCTCGGAGTCCGCCCAGATGAGCTGATTTTCACCAGCGGCGCCACCGAGAGCAACAACATCGCCCTGCTTGGTCTGGCTCCCTACGGGGCTGAACATGGTCGACGCCACATTGTCAGTACTGCCATTGAGCACAAGGCTGTCCTCGAGCCTCTCGAGCACCTGGAGGCTCAAGGGTTCGAGATCGATCTGATCGAGCCCGGCCCGTCTGGACGGGTGAGTGCAGAGGCGGTCCTTGAGCGGGTGCGGCCCGACACCCTGCTTGTCTCTGTCATGCAGGTCAACAACGAGACCGGTGTGATCCAACCCGTCGCTGAGCTAGCTGAGCATCTTCGCGCCACTGAGACGTACTTCCACGTGGATGCCGCACAGGGCTTCGGCAAACTGCCGGAGAGCCTGCGTGCACCCATCGATCTCATCAGCTTCAGCGGACACAAGATCGGCGCTCCCAAGGGGATTGGCGGGCTCGTCGTGCGGCGGAGGGGCCGGGTGGCAGCGCCCTTGAAGCCTTTGATGTTCGGGGGCGGGCAAGAGCGTGGTCTACGACCAGGGACGCTTCCCGTCCCGCTCATCGCGGGTCTCTCGACGGCGCTCGAGACCTTCGAAAATGAGCACACAAAGTGGCTGGCCGCTGCTGAGGAGTTCCGGTCAAGGCTCCTCGTCGCGCTGCGCAAGACCCGCTTCCATCTGCACGGCGACCAAGAACACGTGATGCCGCATATCCTCAACCTCTCCTTCGAGGGCGTGGATGCTGAAGCATTGATCTTGCAATTGAAGAGCTACGCTGCGGTTGCAACCGGCTCTGCCTGCACGAGTGCCTCCTACACCCCGAGCCATGTGTTGGCCGCGATGCAGTTGCCTCAAGAGCAGATCAGCAACGGTCTTCGGTTGTCCTGGTTCCCCGACCAAGCGAACGAGCTCGATGTCGACGAGTTCGTAGACGTGATCGCCGGCTACCAAGCCGGCGTGCAGACCTCTACGCTCGCTTGATCAAGCGGTGGCCACGAAGCTGGCGCCCGCACCGGGCGAGCTCGGCTTCCCAACCTTGCTCTGTGCCGATGAGATGCGGCCGAGCATAAAGGCCTGCCCGAAGCTCACTGTCGGTGAGACGACGGTACTTGGGCACGTCCGGATCATCGGGATGCAGGAACTCATGCTTGCGATGCAAGAGTGGCCGGTTCGTCGACTGCTCGTATGACATGAACGAGGTTTTCAGCGTGGTGAGATCCACCATGTATGAAGTCCTCAGTCTGGGATGCGGGTCGTCGTCAAACTCTGGGTAGTCGAGCCAGCTCACCCCCCGGCCTTGGTGCCGCAGCTTGGCTACCGTCCACTCTGGAGGGCGTCCTGCCGCAATGGAGGCGCAGTGTTCGTACAGGCGAAGCACGACAGGCATGTGCTCGACAGCCCGCCGATGCACATACAAGGCGGTAGGAGTCAGCTTGCCGACCTTTGATCCGTTCATCGCGCCACGGACATAGGCATCGTCTCGGAGCTTGAGCAGCAGCCGATCAGCTCGAAGGCATGCCTCCTTATAGGAGTTGAAGAAGGCCCTGACGTCAAGCTGCACCGATAGTGGGAGACAGCCGAAGGGCCCACGGCCGTTGAAGAGCTCAACTCCGAGGAAGAGAAGCGTGGTGAGCGTTGACTGCTTGGCAGCTTCGGCAATCTTGTCGGCATCAGCCGACGCGCGTACGAGTCTGTGGAGCTCGCCTGGACTCAAGTGTGCAAGGAGCTCCACCATCGGGGCCGGCATCTCTTCCACCCGTGGCACGCGGCCGCGCTGTTCGGTGTAATCGATCACCGCGGCGATCGCTGATGCTGCGTCGTCAGAAGCTAGCCACGTTGCCGCTGGGGCAATACGACGAGCTAGATAGCTGAGACGCGCCTCGTCTCGTTTAAAGGCGTAGACGACTCCTGGCGTGGCCGAGACAATTCGCACGCCCGTGATGTCTTCGACGTAGCTTCGCAGCTCGTTGGCCCCAAATAGGTGCTGGAAGGTGCGGCGACTCGTGAGAACCCCGTCGCCGAAACCCGTTCCTTTGACTTTTGACTTCTCCCAGGTGAGCCGGGTGGAGACGATCAGCGTTTCCTCTGCGAGATCCCATGCTCGCAGGAGGGTTTGGCGTCGTTCTTCGGGGTCCTCAATGATGTTGAGCACGTAGGTCAGGAGCACGACATCTGCGGGGCCGAGGTGACCGGCTGGATGGTAGTGCGGATCCCAACCGGTGACCTGAGCGGCCAGATTACGCAGGGCACGAACGTCGTCACCCCGTCCACATCCGTAATCCAGGACGGAGCGTTCTGGCGTGATCTGCTGATCGATCACAGCCTGCCGTGCCGGCACGGAAAGACCGGTTCTGCCTATGGCGGTTAGGCGGCGCTCAGTCTCCCAGGCGCCGCCCGTCTGCTGTGCGGGGCTCACGTGCCCATCATGGGGCTTAGAACTCTAGTGGTCCGAAGAATTGGCCTAGCTCAGGAGGGAGATTTCCTGATGACTGATTGCGGATGGCTTGGCGCACCGTCTCCAACAGCACGTCCATGACGCACGATTTACTGGCGTTGATATCACCTCGCATGTAGTTGAGGCCACCGTTGGCGGACTCATCGAAGATCGCCACCCCCTCCCCGAGTCGTTCATTGCTCAGAATGGAGGGGATCGCCTGAATACTCGAGCACTCCCAGCGAGCCGATGAAGGCACGGCGGTTGAAGATCGCCGGAAGACTCCGTACCCGATGGGCTCGTTGGTGTCGCTGAAGTCCCCGCTCCGTCCGTTCGCGTACCCCACGGAGGCTGCAAACAGCAGTGTGGAGGCCATGCTGGTGAACGGCCCATCGCTGTCCTTGCTCAGCGCCTCATGGCTCTTGAGACGGCGCATCCTCTGCTCGATGAGCCTTCCCCCACAGTCCCGTGCCGGCACGTGAGACGCTTGCGAAACATGCGGTGCCGTAGTGGTTGAGGGCGCGAAGCACCACGCGAATGTCAGTGCGGTGCTGTACCGTCACTTCTAGCTGATGCTTCCACGGACCCGTTGGGCCACGGAAGCCAAAGGAACAGCGAACACAACTTCATGTTGGGCCGGGTGAGCCAAAGGAGCTGCCTGGCACCAGAGAGGACCCCCATGTTCAGCAGTACGTCCATGGATATGCGTTGGACTGTCATCGCCAGGCTTCAAAGCGATCTAACGCACGTCACCCCCGGGTCAGACCGAGAACAGATCATCGAGCGAGCGATGGATCTGGCCCTCAGCAAAGGACGCACCCAAAAAGATCCTGAGCGCCTGTACTGGGACGTTCTCCGCAATGCGCAGTACGTCTTCTACCGCTCGAAGCAGCGTGGACGCATCGCCTGGACCCGCTACAC
Organism: Nonomuraea sp. ATR24; assembly: GCF_041950485.1. Classification (NCBI taxonomy): domain Bacteria; kingdom Bacillati; phylum Actinomycetota; class Actinomycetes; order Streptosporangiales; family Streptosporangiaceae; genus Nonomuraea; species Nonomuraea sp. ATR24. The sequence goes on from NZ_JBGNUU010000039.1 coordinate 22,853, forward strand.
CGGCCAGCTCGACATCGTTCTCTCTGACGAAGGTATCGATGTCAGGGAGCCCTGCGACAAAGTCGAAGACGAGGCAGAGGGCAACGCGCTCTGGCGACATCTGAAGGCAGGCGCAGCTGAGCTTGGGAGCTTCGGCCCGTCCTTCCTGGAGAATCTTGCTGAAAGCGAGCGTCCCGCCGACGCTGCCGTCACGTCAGGGATTTCCCGTGCTACCGCCTACCGGTGCGTCGCCACCCTTCGCAACCATCTGGGCGCCTGGCTCTGCGAAGCCGCCTAATCCCTATGCTCACGCCCATCGCCGATGGCAGCGTACATCTGACTAGCGCCTCCGTCAGACACCTCGCATTCCGCTTCATTCCGACAGTAATCAACGCCCTGATACCGGAGCGAAGCATCGGAGTATACATGCTGCTCCAAGGCGACACGCCCGTCTACGTCGGCCGATCAGATCGTTGCCTGCGCCAACGGCTATCCAGGCACAATCACCTTCGAGCTGCCACACACGTGACTTGGGAGTTCGCCGCGACCGCCCAGCACGCATACGTCCTTGAAGCGCACATATTCCACCGGCACAACAACCAGCTCATTAACAAGATCCACCCGGCCGCGCCTATCAACTCCTCCATCAAGTGCCCGTTCTGCGTACCCAACACGGATAAGGCGCTAACCAGGGCATTCGACCGCAACATTAGCGACAGCAGCAGAGTATCCGCATAATCTCTCATGGAGTAAAAATGGCCAAAATTCCGGTAGTCCTCACGGGGCAAGCGCTTCAATCGCTACGCGACTCGGGCTACAGCCTCGCCGCCGCCATCGGTGAAGTGATCGACAACTCGCTCGAAGCAGGAGCGAACAATATCCTTGTCCGTATGGATGAGGCACCTCCGGGAGGTCGTTCCAAGAAGAGTTACGTCCACCGGATCGTGTTCTCTGATGACGGCACCGGCATGGACACGCATACTCTCCATCACTATCTGCAGATCGGATACTCCACCCGATACATGCGTACCGACACGATCGGAAAATACGGTGTCGGCGCTAAGCTCGCCGCCTTGAACTTCGGCAAGCGCATCGATGTCTGGTCACGAACAGACGCCAATGGGTCGTGGCAACACGTGTACTTCGATCTCGATGAGGCGATCGCAGACGAACAGAACGGGAACGGATCGACCATCGGCGTCGATGACCCCGAAGTGAAGCCAGTCCCCAACGACTTCAGTGACGTCCTCCCAAAGGGAACCGGAACCCTGGTTATCTGGTCGAAGGTCGACCGGCTCGAAGAAGGCCGTCGCGCCAAAGACTTCAACAACCTCCGCCTGGAAGCCGAAAAAGAGATCGCGCGGATCTTCCGCATCTTTCTCAACGACGGCCGGCACATCGAGGTCAACGGAAGGAATCTACTCGCGCATGACCCTCTCTTTATGATGCGCGACACCTGGGCTGAACAGCAGCTCCGCGACTACTATCAGACTGGGGAGGGATCGCGACTCCACCTTAAGATCTCTGAATCCGACTTCGAGGCAGAACTAATCGCCAGGGAACCCATCAAGATCGGCAACCACACCGCGTACCTGACCGTTACGCTTTACCCCAGGGCCGCTACCCGTAAGCGAGGTCTCGGCGGTGACGACCTCGCCAAAAAGCTGCGTATCCCGGAGAACGAGGGCTGCATCAGCTTTATGCGGATGGACCGGGAAATCAGTTACACCAACGTCCCCATGATCTTCGGTCGTCGCGTGGACGAGCCGGACCGATTCATCGGCATCGAGGTATCCTTCACGCCTGAACTCGATTCCTACTTCGGTGTGCGAAACGTCAAGCGCGGCTTCGAGCCGCACGACGAACTACGGGACAAGCTTCGTATCGCTCTCAAGCGCCACGTCAAGACGGCTCGAGACCGGCTAGAGGATCGGTGGGGTGAGGTAGCTCGGGAACGCAAGGACCACGCAGGTGAGCACCGCGAGATCAACCAAGCCGCAGCCGACGCCGCACGAACGCTTCCAACTCCTCAAGCAAAGACCGACGTCGAACCACAACAGGCATTCGAGGTCCTGGCATTGGATGTTCTCGGTGCGGATGCCGATGATCAGGCCAAAGCTGACTACACCGCCCAGGTGCAGGAATTGCCGTTCATCATCGAATCGGTCAATTTTCCTGGCAAGCAGTTCATGGATGTCCAGCATGTCGGAGGCAAAGTGATCATCCGACTCAACACACGACACCGATTCTATCGGGAGATGTGGGAGCCATTGTCGAGCATCGCCCACGCCAATGCCTCATCTGTCAGCCCTGAACAGGCCATCAAGACCTCGCGCCGCGCCATCGAAGCGCTCACCCTCCTCCTCATCGCATACGGCAGGGCCGAGGCCATGCACGAGGATCCTCACGAGCAGTACGAGCAGCTTCGTGACTACTGGGGCATGTTCCTCGACTCCCTACTAGGCAAGGTCAAGGACGTCCTTTAGAAGTCGCCCGGCTCTGGCCTGACCGAATCATTAAGCAGTCAGGCCAGAGCTCTACATTGCATTTCGCTACAGCTCATCGCAATAAAGCCTCATTGAGTGATGAGCTTGGCAAGCCTGGAGCGAGCATAAAAGAGGCACGTACTTTATAAGGGTTACGCCCGCCCTCTAGCCATAGACAACATCTACTGTCGCTACTCCTGCCGCCTAACGAGCATGCATCTGTTCTAAACTGTCACACGCATCAGGAAGCATACGGACCATGCCGCAGAAGACCCCTCATTCTTCGTTGAACCTCGCCGCCGCGCTCCTCGCCACACCTGGACAGCTCACCTCTTACCGCGTTTACAACATCCTCCGTAAGCACAACGGCGGGCCGCTGGAGCTGGAGCGCATCTTGAGGGAGCTAGGTGATGCGCAGACGACCAGCAGCACACTCGAGGAGGAACAGTTGCTCGAGACGCTATTGCGAGATGACAGATTGCGTTCCGCCCGCGGCTATCGGCAGCACTTCTCCATGTCAGGTCGTTCTGTGCGCCTCCGGCCACCAGGCAATAAGGCTGAACAGGCTATCGAGCAAGAGAACGAACAGGTAAAGAAGCTGCTGCTTGATCAGCTGAGAGAAGTTCCTCCAGAGGTTTTCGAGCACATCGTTGCAGCGCTGTTCACAGCGATGAAGTACGAGGACGCGGTGGTGACTAGGCACTCCAGGGATGGAGGCGTCGATGTGCACGCCACCCTCGTCGGAGGCGGCGTGATGACAGTCCCGGCCTCGATCCAAGTCAAGCGATGGACAAAGCCGGTAACAGTCAAGGAGGTGAGGGAACTCCGAGGCACACTTCCGCCTGGAACCCAAGGCATCATCGTTACGACCGGGAAGTACACGAAAGACGCTCCTCGTGAGGCGCTGAGCAACCGCCTTACTCCCATCCACCTCATCGACGGTAACCTGCTAGCCGACCTGCTTACAGAACACGGGATTGGAGTCCAGGCCTCGCGTCTCTCGCTACTTTCCCTCGACCTAAACGCCCTGGCTACTATCACGGGTAGGGCCGAGAGCACCGCTCAGATCATCCCCTCGCGGCTATCTGGCAGCGCCCAGCGCCGCTACTACATCGGAAAGATGCCCTCGGAGCGCGACGGTTGTCTCCTGGATTCCATCGTGACCATGACCTCACTCGCTGACGGCCAGCCGACCTGGGACGACTACATCGCCAGTTTCAAACAGCACTTCCCAACTATCACCCGCTCCGACGAGGCACGTCGGCGGTCGCGCGTTCTAGTTTCCCTCGGCCTGGTCGACATCGAGAACGGGCACATGAGCCTTACCCTCACCGGCAGGCAGTTGTTGGAGACTCCAAACGCCGATTTTCTTTATGACGTATTCACAAGCCGCATTGCAGGAGCTCAGGAGATCCAGGACCTTGCTCTATCCCTGACACGAGCGCAGCTGCGTGCCCGACTCCGGACTGAACCTCCCGCAGGACTCTCCCCTACTCAAGCCAGTCTGGTCGAAAAATGGCTCCACCATCTGAAACAATCCGTGCCAACCAAGCCGTCACCACATGCGTAGTAAGCAAAACTTACAGTCCTTCCCTACGTCCCTGTAGGGACTGACCTGGCGCTGCCGGACTGCCGAGCATCCGGGATCAACCAGTCCTTCCAGGTGATGTCGTGGAGCCTCCCCATCACCAGTTCCTCCCATGTCCACACTGCGGTGAAGTGCGGGCGGCGAGGTAATCATGAAACGACGGCTACGAGGGACGTCGTCCAAGGACTTTTCGTTACCCCGACAACCTTGACTGCTCAATCCGATGACGTCGATGTCAACGTCCGGGTTGCGGGGTGTGAGACGTCCTGCTTCAAGGAGGTCGTCCTGACGCCCACAGACTGAGGTCATGATGATGTGCAGCTGGTCGCAATGGACGCGGTGGATGGGTTCACCTTTCCCGCCGTTGCGAGCCCGGTAGGACCGACGGGGGAAGCGTGCCGTTCAGGGTTGTTCTCGTTGCGATCTTTTTTCGCAAGAGTGAGCCGCACCAGCGAGGGCCAAGGGTGGCGGCGTGTAAATGTGATGCCACAGCGGCTCAGCAGAGCGTGTAGGGCGTCCCGACCGATTGTGACGGAGCGGCCGGACAGGCGATGCAGGTAGGCGAGTAGTTCACGAATAGACCAGCAGGTGAAGGGCTGACCGAGCTTGGCCGGTCGGTGTTGGCCGTCTGGGCAAGGATCTCTGCGTCGTCAGGACTGGTCAGGCGGAAACAGCCTCCCGCCTACTAAGGGTCAGGCAGGCCAGCCCGATCTCGTTGAAGCGGTTAGTGACATCCCGCACGGTGTCTTCATCGGCCTGGCGGGCGATGACCGGCACGGTGTTGCCGCCGGCCGAGGCCAGCAAGATCATCGCTCGCCGATAGCGCATGTGCTCGTCGTCCACCGGCCGGAGTGAGCGCCATTACCCCCATGTGGCCGGTTTGATGCAAGTTCACACAGATTGTCGAAAAGGAGACTTATGTGCTGATTTATAATCGCGATCTCCCGATGTATCCATACGGCAAGAAATATGTTACTTATTCACATCTCCTGCAGTACATCCGATAGTTGACCTGCCCGAATATGCGTAAAATAGGACATTAATCCCTATTATCGAACAACAGAAGATTCTCCTGTTGTGGTAAAAATGCTTCCGTCACTCGGGCGGCGATCCCCACCCAAACGGCTACCTTGCCCGCAAAACACGCGGCGGGAGACAGCGTGACAGTTCAACGAAGTCCATGGGCAAACCGTGGCTGGCCAGTAGGGACGTTTCTTGCCCGCCTGCCGATTACCGACCGCCGCATACTGCTGGACCTTGGCGTCCATCGATCACATCCGGCCGGCGATACTCTCATCCGTCAGGGGGCCGCAGGCGACGCCGTCCTCGTCTTGCTGGATTCCGTGGTTGCGGTCACCGCGGGCGTGGAGAATGGTGCCGAGACGCTCGTCGCCATCCGGGTAAGCGGAGACATCATCGGCGAGATGGCAGTGCTCGACAACACCACCAGATTCGCGTCGGTCACAGCCTGCCGCCGATCGTTGATCAGCCACGTCGCCGGATCGGCGTTCATGGAATTTCTGCATCAGCATCCCTCCGCAGCGGTGGCCATGAACCAGCTGCTCGGGGAGCGCTTGCGGCAAGCCAACCGCCGGCGGCTCGACTTCACCGGCTACGACGTGGACGTACGGCTGGCCCGGGCGCTCATCGAGCTTGCTGGGCAGCACGGGCACAGGCTGGCAGGCGCCACCGACGTTGGCGTGCGACTGTCCCACGCGGAATACGGCGCGCTGATCGGCGCCAACAAGGACTCGGTGCAGCGTGCGCTGCGACAGCTCTCGGCCAGAGGGCTCGTTGAAACTGGACGCCGCAAGGTGCTCATCTTGAACCTTACCGAGCTGGCAAACTTCGCAGATATCGCCCAATAGTTTCATACAAGACTTTTTGCAGTCTTCTACGAAGACGACTTTTGGCGGCTTTCGTCAACCCATCTTGTGACAGGGTGCTCGTCATCCCACTCACGCAGCTTTCCAGGAGGTACGGATGCGTGATTCCCGCATGCGAAAAATTCACCCAATGATGTCTATCGACATCGAAAACTACAGCGATCGGAACGAAGCGCAGCAGCACGAGGCGCAGGGGAGTCTCAGGCTCCTGCTGGAGACCGCGGCGCGCGAGGCGGGGCTCGACCTCACCGCGTGGGCGACCCAGTGGTCGGGAGACGGCGCGTTCGCGGTACTGCCCGCCGACACCCCGATCGGCGAGCTGGCCGAGGCGTTCATCCAAGAGCTCAACGTCCTTCTCGGCACCCGCAACCGCCGGCCACTGCCGCCGCCGTGGACCTCGATCCGGCTCAGGGTGTCCCTGCACGAGGGGCCGGTTAGAACGGACGGCGCCACTGGGATCCCGGGCTCGCACGCCGTACAGGTCAACCGGCTGGTCGACGCCGAGGCGCTGCGGGTGGCGCTGGCGTGCTGCCACGGTGCGGACCTGGCGATGATCGTCTCCGAGCGGGTCTTCAACGACTACCTCACTGACGGGTACGGGGCGCTCAGCCCGGCCAGGTTTCGGCAGGTGCGCGTTGCGGTGAAGGAGAACCGGTACCTCGCCTACCTGTACGTGCCCAACTGCGACCTATTCAGGATCCATGAGCTCGATCCGTTCAACGACATCCCTGCTCTACCGCACGAAGACAGGGGTCCGCGGCGTGCGGGCGCGACCTCGGCCGAACCGCCAAGCAGTGAGCCGAGAAAGATCGTCTATGGCTCCGCCCATACAATCACCGGCTCCAATGTGAACGAGACGCACTCGGGCGATATCCGCATCGGCGACATCAATTTGGGTGGGCCCAGATGAGCGATTCGGCCTCCCTTCCCGAGAAGGGCACAGCCGAGGAGCCGGATTCTCCCGCAGCTACCGAAGCCGCCGCCGGTCAACCCATCCCTCCTGCGGCCCTGGAGGAGAAGGCACCGCATGTCCCCGTGGACGATGAGGAGGGCGACGACGACGCGAAACCGCTCGGCCAGCAGCTCGCGGACGAGGACGCCGAGCGCCGCGTGCGAGAGGGGAACCTACGTACGCTCGTCCGGGGGTCGTCGCACCGCATCATGGACAGCGCACTCTTCGAAACCCATAACGGTGACATCAACATCGGGCTGGGGCAAACGGGGCTTGTCAGGTCGTATCTGCTGAGCAGCGAAGAGGTCCGGCAGGTCGGCCACACCCACGTCGAGGTTTCATCCTACCGGGACCTGGTGAACCGGCTCGCCATGGAGCGGGTCGCGGTCATGAAGGGACAACCGAACAGCGGCAGGCACTGGACCGCGTTGGCCGCGCTGGGGCAATGGGCGAGCGAGGGAGCATATGAAGGGCTGGTCCGAAGCTATGGAACGCTCACAGTCCGTGGCGACCTGGTCCAGATGGACGCGGCGCGGTTGCAGAAGCACGCCAGCTACGTGCTTGACGCAACGGGCGCAGCATGGACCCGGCACGATCAGCGCGAAGTGGTGCGCCATCTCGAATCCCTGGCGGACGAGCTGTGTGGCCGCTTCGTCGTCCTGACCGATCCGGACGGCCTGCCTGGGCATTCCTCGATCAATCATCAGCCTCCCGATCCACGTGAGGTATTCAAGAGCTGGCTCGTCTGGCAACTAGACAAGCTGGGCCTCTCCTACTCCCCCTCGATGCTGGAAGAGCTCAGACACATCGCGGGCGAGGACCGCCCTCCCGGCGAGAGCGCCACCCTGGCCAGGGAGTCGGCCATGATTTTGGCCGATGGTGGCACCACGGCGGAGGTCGTCTCGGGGCTTCCGAACGCGCTGCGGCAGGTGGCCAAGGAGCTGCTGGTCGATGACGAGGCCACCCTGCATAGGCGCTGCTTCCTGATCAGCGCGGCGGTGCTGAACGAGCTACCCCTAGTCACAGTCTCGCGAGCCGCGGCCCTGCTGGGGGAGCTGGTGCATCCATCGCCAGCGCCCCAGAAAAACACCGGCCCCCCGTCGTGGGAATGGCTGCCCGAGTGGCTGCAGTTCGCACAGGCCGACTGCAGCTCAGGGGAGAACACCACGCGAGTCTGCCTGCGCAGGCCGCGACTTGCCGCCGCCATCCTGGAAGTGATCTGGCAGGAAGGGCAGAGCATCCGCGATCCCGTCCTCACCTGGCTGACTCAGCTCTCCGGACACCCCGACCGGGACGTGCGCATCAAGGCAGCGCACGCAATAGGCCGAATCTCGGCCTACGACTTCAAGATGGTCGAGACCGAGTTCCTCCGCCGATGGAGCCGGTCCAGGCGGCAGAACGAGTCATGGTTGGCCGCGTGGGCGCTGGAGGCGGCGTACGCGGACAACCCATCCCGACAGGTCCTCGACTGCCTGGGCGGCTGGCTGCGAACCACGACCACCCGCCGTACGGCGGCGCGGGCGTACGGCTCCCGCATCGGTATCGACAGGATCGACGAGGCGCTCGAAGCCTTCCAGTGGATGGCGATGAAGTCCTCGCCCCGAGAGAGACACCTGCACGACGCCATCGCACGCTCGCTCACCGACGTATGCACGACGGGCACCGCGCCCACCATCGTCAAGGAACTCGCCGACTGGAGCGTGACCAGTCACGCCGGCCTTCGCCGCATCGCCGCCCTCGCCCTGACACGCCTGGCCACGACAGATGACGACCGGCACGACCGACTGCGGCTGGACGAGCTCGGCGAGGAGTCGTGGCCAGAAACCGAGCAGCACCTCGTCAGCGTCTGGCTCAACGCGCTGGCCTGCGGGCTGAGCTCGCGCAACCTGCGGCACGCGGTGAGCCCTCCGGTACACGAGGCGTGGACCGCGTTCGGCGTCTGGGTGTCCAGCTGGGACAGCGCTCCCCATCGCCGCCGCTCTGTCATCGAGCGGGTCTTCGCCAGCAGCACAACCGACCTGCGCGGGCCACTCCGCCTCCATCTACACCACTGGTTCCATACCGGCACGACCAGTGCCGGCCTGAGCAAGCACCTTCACAACTACATGAAAGGCGGTACCACTTGATGGGTGTCCTACGCCGACTGTGGAAAAGGTTTCGTCCCCACCCCACGCCCTCCGCTGTCCCCCATACGTGCGCCGAAGACGAACCGTACAACCCGATCATGCTCACGCACCGCTTCATGCAGCCGCCGCCACGCCCGTGCGACCACCTACCCGGCGAGGGCCTGCATGTGTGGGACGATCCGCTGGTCATCGAGACGCCCGCCCGCGGCGACGCGCTGACCTTCACCATCAGGGTGTGGTGCTCCTGGTGCGCCCAGCCGAAGACGGATAGTTCCCAGCAGCACCTGAACGCCGAGATCGACGCCAAACGGTGGGCGGCGCACCGCCGCGTCCACAACGTCGTACGCGCCACCGCGCGCAAGTTCCCCGCACATCTGCCGCAGGCGGCAGAGGAGGCCATCGACGAGGCGTTGACCGCCGCGTTCCTCGCTCCGATCCACGACTGCGACAGTGTGATGATCAAGTGCACGGCACAGGCGTGGGTGTCGCTCAGTGAGGAGGTCCTGGAGCACCAGCGCGGCATAGGCCGGAAGATGATGGAGGACGATGCGCAGTTCGAACTCGCCAAGACCCAGGTGGCACGACTGGGCAAGGAGCGCGACCTCTGGCTGCGGTTCCTGGAAGACAGCGAGGCAAACTGGCGCAGCCGTTACGCCGTACGACTGGCCGAGCACCCCGTCAACGCGGCCGACGTCATGGGCGTCATGGAGCGCGAGCGGCTCGAAGCAGCCCAGCGGTTCCTCGACGTAGTCAACAGCGTGGTCAGTGCTCAGCAAGCGGTCAACGTGTTCGACCTCGTCAAGGACAGTGAGACCGCGCTCAGGATCGCCTTGCAACAACTCGGCGTGCACCTGCCCGAGCCGTCTGCCCAGTTGCCTTGGGAGCAGGGATGAGCGCTTCCCTGCGCGCTGCGGCGCTGGCCTGCGTCCTCCTGGCCTCGGCGTGCTCGTTCTTCGACGAACCACGCACCATCACCACCGCGCCCAAGCCGGGCGCTGCCTGCACCGCGCTTGGTGGCCTGTCGCGCGACAACACCCCGACGGCACGTGAACTGGTCGTGGTGATCGACCGAAGCGACTCCATGCGGGACGCGGAGACGCGCCAGAACGCCGACTGGTATGCCGCGATCTTCGGTGGCAGAGGCGTACCGCTAGAGGACGGATCCATCAGCTTTGGCGCGCAGGAGAAGTCGCTGATCCCGTCGCTGCCCACACCAGCCGTCATCAAGATCGGCGCGATCGACGGCGGAGAGAGCATCGCCTGGCAGGGTGCGCCCGTCTATCTACCCAGAATGACCGGCGGCGAGCGCAACAGGGCGGAATTCGCCGGGAACACGAGCGCCTGCCTGCGGGAACTTGTCGACCGGGCCACTCGGAATCCCGGCAAGCGGGGCACCAACGTCATGGCCGCCTTCCGGGTAGGGCAGCGCGGCACCACCGAGGCTCAGCACACTCTGATTGTGGTCACCGACGGACTGGCCACGACCGGCTGCGCCGACCTGCGCCAGACCGCCATGCGAGACGTCGCGCACGCCGCGCGCATCGTCCGGTCCTGTGATGCTCAGAGGGCCGTGCCCGATCTGACGGGGTGGGAGGTCCGTCTGCCCTGGGTGGGAGCCGTGGGGCAAGGACATCCCGAACCTCAAGAGCCCCACCTGCAGTGGCTCCGCACCCTGTGGTCAGGCATGTGCGCGCAGGCCACCCGCTCCGCACAGAGTTGCACCGTCGAGTCAGGTTCCCGCCCTGGCCCTATGTCCGCGGCGGCAGCCGCCGCGGGCTCGCAGACCGCCGCCTCAGCCGGGCCCGAGGACGGGAGGATCAAATTCTTGAGCGTCGAGGAACCTCCCAACCCGGTCCAGGTGGAGACGCTCCCCAGCGACCTGCTGTTCGCGACCGACTCCGACCGGGTATCGGCGCGTGGGCTGAAGGCATTGGCCTCCTTCACGAACAAAGTCATCCCGAAGGCGCCGGAGTGGCTGGAGGTCCTTGGACACACCGACGACCAAGGCGACCCGGCATACAACGTAGACCTGTCTGTACGGCGTGCCGAGGCGGTGCGCAGGGTGCTGAAGGAGGCCGGACTGGGACACGTGCGTGTCGTGGGGATGGGCGAGAAGGCGCCGAAGTGCGCGGGCACAAGCCCGGCAGACCGCAGCTGCAACCGCAGAGTGGAGATCAAGTACAAGGTGCGTGGATAGGATGAGCAACGGCAACTTCCATCCGGGCGACGAGACACTCAACGGCCGGATCGTCCCCCCTGCCGAGGACCACGACGCGGCGAGCGGCACGCGGCAACCTGTCCACCTCTGCCACCACGGCTGCGATTGCTGGCAGCGCAACTTCGACATGTACATCCAGACAACACCCGCCCGGGTGCCAGAGCAGCTGGACAACCTGGAGTCGCATGCCCTGCTCAGCGCCAAGAACCGGGCCTCGCAACTCGTACGCCAGCAGGCTGAGCAGATAAATGCGCTGCGGGGCGGGCTGATCAGCAACTACCACGAGGCGCAATCCTCCCTGGCGGATCTGCGGGCCATCGTGTGCGGCGGCGCGCTCGGCAACGCTACACAGGACCTACGCCGGTTGCGGGAAGCGCGGATCGCCACGCGAACGCCGCGGCGCCCGCTCTGGTTGCGGATTATCGTGTGGCCCACGATCGTGGCCGTCGGCGGTTTCGACACCTGGTACTTCAGGAACATCTTCCAGAAGTTCATCGGGAACTCCGACATCAACGGCCTGGAGGAGATCCTCACTCTCCTGCCCGGGATCACGCTGACGGTTGGCCTACTCATCTCCGGCACGACGCTCGGAGGACCAGTGCACCGCGCCGTCCGCCTGCATGCCGAGCGCCAGAAGACCCGGTACGGATTCGGCCGCTTCCTGGCCGGGCTCGGCTATTGGGTGTTCCTCCTGCTGCTGCCCGCCATGCTTCTGCTCGTCGCCGCGAGCTGGGCGGTGCAACGTACCCGGGAGGCGAACGCAACCTCCGCGCAGGCAGGTGACGTGACCCAGCTCGCCCTGCCACAGGATTTCGTGACGATCCTGATCGTCACACTCACACTCTGCGCGTTCGCCTTGAAGATCGCCGCGCACGATGCGTACGCGAGCCAGGAATTCGACGCCCGGTGGCGGCTACGCAAGGCCCGGAGGGCGAGCAAGCACCGCGTGCGCAAGGCCGGCGCCGACGTCAGGCGGCACAGCGTGGCCTGGAGCAACCTGAGTGCGCTGCGCGACGATCTGATCAGCCGCATCTCCGAGCGGTACAGCGAGGCCTACCAGTTCATGATGTACGCTCGCGGCTTCCACGCTAAGGCTGGCAGCCTTCCTCCGGCATTCTCCAACGGAGAGCGGGGCAACTCGCTCCGGGACCGCGTCCAGCCTGAGCTGGCCGGAGTCATCGGCCCCGAGCCGGAGTTCGGCGCGCTGCACCAGGTCGAGGAAGCCCTCCAGCGGTTCCGCCCGGACCCGCTGGAGGAGGAGCTGCGGATCCTGCGCGAAGAGTGGATCGCCCAGCTCTCCACCGTCACATCGGTCTCTTCGGCCTCCCAGTCCGCGCCTGGCGGAGAGACGGTCCGATGACCGATCCGAGCCGATCCGCCGCTCATGCTCAGCGCATCCTGGGCGAGATCAGGGAAGAGGCGGCCCGTGCGGACACCAAGGCCTCGATCCTGCTCGGCACCACCGCGGTCGCGGTCGGCGCGGTGCTCGGCGGCCTATTCGCGGGGCGCTGGCGCCCGCACGACCTCGGTTCCGGCCAGTGGCTGTGGTGGTGTGGATCGGCCATGACCTGCACTGCCATCGTGCTGTTTCTGGCCGCGATCTATCCCAGGCGCGGCAGCAGCAGCCGACCCGCCACGCTGGTGAGCTTCTATGGCGACGCGCTGAGGCAGAAATCGCCCTACAGCCTCGCCACTGCGCTCGAACGGTCGTCGCGAGCCGAGTTGGATACGCTGGCCGACCAAATCTTCACGATGAGCAGGCTGGTCCGGACGAAGTATCTTCTGATCCAAGTGGGTGTCTGGACGCTCGCCAGCGCGGCCGCCGCCTGGCTGGTGTCGCCGTTCCTCGTCTGAATCGACAAAGGCTCTCGGACGAATGCCCGTGAGCCTTTGCGTGTAGAGGGGGTCTAATCACTTCTTACGGCGAAGTCGAAATAGCACGGCCCGGCGATACAAAGCTTCGGAGGGTTGTATCCGTATCCGGCCGAGCTGGAGTCGGTCGAGTCAGATGACACAAGCCGATCGAGCAAAGCCAGTCCAGGCGTTCGTGTACCTCCACCGCCATCTTCCCAGCGGCGGGCCATCGTTGGCCTTGCCGCACGCTTCGTTCACCTCGTGCCCTCTGTGATTCCAACGGAACAGCTACGAGACATCTGTCATCCCTGCCGTGATTGCGATACTTTCAGCATGAGTGTGAGGTGATGCCGGCGTGCAGGAAGATACGCGAAGAGTCCAGACTGCCGTTCTTAACGGAGCGAGCTCCTACGACCCGATCCTTATGCCCCTCGACCGGACTGAAGCCCTCCGGTTCCGGGAACACCACGATCGGATGGGCAATACGTTCTGGTGCGGAACACACCTTGGCGGCTGCGGAAAACAGTTGATGGACCGGATCGGCCAGGTGAAGATTCCGCATTTTGCTCATCATGCACACCGAGCCGCTCATATGTGCAGGCGCGTCAACCTTGGCGTCGACTCTGCCGATCACCTCTACATCCACCAGGAGCTATCAAAGTGGCTCATGGGCCTAGGAATGAAGCCCATCAGTGCCCCTGCCATCGACGACGACTTCGCCTTAGGTGGCGACTGCACAGCGCTGACCGTCACCCCACCCCGACAGCTGCCACTGATTGCCGTCCAACTCGTCGGTAACGAGCACAGTTGGTACGACCGGGACAGTCAGCTTCGTGTCGGAGGGCGAGTCGTACAGTGGATCTTCGGCACGAAGTCCCGTGCATCGCATGCCGCGCTCGACCGAGACGGGTATGCCTTGCGTGTTCGCTGCGAAACCCAAGGAAGCACGCGAAGGGCATCTGTCGCAGTCCAACTTCCAGGACGGCCAATCGAATGGGAGGACATCTCTGGCTGGCAGCTGACACAATCCGGAATCTCTACAGCAGAAATTGAACGTGTTCGCCGGCCACATACAAGCTTAATTGGCACCGGTCAAGTGGCCGACACAAACGAAAGTAACATTATCGGCTTCCCTCTCGATGTAGCCGAACTCGTGGTCACACCAAAGGCGTCGAAGACGGGCCCCTGGCAACATTTAGGCAATAGCCAGAACGACAGTCAGTCGCTCCCCGTAAAAGTACAAATGCGTACTGGAGTCAGCATCGGCGATGCCGTTGTGGTACTCCCCTGCGCCTACGCGGAGCTGGCTCTCGGCCAGTTGTATCAAATCATGGCACCTGCCTCGATACGAGCCAATATAGATCCTGAGCGGCTGACACCTCGTTGGATCATCGACTCCGGCGGGCTGGCACTCGCACCGGCGATACAAACCCCGCTACTCACTCCACACGTCGACATCCATCCACGAGTATTCGAAAAGCAACATGCGATGAAGACGTATCAGGAAGAGGTCACTCCCCCTGAAGCGCGCGAGCCGCTCACGACTTTCGCCTCCGTCGACCAATCAACCGCACAACTCGATCGGCGGGAGGAAATGCGCATACGTGAATCCGCTGCAAAAGCGATCACGCGGCTAGAGCAAGCGCGCAGCGTCGGCAACCGAAACAGAGGACGTGAGCTGCTCGACCAGCTAGGAAGACTGCTGAAGTCGGCGCCCTCGGACAAATTCGGCTACGAACTGCGCCAATATGGCGAGTACAGCGCGTGGCTGACTCCCGCCCGCAAGAAAAGCATGAGTAAGTTCGGACGAGGGCGATAGTGACAGTCTCTTTGCCTGAGCGACTATCCAACCGAGCGTAAGCTGCTGCGCTCCGATAAAACGCCAAACCTGCCGTGAGGCCCACTCTGAACCACAGTTACAGGGGTAATTCATTCTCACGATCTCAGATCAAGCCTTGTCGATCCGATTAGGCTCTTGAGTAGCTGGCCTCAACCTCAAGGGATCAGGAGAAGGTCATGATGACCAAGATGACACGAGGGTCCGCACGCTTATGGCACCCCGGGATGACCACGGTGGCCAAGGACGACATTCGCCACATGAAGCCGAGCCAGCGGAACAAGTACCGCCGACAGGGATTCTCCTGGGCAGAGATAAAGAAGATCGACAAGGCGATCGGACGGGGCGAAACCACTATCACCATCAAGTCCGCCATCCGCGAAGTGACCATCGAACTCCCACCGAAATGGCGCTGAGACGACGGTCGACCACTCCACCCCTTCAACTCAGCCTCACAGGTGTCAGTGGCGCGCCAATGCGGGCTCAGGTACGCATCCCGTAAGGTTAGGCCATTGGCCTGCCAACAAGGCGCGGAAGGGGTCATGCTTGGCACGGCCGCACACCTGCCACTTGATCGTTTCAGATGCAGTTAACGTGACCTTCGACGGGGCCGGTGTCAATCCCCTCAAAGCGTGGAGACGGTCCTATGCCACAGCGGCCCTGAGCAGGACCGTTGATGCTTGCCGCTTCTCGATCATCTGACGCTCGAATGTGACAGGCGGCAGCCCGCCGTTAGCACTGTGCCTGCGCTTGAGGTTGTAGAAGTCCGCGATCCAGGTCGCGATCTTCAGCCGGGCCTCCGCCCGGGTACGGAAGTGGTGCCGGTATATGAACTCGACCTTCAGCATGCTGTTGAGCGACTCGGCGGCTCCGTTGTCGAGCGCACACCCGACCCGGCCCATCGACTGCACCACCCCGTGCTTGCGGCATTCGGCCTGGTAGCGGGCAGCTGTGTACTCCGAGCCGCGATCGGAGTGGAAGATCACCCCGTCCACGTCACCGCCACGCGTGACCACGGCCATCTGCAGCGAGGCGACCGTCAGCGCCGCGTCATGGTGCTCCGACATGGCATAGCCGAGCAGCCGGCGGGAGAACAAGTCCTCGGCCGACGCCAAGTACAGCGGCCCCTCATCGGTGCGGATCATCGTGACATCCCCGACCCACAGCACATCCGCAGCGACCGCGGTGAACTTCCGGCGCACCAGATCCGGCGCGGCCGGCCCGCTTGCCCTGCCGGGTCAGCGAACGGGGCTTCTTCTGCCTGCGGCCGGCCAAGCCGAGTTCGGCCATCCGCTTGGCCACGGTGTTCTCCGACACCTTCCAGCCCTCGGCCCTCAGGTCCTGGGTTGATGCGTGGCGACCCGTAGGTGCCACCGGAGGCGGCGAAGTGCCATTCAATCTCCTCGCCGAGACGGGCGCGCCGCTCTTGGCGAGCTGTTGGCCTGCGGTTCTTCCATTTGTAGAACCACGAGGGCGATACTCCCAGCGCACGAAAACAAATCGTGTGGGGGACACCAAACTCGGCCCTTTGGGACTCGATGAACTCCACCACGGTTATCGGTTCAGCGAGTCCTTGACCCATAGGACCACGGATCGTTTGAGGACATCACGCTCGTCCTCCAGCTCGGCGCGCTCCTTCTCCCAGGCGGTCTTGTCTTTGGCGTGCTGCTTGACCAGCTCGGCCTTCTCCCGCCGCAGTCGCGCCAGCTCCTCCTGCTCGGACTCCTTCAGCTTGCCGCCTCCGTTGCCGTCCCGCCCGACCTGCCCCGTTGCGTGCCGGTCCATCTGCACCCAGTTGTACAGCGTGTACTCGTTGATACCCAGGTCCCGCGCGATGTGCGCGACGGGTTTGCCGGTCTCCTTGACGATACGCACCGCCCCAGCCCGGAACTCCGGATCAAAGCGACGCCTCGTGGTTCCTGCCACGACCAAACCTCTCTCGGCTCGGTCTCCACGTTACGAGGGGAAGCCCACCGGAGCTGTAGGGCAGGGTGAGGCCGGCGATGACAACGTCGTGGTCACGACACAGACCGGTGACGCAGAAGTGCGACTCAAGAAGGTCGTCGGCGAGGACCGTAGTCATCCAGGCCCGCAATCTCGGCGTACACCGGGCCATCTTGCCACCGGATGACGTGGTTGCTCTAGCGGTCGTAGACAAGGCCGGGGATATATGCGAGGTGATCTTGAAAGACTCACGCGCCGTGTAGGATGCTTGCCCAGCTCAAGCGGCCCAGCCGGGCGGAGTAACCACCACTCTCCTAAAGCGGGTGCCGCAGGTTTGCATCCAGCCGAGACCCCATCGTCCAGCAGCAACAAAGAGGGTTGACCCGGGAAAGCGCTGGCTGATGGCCTTCTTGTGTCCGGCGATGTCCGGCTGCTGCTGATCGTTTGCGGCTGATCGCGCCAAATGCGTGAGCACGACTCCTGGCGTGCCCCACTACAGCCAAATGCACTGAACGCTTTTCATCCTGCTTCACGGAGTTGAAGAACGAGGATGGCTTTGACGAGCTGACCTGCGAGAAGAGGGCAACACCGTAGCTTGCGAAGGACGCGCCAGGTTTTCAGCTGCGCATT
>NZ_JBGNUU010000003.1:0-757881 GCF_041950485.1 Nonomuraea sp. ATR24
AGGAAACACCCGGTTACATTCCGAACCCGGAAGTTAAGCTTCCCTGCGCCGATGGTACTGCACTCGGGAGGGTGTGGGAGAGTAGGTCACCGCCGGACAATCTTTCAGTAGAGGGCCCCGACATTCATTGTCGGGGCCTTCTCTGCGTTGTGTGACGAAATTGGGCCCTCGGGGGTGATCCCGGGGGCCTTTTCGCGTTCTGGAGACGAACCGGCCCTGCCCCTCGGGTATCCCCAGGGCCTTTTTGCGTTATGTCGCGCGGGCCGAGGAGCAGCGGTCGCTGATGGCGGCGAGCTGGTCGAGGAGGTCCGCCGGCCCGTCCACGGTGAAGTCCAGGCCCAGGGCCGCCAGGTAGACCGCCAGGGCCAACGGGGTCGCCGCGCCGATGTGCAGACGGCATCGGCCGGCGTCGACGTGCTCGACCCTGGCCACCGGGGGGATGCGCTCGGCGACGACCTCGGCCGGCGCGTACACGGTGGCGATCGTGCGGCAGGGGCCGAGGACGGAGGCGACGCCCTTGGTCACGTACGCGATGACGTCGCCGTCCGGCAGCGGGCGGGCCGGGAAGGCGGGGCCGGGCGGGGTGCGCGGGGTGAGGCGGTCGACGCGGAAGGTGCGCCAGGCGTCGCGGCCGACGTCCCAGGCGACCAGGTACCAGCGGCGGCCCGTGGCGACGAGGCGGTGCGGCTCGGTGTCGCGCACGGTGGCGTTGCCGTCGTGGTCGCGGTAGTCGAAGCGCAGCCGCCGCCGGTCGCGGCAGGCGGCGGCGAGCGTCGCCAGCAGCCCTGAGTCGACCGCTGGGCCGCTGCCGGGCACCGGGACCGTGTACGCGGCCACGGCGCCCAGGCGAGGGCGTAGGCGGGCGGGCAGGACCTGTTCCAGCTTGGCCAGGGCGCGCAGCGACGTCTCCTCGATGCCGCCCACGGTGCCGGAGGCGGCCGTGCGCAGGCCGACGGCGACGGCGATGGCCTCCTCGTCGTCGAGCAGCAGCGGCGGCAGCCGGGCTCCGGGGCCGAGGCGGTAGCCGCCGGCGGTGCCGGAGGTGGCCGACACCGGGTAGCCGAGGCCGCGCAGGCGTTCGACGTCGGAGCGGATGGTCCTGGTGCTGACGCCCAGCCGCGCCGCCAGCTCCGGTCCCGGCCAGTCGGCGCGTGACTGCAGCAGTGACAGCAGGCGCAGCAGCCGTCCAGCGGTGTCCCGTTTCGCGCTCACCCGAACGATTGTCGCGCGCGTCGCGGAAGTCTTCCTTCCGCGAGCACCGGCAGGGTGAAGCGCGAAAGGGATGGACGACTGAAGGAGCAGGCAATGCACGCAGCCGCAGTGGTGACGGGCGGGTCGCGCGGGATCGGCCGGGCGGTGGTCGAGCGGCTCGTCGCCGACGGCGCCACGGTGGTCTTCAGCTACGTCGCCGACGAGCGGGCGGCGCGGGAGGTCGCGGACGGGCTCGGCGGGCGGGCGACGCCGGTGCGGGCGGACGCCGCCGACGTGGCCCAGATCGAGGGGCTGTTCGAGCGGGCGGACGAGGTGTTCGCGGCGGCCGGCGCCGGGCCGCTGACGGCGCTGGTGAACAACGCGGGCGTCCTGCGGCACGCGCCCATAGCCGAGGTGACGCCGCAGGCGTACGACGAGGTGATGGCGGTGAACGCGCGCGGCGCGTACTTCACGCTGCGCGAGGCCGCGCGGCGGATGGCGGACGGCGGGCGGATCGTGAACGTCTCCACCACCGGGACGGCCTGGCCGAGCCCCGGCGAGTCCGTCTACGTCGCCGGCAAGGCGGCGATCGAGCAGCTCACGCGGGTCGCGTCACGGGAGCTCGGGCCGCGGGGGATCACGGTCAACTGCGTGTCGCCCGGCGCGACGGACACCGACCTGCTGCGGGAGGGCGTGCCGCGGGAGGCGTACCAGGCGGTCGCGCACATGACCGCGCTCGGCCGGGTGGGCACGCCCGCCGACATCGCCGCCGTCGTCGCGCTGCTGCTCAGCCCCGACGCGGGCTGGCTCACCGGCCAGAACCTGCGCGCCGACGGCGGACTGGTTTAGAGGTGACGCAAGGAGGGCCACCCCCAGCAGCCGGGGTGGCCCTTTCTTGCATTCGGATGCCCGATCAGACGCGCTGCCACAAAGCGGGCACGTTGGGAGGTTCCCAGCCGGGAGCGGCTGTGTGCCCCTGAAGGCAGCGATACGTCGCGCCACCATAGGTGACCTGGGCACCCGCCTGGTAGGTCACCCCTGCCTGCCAGGTACCCCCGCCCGGAGGCGGAGTCGTGGGGGAACCGGTCGGCTGCGGGCCGCCGGGGACGTTCAGCACGAAGTCGAACGTCGCCTCCCTGCCCGAGCCGACCGTGCGGACGTTCATCAGCAGTCTCGGGTCGAAAATCGAGTCGGTGTTGTTGCGCGGTTCGCCCGGGAAGTACGTCTGCGTGGTGAGGACCGGCCGGTTGGGCGCCTGGACCTTCATGTGGATGTGCCGCGTGCGGCCCGGGTACAGGCCCGGCACGATCGTGGTGAGCTTGTAGGCGCCGTTGGCGTCGGTGAACTGGTGGCCGCGGAAGTTGAAGCCCACGTTGTCGTAGGCGCCGTTCCGGTCGGCCTGCCAGAAGTCCAGCAGCACGTTGGCCAGCGGCTGGCACGCCAGCCCGAAGACGTACCCGCTGACGGTGAGCAGGGTGCCGCTGCCCGGCAGGGTCGAGCGGCGGGGTGAGTTGGGCTTGAAGTACGGGCCCTCGGTCTGGGGCGGCGTGGGGTCGTCGCCGTCGTCACAGAACGGGGTGGGCTCCAGCGGCCCGCTCATGTCGCGTGCGAGAGCCGGCACCTGACCGATGAGCAGGGGGGCCGGCGCAGCTATGAATGCCGCTCTCAGTAGCGTCTTCCGGGTGATGCCCTTGTCCGGGTCGCGAGTGTTCTCGCCTTCCACGATGGCCTCCTCGTAGGAGCCTGCCGGGGGGTGAGGCAGGCTGTTTCCCAAGGTGACACCTGGTGGACGGGGTGAGTACCCTCCAACGTTCTATACAGTCCACGATATGATTCCCCGCGTGGTGACCCGCTTCCCGAGGTCAGTAGGCTGAGGGGGTGGATTTTCGTGGGGTTGAACGCGCCATCATGGAGCGGGGCGTCGAATGGGACTTCGAGCCGACGCTCGACCGGATCGCGGCTCTTCTTGACCTGCTCGGCTCGCCTCAGCGGGCCTATCCCGTCGTGCACATCGCCGGCACCAACGGCAAGACGAGCACGGCGCGGCTGACCGAGGTCCTGCTCAGGGAGCGCAACCTGCGGGTGGGCCGGTTCACCAGCCCTCATCTGGTCACGATGCGCGAGCGGATCACCGTCGACGGCGAGCCGCTGAGCGAGGAGCGGTTCACCGAGGTCTACGAGGAGATCGCGCCCTACGTCGAGCTGGCCGACACGCAGGGGCGGCGGATCCAGTTCTTCGAGATGCTGACCGCGATGGCCTACGCCGCGTTCGCCGACACGCCGGTCGACGTGGCCGTGATCGAGACCGGCATGGGCGGCTCCTGGGACGCCACCAACGTCGCCGACGGCACCGTGTCCGTGATCACCCCGATCTCGCTCGACCACACCGACCGGCTCGGCCCCGACGTCGAGAGCATCGCCAAGGAGAAGGCCGGCATCATCAAGCCCGGCGCCACCACCGTGCTCGCCCAGCAGGAGCTGGCCGCCGCCGAGGTGCTGATGCGCCGCGCGGCCGAGGTGGGCGCGGTCGTGGCCCGCGAGGGCCTGGAGTTCGGCGTGCTCAGCCGTGAGGTGGCCGTCGGCGGCCAGCTGCTGACGCTGCGCGGCCTCAAGGGCGTCTACGACGAGGTCTACCTGCCGCTCTACGGCGCCCACCAGGCGAGCAACGCCGCCTGCGCGCTGGCCGCCGTCGAGGCGCTCACCGGTGGCGACGACCCGCTCGACCTCGATCTCGTACGGCACGCGTTCGCGCAGGCGTCGTCGCCGGGCCGCATGGAGATCGTCCGGCGCAACCCCACGGTGGTCGTCGACGCCGCGCACAACCCCGGCGGGATGCAGGCGACGCTCGACGGCATCCACGAGGCGTTCGACTTCGCCAAGGTCGTCGGCGTGGTCGCGGTCATGGCCGACAAGGACGTGACCGGGCTGCTGGAGCTGCTGGAGCCGGTGCTCGACCAGATCGTCGTCACCCGCAACTCCTCGCCCAGGTCGCTGTCGGCGCAGGAGCTGGGCGAGCTGGCCGAGCCGCTGTTCGGCGAGGACCGGGTGCACGTCGTCGAGCGCCTCGACGACGCCATCGACCTCGGCATCGGGATCGCCGACGCCGAGGGCGAGTTCAGCGGCACCGGTGTGCTCATCACCGGGTCCGTGATCACGGCGGGAGACGTCCGCCACCTGCTGAAGGCGGAGGGCGCCTGATGGACTTCCAGGTCACGCCCGGCATGCGCAGGCTGGGCGCGAGCGTGCTCGGCATGGAGGCCGTCGTCGCCGGGCTCACCACGCCGGTGGCCATCAGCGTCGGCGGGGTGGCGCCCGCGCTCGCGGTGACGGTCGGGATCGGGCTGGCGCTGCTCTGCGTGGTCGGCGCGGGCCTGCTCAAGCGCCCGGCCGGCTACGTCGTGGGCAGTGTCGCGCAGGTGCTGGCGATCGCCGCCGGGTTCGTGGTGCCGGCCATGTTCGTCCTCGGGGCGATCTTCGCGGCGCTGTGGATCACCGCGATTCTCGTCGCTCGGCGTGTCGAGGGCGTGACTTCCCGCTAAAGTCGGGCTTCATGGCCGTCCCCCCATTTCAGCGGTCCTCCGGCACCGCGACTCAAGGCGCGAGGTCCGGGTGGCTGTCCGACGCCGTGCTCGGGCTGCTCATCGTGGTCACGCTGCCGCTGGCGATCGTCGCGATCCCCAACACCGTGTCCGTGGTCGCCGACCTGCTGCCCGCCGAGATCGACCGGCTCGGGCTGATGCGCGCCCACGGGCTCGCCCTGCCGGCGATGATGCTGACCGTGCCGCTGGCCGCCGTGGCGCTGCGCCGGGTGAAGGTCGCCCACCTGCTGCTCGGCGGGCTGCTGCTGCTCGCCGTCGCCGACGCCGCCGGCGGCTATGCCGGGTCGGCGTTCCTCGTGGGCGTGCTGCGAGTGGCCCACGGCGTGGGCGCCGGGCTGCTCGTGCCCGCCACGCTCGCCGCCGCCTGGGGCCGGCCGCCCGTGCTGCGCGCGCTGTGGACCGGCATGCTGGCGCTCAGCCTGCTCGGCGCGCAGGCGCTGGCGCTGTGGCCGCTCGACGGCGTGACGCGCTGGCAGGTCACCCTTCAGCCCTATCCGCTGGTGACCGGCATCGCGCTCGTGCTCGCCGCCGCCTACTTCGTGCTGTGGCTGGTCGGCGGGCGGCCCGCCGCCCCGCGCCTGCGGGTCAAGGAGCGCAGCCGCCTGCTGCTGGCCACCGTGCCCGCCGCCGGCATCGCCGCCGTCGCCATCAGCACCGCGAGCCAGGACTGGCGGGCCGGGCTGGTGGTCCTGCTGGCGCTGCTCGCCATCGCCGGGCTGCTCGCGCTGGCCACGGTCGGCACCCGGGAGAGCCGCACGCTGGCCTACACGATGGTGGCCGTCGGCGTCGTGCTGCTGCCGACCGTCGCGCAGGTGACGTACGTGGAGATGGGCGGGCTCGGCGGGCCGGGGCTGCGCGGGCTGTGGCTGCCGTTCTGCGTGGCGGGGGCGCTGGCCGTGGCGGCGGCGGTCGTGGTGCGGCTGTCGTCGGTGACGAGCGCGTGGGTGACGCCGCTGGGGCTGCTGTCGATGGTCGTCGGGCTCTGCTCGGTGCGGGTCGTGGCGCCGTCGCCCGACGGGCTGGTGCTCGTCGTGCCGTTCACGCTGCTGGCGGTGGGCGCGGCGGTGGCGATCACGGCGGCGCTCGGCCAGGTGGGGGCCGGGGCGGGCATGTTCGGGCTGGCGCTGTGCCTGCCCGGGGTGCTGGCCGGCTACCTGCTGGGCACCGGCGTGCAGATGGTGGCCCTGGAGGGTGACCGGACCAGGCAGGAGCTGGTCGACAGCTTCGTCACCGCGCTGCACCTGTGGGCGCTGGCGGGCGGGTTCTTCGTGGTGGCGGTCATCGTGCTGGCCGCGGTCGTGGCCAGGCGCGCTCCCTCCTCGGAGGACGTACTGGATGTACAGGACGTGCTGGATGAGGCGGGTGACGGCGGGGAGCCGGAGCCCGCGGTGGTGGGCGCGGCGGTTCAGCGGGACGGCGAGGAGGACGACGAGGACCGGCCGACCGGGGTGATCCCACGGATCGGCGTGCAGCCGTTGCCGCAGGCGCGCGACGGCGAGGAGGACACGGCGCCCGTGCCGCCGCCCGCGGCGTCCCCGGAGGACGGCGAGCGGGCGTGACGGGACGGTAAGCTGTGCCGCAGTTTCCGCGACCTGTTCAAAGGAGAACCTCAAGTGTCCGAGCGCACTCTTGTCCTGATCAAGCCCGACGGGGTGAAGCGCGGCCTCATCGGTGACGTGATCGCCCGCGTGGAGCGCAAGGGCCTCAAGGTCGTGGCGATGGACCTGCGCACCCTCGACGCCGACACCGCCAAGGCGCACTACGCCGAGCACTCCGAGCGGCCGTTCTTCGGCGAGCTCGTCGAGTTCATCACCTCGGGGCCGCTGGTCGCGATGGTGCTGGAGGGCCCGCGTGCCGTCGAGGCGTTCCGCGCGCTGGCCGGGCTCACCGACCCGGTGAAGTCGGCTCCCGGCACGATCCGCGGCGACCACGCGCTGGAGATCGGCGAGAACGTCGTCCACGGCTCCGACTCGCCGGAGTCGGCCGCGCGGGAGATCAAGATCTTCTTCCCGGACCGGTTCTGATCATCTGCCCCTGATCACGGGGGCACGCTCAGGAGTGCTCGTCAGGCAGGCCGCCTGGCGGGCACTTTCGCGTTTGCGGACAACGTACCCGGCGCGGTCGGGTGGTATCGCGCAATACGGGCAAAATCGGGGTTGGGGGTGGGGCGGGAGAATTTTGTGGGGCGCGTGGGCTCGTTGCGGGGCGTGGTGGGTACGTCACGTTACGATTCGAATTCGATCCGTAGTCATTCGCGAACGACGTTACGGAAGGCTCCGTTCCCCATGGGCAGCAAGCTCGCCTTTCTAGGCCGTGACATGGCGGTCGACCTGGGCACCGCCAACACGTTGGTGTACGTCCGTGGCCGCGGCATCGTCCTCAACGAACCGTCCGTCGTGGCGATCAACACCTCGAGTGGGAAGATCGTCGCGGTCGGCATCGAAGCCAAGCGCATGATCGGGCGCACGCCCGGCAACATCGTGGCGGTCCGGCCGTTGAAGGACGGTGTGATCGCGGACTTCGACGTCACCGAGCGGATGTTGCGCTATTTCATCCAACGGGTGCACAAACGGCGGCACTTCGCCAAGCCGCGCATCATCATCGCCGTGCCGAGCGGGATCACCGGAGTGGAGCAGCGGGCCGTCAAGGAGGCCGGCTACCAGGCGGGGGCGCGCAAGGTCTACATCGTCGAGGAGCCCATGGCGGCGGCGATCGGGGCCGGGCTGCCGGTGCACGAGCCGACCGGCAACATGGTGGTCGACATCGGCGGCGGCACCACCGAGGTGGCGATCATCTCGATGGGCGGCGTGGTGACCAGCCAGTCCATCCGGGTCGGCGGCGACGAGCTGGACCAGGCGGTGATCACCTTCGTGAAGAAGGAGTTCTCGCTGATGCTCGGCGAGCGCACCGCCGAGGAGATCAAGATGGCGATCGGCTCGGCCTGCCCCACAGGGGAGGAGGCGCACGCCGAGATCCGCGGGCGCGACCTGGTCAGCGGTCTGCCGAAGACGATCATCGTGTCGGCCGAGGAGATCCGCAAGGCCACCGAGGAGCCGGTCAACGCGATCGTCGACGCCGTCAAGACGACCCTCGACCGCTGCCCGCCGGAGCTGTCCGGCGACCTGATGGACCGGGGCATCGCGCTCACCGGCGGCGGCGCGCTGCTCAAGGGCCTGGACGAGCGGGTCAAGGCCGAGACGGGCATGCCGGTGCACCTGGTGGAGAACGCGCTCGACTCGGTCGCGCTCGGCTCCGGCAGATGCGTGGAGGACTTCGAGGCGCTGCAGCAGGTGCTGGTGCCGGAGTCGCGACGCTGATGAGAGACTCGCGCCAGGCCAGGCTGATCCTCGGCACGCTGCTCGCGGCGGCGCTGGTCATCCTGACCGTCGACCACCGCGCCGGCGAGAGCTCGCCGCTCACCCCGCTGCGGTCGGCCGGCGCGTGGCTGTTCGGGGCGGCCGAGGAGGCCGGCGGCGCCGTGGCCCGGCCCGTCGGCGGGTTCCTGCACGCGATCGCCGCGGCGCCGAGCGCCCAGGCCGACATCGAGCGGCTCAAGGCGGAGAACGCCCGGCTGCGCTCCAGCCTGTCCGCCGACCGCCTCGACGCGGCCCGCGCCGCCGAGCTCAAGCGGATGCTCGGCCTGGCCGGGCTGGGCGGCTACAAGGTGGTGTCCGCCAACGTGATCGCCCGGCGCGGCCAGCCGGGCTTCGAGGACGCCGTGCAGATCGACGCCGGCACCGACGACGGCGTCCGCACCGACATGACCGTGCTCAACGGCGACGGGCTGGTGGGCCGCGTGGTGCACGCCTCGGCCCGCACCTCCACCGTGGTCCTGCTGAGCGACCTGGCCTCGGCGGCGGGCGCGCGGCTGGAGGGCGGCCAGGAGATCGGCGTGGTGCACGGGGTGGCGGAGAACGGGCGGCTCCTGCAGTTCAAGCTGCTCGACTCCACCGCGCCGATCGAGCGGGGGGCGCGGCTGGTCAGCTTCGGCTCCCATCGCGGCGCGCCGTACGTGCCGGGGGTGCCGATCGGGGTGATCGAACAGGTGGAGTCGACTCCCGGGCAGCTCGTCCGGATCGCCTACGCCAGGCCGTACGCGGATCTGACCGCGCTGGACGTGGTGGGGGTGGTGGTGCAGGGGCCCGCCCGTGATCCGAGAGACGCGGTGCTGCCGCGCAGGGAGGGGGCCCGATGACGGCGGTCCTGGTGGTGCCGGTGGCGCTGCTGCTGCAGGTCATGCTGGTGAACCGGCTGCCGCTGCCCGCCGGGGGCGTGCCCGACCTGGTGCTGCTGGCGGTGGTGGCGGTGGCGCTGATACGCGGGCCGGGGGCCGGGGCGGTGATCGGGTTCTTCACCGGGCTGGTGGTGGACGTGGTGCCGCCGACGGCGCACGTCGCGGGGCTGTACGCGTTCGTGTTCGCGCTGGTCGGCTATCTGGCCGGGCGCGGGGCCGGCGGGCGGGTCACCACCGTGGCGCTGTGCGTGGTGCTCGCGCCGCTGATGGCGGCGGCGGTGGGCGGGCTGATGTCCGACCCGAGGGTGACGATCTCCACGCTGACCGAGCAGGTTCCCGTGACCGTCGCCTACACGATGATCGCCGCGCCCGTGGTGATCTGGCTGGCGACCCGCGGCCGACGGCAGAGGTACGAGATATGACCCGGATGCGCACCCGGCTGGTCGTGATCCAGGCGCTCGTGCTGGTGCTGCTGGCGGCGCTGGCCGTCCGCCTGTGGCAGGTCCAGGTCGTACGAGGTCCCGAGCTCGTGCACCGGGCGACCGAGACGCGGACCCGCACGGTGATCGTGCCGGCGGTGCGGGGGCAGATCCTCGACTCCTCCGGGCGTCCGCTGGTGCGCAACAAGACCTCGCTGGTCGTCTCCGTCGACCGGACCGGGCTGGCCGGGATGCGCGACGGCGGGATGAAGGTGCTGGGCAAGCTGTCGGAGGTGCTCAGCCGGCCCGTCGCCGAGCTGCGCAAACGCATCACGCCGTGCGGTCCCGGGGTGCCCAAGCCGTGCTGGACGGGATCGCCGTACCAGCCGGTCCCGCTGGACGAGAAGGTCGACACGCGTGAGGCGCTGCAGATCCTGGAGCGCCAGGAGGAGTTCCCGGGGGTCACGGCGGAGATCCACGCGGTCCGCGAATACCCGGGCGGCCGGGCGGGGGCGCAGATGCTCGGCTACCTGTCGCCGGTGACGGAGGCGGAGCTGGAGAAGCGGGTCGGGCTGAAGGCCGCCTTCTCCGGCGTGGACCTGGCCGGGCGCGACGGGCTGGAGTACGTCTATGACGAGGAGCTGCGTGGCAAGGCCGGGCTGCGGCGGGTGCAGGTCGACCGGATGGGCAAGGCGCTCGGCGTGGAGAAGCAGGTCGAGCCCGTCAGCGGGCACCACCTGGTGACCAGCATCGACTCGCGGATCCAGGCGGTGACGGAGAAGGCGCTGCAGGACGCGATGAAGTCCGCGCCCGGCGCCGACGGGGGCGCGGCGGTGGTGCTCGACGCGAAGACCGGACGGGTGCTGGCGCTGTCCAGCGCGCCCGGCTACGACCCGGCGGTGTGGGCGGGCGGCATCTCCGCGAACATGTACAAGCATCTGCTGTCGGAGAAGTCCGGCAAGCCGCTGGTGTCGCGGGCGATCAACGGCCAGTTCGCGCCCGGCTCGACGTTCAAGGTGTCGTCGGTGGCCTCGATGCTGCGCGCCGGCTACCCGCTGAACGGCAAGTACAGCTGCCCGGGGTCGGTCACGGTGGGCGGCCGGGCCTTCAACAACTTCCGCGGCATCCCGCTGGGCACGCTCAGCCTGCACCTGGCGCTGGTCAAGTCGTGCGACACGATCTTCTACCAGGCGGCGTACGAGCAGTATCTGCGCGACGGCGGCCGCACGCCGAAGAAGACGGCCAGGGAGGTGTTCGCCAACACCGCCCGCGGGTTCGGGTTCGGCGCGCCGACGGGGATCGACCTGCCGGGCGAGTCGGCCGGGCGCATCCCCGACCGCAAGTGGAAGAAGGAGATGTGGGCGCTGACCAGCGCCACCAACTGCAAGCGCGCCCAGACCGGCTACCCCGAGGTCAAGGACGGGGCGCGGGCGGCGTTCCTCAAGCGGCTGGCGCACGAGAACTGCACCGAGGGGTTCGTGCTGCGGCCCGGTGACTCGGCCAACTTCTCCATCGGGCAGGGCGACGTGCTGGTGACGCCGCTCCAGCTCGCGCGGGCGTACGCGGCGCTGGTCTCCGACGGCAAGGTGCGCAGCCCGCGCATCGGCTGGGCGCTGGTGCGGCCCGACGGCAAGGTGGTCAAGACGATCCCGGTGCCGGTCGTGGGCAAGCTCCCCGTCACCGAGAAGGAGCGGCTCTACATCAAGAACGCGCTCAGCCAGGTCGCCTCCGACGGCACCGCGGCCGGGGCGTTCGCCGGCTTCCCGATGGACAAGGTGCGCATCGGCGGCAAGACCGGTACGGCGGAGGTGTGGGGCAAGAAGGACACCTCCTGGTTCGCCTCGTTCGCCCCCACGCAGAACCCGCGCTTCGTCGTCGTGGCCATGGTGTCGCAGGGCGGCATGGGCTCCCAGACCGCCGCGCCCGCCGTGCGGCAGATCTACGAGGGCATCTTCGGCATCAAGCGGCCCGCCGCGCTGCCCGGCGGCAAGCCCGTGTCGCGGCTGCCCAGGTTCGCCCCCGACGGGACGGTGATCTGGCAATGAGCGCGCTGGCGCCCGGACGGCGCTCGTTCGCCAGGCGGGCCTTCGGCGCCGAGTCGCCGGTGTGGCGGCTCGACGGGGTCCTGCTCGTGGCCGTCCTCGCCCTGTCGGTGATCGGCACGCTGCTCGTCTGGTCGTCCACCCGCACCTGGGCGCCCGGCTCCACCGGGCTGCTCAAGAAACACCTGCTCAACGAGACGATCGGGCTCGCGCTGTGCGGAGTGGTCGCCTCCGTGGACCACCGGGCCGTGCGCGCCTACGCGCCCGTGCTGTTCCTGCTCTCGCTGATCGGGCTCGGGCTGGTGCTCTCGCCGCTCGGCGCCACGATCAACGGCTCGCACTCGTGGATCCTGCTGGGCGGCGGGTTCGCCGTGCAGCCGTCGGAGTTCGCCAAGGTCGGGCTGCTGCTCATCACCGCGATGCTGCTCGCCCAGCCCGCCGAGGGACGCGACCGGCCGAGGCCGCTCGACATCGTGCTCGCCCTGCTCGCCGCCGCGGTGACGCTCGTGCTCGTCATGCTCCAGCCCGACCTCGGCACCGCGCTCGTGCTCGCCGCCATCACCGCCTCCGCGCTGGTGATCTCCGGGGTGCGCAAGCGGCTGATCGCGCTGCTGGCCCTGGTCGGCGCGGCCGGCGTGTTCAGCGTGTTCTACTTCCAGATGCTGGAGGACTACCAGGTCGCCCGGTTCACCGCGTTCGTCGACCCGAACGTCGACCCGCGCGGCGTCGGCTACAACAGCACCCAGTCGCTCATCGCGATCGGCTCCGGGCAGCTGTTCGGCAAGGGGCTGCTCGGGGGCGGCCAGACCACCGGCAGGTTCGTGCCGGAACAGCACACCGACTTCATCTTCACCGTGGCGGGCGAGGAGTTCGGCTTCCTCGGCTCGGTCACGGTCGTGCTGCTGCTCGGCGTCGTGCTGCTGCGCGGCCTGAAGATCGCCCGGCAGTGCGAGGACCGGTTCGGCACGCTGGTCGCGGGCACGATCGTGTGCTGGTTCGCGTTCCAGACGTTCGTGAACGTGGGCATGACGATCGGCATCATGCCCATCACCGGCCTGCCGCTGCCGTTCGTCTCCTACGGCGGCACCGCGACCTTCGCCAACCTGATCGCCGTGGGCATGCTGCTGTCGATCCGCTCCCGGCAGCGCCCCTACGCCTAGGGCGTCCCAGCCACGGTACGGGTTTCGCTACCCTGGGTGTCATGCCTGTCGAGTCGATTTTTCCCCGCCTGGAAGCGCTGCTGCCCAAGGTGCAGAAGCCGATCCAGTATGTCGGGGGTGAGCTCAACTCGACGGTGAAGGACTGGGACTCCGCCGACGTGCGCTGGGCGCTCATGTATCCCGACGCGTACGAGGTCGGGCTGCCCAACCAGGGCGTCGCGATCCTCTACGAGATCCTCAACGAGCTGCCCGGCACCCTGGCCGAGCGCACCTACGCGGTCTGGCCCGACCTGGAGGCGCTCATGCGCGCCGAGGGCGTGCCCCAGTTCACCGTCGACGCCCACCGGCCGGTGCGCGCCTTCGACGTGCTCGGCCTGTCGTTTTCCACCGAGCTCGGCTACACCAACATGCTGACCGCGCTCGACCTGGCCGGGATCCCGCTGGTCGCCGCCGACCGGGGCGACGACGACCCGATCGTGCTGGCGGGCGGCCACGCGGCGTTCAACCCCGAGCCGATCGCCGACTTCCTCGACGCGGCCGTGCTCGGCGACGGCGAGCAGATCGCCATCGCCATCTCGGAGGTCATCCGGGAGTGGAAGGCCGAGGGCAGGCCCGGCGGGCGCGACGAGCTGCTGATGCGGCTGGCCGAGTCCGGCGGCGTCTACGTGCCCAAGTTCTACGACGTCGACTACCACCCCGACGGCCGCATCAAGCGGGTCGCGCCCAACCGTCCCGACGTGCCGTGGCGGGTGCACAAGCACACGGTCATGGACCTCGACGAGTGGCCCTACCCGAAGAAGCCGCTGGTCCCGCTGGCCGAGACCGTGCACGAGCGGTTCAGCGTGGAGATCTTCCGCGGCTGCACCCGAGGCTGCCGCTTCTGCCAGGCGGGCATGATCACCCGCCCGGTGCGCGAGCGGTCTATCACCACGATCGGCGCGATGGTCGAGAACGGGATCAAGGAGTCCGGCTTCAACGAGGTCGGCCTGCTGTCGCTGTCGTCCGCCGACCACAGCGAGATCGGCGAGGTGGCCAAGGGCCTGGCCGACCGCTACGAGGGCACCAACACCTCGCTGTCGCTGCCCTCGACCCGGGTCGACGCCTTCAACATCGACCTGGCCAACGAGTTCTCCCGCAACGGGCGGCGCTCCGGGCTCACCTTCGCGCCCGAGGGCGGCTCCGAGCGCATGCGCAAGGTGATCAACAAGATGGTCACCGAGGAAGACCTCATCCGCACCGTCACCGCCGCCTACTCCCAGGGCTGGCGGCAGGTCAAGCTCTACTTCATGTGCGGGCTGCCCACCGAGACCGACGAGGACGTGCTCGGCATCGCCGACCTGGCCAAGAAGGTCATCCAGGCCGGTCGTGAGGCCACCGGCTCGCGCGACATCCGCTGCACCGTGTCCATCGGCGGCTTCGTGCCCAAGCCGCACACCCCGTTCCAGTGGGCGGGGCAGGCCGACCACGAGACCGTCGACCGGCGGCTCAAGGCGCTGCGCGAGTCGCTGCGCGGCGACAAGCAGTACGGCCGGGCCATCGGCTACCGCTACCACGACGGCAAGCCGTCCATCGTGGAGGGGCTGCTGTCGCGCGGCGACCGGCGGGTCGGCGCCGTCATCCGCGCCGTGTGGGAGGACGGCGGGCGCTTCGACGGCTGGAGCGAGCACTTCTCCTACGAGCGCTGGATGGCCGCCGCCGCCAAGGCCGGCGTCGACGTCGACTGGTACACCGTGCGCGAGCGCGAGGAGAACGAGGTCCTGCCGTGGGACCACCTCGACGCGGGGCTCGACCGCGAATGGCTCTGGCAGGACTGGCAGGAGGCCGTCTCCGGCGGCGAGGTCGAGGACTGCCGCTGGACCCCCTGCTACGACTGCGGCGTCTGCCCGACGATGGGCACCGAGATTCAAATCGGACCGACGGGTAAGAAACTCCTTCCCCTCACGGTGATCTAGCCGCGCTCGGTGGCCGCCCGGTGTCACGCCGTACATGATCCTGAGACGTGCAGGCGTCCGGGCGGCTTATCCTGAGATGAAGGAACTCTGACACGGGAAGGACGACAAGGCTCTGAAACCTGTTCCCGATGGGCCCCCGCCCGCGCCGACGGCGCAGCGCCTTCGCGTGCGCTACGCCAAGCGCGGACGCCTGCGCTTCACCAGTCACCGCGACATCTCGCGGGCCGTCGAACGAGCGGTCCGCCGTGCCGGCATTCCGGTGGCCTACAGCGCGGGTTTCTCGCCTCATCCGAAGATCTCCTACGCGGGAGCGGCGCCGACCGGCGTCGCCAGCGAGGCCGAATACCTCGAGATCGGCGTCACGACGCCGTGCGATCCGCAGCAGGTCAAGCGTGACCTCGACGAGTCGCTGCCGCCTGGTCTCGACGTGCTCGACGTCGTCGAGGCGGCCCCCGGAGCGCTGGCCGACCGCCTGGAAGTCTCCGAGTGGGAGGTGCGGCTGCCCGGTGCCGACCGCGAGCTCGCCGAAGTCGCGGTGGAGAAGTTCCTCGCGGCGGGCACCGTGGAGGTCGAGCGCCTCACCAAGAAGGGCCCGCGCCGCTTCGACGCGCGGGAGGCCGTGCTGAGGCTCACGGCGCTGAGCGCCCCGGACTCGCAGGGATCAGAGGGAACAGACAGAACTGCAGCTCAGGTGGGCGGACAGTCGTGTGTCATACTGCGCATGGTTGTTCGGCACATCACTCCTGCCGTTCGACCCGACGATGTGCTCACAGGGCTGCGCCTTGTGGCCGACTTCGCGCCGCCGGTTCCCCCCGAGGTGACCAGGCTGGCGCAGGGGCCGCTCGACGCACGCACCGGTGCGCTTGCCGACCCGCTCGACCTGGACCGCGAGACTACGCGCGGCGGCGAGGCGGGACCGGCGGGTGAGCACGTCGCCGGTTAAAGAAGCGCCCTGCCGGGCGCTGCCGCTGACAGGACTTGGCGCCATGCCCCCGCGAGGGGGCGTGGCGGACAACGAGACACGAGAGCTCCTGCGCGGCGCGGCGACGCGCCCGGGAGCTGACGGGAGAGCGCCCGCATGCTCGACGAGAACGAGCCCAACGCCGGGGCCCAGGGCCCCGACGGGGAGACAACAGAACAGACCAAGGTGACCAAGCGCCGCGCGGCCAGCCGCCCGGCCGGGCCGCCGCCCGAGCTTCCCGAGACGCCGGCCGCCGCGCCGACCACCGGACCCATCACCGTGGTCGCCGCCCAGGCGGCCCCGTCGGTGGCGGAAGGGCGTCCCCTTCCGAGCACCGCCGCGCAGCGCGCCGCCGGACGGCCGGAAGACCTCATCGCCGCGCGGCCGGCCACGGCCGAGGTGACGAGCCCGGCCGAGGCCGCCGTGGCCCAGGCCGTCGAGGAGCCGGCCGGGCAGGACGCGCAGGCCGCCGAGGAGGCGGTCAAGCCCAAGAGGGCGACGCGGACCCGGTCGACCGCCACCACGACGCGCCGCCGTACGACCAAGAAGGCCGCCGAGGCGGCTGCGGACGGTGCCGAGGGCGCCGCCGAGGGTGCCGTGACGGCTCCTGAGGGTGCCGTGGCGGGCGCGGAGAGTGCCGTGGCGGTCCCCGAGACCGCCGCTGCCACCGTGACGCCGGAGGCGGCCCCCGAGGCCGCGGAGGCGCCCGTCAAGCGCCGCCGCACCCGCAAGAAGGCCGAGCCCGAGGAGACCGTCGCGACCGCGCCCGCCGAGGCCGTCGCGGAGCCCGTCGAGGCCGTCGAGTCGGCCGAGGCGCCGGTCGAGCGCGCGGATGACGACATTCTGGAGATTCTGCCCGAGGACGAGCCCCTCGACGACGAGCCCGCCGGCGAGGACCTGGACGAGGAGGACCGGCCGAGCCTGCTGGCCGACCCGTTCGGGCTGACGGTGCGCCGCGAGGACCAGCCCGGCACCGCGTTCCAGCGGCCCGCCGCGATCTTCGCGCCGCTGTTCCAGGCGCCCGACCCGTCGCAGGCCAAGCCGGTGCGGCTGGAGCCCCAGCCCCAGCCCGCCGTCGAGGTGAGCGAGGACGAGGCCGAGGACGAGATCACCGCCGAGGACGAGGGCGAGGACACCTCCGACGAGCAGGAGGAGGAAGAGGGCGCCGGTCGCCGTCGCCGCCGCCGCAGGGGCGGCCGCGGGCGCGGCAAGTCCCGCGAGCGCGACGAGTCCGACGAGGGTGACGAGGGCGAGGACGAAGGCGACGAGGAGCAGGGCGAGGAGCCTCAGGAGGAGGCCTCCAGCTCGCGCCGCCGCCGTCGCCGCCGCCGCAGGGGCACCGACGACGAGGGCGGCGAGACCACGCCCGACGACCCGCCCAACACGGTGGTGCGCATCCGCGCGCCCCGCTCGGGCCGCTCGGCCGCGCACGACACCTCCGCCGACGGCGTGCAGAGCGTCCGCGGCTCCACCCGGCTGGAGGCCAAGAAGCAGCGCCGCCGCGAGGGCCGCGAGCTGGGCCGCAGGCGCCCGCCGATCATCACCGAGTCGGAGTTCCTGGCCCGCCGCGAGTCCGTCGACCGGATGATGGTGGTGCGCCGCCAGGGCGACCGCACGCAGATCGCGGTGCTGGAGGACGGCGTCCTCGTCGAGCACTACGTCAACCGCGAGGCCAGCCAGTCCTACGTCGGCAACGTCTACCTCGGCAAGGTGCAGAACGTGCTGCCGTCGATGGAGGCCGCGTTCGTCGACATCGGCAAGGGCCGCAACGCCGTGCTGTACGCGGGCGAGGTGAACTTCGACACCGCCGGGCTGGAGGGCCAGCCGAAGCGGATCGAGTCGGCGCTGAAGTCCGGCCAGTCGGTGCTGGTGCAGGTCACCAAGGACCCGATCGGCCACAAGGGCGCCCGCCTGACGTCGCAGATCAGTCTTCCCGGCCGCTACCTGGTGTACGTGCCGGACGGGTCGATGACCGGAATCAGCCGCAAGCTGCCCGACAAGGAGCGCACCCGCCTCAAGAGCATCCTGAAGAAGGTCATGCCGGAGAACGCCGGCGTGATCGTGCGCACCGCCGCGGAGGGCGCCTCGGAGGAGGAGCTCGCCCGCGACGTGGCCCGCCTGTCGGCCCAGTGGGAGAACATCCGCAAGAAGGCCAAGTCGGCCAGCCCGCCCGAGCTGCTCTCGGCCGAGCCCGACCTGACCATCCGGGTGGTGCGTGACGTCTTCAACGAGGACTTCACCTCGCTGGTCGTCCAGGGTGACGAGGCGTGGGAGACGGTCGACGAGTACGTCAAGTACGTCGCGCCGCACCTGGGCGAGCGGCTGTCGAAGTGGGACCCCGGCCAGGGCGACGTGTTCGAGTCGTACCGGATCGACGAGCAGCTCGGCAAGGCGATGGAGCGCAAGGTGTGGCTGCCCAGCGGCGGCTCCCTGGTGATCGACCGGACCGAGGCGATGACCGTCGTCGACGTCAACACCGGCAAGTTCACCGGCCAGGGCGGCAACCTGGAGGAGACGGTCACGCGCAACAACCTGGAGGCGGCCGAGGAGATCGTCCGCCAGCTCAGGCTGCGTGACATCGGCGGCATCATCGTCATCGACTTCATCGACATGGTGCTGGAGTCCAACCGGGACCTGGTGCTGCGGCGGATGTTGGAGTGCCTGGCGCGCGACAGGACCAAGCACCAGGTGGCCGAGGTGACGTCGCTGGGCCTGGTCCAGATGACGCGTAAGCGGGTCGGTCAGGGCCTCCTGGAGGCGTTCTCGACCCCGTGCGACTGCTGCAACGGGCGTGGCCTCATCGTCTCCACGGAGCCGGTGGAGAGCAGGTCCGAGCCGCGGGGCACCCAGGGCAAGATGGCGGTGGAGAAGGCGGTCTCGGACAAGGTGTCCGCGGCCAAGGACTCCTCCGGTCGTGATACCGTGACCGGTGCGCTTGAAGACGTCCCATCCGAGGACGACCAGGCAGGACAGACTTCCGGCAGGGGGCGGCGACGCTCTCGCCGAGCCAAGTCCGCCGACTAGTTCGGTGGGCTTCCGATGAATCGTCCGGTTCGCCTAGGGCCCCGGTCATCCGGTACCCTAGTCAACCGGTGCGTCAGGTGACGTGCCCTGTTGGCGCGCCCCCCGGTTCGTCGGTTCCGGATGAGCCGAATGACGGGCGCAGCATTCGGAGTCAGCGGCCATCCCGCACGGGATGGCCGAGGGATCGCAACAGTGAGTCAGTAGAAGGGTTCCGCGGTGTACGCGATCGTTCGTTGCGGCGGCAGGCAGCAGAAGGTCTCCGTCGGTGACGTCCTCGAGGTGGACAAGGTCGCCGGCGAGGTCGGCTCTTCGGTTTCGCTGCCGACGGTGCTCGTCGTCAACGACGGCGATGTGACCACGGAGGCGGGCAAGTTCACGGTCAGCGCCGAGATTCTCGGTGAGACCAAGGGCCCCAAGATCCGCATCCTCAAGTACAAGAACAAGACCGGTTACAAGAAGCGCCAGGGTCACCGCCAGCGGTACACCCAGGTGAAGATCACCGGTATCGACCAGGCCTGATCGGGAGTTTGAGAGATGGCACACAAGAAGGGCGCGTCGTCCACCCGGAACGGCCGCGACTCCAACGCTCAGCGCCTGGGCGTCAAGCGCTTCGGCGGCCAGCTGGTCAACGCGGGCGAGATCATCGTCCGTCAGCGTGGCACCCACTTCCACCCCGGCGACAACGTCGGCCGCGGTGGCGATGACACGCTGTTCGCGCTGGCCGCGGGCCACGTGCAGTTCGGCACCAAGCGCGGTCGCCGCGCGGTGAGCATCGTCCCGGTCGCGGAGTAAATCTCCAGCGCCACGGGTTGTACGAAGGGGTGGATCGTCTTCCGGTCCGCCCCTTCTTGCTGTTGTGAGACGCCCGTGAGGGCTGATGGAGGAGAAGCTGAATGCCGGACTTCGTGGACCAGGTGGTTCTGCACGTCAGGGCCGGTGACGGAGGAAACGGCTGCGCCTCCATCCACCGGGAGAAGTTCAAGCCGCTGGGCGGCCCCGACGGGGGCAACGGCGGGCGCGGCGGCGACGTGATCCTGGAAGTGGATCCCAGCACCGCCACGCTGCTCGACTACCACCGCCGCCCACACCGCAAGGCCGACAGCGGCAAGCAGGGGCAGGGCTCCAACCGCGACGGGGCCAACGGCGCCGACGTGATCCTGCCCGTGCCCAACGGCACCGTGGTCAAGGACGCCTCGACCGGCGAGGTGCTCATCGACCTCGTCGGCACCGGCACCCGCTACGTGATCGCGCAGGGCGGCCACGGCGGCCTCGGCAACGCGGCGCTGGCCAGCACCAAGCGCAAGGCGCCCGGGTTCGCGCTGCTCGGCGAGCCGGGCGACGCGCTCGACGTGATGCTGGAGCTGAAGAGCGTCGCCGACGTGGCGCTCGTCGGCTTCCCCAGCGCCGGCAAGTCGTCGCTGATCGCGGCGCTCAGCGCGGCCAAGCCGAAGATCGCCGACTACCCGTTCACCACGCTGATCCCCAACCTGGGCGTGGTGACCGCGGGGGAGACCGTGTTCACCGTCGCGGACGTGCCCGGGCTGATCCCCGGCGCCTCCGAGGGCAAGGGCCTCGGCCACGAGTTCCTGCGCCACGTCGAACGCTGCGACATGCTCGTGCACGTCATCGACTGCGCCACGATGGAGCCCGGCCGCGACCCGGTCACCGACTACGAGGTCATCGAGGCCGAGCTGCACGCGTACGGGAAGCTGGAGGGCCGGCCGCGCATGGTCGTGCTCAACAAGGCCGACGTGCCCGACGCCCGCGAGCTGGCCGAGCTGGTGCGCCCCGACTTCGAGGAGCGGGGGCTGCGCGTGTTCACCGTGTCCGCCGCCACGCACGACGGGCTGCGCGAGCTCACGTTCGCGATGGGCGAGTGGGTGGCCGCGGCCCGGGCGAACAAGCCGGTCGAGGAGCCGACGCGGCTGGTCATCAGGCCCAAGCAGCTCGGCGACACCGGGTTCAAGGTGCGCCGGGTCAACGAGAACATGTTCCAGGTCACCGGCGAGAAGCCCGAGCGGTGGATCCGGCAGACCGACTTCACCAACGACGAGGCCGTCGGCTACCTCGCCGACCGGCTGGAGCGGCTCGGCGTGGAGGAGGAGCTGGTCAAGGCCGGCGCCACCGCCGGGGCCGAGGTCGTCATCGGGTCGATGGAGAACGGCTACGTCTTCGACTGGCAGCCGACGCTCAATGCCGAGGCCGTCCGGCAGGGGCCGCGCGGCACCGACAGCCGGCTGGGGTGAGGATCTTCCGGGGGCGAGCCGCTACCCTCTGAGAGGACGCCCCCTCGTGAGGAGCATGGTCCCTTCGGGAGAGGTGCTGTCCCTTCCGAGGGGGCGTCTCCGTACGGGCCGTGCGCCCGTCCCCGCGCGCCCGTCCCCGCGCGCCCGTCCCCGCCCAGTGCCTGCCCAATGCCCGGGATGGGGGAGGGGCGGGCTCGGATAGGGTTTGAGCGTGCGGGAACGGATCAGCTCCGCGTCGCGGGTCGTCGTCAAGGTCGGCTCGTCGTCGCTCACCACCTCCCAGGGCATGATCGACGTGGACCGGGTCGACGCGCTCGTCGACGTGCTGGCCGCCAGACGCGGCATCGGGACGCAGATCGTGCTCGTCTCCTCCGGCGCCATCGCCGCCGGGCTCGGCCCCCTCGGGCTGGCCGCGCGACCGCGTGACCTCGCCACCCAGCAGGCCGCCGCCTCCGTCGGCCAGGGCGTGCTGGTCGCCCGCTACACCTCCTCCTTCGCCCGCTACGGCCTGCGCGTCGGCCAGGTGCTGCTGACCGCCGACGACATGATGCGCCGCGCCCACCACGCCAACGCCCGGCGCACGCTCGACCGGCTGCTGGAGCTCGGCATCGTGCCGATCGTCAACGAGAACGACACCGTCGCCACCGACGAGATCCGGTTCGGCGACAACGACCGGCTGGCTGCGCTCGTCACCCATCTCACGCGCGCCGACGCGCTCGTCCTGCTCTCCGACGTCGACGCGCTGTACGACGGGCCGCCCAGCCGCAGCGGGTCGCGGAGGCTGGCGGAGATCCACGGCCCCGAGGACCTGGCGGGCGTCGAGCTGGGCAAGGGCGGCTCGGTCGGCACCGGCGGCATGGTCACCAAGGTGCAGGCGGCCAGGATCGCCACCGGCGCGGGCGTGCCCGTGGTGCTCACCGCCGCCGCCCAAGCCGCCCACGCGCTGGCCGGGGCCGACGTCGGCACCTACTTCCACCCCGGCGGCCGCCACCCCGGCACCCGGCTGCTGTGGCTGGCGCACGCCACCACCGGGCGCGGGCGGCTGCACCTCGACGACGGCGCCGTCGAGGCGGTCGTGTCGCGGCGCAAGTCGCTGCTGCCGGCCGGGGTCACCTCGGTCGAGGGCGAGTTCGCCGCCGGCGACCCCGTCGACCTGTGCGCGCCGCGCGGCCGGGTGGTGGCGCGCGGGCTGGTCAACTTCGACGCCGGCGAGATCCCCGGGCTGCTCGGCCGCTCCACCCGTGACCTGGCCAGCGAGCTCGGTCCGGAATATGAACGCGAGCTGATCCACCGCGACGACATCGTCATACTGGAGACCCACAGCTGACGCCCTGATGAGGAGCACGCGATGTCCGAAGAGTTCCTGAAGGTCGCCCGCGCGGCACGTGAGGCCGCCGCCGAGCTGGCCCCGCTGCCGCGGGCGCCGAAGGACCGGGCGCTGCGTGCCGTCGCCGACGCCCTGGTCGCGCACGCCGCCGAGCTCGTCGAGGCCAACGCCGCCGACGTCGAGCGGGCCAGGGAGCAGGGCATCTCCGAGGCCATGATCGACCGGCTGCGGCTCGACGAGGCCCGCATCGGCGCGATCGCCGAGGCGGTGCGCCAGGTGGCCGACCTGCCCGACCCGGTGGGCGAGGTCGTCCGCGGCTCGACCCTGCCCAACGGGCTGGAGCTGCGCCAGCTCCGCGTGCCGCTCGGCGTCATCGGCATCATCTACGAGGGCCGCCCCAACGTCACCGTCGACGCCGCCGCGCTCTGCCTCAAGAGCGGCAACGCGGTGCTGCTGCGCGGGTCCTCCAGCGCCTACTCCTCCAACACGGCGCTGGTCGAGGTCATGCAGGAGGCGCTGGCCGGCACCGACGTCCCGGCGGGCGCGGTTCAGCTCGTGCCGGGGCAGACGCGCGACTCGGTCAAGGAGCTGATGCGCGCCCGCGGGCTGGTGGACGTGCTCATCCCGCGCGGCGGCGCGTCGCTGATCAACTCGGTGGTCGAGGAGTCGACGGTGCCGGTGATCGAGACCGGCGTCGGCAACTGCCACGTGTACGTCGACGCCGAGGCCGACGTCGACCTGGCCGTGCAGATCCTGGTCAACGCCAAGGCGCAGCGGCCCTCGGTGTGCAACGCCGCCGAGACGTTCCTGGTGCACGCCGACGTGGCCGACGCGTTCGTGCCCAAGGCGCTGGCCGCGCTCGCGGACGCCGGCGTGACCGTGCACGGCGACGACCGGATCGCCGGCTACGGCGAGGTGGTGCCCGCCACCGAGGACGACTACCGCGCCGAATACCTCTCGCTCGACATCGCCGCCGCCGTCGTCGGCTCGCTGGAGGAGGCCGTGGCCCACATCAGGCGCTACGGCTCCGGCCACACCGACGCCATCGTGACCCGCTCGCAGGGCGCCGCCCGCCGGTTCGTGTCGCTGGTCGACTCGGCCGCCGTCGCCGTCAACGCCTCCACCCGGTTCACCGACGGCGGCGAGTTCGGGTTCGGCGCGGAGATCGGCATCTCCACCCAGAAGCTGCACGCACGCGGCCCGATGGGGCTGCCCGAGCTCACCTCCACCAAGTGGGTCTACACCGGGGAGGGCCACCTGCGCACCGCCGAGGGCACGGTAATCCCCGGGCCAGGATGCTGACCGGATCCGGTAGCGGGCGGTGTGTCGGCCGCTGACGCCCCGCGCGCGCCGCGTTGACTGGGGCCTATGGAGATCGTCATCGCCCTGGGCTCCGCGGCGGCCGTGCTGTTCGGCGCCGACCGGCTGATGCTCTGGCTGGAGAGGCACGGGCACGTCCGCTGGCGGCGCACGCGCCGCGTCCCGCCCGCGCAGCAGCCCACGGCCGGCCTCGACAGCCTGCTGTCCGAGCAATCGTCGCGATAAACCTGCGCGTGCTCCGGCGCGCCGCGGCCCTTCCTCCTGGCCTCGGCGCTAGGGTTGTATCCCTTATGGGCGCGCCGAGCGGGGAGGGACGGTGAGCAAGCTCGGCAAGGTCGGGCCATACACCCTCCTCGAGCGGCTTGGCCGGGGCGGCATGGGCGAGGTCTACCTCGCCAGCGCACGCCGCGGCGAGCGCGTCGCGCTGAAGGTGCTGCACGACCTCAACCAGGACGACTCCTCCCGCGTCAGGCTCGAACGCGAGGTGCGCGCGCTGCGCCGCGTCGAGAGCCCGTACGTGGCCACCGTCCTCGACGCCGATCTCGCGTGTGCCAGGCCCTACCTGGTCATGGAGCACATCGACGGCTCGACGCTGCTCGACCTGGTGCGCCAGGAAGGGCCGCTGGACCTGCCCCGGCTCATGCAGCTCGCGCAGGGCATCGCGGCGGCGCTGGCCATCATCCACGCGGCCGGGGTGGTCCACCGCGACCTCAAGCCCGGCAACATCATCATGGGCGCCGACGGGCCGGTGCTCATCGACTTCGGCATCGCGCAGGTGCTCGACGCGACCCGGCTCACGATGACCGGCACGTTCCTCGGCACGCCCGGCTACACCGCGCCGGAGATCTTCGCCGACGAGCAGGTCGACTCGCCCGCCGACGTGCACGCCTGGGCGGCGACGGTGGCGTTCGCGGCGACCGGGCGGCCGACGTTCGGGCGGGGGACGGCCGAGGCGCAGATGTACGCGGTCCTCAACGGGCAGGCCGACCTCAAGGGCGTGCCCGTGGCGCTGCTGCCGCTGGTGCGGGCCGCGCTCAACCGGGAGCCCGGCAAGCGGCCCACGGCGGCGCTGCTGGCAGACCGGCTGGCGCGGCTGGCCAAGGCCACCGGGGCCGATCCTGACGTCCGGGCCGCCGGGGACGAGGCCAAGGGGGCCGCCGCCCGCGCCCGTACGGGTGAGGACGGGTCGTCGCGGGGGCGGACGAACGACGAGGCCGCCGCGGCGCGGACGGAGGGCAAGGTGCCCGCGCCCCGGCGTACGGGCGTGGACGGGAAGGGCGGGCGCGGCCGTCCGGGGCTGGAGGGCAAGACGCCCGCGCCCCGCAACCGCGCGGGCGACACCCCCGTCCCCCGCAGCGCCTCCGGGGACGGCCCCCGTGGCCGGTCGGGAGACGCCGCCGCGCCCCGCGGCGGCACCGGCGACACACCGGTGCCGCGGAGCCGGGCCCAGGAGGGCACGGGGACGCGCAGGGGCGGGGAGGTGCCCGCGCCGCGCGGCCGGGCCGGAGACACGCCCGTTCCCCGCAACCGGGCGGGTGACACGCCCGTTCCCCGGAACAGGGCGGGTGACGCGGCGGTTCCCCGGGGGAGGGCCGGGGAGGCGGCCGTTCCTCGTGGTCGGGGTGCGGAGGGGCCGGCGGCGGCGGTGCGGAGCCGGGGCGGCGACGGGAAGAGCGCCGTGGTGCGGAGCCGGGCCGACGACGGGAAGGCGGCGCCGGTCCGGAGCCGGACCGGCGACGGCGTGAAGGCGGCCCGCTCGCGCGGCAGGGCGCAGGCGGGCGGCGGACGGCTCAGGTCCGAGACGGCGGCCACCACGCTGCCGGCGGGCAACACCGCGCTGTTGCTGCTCGCGGTGCTGGCCGTGCCGTGCGTGGTGGCGTCGGTGATGTGGCCGATCGCCTGCGTCGGCATCACCGCCGTGTTCGTGGTGCTGATCAGGACGTGCTGGATGAGCCACTGGATGGTCAGGAAACGCGCCTCACGGCGGGTGCGGGTGACGCTGCGGGTGCTGCTGTTCCCGTTCGCGCTGACGGGGGCGGCGACGACGGCGGCGGTCTGGCCCGGGGTGCCCGCGGCCGTGGCGGCGGGCGGTGCGCTGTGGATCACCGGGGGCGGCGAGATCGACTCCACCTGGTGGCAGCAGCCCGCGCCGGTGACCGCGGCGGGCGTGGTGTTCGGGATGTTGTGCGGTGGCATCACCGGGCGGGAGATCGAGCGGATCGGCGCCCGGCTGCCTGAGCTGCGCAGGGAAGGGCTGCGCGCACTGGCCGTGCTGGGCGGTTTCGTCGCCCTGTGCGCGGCTGCCGTGCGCGCGATCGCCCTGCTGCTGTGAGACCGCCGCTGAAAGACCGCGCGGTGAGAACGCAGGTGTTCGTGCGTGACGGACGGTGAGCCGGGCGGCGGGTCAGCCCTGGCCGCCGTCGCGGCGCGCGAAGCGGTTGAAGATGCGCTCGCCGGCGTTGACGGCGCCCTCGGCCACGTCGCGCAGGACGCCGATGAACGGGTCCTGGGACTCCGACCAGGAGCGGCGGTAGGACTCGGCGGCGGCCTTCATCTCCTCGGTGACGCGCGCGTTGGGGTCGTCCTCGCGGCGCGGGTAGTCGCCGCCGATGATGCGGTCGTACTCGCCGCTGCGCTGCCACTTGTCGAGCTCGGCCACGCGCACCACGGCGAACGGGTGGGTGGTGCCGAGCAGGTTGAGCACCTTGAGGAAGCCGTCGCGCAGGTCGCCGGCGGTGTCGTACTCGGCGTACTGCTCCAGGAACGCCTCGATGTTCATCTCGTGCGTGTAGTCGCCGCCGGCGAGCTTCATCAGCGCGCGCTTGGCGGCCTCGGGGTTCTGGCTGGTGAGCAGGCCGCCGCGGTCGGAGGAGAGCTCGGACTTGCGGTACCACTCCTCCAGGCCGGCCACGATCGCGCGCAGGCCGATGTAGCCGAGCGGGATCCAGGCGACGCGGGCGGCGAGGCGGGTGAGGATGTCGAGCATGGTGCGGTAGACCGCGTGGCCCGACAGGATGTGGGAGGTCTCGTGGCCGATGACGAAGCGCTGCTCCTCCTCGTTCATGAGGTTGAGCAGGCCGGTGGTCACGACGATGAACGGGTCGTCGAAGCCGATGGCCTTGGCCTGGACCTGCGGATCCTGCTGGACGTAGATCTCCGGGATGCGGTGCAGGTCGAGCGTGTAGGCCGCGTCGCGGCCCATGTCGTAGAGGGAGCGGAACTGGGTCTCGCTCACGCGCACGGCGGAGGCGAGATACATCAGGCGGAGACGCCGCTCGCTTACGAGGCCGGACATCTGCTTGAGCACCGTGTCGAACCCGCTCAACTTGCGCAGAGCGACCAGAGCCGACCGGTCTGCGGGGTGTTCGTAGGCACGGGAAGAGATGCCGGGCAGTTGGACGCGGCTGCGGTCCGGGGTGGTCGTCATGCCCGGCATGCTACGTCCGCAACCGGCGTGATGCGCGGTCATCATCGAGGGGGGTGCCCGCATGTTGGGGAGAGAGTCCGCGTAAGGTCCGTTTCATGATGAACGCGCCTGGTGTCCAGGGGAAGCGACGCGTGGGTGTTATGGGCGGTACGTTCGACCCCATTCACCACGGTCACCTGGTCGCGGCCAGCGAGGTCGCTCACCATTTCAATCTCGACGAGGTCGTGTTCGTGCCCACGGGCAGGCCGTACCAGAAGTCGGAGCGGGAAGTGTCCGCGCCCGAGGACCGCTATCTGATG
The DNA here is from genome assembly GCF_041950485.1 of Nonomuraea sp. ATR24. Lineage (NCBI taxonomy): Bacteria > Bacillati > Actinomycetota > Actinomycetes > Streptosporangiales > Streptosporangiaceae > Nonomuraea > Nonomuraea sp. ATR24. The sequence continues at coordinate 27,202 of NZ_JBGNUU010000003.1, forward strand.
ACGGTCATCGCGACGGCGTCGAACCCGCGCTTCTCCGTCAGCCGGGTGGACGTGGACCGGCCGGGACCGACGTTCACCATCGACACCTTGCGGGACATCTCCCGGGTCTACGGGTCCGGGGTGGAGCTGTACTTCATCACCGGGGCCGACGCCCTCGGCGCCATCCTCGGCTGGCAGGACGCCGAGGAGCTGTTCGACCTGGCGCATTTCGTCGGCTGCACCCGGCCCGGGCACACGCTGCACGACCCCGGGCTGCCCGAGGGGCGCGTGACGCTGCTGGAGATCCCGGCCCTGGCGATCTCGTCGTCGGAGTGCCGGCAGCGGGTCGAGAAGGGCGAGCCCATCTGGTATCTCGTGCCGGACGGCATCGTGCAGTACATCAACAAACGCGGGCTCTATCACGCCCACGGCTGACGCGCGTGAGGCGGGGCGGCCGAAAAGGGTACCCTCAACATAAGGGCATGTTGCCGACACAGGAGGACCGACCCGCATCGTGACAGCATCCGACAGAGCCGTCCAGCTCGTGCAGATCGCCGCCGAGGCGGCCGCCGACAAGCTGGCCGACGACATCCTCGCCTACGACGTCAGCGAGCAGCTCGTCATCACCGACGCCTTCCTGCTCTGCTCCGCCACGAACGATCGCCAGGTCCGCGCCATCGTCGACGAGATCGAAGACAAGCTGCGCACCGAGGCCGACGCCAAGCCCGTCCGCCGCGAGGGCGAGCGCGAAGGCCGCTGGGTGCTCCTCGACTACATCGACATCGTCGTGCACGTCCAGCACGAGGAGGACCGCACCTTCTACGCCCTGGAGCGGCTGTGGAAGGACTGCCCGGCCATCGGCCTGCCGGAGAGCGTGATGCAGGCCAACATCCAGAGGGCCCGCCCTTGAGCAAGCGCATCGTCTGCCTCAGGCACGGGCAGACCCTGTGGAACGTCGAGCACCGCTTCCAGGGCCACTCCGACATCCCGCTCGACGAGACGGGGATCGCGCAGGCGGCCCGGGCGGCCTCGCTGCTCGCCTCGCTCCGGCCCACCCTCATCGTCTCCTCCGACCTTCAGCGGGCCAACGAGACGGCCCTCGCCCTGGGCCGGATCGTCGGCCTGGAGGTCGGCGTCGACAAGGACTTCCGCGAGCGCGGCGGCGGTCAGTGGGAGGGCCTGACCCGCGAGGAGATCGCCGCCCGCTGGCCCCAGGAGTACGTCAACTGGGAAGCACCCGACGGCGAGGCCGTGCCGGACGTCGCCGCCCGGGTGGGCGCCGCGATGCGCCGCTGGGCCGCCAAGCTCGACGACGACGGCCTGCTCGTCGTCGCCTCGCACGGCGCGGCGCTGCGGCTGGGCATCTGCGAGCTGCTGGGGCTGCCGCAGGAGCTGTGGTCGGCCATCGGCGGGCTCGGCAACTGCTCGTGGTCGGTGCTGGAGGAGGGCCGCCGGGGCTGGCGGCTGCTCGAGCACAACGCGGGCACGCTGCCCGAGCCGATCAGCAGCGACGACAGTCCCGACGCGGAGGGCCTGCGCTGACGCGGTCCGCCGGCGTGACGGCGCCGGCGGTCTTCGGCGTGCCCCCAGACGGCGTGGGCAGCGCGGGCAGCCGCGATTATGCGAATCCCGCGGATGGCTATATGCTCTCCGAGCGCCGCAAAGAGCACACTCCGCGCGGTGACCAGGGGCTATGGCGCAGTTGGTAGCGCGCCTCCATGGCATGGAGGAGGTCTGGGGTTCGAATCCCCATAGCTCCACCCCTCAGCACGTTTCCCAGCCCGTCATCGTGGTCATCACGGTGGCGGGCTTTTCCGTATCCCGGATGACCCGAAGCGGAGGCGGAGGGAGAGGCGGATATGGGGTCGCTGCACGAGATCGGGCCCGGCGTCCACGCGTGGGTGCAGCCGGACGGCACCTGGTGGCTCAACAACGCCGGGGCCGTGGCCGGCGACGACGGCCTCGTGGTCGTCGACACCTGCGCGACCGAGCGGCGCACCCGGCGCTTCCTCGGCGCGCTGGCCGAGGCGACCGGCGGCGCGCCGGTGCGGGTCGCGGTCAACACCCACCAGCACGGCGACCACGCGTACGGCAACAGCGTGCTGCCCGCCGAGACGGTGATCTTCGGGCACGAGACGATGCGGGCGGCGCTGCTCGTCGATCCGATCATTGACGGCTGCCCGCCCGTGTGGGAGCCGGTGCCCGACTGGGGGAACGTGACGCGCCGGCCGCCCTCCGTGGTGTTCCGCGACGAGGTGGCCGTCTACACGGGCGCGCGGCGGGTGGAGTTCCGGCATCCCGGTTACGCCGCGCACACGCCCGGGGACGTGGTGGCGTGGCTGCCGGAGGAGCGGGTGCTGTTCAGCGGGGACCTGCTCTTCCACGGGCTGACGCCGCTGGTGTTCATGGGGTCGCTGGAGGGGGCGCTCCGGTCGCTCGACTGGCTGGCGGCGTTCGGCGCCGAGCGGGTCGTGCCGGGGCACGGGCCGCTGACCGACGCGGCCGGGCTGCCCGGGGTGCTGGCGGCGCACGAGCGCTACTACCGGTTCGTGCTGGACGTCGCGCGGGCGGGGCGGGCCCGGGGGCTCACGCCGCTGGCCGCCGCCCGGGAGGCCGACCTGGGCGAGTTCGCGGGGTGGGCGGACGCGGAGCGGCTGGTGCTCAACCTGCACCGGGCGTACGCGGACGCCGAGGGCGCGGAGATGGACCTGCTCGCCGCCCTCGGCGACGCCGTGGCCTACCACGGGGGGCCGCTGCCGACGTCGGTCTGACCCGGGATCATGGCAGCGGAGCCCGTACGCGCCGGTCCGGACTCCGTGCGCGGGGGGATTCGGCGGGGGCCGGAATGCGCAACATTCCATACTTACCGGACACGAAGGAAAGTTTCAATAGGGTCATAAAGTAGGAAAATTTCTGCCCGAAAATCATTGACCACGGGGGTTAACACTCGGAAAGCTGGCCGCGAAGCCCAGGTGAAAGGACCGGCCGATGGTCACTGTCCGAGCGTTCGCCGCGGGGGACGAGGGCTCCCTCGTCGACGCCTGGAACCGGAGCATGCCAGGCGACCCCACGACCGCCGGGTGGCTGCGCGACTGCGTGCTGCTCGACCCGAACTTCGACCCCGGCGGCCTGCGGGTGGCCGTGGCGGACGGCCGCGTCGTCGGCTGCGCGTACGGGGTGCGCAGGCGGACGCCGCTCGCGCCGGGCACGGACCTGGAGCCCGGCATGGGATGGATCCCGTTCTTCTTCGTCGCGCCCGAGCACCGGGGCCGGGGGCTGGGCCGGAGGCTGATGGAGGAGGCGCTGGGCTTCCTCGACGGCAGGACGGTGGACTTCGCCTCCTACACGCCCGGCTACGTGCTTCCGGGCGCCGACCCGGAGCTCTACCCCGACGGGTTCCGGCTGCTGGGCGCGCTGGGGTTCGAGACGCTGTACTCGCCGGTCGCGATGGACCGGACGCTCGTCGGCTACGTGGCGCCGGACGAGGCGGGCGAGCTGCGGGCCGCCCGTGAGGCCGAGGGGTACGCGTTCCGGTCCCCGGTGGACGGGGAGCTGCCGGAGCTGATCAGGTTCGCGGCCGAGGAGTTCAACCCGGACTGGGGCGAGGCGATCAGGCGCCACGCGAACCCCGACCGCATGGTCATCGCGAGAAAGGGCGGTGTCGTCGGGTTCGCGCTGTACGGGGCCTACCGGGGCATCCCCGAGAGGTTCGGCCCGTTCGGGGTCGACCCGGCGCAGCGCGGCACCGGCCTTGGCAAGATCCTCCTCCATCTCACCATGACCAGGATGCGCGCCGAAGGGCTGCACTCGTCGTGGTTCCTGTGGACCGGCGAGACCAGCCCGGCCGGTCACCTCTACACCAAGGCGGGCTACGAGATCACCAGGCGGTTCCACGTGATGAGGCGGCCGGCATGACCCACGTCCTGGCCATCGGCGCCCACGCGGGTGACCTCGACCTGACGGCGGGCGCGGTGCTCGCCCAGCACGTCCTGCGCGGCGACCGCGCCACGCTGCTGCACCTGACGCTCGGCGAGCGCGGCCACCCGCGCATGAGCGTCGCCGACTACGCCGAGCAGAAGCGCGAGGAGGCCGAGACGTTCGCCGGGCGGATCGGCGCGGGCGTGCGCTTCCTCGACTACGAGGACGGCCTGCTGCCCGAGGACGACGACGTCAAGATGCGCGTCGGCGACCTGATCAGGGAGCTGCGCCCGGACGTGATCCTCACCCACTGGGGCGAGTCCATCCACAAGGACCACGCCCGCACCCACCGCATCGTCCAGGACGCCCGCTTCTACGGCGGCCTGAAGACCCTGGCGCGCGACCTGCCCGCCTACTGGGCCGGCGAGCTCTACTACGCCGACAACTGGGAGGACGCCGACGGCTTCACCCCGGACGTGTTCGTCGAGCTGAGCGACGAGGCGTACGAGATCTGGTCGCAGGCCATCACCGGCTACGCCTACGCCAGGGGCGAGACGTACGGATTCCCGTACGTGGACTACTACCGGGCGCTGACGGTCGTGCGGGGCGCCCCGGCGGGGTTCCGGCGGGCGCAGGCGTTCGCCGCGCCGAAGGGGTCGCGGAACCTGCGGACGAGCTACTTCGGAAAGGCGTCGCAATGAAACGCAGCCTGGCGGCCGTGGCGGCCCTGGTCCTGGCGGTGGCGGGATGCTCCGGCGGCGGTGGCGCCGGGGCCGGGCGGACGGCGAGCGCGCCCCCGCTGATCATCCACGCCATCGACTCGGGGACGTTCCAGGAGAACTTCAACCCGTTCCACCTCGAAGGCGTCAACTTCGGCACCAGCGGGATGATCTACGAGACGCTGGAGTTCTTCAACCGGCTCAAACCCGGCGAGGTCACCCCCTGGCTGGCGCTCAAGCACGAGTGGTCCGAGGACGGCAAGTCGCTCACGTTCACTCTGCGGCAGGGCGTCAAGTGGAGCGACGGCAAGCCGTTCACCGCCGAGGACGTCGCCTACACGTTCGAGATCATCAGGAAGCACCCCGAGCTGAACAAGAGCGCGCTGGAGCTGGAGGGCGCCGAGGTGCTGGCGCCGGACAAGGTCCGCGTCGACTTCGCCGGCACCTCCTACGCCAAGCTGTTCAACATCGCCGGGAACACGCCCATCGTGCCCAAGCACGTGTTCGAGAAGCAGAACCCGGTCACGTTCACCAACCCCAAGCCCGTCGGGACCGGCCCGTACACGCTGTCGTCGTTCAACGCCCAGCTGTACGAGATGGCGAAGAACCCGGGCTACTGGCAGCCCGGCAAGCCCGAGGTGCCGGTGCTGAAGTTCCCCGCCTACACGGCCAACGGCGTGCAGACGGCGCTGCGGCAGGGCGAGGTCGACTGGGCGGGCGCGTTCGTGCCCGACATCGAGAAGATCTACGTGCAGGGCAAGCCGGAGACGAACAAGTACTTCTTCCCCGCCGAGGGCGTCGTCGCGCTGCTGCCCAACCTGACCCACCCGGTGCTGTCCAAGCCCGAGGTGCGCAAGGCCATCAGCCTGGCCATCGACCGGGAGAAGATCGTCCGGGTGGCCGAGCGCGGCTACACCAAGGTCGCGCACCCGACCGGCATCCCGATGCCCGGCGGCGAGGCGTACCTGCCGCCCGAGCACAAGGACGCCGCGTTCACCGTCGACCTGGCCGAGGCCAAGGAGCTGCTGAAGGGCTTCGACCCGGGCGAGCTGAAGTTCGAGCTGCTGGTGCCGTCGCCGTTCACCGACTGGGTCAACGCCGCCCAGCTCATCCGCGAGGACCTGGCCAAGGTCGGCATCACCGTCGAGACCCGGGGCGTGGCCTTCCAGGACTGGGTGTCGAAGGTCGGCAAGGGCACCTTCGACCTGTCGATCCGCGCCACCCCGGCCGGGGCCGAGCCGTACTTCCAGATGCGCTCGATGCTCTACGGCAAGCTGGCCACGCCCGTCGGCAAGTCGGCCACCGGCAACTACCAGCGGTGGAAGGACGCCGAGACCGACCGGCTGATCGACGCCTACGCCGCCACCGAGGACGAGGCCGAGCACCACAAGGCCACCCAGGCGCTCGGCCGGATCATGGTGGAGAAGCTGCCGACGCTGCCGCTGTTCTACAGCCCGAGCTGGGCCCAGTACCGCACCGACAAGTACGTCGGCTGGCCGACCGAGCAGGACCCGTACGCGATGCCGTCGCCCTACACCTCACCCGACGCGGCCGTGGTGCTGCTGCGGCTGAAGCCGGCGGGCACGTGAGGTTTCTCGCCAGGCGGCTCGGGTTCTACCTGCTCACGGCCTGGGCCGCCGTCACGCTCAACTTCCTCATCCCGCGCCTCATGCCGGGCGACCCGGTCGACCTGCTCGTGGCGCGGCTGAAGGGGAACGTGGACCCGGCCGCGATCGACGCGATGAAGCGCGCGTTCGGCATCAGCGACGCCAACCTGTGGCAGCAGTACGTGGACTACCTGGGCAACCTGTCGCGGGGCGAGCTCGGCCGGTCGATCACGTTCTTCCCCACCGAGGTGTCCACGGTGATCGCCGACAGCCTGCCGTGGACGATCGGGGTGGTCGGCGTCGCCACGCTGATCAGCTACGTGGTCGGCACCGCGCTCGGCGTGCTCATGGCGTGGCGGCGCGGCACCTGGCTCGACGGGGTGCTGCCTGCGGCCACGTTCATGCACGCGGTGCCGTACTTCTGGGTCGCGCTGGCGCTGGTGTTCGTCTTCGGGGTGACGCTGGAGTGGTTCCCCGTCAGCCGGGCGTACGCGCTGGACGTGGTGCCGGGGCTGACCGGGGAGTTCGCCGGCAGCGTCGTCTACCACGCGGCGCTGCCCGCGATCACGATCGTGCTCGCCTCGATGGCCGACCGCATCCTCGGCATGCGCAACGTCATGGTGACCACGCTGGGCGAGGACTACGTGGTGATGGCCGAGGCCAAGGGGCTGACGTCGCGCCGGGTCATGTGGGCGTACGCGGCTCGCAACGCGATCCTGCCCAACATCACCAGCTTCGCGCTGTCGCTCGGCTTCGTGGTGGGCGGCTCGGTGCTGACCGAGATCGTCTTCTCCTATCCGGGCATCGGGTCGATGCTGCTCAAGGGCGTGGAGAACGAGGACTTCCCGCTCATGCAGGGCATCTTCCTGGTGATCTCGCTGGCCGTGCTGGTCGCCAACTTCCTGGCCGATCTGGCGTACGTGATCCTCGACCCCAGGACCAGGCAATGAAGATCAAGATCGGGGCGGGCATCCTCGCCTTCTTCGCGCTGGCCGCGATCCTCGGGCCGCTGCTCATCGACGCCGACCCGGCCGCCACCAGCGACGCCGGCCTCCAGGGGCCGTCGGCGGCGCACTGGCTCGGCACCACCCAGACCGGGCAGGACGTGCTCGTCCAGCTCGTCTACGGGGCCCGCGTGTCGCTCGGCGTCGGCGTGCTCTCGGCGGTGATCGCCACCGTGCTCGCCGTCGCCGTCGGGCTCGTCGGCGGCTACTTCGGCGGCGCGGTCGACGAGGTGCTGTCCGTGCTCACCAACATCTTCCTGGTGCTGCCCGCGCTGCCGCTGATCATCGTGCTGGCGGGCTACCTGCCGCAGCGCGGCGTCGCCTCCGTCGCCGTGGTGATCGCCGTCACCGGCTGGGCGTGGGGGGCGCGCGTGCTGCGCGCCCAGACCCTGTCGGTACGCCGCCGCGACTTCGTGGAGGCGGCCAGGGCCGGCGGCGAGGGGGCGTTCCGGGTGGTGTTCTTCGAGATCCTGCCCGTGCTGCTCCCGGTGATCGCCACCAGCTTCCTGGCCACGGTCGTCGCGGCGATCCTGGCCGAGGCCGGGCTGTCGTTCCTCGGCCTGGCCGACCTGTCCACGGTGAGCTGGGGCAGCATGCTCTACTTCGCGCAGAACGGCCAGGCGCTGCTCATCGGCGCGTGGTGGTGGTTCATCCCGCCGGGGCTGTGCATCGCGCTCATCGGCACCGGGCTGGCGCTGGTCAACTTCGGCATCGACGAGATCGCCAACCCGCGCCTGCGCACCATAAAGCCCGCGCGCCGCAGGCCCGGGCGTGAAGGGAAGGTGAAGGCGTGAACGTCCTGGAAGTACGCGGCCTCGGCGTCGACTACCAGTCGGCCACGGGCGCCGTGCACGCGGTCGCCGACGTGACGCTCGACCTGCGGCGCGGCGAGATCCTCGGGCTCGCGGGGGAGAGCGGCAGCGGCAAGTCCACGCTGGCCAACGCCGTCGCCCGGCTGCTGCGCCCGCCCGCCGCGATCACCTCCGGCTCGGTGCTCTACCGGCGGCGCGACGGCACCGAGGCCGACGTGCTCGGGCTCGGGCCGAAACAGCTGCGCGCCTTCCGCTGGAAGGAGCTCGCCGTCGTCTTCCAGAGCGCCATGAACTCCCTCAATCCGGTCGCCACGATCGGCGCCCAGATCGACGACGTGCTGCGCATCCACACGCCGGACCTGTCGCGCAAGGCCCGCGCCGCCCGGGCCGCCGAGCTGCTCCAGCGCGTCGGCATCAACGCCGACCGGCTGCGCGGCTACCCGCACGAGCTGTCGGGCGGCATGCGCCAGCGCGCCGCGATCGCCATCGCGCTCGCGCTCAACCCCGAGATCATCATCATGGACGAGCCGACGACCGCGCTCGACGTGGTCGTCCAGCGCGACATCCTGCACGAGATCGGCGCGCTGCGCGAGGAATACGGGTTCGCCGTGGTGTTCATCACCCACGACCTGTCGCTGCTCATGGAGATCTCCGACCGCATCGCCGTCATGTACGCCGGCCGCGTCGTCGAGGTCGGCACCGCCAGGGCGCTGCGCACCGCGCCCCGCCATCCGTACACCGAGGGGCTGCTGCGGTCCTTCCCCCGGCTGCGCGGGCCGCGCGAGGAGCTGCTCGGCATCCCCGGCACCCCGCCCGACCTGCGCTCGCCGCCGCCCGGGTGCGCCTTCCACCCACGCTGCCGCCACGCCTTCGACGGCTGCGCCGACGAGCGCCCGGCGCTGCTGCCGGTGCCGGGCGGCGAGGTGGCCTGCCGCCTCAACGAGGGCGCCGGAGCTGACACTGCCGCACGGGAGGCGTCGTGATCGTCCTGGAAGGGCGCAAGCTCACCAAGCACTTCACCGCCGCGCGCGGCCGGTGGGGGCGGCGGCCGCCGGTGCGCGCCGTGGAGGACGTGTCACTGGCGCTGCGGGCCGGGCGGGTGAGCGCGCTGGTCGGCGAGAGCGGCTGCGGCAAGAGCACGGTCGCCCGGCTGCTCGCCCAGGTCTACCCGGCCACCTCCGGCGACGTGCTGCTGCGCGGCGAGGTCGTGCGGGCGCACCGGGGAGCGGCGTTCCGCTCCTACCGGCGGCAGGTGCAGCTCATCTTCCAGGACCCGTTCGCCTCGCTGAACCCCTTCCACCGGGTCCGCTACCACCTGGCCAGGCCGCTGCGCGTGCACGGCCACGCCAAGTCCGACGCGCACGAGCGGGAACTGGTCGCCGAGCTGCTCGAACGCGTCAGCCTGACGCCCGTCGACCAGTTCATGGACAAGCTGCCGCACGAGCTGTCCGGCGGGCAGCGGCAGCGCGTCGCGATCGCCCGCGCGCTGGCGGTGCGGCCCGTGGCGCTGATCGCGGACGAGCCCGTGTCCATGCTCGACGTGTCGATCCGGCTCGGCGTGCTGCGGCTGCTGGAGAAGCTGGCCGACGAGAGCGGGCTGGCACTGCTCTACATCACGCACGACATCGCCAGCGCGCGTTACTTCGCCGAGGACATCACGGTCATGTACGCGGGCCGGTTGGTGGAGAGCGGGCCCGCCGAGGCGCTCACCCAGGCGGCGCGGCACCCGTACACGCGGCTGCTGCTGGAGTCGGCGCCGGACCCGGACCGGGTGACGCCGCGCGAGCGGCAGCGGCACGGCGAGCCGCCCAGCCTCGCCGACCCGCCCGGCGGGTGCCGCTTCCACCCTCGCTGCCCGGTGGCGCTGCCGGTCTGCTCGACCACGGTGCCGGGGCGCACCGAGCTGGGCGACGGCCGCTGGACGCACTGCTGGGAGGCCGCCGGGGACTGATCAGAACGAGCCGCCGCCCCCGCCGCCGCCCTCACCGGGGCTGTGGCTCGGCGTCCCGCCGGGCTGGCCCGCGTGATAGCCGTGGTCGCTGTAGGAACGGCCGGCACGGCCGCGCGCGGGACCGGACCGGCGGCTGAGCGGGCGGCGGGCGCGGCGTTCGACGAGCACCAGGACGCCGGTCACCAGCACCGCCATCCCGGCGAACACCCACCAGGTGCCGTCGTAGGTCTCCGTGCCGACCGGGCCGCAGGCGGCGCCGCCGGCCGAGGTCACCGGCTGACGCCCGGCGCGCAGCTCCGCCAGCGTGGCCGAGCCGTCGCCCTCGCCGCGCAGCACCTTGCCGCCGGTGCTCGGCAGGTCGAGCCGGGCGGGCGGGAAGGCCAGGTCGAGCGCGAGCGCCTGGGCGCCGGGCACGGCCCGCGCGCTCGCCCTGGTCACCTGCCCGGCGGGCCCGGCGGCCAGCCTGCTCGCGGGCTGCCCGAACGCCTGGTGCCCGCCGCTCCCGGGCGGTCCGGGCAGGCGGACCGTGACCTCCAGCAGGTCCACGCCGCCCCGCCAGTGGGCGCCGCGCACCGGCAGGTGCAGGAAGGCGTGCCCGCCGAACACGGTGACCGCGTTCTTCAGCGTGTAGCCGAGCCGGAACGTCCGGGTGCTGCCGGGCGTGGCGGCCAGGTGCCACACCACGCGGTGCGGCCCGTCGGTCCCGCACGCCCGCTCGCTGTAGGTCCCGGCGCGTCCCGAGGAGTCCGGCTCCGCCGGGGCCACCTGCTCGTAGGCCGCGGACTCGCGTACCGACACGTCCTCCACCACGACGCCGGGAGCGCGCGGGATGTCCACGTACGCGCCCTTGCCCGGGCTCCGGTACGTCAGCGTGTGCTCCTCGACCACGGCCACCGTGCCGTCGGCGCGGACCGTGGCCGTGATCTCCGCTCTGGGCTGCGTGACGTGCGGCCCGGCGACCGGCTGCGGCAGCAGCCCGGCGGCCAGCACCATCAGCAGCATGCGCAATGTCGCCCCCGAAGCGCTGGTTGATCCTTTTGCGGCATTCTGTCCGGAGGCGCTTGCAGCTCGCTTAACCGGCGCGGTAGAGGCCGACCATCCGCTCGGCGACGGCGAGCAGCCGTTCGCGCAGCTCGGGCGGGCTGATCACCTCGGCGTCCGCGCCCAGCCTGAGGAACTCGCCCGTCGCGTGCTCGACCGACTCGATCGGCACCCTCACCCGGGTCCAGCCGTCCGCCTCCGGCTCGGCGCTCTCCCGCGCCGCCGCCGCCACGCCGGGCGTCATCAGGCCCGGCAGCCGTTCGAGCCCGCCCGGCGACAGCCGCAGCACCGCCTCGCCGCGCCGCAGCCGAGCCTCGAACTCCACCAGGTACGCCTGCCAGTGCGCCGCCAGGTCGAACCCCGCCGGCCTGGCGAACCGGCCCGGCAGCGGATGCAGGTCGAGGATCTGCGACACCCGGTAGGTGCGCACCTGCTCGTCGCAGCGGGCCACCAGATACCAGCTCCCGGCCTTGACGACCAGGCCGTACGGCTCCAGCCGCCGCTCCACCTCCTGCGGGGCGCGCCAGCGGCGGTAGCGGACCCGGACCGGGCGCTCGTCCCACACCGCCTCCGCCACGGCGGGCAGGTGGGCCACCGGCTCCCGGTCGCGGTACCAGCCCGGGGCGTCGAGGTGGAAACGCTCCCTGATGCGCCCGGCCCGGTCACGCAGCTCCACGGGCAGCGCCGCCATCAGCTTGAGCTGCGCCGCCGTCACCACCGCGCCCAGCCCCAGCTCGGCGGCCGGACCGGGCAGCCCGGCCAGCGGCAGCGACTCGGCCTCCTCCGTCGTCAGCCCGGTCAGCTTGGTCCGGTAGCCGTCGAGCAGCCGGTAGCCGCCCCTCGGCCCGGCGTCGCCGTAGAGCGGGATGCCGGCCGCGTGCAGCGACTCCACGTCGCGGTAGATCGTGCGCACCGACACCTCCAGCCGGTCGGCCAGCTCCCCGGCGGTCATCCGGCCGCGCGTCTGCAGGAGCAGGAGGATCGACATCAGGCGGGAAGCGCGCACATCGCTGACACTACCTGTCAGTGACCCGGCCGTACGGTGCCGGGCATGAACGATTTCGACTTCCTCGAAGGCACCTGGAACGTCCACAACAGGCGCCTGGTCAAGCCGCTCACCGGCAGCGACACCTGGGACGAGTTCCCCGGCCGGATCACCGCCACCCGGCACTTCGGCGGCGCCGCCAGCTTCGACGAGATCACCTTCCCCACCAAGGGCTTCAACGGGCTGACCCTGCGGCTGTACAACCCCGAGACGCGGCAGTGGTCGATCTACTGGGCCAACAGCTCCCGGGGCGTGCTCGACCTGCCGCCCATGGTCGGCGGCTTCGACGGCGACCAGGGCCTGTTCTACGCCGACGACCAGCACGAGGGGACGCCGGTGCGGTGCCGGTTCCTCTGGACGCTCCAGGGGCCGGACGCCTGCCGGTGGGAGCAGGCGTTCTCCGTCGACGGGGAGCGGACCTGGGAGACGAACTGGACGATGGACAGCGTCCGGGCGTGACCCGGGGCTACGCGCCGCCGTTCACCCAGAACAGGAAGCCGGCGGTGAGCGCCGCCGCCAGCAGGGCGACCCCGCACACCAGGATCATCCACCACCACCCGGACTTGGCCGCCTTGGCCTCGTACACGGGCACGTCGGGGAGCATGTCCGGGGTGTAGGGCAGGCGGCGGGTGAACGAGCCCGGCGGGTCGTCCTGCCGGTGCGGGGGCACGGGCCCGCCCCCGTACGGCTGCGGACCGGGGTGCGGACCGGGGTTCGGCCTCGGTGGGGGCCCGGCCGGGGGTGCGGGGTACGGGCCGGAGGGGGGCGCGGGGTGCGGCCCGGTCGGCTGCTGGGGCCAGCGGCGCCGGATCGTCACGTCGGGGTCGGGCTGGCCGGGCTGCTCTGGATTCATGGTTCCCTCGACGCGCGCGCGGAGCCGGATTTTCCCACCATTGTCACATCTCCTGTGGCTGCCCGAGGACGGCTCAGGCGGGCCCGTCGGCAGGCGGCTGCCACCCCGGCTGCGGCCCCTGCGGCCCCTGCGGCCCGCTCGGCGGCTGCTGCTGCCAACCGGGCTGCGGCCCCTGCGGCTGGCCGTACGGGCCCTGCGGTCCTTGCTGCTGCCAGCCCTGCTGCGGGCCCTGCTGCTGCCAGGGCTGGGGCTGCTGCGGGGCCTGGGGGCCGGGCTGCTGGGGCGGGGTGCGGCGGGCGATCACGCCGGCGATCAGCAACGAGACGCCCGTCACCATGAGCACGAAGGAGACCAGGTTCACCAGCAGGAAGACGACGTCGATGCCGCCCGGGCCGAACGACTCCAACAGGACGCCGATCATCAGCAACTGCGCGAGCCGCACCAGCGAGTCGAGGAACAGCGCGAGGCAGCCGAACATGCCGAGGGTCGCCCCGCGGCCGTGGTTGCGCCGGTTCATGCCCAGCAGCACGGTGCCCGCCAGCAGCAGCACGCTGATCAGGGCGGTGGTGCCGATCCCGACGTAGTTTCCGATGTTGAACATGCGGTTCAGGTCTCCAGCCCGTTGAGGGGATGTCCGCGTAGAGACGTTACGGGGTGGGACGCGCGAGATCCACCGCCTCACTCAGGGACTCCAGGTCGAAGTCACCCTGATGGCGCAGGCCGTTGACGAACAGGGTGGGCGTGCCGCGGACGCCGCTGGCGTGGCCGGACGCCTCGTCGCGGGCGACGCGGGCGGTCTGGGCGGGCACGTCGGGCCACGGTTCGACGCCGAGCCCGGCGGCGTAGCGGGCGAGGTCCTGGTCGGTGAGGTGGCGCTGGTTGCGGAACAGCAGGTCGTGCATCTCCCAGAACCGGCCGCCGAGGGCCGCGCCCTCCGAGGCCAGCGCGGCGGCCACGGCGCGCGGGTGCACGGTGCGCAGCGGGTAGTGCCGGAAGACGATCCGCAGGTCGGGATGGCGGCGGCGCAGTTCCTGGAGCACCGGGTGGAGGCGGCCGCAGTAGGGGCATTCGAAGTCGCCGTATTCGACGATCGTCACCGGCGCGTCCGGGGGGCCGAGCACGTGATCGTCCGGCCCGACGGGCTCGCCGAGCAGCACCGGCAGCTCTTCCTCCGGCTCCGTCTGCGGCGGGGCGCACACGCCGCCCCGGTCCCAGGCCAGCTTGAAGATCACCCAGCCGAGCAGCGCCGACAGCAGCGATCCGGCCAGGATGCCGATCTTCGCCTCGCTGTGCACGAGCGGGTCCTCGAAGGCCAGGTCGACGATGAACAGGGCGACGGTGAACCCGATGCCCGACACCGCCGCCCCGCCGAGGATCTGGCCCCACACCAGGTTGCCCGGCAGCACGCCCCAGTTGAGCCGCAGCGGCAGCCAGGTGCCGAGGGTGATGCCGGTGATCTTGCCGAGGAGCAGGCCGAGCGCGACGCCGAGCGCGATGGGCGAGGTCGCGGCGGCCCGCAGCGTGTCGCCGTCGAGCCGGACCCCGGCGTTGGCCAGGGCGAAGATCGGCACGATGACGTAGCTGCTCCACGGGTGCAGGCGGAGCTGGAGGCGTTCGTTGACCGAGACCGCCCGGCGCACCAGCCGGGTGGCCCGCTCGGCCGCGCGCGGGCTGGGGGAGGTGGTGAACTCCTGCACGGCCTCCCCGGCGCGCAGCAGCTTGTGGTCGCTGGGCGCGTACACGAACACGAGGACGCCGAGCGCGATGCCGACCAGGGTGGGATGCACGCCGCTCTCCAGCGTGGCCACCCACAGCGCGAAGCCGAGCAGGATGTAGGCGGGCGCCCGCCAGATGCGCAGCCAGCGCAGGGTCACGATCGCGGCCAGCAGCAGGATCGCGGTGACCAGCGCGGGGACCACCAGCGTCGCGGTGTAGAAGATCGCGATGATCATGATGGCCAGGATGTCGTCCACGATGGCCAGCGTGAGCAGGAAGGCCCGCAACGGGTACGGGCACCGGGCCCCCACGACGGCGAGCAGCCCGAGCACGAACGCGGTGTCGGTGGCGATCGGCACGCCCCACCCGGCGGCGCCGGGCCCGCCCGCGTTGAAGACGAGGTAGACGGCCGCGGGCACGATCATGCCGCCGAACGCGGCGATCGCGGGCACGGCGATCAGCCGCCGGTCGGCGAGCTGGCCCAGCCGCGCCTCGTACGAGATCTCCAGGCCGATGACGAAGAAGAAGATCGTCATGAGCCCGTCGTTCACCCAGTGGCGCAGGTCGAGGGAGAACGTGGCGTCGCCGAAGGACAGGCCCATCGGGGTGTGCCAGAACGCCTCGTAGGTGTCGCCCCAGGGCGAGTTCGCCCACAGCAGGGCCAGCACCGTGGCCGCGAGCAGCACGCTGGTGCTGCCCGCCTCGGTCTTCAGAAACGCCCGCAGCATGCCCCGACCCCCTGAGGCCATGATCCCCGGCGGGCCTTCCGGGTTGGGTGAGGCGATGCGAGCCGAAAAGGTAAAGACCTGGAGAGCAGCAAACCAGTGAAATGACCCCCATTTATGGGTCTTTTCAGGAGGCGGCGGGCTCGTTACGTTCCAACAGCGTGCAAGAAATCGGGGGACACCGAAACACTCACCCTCTTCGCGGAGGAGCCATATGCGCTTCCACCTCCCCAAGGGAGTGGCCCGAGCCGGCACCCTGGCCGTGGCCCTCACCCTTCCGCTCGCGCTGGTCACCCCGGCCCAGGCGGACCCGAGCCCCTCGTCGCTCGCCAGGTCCGTCAAGGCGCAACTCGTCACCCGGCACCTGGAGGCGTTCCAGCGGATCGCCGACGCCAACGGCGGCACCCGGGCCTCCGGCACCCCCGGCTACGACGCCTCCCGCGACTACGTGGCCGGGCAGCTGCGCCGTGCCGGTTACCGGGTGACGCTGCAGCCGTTCGAGTTCCCGTTCTTCCAGGAGAACGCCACGGCGGCCATGCAGCGCGTCTCGCCGAACCCGCGCACGTTCACCCCGACGCCGCCGGACGGCAGCTCGGTCGGCGAGTTCGCGACCATGACCTACTCGGGCTCCGGCGACGTCACCGCCACCCTCCAGAACGTCGACCTGCAGCTCCCGCCGCCGCCCACCCCCGGCTCCACCTCCGGCTGCGAGGCCGCCGACTTCGCCGGGTTCACGCCGGGCAACATCGCGCTCGTCCAGCGCGGCTCCTGCGACTTCCGGGTCAAGGCGGAGAACGCCCAGGCGGCAGGCGCCGTCGCCGTGATCATCTTCAACGAGGGCCAGCCCGGCCGCACCGACACCCTCCAGGGCACGCTGGGCGTGCCCGTGACGATCCCGGTCGTCGGTACGAGCTTCGCCGTCGGCCAGGAGCTGGCCGCCACCGCGGGCACCGTGATGCGCGTGGCGACCGACACCGAGAGCGAGATCCGCGTCACCCACAACGTGATCGCCGAGTCGCGCGGCGGCAACCCGGACAACGTCGTCATGCTCGGCGCCCACCTCGACAGCGTGGTGCCCGGCCCCGGCATCAACGACAACGGCACCGGCAGCGCGGGCATCCTGGAGACCGCCCTGCTCATGTCGCGGCTGCCGACGGTCAACAAGATGCGCTTCGCCTGGTGGGGCGCCGAGGAGCTGAACCTGCTCGGCTCGGAGCACTACGTGGCGAACCTGACGCCCGACGAGCTGGCCAGGATCAAGCTGTACCTGAACTTCGACATGATCGGCTCGCCGAACTTCGCGTACAAGATCTACGACGGTGACGACTCCGACGCGACGGGCGCGCCGGCCGGGCCGCCCGGATCCGCCGAGATCGAGCAGACGTTCGCGCGCTACTTCGACACGCTGCGCCTGGGCCACGTCGGCACCGACTTCGACGGCCGCTCCGACTACGGGCCGTTCATCGCGGCGGGCATCCCGGCGGGCGGCCTGTTCACCGGCGCCGAGGGCGTCAAGACGCCGGAGGAGCAGGCGCTGTTCGGCGGCACCGCCGGCGAGCCGTACGACCCGTGCTACCACAAGGCGTGCGACACGATCGCCAACGTCAGCACCAAGGCGCTGCTGGTGAACACCGGCGCGATCGTGCACTCGGCCGTCACCTACGCCTACGACCGGAGCCTGCCGGGAGCGGGCGGCGCGCGCACGACAGCGGCCAAGGCGGGTGCCGCCGCCGTGACCGCGCAGGTGCAGGCCACCCGCTGACCGGGTGAGGGGAGCGGCGCGGGCCGCTCCCCTCCAGCTCACAGCCCGCGCAGGTAGGCCAGCGACGGCATGAAGAAGTACTCGCCGCCCTTCATCGTGACCGTCTGGGGCACCTGCCGGTGCGGCGGCGACTGCTCCGGCTCGCCCCACACCTTCGGGAAGGTGACCTTGACGTCACGCGCCCCCTGGCCGATCACCGGGTCGTGGCCGGTGGCCGGGCGCTCGAAGTCCGGGTTGTCGGCCCAGCTCTGCTGGGTGAACTCGAACTGGTCGAGCAGGCTGCTGTTGAAGGCCATGAACAGCAGGCCCACCTCGCCGCTCGGGCGCGTGTGCGGGGGCGCGTCGTCCCACGGGTCGTCGGCGCGCTCCCCGTAGGTCTGGCCCCGCCTGGCCATGAGCACCTCACGGCCGAACGAGCGCGGGTTCGTCTTCCTGATGTGCCCGCTGAACGGGCACCTGGTGCCGTCCGGGTCGGCGTCGAAGGTGAAGTCGTTGACCACCGGGCCGCCGCCCGCCTTCGGCTTGAGCGTGAGCGGGGTGCCGTCCTTGAATCGGCCGACGAGCATCGCGCCCGCCCGGTCGCGGTCGGCGCCCGTCAGGCCCAGGCTGTCGGCCAGCTCCTGCTCGATCTCCTTGAACGCGCGGACGTTCTGCTCCAGCTTGCGGAAGACGAAGTAGCTGCCGAAGTGGCGCTCCGGGTCCGGCGCCAGCGGGTCCGGCACCAGGACGCCGCTCAGCGGGAACGCCGGGTTCCAGTGCTTCCCGGGCTCCTTGTCCACCTCGTCCTTGAGGAACAGCGGCTGGCTGCGGCCGTCGACGTAGCCGAAGTGCTCGATGCCGTCGCCCGCCGGGTTGCGCATGCCCTGGCCGCTCTCCTCGCCCAGCAGCCGGGCGCTCTCGGGCAGGTCGCGCAGGAACCGCTCGCGCAGCGCCGCCACCGGCTCCGGCTCGGCGTCGCCGATGAGGATGACGGCGTGGATCTCCCGCTGGTAGCAGTTCTCCCACTCCTCCACCGGCGGGTCGTTCACCTCGGCGACGCGCCGCTTCATCCCGTCGCGGAACACCACGTCGCCGAACCTGCGCATGTCCTCGACCGAGTGGCCGAGGTCGCGGTAGCCGGCCTTGCTCAGGCCGACGCCCACGTACGGGGTGCCGCGCCGCCCGTCGCGGGCGTGGTCGCGCACCTCCTTCAGGTGCTCGCGGGCCGACTTCATGCTGGTCACCGCGATCTTCCTCAGGTAACGCCTGCCCTCCGCGACGTCGTTGAAGCGGACGAACAGCACCGTCAGGTGCTCGCGGACGTGCGCGCGCAGGATGTTCGGCTGGAGATTGTCCAGCATCGCCCTGGTGTCGGCGTCGAGCGTGGCCGAATCCCAGGCCAAGGGCTGTTCGTTGGTCAGGTCGACTGGCATGGCCGAGTCCTCTCCCCGTTGGCGAATCGTGTTCGTGCCCGGGCCCCTGCCTCTAAGGACTCCCGGGAGAGGCAGAAGGTTTCCGCGAAGGGGACTTTCTGATTTCCCGATCCCCGGGCTACCCCGGCGGTCGTATCCGGCGGCCACCCTCAGGGAGGATTCGCCGCCCCCGCGCGGGTGGCAGCGTGGGGGCATGGACGTGTTGCGGACGGCGCTGGGCGCCGCATGCCTGGTGTACGGGGTGGTCTTCGCCGTGGCGGCGCTGCTGCACGCCGGGATCGCGGTGGTGCCGCTGAGCCAGCCGGTGATCGTCCCGGCCGCGATCGTGGAGACGGCCTGCGCGTGCGCGCTCGCCGTGGCAGGCTACGGCGCGCTGGCCCGGCGGCCGTGGGCGTGGGACGGGATCGTCTACGCGCACGCCGCCGCGCTGTCGGGGGTGCTGCTGGGCATCCTGGCCGTCGCGTTCGGCGCGACCGACCCCGACCCGCTGCTCGACTGGTATCACCGCTCGGTCGCCGTGCTGCTCGGGATCGGGCTGGGCGGCGCCTTCTACGTCTCCAGGGTGCGCAGGTAGGCGGCGGCCTCGGCGACCTGCTCCTCGGTGAAGACCCGGATGCCGTGCTCCTCCAGCAGCGCCGTCGTCACGCCCTGACCGGCGACCCGGCGGCCGGCGAACGTGCCGTCGTAGATCGCCAGCGCGCCGCACGACGGGCTGCCCTCCTTGAGCACGGCCAGCCGCGCCGCGGCGTCACGGGCGGCGGCCAGCGCGGCCCGCGCGCCGGCCACGAACTCGGCGGTGACGTCGGAGCCGTCGGCCGCCAGCACCCGGGCCGTCCCGGCCAGCACCGCCGCGCCGCCCGCGCCGCCCTCGATCTCGGCGGCCGGGCGCGGGATCGCCAGCCCGCCCTCGACCTCCGGGCAGAACGGCACCAGCCGGCCCTCCCGCCACCAGGCGGCCAGCCGCTCGTCGGAGCTGGTCTTGGCGCCGCCGTCGTAGCGCACCCGACGGCCCATCAGGCACGCGCTGACCAGGATGCTTTCCACGCCTTCGATCCTATGAGCGCGATCGGGGCGAGCGGGACGGCGGCCAGCGCCAGCACGCAGCCGAAGACCCACGCGTACGGCCGGTCCGCGCCCGCCCGGGTGAACACCTGGAGCAGCACGGCCGCCAGCGCGACGCCCACCGGGGACGCGACCCGTACGGCGATGGTGCTGAGCGTGGTCGCGGCCGGGAGCGCGGCCCGGTCCAGGGTGCGGAACGCGGCGGCCATCAGCGACGGCGACACCAACCCGTGCCCGAGCCCCAGCACGAGCACTGGCAGCACCCCGCCCCACGCTGCGTAGCCGGCGATGCCCGCCACCACCAGCGCCACCCCGGCGGTCGCGACGCCGCGCGGGCCCCGGCTGTCGGTGAGCCTGCCCGCGAGGGGCATGGTGAGCGCCGCGCCGACGCCCAGGGGGGCCAGCAGCAGGCCGGCCTCCAGCGCGCTGCCGCCCTGGGCGAGCTGGCTGTGCAGCGGGATGAGCACGGTCACGCCGAACGCCGCCGCCGAGTAGCAGGCCAGCGCCGCCACCGCCGCCGCGAACGCGCGGTCGCCGAACAGCCGCAGGTCCACGAGCGCCGGCGGCGTCCGCGGCCCCCGTGCCACGGACGCCGCCGGGGTCCGCAGGCCGCGTGCGACGAAGGCCGCCAGCAGGGCCGCGCCGATCCACAGCGCCGGATGCGCGGGCGAGGCGCCGTCGCCGACCTCCGACAGGCCGAACACCAGCGCGGCCAGCCCGGGGGACAGCAGGGCCAGCCCGGCGACGTCCAGCCCGGCCGCCCCGGCGGGCTCGTCGCGCGGCAGCAGCAGCGCCGCCGCGACCAGCGCGGCGGCGCAGACGGGCAGGTTGACCAGGAACAGCCAGCGCCAGCCCGGCCCGTCGAGGAGCACGCCGCCGAGGACCGGCCCCGCCACGGGCGCCAGCATCGCCGGGACGGAGATCAGCGCCATCGCCCGGCCCATCCGCTCCGGGCCCGCCGCCCGCGCGAGCATCGCCTGCCCGACGGGGAGCAGCAGCCCGCCGCCGAGCCCCTGGACCGCGCGGAAGGCCACCAGCGAGCCCACCGACCAGGCGGCGGCGCACAGGGCCGACCCGGCGCCGAACAGCAGCAGGGAGACCAGCCACACCTTCCGGGCGCCGAACCGGCCGACCGCCCAGCCCGAGAGGGGCACGGTCATCACCAGGGCGAGCAGGTAGCCGGTCGCCACCCACTGCGTGTCGGCCAGGCTCGCGCCGAACCCGCCCGCCAGAGGGCCGAGCGCCACGTTGACGATCGTCGTGTCGAGCATCGTCATGACCACGCCGAGCAGCACGACCGGCCCGGTGGTTCGTACGTTGTCTCGCATGCCGTACAGCGTATCATTCTCGTACACTGTAGCGGCTGGCTTAGGATGGCGGTGTGAGTTCCGTCTGGTCACGCCCCGCGCCGCAGCGGCGCCCCGCGCTGACCCGGGAGGCGATCGTCGCCGCAGCCGTGGCCGTCGCCGACGCCGAAGGGCTGGCCGCGGTCTCCATCCGCCGCGTCGCCGCCGAGCTCGGCGCCCGCGCGATGAGCCTCTACACCTACATCGAGCGCAAGGAGGACCTGCTCGCGCTCATGCTCGACGAGATCAGCGCCGAGCTCGACACCGGCGAGCCGCTGCCCGCCGACTGGCGCGAGGCGCTGGTCCAGCTCGCCAGGGCCGAGCGCGACCTGGTGCGCCGCCACCCCTGGCGGGTCGAGCTGATCTCCCAGCCCGTCGCCGTCGGCCCCAACGGGCTGCGCCACGTCGAGCGCAGGCTGTCCGCGTTCGACGGGCTCGGCCTGGACCGGCTCCAGACCTGGCGCGCGATGGCGGCGGTCGTCGACTACGTGACCGGCTTCGTCGTCCGCGAGGCCGCCGAGCGCGCCCGGCCCCGCGCCGACGGCGTCAACGACGCCGAGCGCGCCGCGCTCGCCGAGCCCTACATCCGCGACCTCGTCGCCACGGGCGAGTTCCCCCGGCTCGCCCCCATGATCGAGCAGGGCGTGCGGGGCGCCGACGACACCTTCGAGCGCGGCCTGCGCTGGGTCCTGGACGGAATCGAGGGCGACCTGCCCGGGCGATAGCCTTGCCCCCGATGAACACCACCGTCGCCACGATCGTCATCGCCGGCTCGCTGCTGCTCGCGCTGGCGAGCCTGATCACCGCCATCCGCGACCGGCCCATGGGCATGGTCCTGCTGGGCGGCTTCGCCGTCCTCGAAGTGGCCGTGCTCGTGCAGCTCGGCATCGTGATCGCGGCGGTGGCCGGCGGCGCCGGGCCGGACGACACCGTCACGCTCTTCGGCTACCTCGGCGGCATGGTGCTCATCCCGCCCGCCGGGGTGTTCCTCGCCCTGGCCGAGCGCAGCCGGTGGGGACCGGCGATCCTGGTCGTGGCCGGGTTCGCGATCGCGGTGATGACCGGGCGGGTGCTGCAGATCTGGCAGGGCGTCGCATGAGCCACGCCCCCATCGGCGCCGGTCCCGGCCGTGCGCTGATCGCCCTGTACGGGCTGTTCGCGCTGGCCGCCGGCGCGCGGGCCGGCGTGCAGATCGCCACCCGGTTCGGCGAGGCGCCGCTGGCCTACTCGCTGTCGGCGTTCGCCGCGCTCGTCTACGTGCTGCTCACCGTCGCCCTCGTGCGCGGCGCCCGGCGGCTCGCGCTGGCCGCGCTCGGCATCGAGCTGGCCGGGGTCCTCGTCATCGGCACCGCGAGCCTGCTCGACCCGGCCGCCTTCCCCGACGCCACCGTGTGGTCCGGTTACGGCCGCGGCTATCTGTACATTCCGCTGGTGTTGCCGCTGGTGGGCCTCTACTGGCTGCTGCGCAGGCGTTAGCGAGCCGTCTGCGCGGGCAGCAACGTCACCCATGAGTACGATCGAACACTCCGTAGACGTCAATGTTCCCGTCAGGGTCGCGTACGACCAGTGGACCCAGTTCGAGAGCTTCCCCGAGTTCATGGAGGGCGTCGAGTCCATCAAACAGCTCACCGACACGCGCACGCACTGGATCACCGAGATCGCGGGCGTCAAGCGCGAGTTCGAGGCCGAGATCACGGAGCAGCACCCGGACGAGCGCATCGCCTGGCGGTCGATCGACAAGCCGAGCCAGTCCGGCGTGGTCACCTTCCACCGGCTCGACGCCGACACGGCCCGGGTCAAGCTCCAGATGGAGTACGACCCGCAGGGGTTCGTGGAGACCGCCGGTGACTGGCTGCAGATCGTCAAGCTCCGCATCCGCGGCGACATGGAGCGGTTCAAGACGTTCATCGAGTCGCGCGGCGGCGAGACCGGCGCCTGGCGCGGCGACGTGCCCGGCCCGCACCAGACCGGCTCCAGCCTCGGCGGGAGCGACCGGCCGATGCCGCCCGGCACCGTAGGCGGCGGCGACCCGTACTCCGACGGTCCTCCGCTGCCCCCGCCCGGCCCGCTGGGCGGCACCCACGACGACCCCCCGCAGGGACCGCGCCCGGTCCTGTAGGCGCTCAGGAACGGTCCCGCAGGCAACCGAAGGCCCCCGGCTCAGCCGGGGGCTTTGCCATGTCCGCGCCCCGGTTGAGCGGGGAGTTTGTCAGGTTGCGGAATAGATGCGCGTTTTGGATCTGTTAAGATGGTGATTCATCCCATGATTAGATGAGTGGAGGACCAGACCCGGCATGACTGTGCTCGCCGCCCCCGAGTCCCGAGGAAGAACCAACTCCCTCGCCTGGCTCCTCGTGCTGGGAATCGTCCTCGCGGCCCTCAACCTGCGCACCGCCGTGACCAGCGTCGGCCCCCTGCTCGACCAGCTCGCCGCCGGACTCGGCATGACCAGCGTCGGGACCGGCCTGCTCACCACGCTGCCCGTGCTGGCCTTCGCCACCGTTGGCGCGATCACGCCCACGCTGGCCCACCGCGTCGGGCAGCACCGCCTGCTGCTGCTCGCGCTCGTCACGCTCGGCGCCGGCATGCTCGTCCGGGCGCTCGTCGACTCCGCGCCGGTCTTCCTGCTCAGCAGCGCGGTCGCGCTCTCGGGCGGCGCGGTCGGCAACGTGCTCATCCCGTCGCTGATCAAGCGCCACTTCCCGGCCCGCACCGGGGTCATGACGACCGTCTACACCACCGCCCTGGCCACCGGCACCATGCTCGCCGCCGCGGCCACCGTGCCGATCGAGCGCGCCTCCGGCGACTGGCACGTCGCGCTCGGCGTGTGGGCCGCGTTCGCCGCGATCGCCGCCGTGCCGTGGCTGGCGCTGCTGCGCAGCGAGCCGGAGCGCGCCAAGGCCCGCGCCGGCGCCGGCATGCGCAGCCTGGCCAGGAGCAAGCTGGCCTGGACGGTCGCCGTCTACTTCGGCACCCAGTCGATGATCGCCTACATCATGTTCGGCTGGCTGGCCACGATACTCACCGACTCCGGCTACACCACCGCGCAGGCCGGGATGGTCCTCGGCGTGTTCACCGCGCTGAACATCCCCGTCTCCATCCTGATCCCGGTCGTCGCCTCGCGCTTCCGCGACCAGCGGCCCATCGTGGTCGGCCTGGTCGTCGCCTACGTCATCGGCTTCTTCGGGCTGTGGTTCGCGCCCGCCTCGACCGCGCCGGTCTGGGTGGTGTTCGTGGCGATCGGCATGGGCTCGTTCCCGCTCGCGCTGACCATGCTGGCACTGCGCACCCGCACGCCCGAGGCCACCGGCGCGCTGTCGGCGTTCGGGCAGAGCGTCGGCTATCTCATCTCCGGCGCCGGTCCGCTCCTCGTCGGGGTGCTGCGCGAGGCCGGCGGCGGCTGGGCGCTGCCGTACACGATGATGCTGGCCGTGATCGTCGTCCAGCTCGTGAGCGGCCTGTACGCGGGGCGCAACCGATACCTGGAGGACGAGCGCTCTGCCAGGATGACGGGGTGAACTCGACAGTCGTCACCTTCCCGCACGGTCATGTCAACGGCCGTTCCACGATCGTCGGGGCCGTGCCGGTGGGGGAGCGGCACGGCCTCGTCACCGCCGAGACGCCCTTCCACCCGCTCGACCACACCTGGCCCGACCAGCCCGCCGACCGGGGGACCATCGGCGGGCTGACCGTCGTGGACTGCGTGACCGGGGCGCTGTCCGGCTCCGGCGGCGAGATCGCGCTCGGCTCCGGCATCCCGGTGCGGCGCGGCTCCGACGGCTGGCGGTGGCTGGTCGTGCACGTGACCGACGAGCCGCTGCCGCTCGGCGCCGAGGTCGACCTGGTGGTCGACGCCGGTCACCGGGCCGCGCTCTCGGCCGGGCACACCGCCTGCCACCTGGCCGCGCTCGCGCTCAACGCCGCGCTGGCCGGGCGCTGGCGCAAGGAGACCGCCGCCGACGGGCTCGGCCACCCCGACTTCGACCAGAGCGCGATCACCTCCTCGCGGATCGTCCCGTACGGGAGCGTGGACGTCTACCGGCTGGGCAAGTCGCTGCGCAAGAAGGGGTTCACCGCCGAGGGGCTGGACCCGGCCCAGGTCGCGGCCGAGGTGAACGAGCGGCTCAAGGGCTGGGTGGCGTCCGGCGCGCCGGTGCGGCTGGACGTGCCGGGGCCGGAGCTCACCGCCCGCCGCACCTGGTCCTGCGCGCTGCCCGAGGGCGAGGCGTCGATCCCGTGCGGCGGCACGCACGTCGGCTCGGCCGCCGAGCTGGGCGAGGTCACGGTGGAGCTGGCCCTGGAGGAGCAGGCGCTCACCATGCGCACGACCGTGACGCCGTGAACCGTCAGCACGCGCTGACAGCCATAAGCGTGTCAGCACGTGTTGACAAGCGGGTGCTTGTCAGCGCATGCTGACAGCATGAGCGTCACCGAACTCGCCGAAGCGGCGGCCGATCGCGACCCGGGCACCGGCCTGGCCGCCGTCGCCGCGCTCCGGGTCCTGCTGGAGGAGCTGGAGGCCATGCACGTCTCCAACGCCCGCGCCCAGGGCTGGTCCTGGGAGCAGGTGGCCGACGCGCTTGGCGTCAAACGGCAGTCCGCCCACCGCAAGCACGCCCGCCGGATCGGGAGGTAGCACGATGCTGACGAGATTCACCGACGGCGCCCGCCGCACGATGATCAGGGCCGGCACGCTCGCCCTCGACGCCGGCCGTCCCGTCCTCGACACCGACCTGCTCCTGCTCGCGCTGGCCGAGATCCGGCCCTTCACGCTCGACGCCTTCACCGCCACCCCCGAGGCGGTGCGCGAGCACGTCGACACCGGCGACGCCCGCGCGCTGCTGGCCACGCTCGGCATCGACCTCGCCGAGGTGCACCGCCGCACCCGTGCCGGGGCCGACCGGCCCGACCTGTGGCGGCTGCGCCGCACGCCGCTGCGCCCGCTGCGCGTCGTGCTGTACGGGCCGCTCGGCGCGATCCCGCTGGCCATGCACGCCCGCAAGGCCGTCGAGGTGGCCCAGTGGAAGCCCGGCCCCGTCACCGGAGAGCGCCTGCTGTGGGGCCTGCTCGCCGACGGCGCCAACGGGGCCGGCCGCATCCTCCACGCGACCGGCGTCGACCTGCCCCGGCTCGTCGACGAGGCCGGCATCCCGCGGGCCGTTCACGCCTGATCGGCGGCCAGGCGGGTCAGCTTGTCCGGGTTGGCGATCAGGTAGATCGTCGCGATCCGCCCGTCCACGACGACGAGGGACGCCACGGTCACCACGCGTCCCGCCGCCCGGATCACCGCCGCCGGGCCGCCGTTCACCTCCGCGACCTCGAACGACAGCTCCGCGTCCGGCGGGGTCCCCACCGACGCCAGGAACCGGGCGATGCCCTCCTCCGAGCTGATCGACACCAGCCAGCGGGAGATCGGGTCCGCGCCCGTCATCACCCGCAGCGGCGCCCTGGCCTTGCCGCCGCTGTCGCTGATCAGCGTGACCTCGTCCGCCAGCAGCTCGATCAGGGCGCCGAGGTCTCCGTTCGCCGAGGCGCCGATGAAGCGCTCGGTGATGCGCCGCCGGGCCGCCCGGTCCGCCTCGTAGCGCGGCCGCTTCTCCCGCACGTGCTCGCGCGCCCGCCTGGCGAGCTGCCGGGTGGCCGCCTCGCCCCGCCCGATCACCTCCGCGATCTCCCCGAACGGCAGGTCGAACGCCTCCCTGAGCACGAACACGGCCCGCTCCAGCGGCGACAGCGTCTCCAGCACCACCAGCAGCGCCAGCTCCACGCTGTCGGCCAGCTCGGCGTGCTCGGCCACGTCCGGCGTCGTGCCCACCGGCTCCGGCAGCCACGGACCCACGTACGACTCCCGCCGCGAGCGCGCCCACCGCAGCCGGTCCAGCGCCAGCCTCGACGTCACCCGCACCAGGAACGCCTTCGGATCGGCGATCTCGTTCTCGTCCACCCCGGACCAGCGCAGCCACGCCTCCTGCACGACGTCCTCGGCGTCGGCCATGCTGCCCACGATCCGGTAGGCCACCCCGATCAGCAGGCGGCGATGTTCTTCGAAGGTAGACATGAACCCATAGACGTATCACGGCCATCCGGGCGTGACACGGGGGTGCCGAGATTCCGATACACTGGCGTCGCATCGCAAGGGGCTATGGCGCAGTTGGTAGCGCGCCTCCATGGCATGGAGGAGGTCTGGGGTTCGAATCCCCATAGCTCCACCCACGATCGGTGAAGGCCCCGGGGACGTCCCCGGGGCCTTCGCCGTGCTGCCCGTCAGTAGCGGTAGTGCCGGTGGTGGCGCCGCTTGCCGAAGGACTTGCTCACGTGGAAGCCGCCGGGCAGGCGCACGGTGACGTGGCGGCGGCCGTCGGGCGTCGTCGACACGTGGAAGCGGCGGTTGCCGAAGCTGTGGCCGACGCCGTGCCGTGAGAGGTTGACCCGGAACGGGCCCACCTTGATCGACTTTCTGTAGTGCCAGCCCACTGCCCCTCCTCCGGAGTACGCGTCGTTCTCCTGGTGAAACGATCGGCGTCCGCGCGAGGTTCCCTGCCCTATTGCACGAATGTCGTCGAATGGGCTGATTGCCCAATGAAAGTTTCATTCTGATCTGCGGAAGAATGTCGCGCTCGCTATGCTCCGAACGCATTCGACGCCGATCGACGAGGTGGCTCATGGGCGAGGGAACCCCCAGCTGGACGCATCAGGACCCGGATTACCTGCCGCCGGAGATCGACGCGAGCAAACCCAGCATCGCCCGCGTCTATGACGCTTTCCTGGGCGGCAAGGACAATTTCGCGGTCGACCGCGCGATAGCGCTGGAGGGCATGAAGCATTTCCCCGACGGCGGCGAAGGCGCGCGGCAGAATCGCGCGATGCTTTTCCGCGGCGTGCGCTACATGACCGAGCAGGGCATCGACCAGTTCCTCGACCTCGGCTCCGGGCTGCCGACGATGGACAACACCCACTCGGTCGCCCAGCGGATCAACCCGCGCGCCAAGGTCGTCTACGTCGACAACGACCCGATCGTGCTCGCCCATGCCCGCGCGATCCTGCAGACCAACGACAACACCCGGGTCATCACCGCCGACCTGCGCGAGCCGGAGGCGATCTTCGAGCATCCGAAGGTGGCCGGCTTCCTGGACTTCTCCCGGCCGATCGGCCTGCTGCTGGTGGCCGTCGTGCACCATCTGGGCGACGAGGAGGGCCCGGAGGGGCTGGTCGGCACGTACAAGGCGAAGCTGGCGCCGGGCAGCTTCATGCAGCTCACGCACTTCTGCTCGTGCGCGCCGGAGGTGCGGGCGCTGGAGGGCGTCCTGCTGGCGATGCTGGGCACCGGGCGGGCCCGTGACCTGAAGGAGATCGTGCGCTTCTTCGACGGGCTGGAGCCGGTCGAGCCCGGCGTGGTGCACGTGCCGCTGTGGCGGCCGGAGCAGCCGGTCGAGCTTCCCCTCACGCTGGGCGGCGTCTGCATCGCGGGCGGCGTGGCCCGCAAACCCTGACCGCGCCGCCGGTGACGCGGCCGTAATCGAAACGACGCTTGACGAGACTGGTTGTTAACGTTCACAGTCTTCCCAAGCCCGGAAAGGAGCACGGCTGTGGCATCCATCCAGGGGCGCCGCCCGCCTGTCATGGCCGACGTGGCCAGGGAGGCGGGAGTGTCCCACCAGACGGTCTCCCGCGTGCTGAACGAGCATCCCAACGTGCGCGGCGAGACCCGCACCAGGGTTCTGGAGGCGATCGACAAGCTGGGCTACCGCCGCAACCTCGTCGCCCGCGCGCTGGTCACCAGGCACTCGCGCACGCTCGGCGTGGTCAGCTTTGACACCACCCTGTACGGCCCCGCCAGCACGGTCTACGGCATCGAGCAGGCGGCCCGGGCGGCCGGTTACTTCGTCAGCATCGTCAGCCTCAAGTCCATCGACAGGAGCGGCGTCCGCGACGCCCTCGACTACCTGGCTGACCAGGGCGTCGACGGGATCGTGGTGGTCGCCCCGCAGCGGTCGGCCGCCCAGGCGCTGGCCGACCTGCCGCTCGACATCCCGGCCGTCGCGGTCGAGGGCGGCGAGGCCGGCGACGTGCCGGTGGTCTGCGTGGACCAGGTCGAAGGGGGCAGGCTCGCCACCGAGCACCTGCTCTCGCTGGGACACGAGACGGTCTGGCACGTCAGAGGGCCGTCCGACTGGCTGGAGGCCGAGGGCCGGGTCGCCGGGTGGCGGGCCGCGCTGCAGGCGGCCGGCCGGGAGACGCCGGAGCCGCTGGCCGGTGACTGGAGCCCGCGTTCCGGTTACGAGGCCGGTCGCCGCCTGGCGGCCATGCGCGACGTGAGCGCGGTCTTCGTCGCCAACGACCAGATGGCGCTCGGCGTGCTGCGCGCCTTCACCGAGCAGGGGGTGAGAGTGCCCGGTCAGGTGAGCGTCGTCGGCTTCGACGACATCCCCGAGTCGGAGTTCTTCTCACCGCCGCTCACCACTGTCAGGCAGGACTTCGGCGCGGTCGGCAGGCACAGCATCGGCATGCTGCTGCGCCAGATCGAGGGCGGCGGCGAGCATGAGCGGCTCGTCGTGCCCCCGGCCTTCGTCCGGCGCGCGAGCACCGCTCCGCGCTGACGGGCGGAGCGGCCGGACGGTGAACGCCGTCCACAGAATGTTAACGCTCACAAATTTCAGAAAGGACACCCCCCACGTGTTGAAGAAGATCTCTGTGCTGGTGGCGGCCGTCGTCGCCCTGGCCGGATGCGGTTCGAACAGCGGCTCGACCGGCAGTGACCCGGCGGGCGGCGCGGGCGACTCGATCACCATGGGCTTCTCCCAGGTCGGCGCCGAGAGCGGCTGGCGCACCGCGAACACCAAGTCCGTGCAGGAGTCGGCCAAGAGCGCCGGCATCGAGCTGAAGTTCTCCGACGCCCAGCAGAAGCAGGAGAACCAGATCAAGGCGCTCCGCTCGTTCATCCAGCAGAAGGTGGACGTGATCGCGTTCTCGCCGGTGGTGGAGTCGGGCTGGGACACCGTGCTCAAGGAGGCGCAGAACGCCAAGATCCCGGTCATCCTGACCGACCGCGCCGTCGACTCCAAGGACACCTCGCTCTACAAGACCTTCCTCGGCTCCGACTTCGTCGAGGAGGGCAAGAAGGCCGGCCAGTGGCTGGTGGAGGAGTACAAGGACGAGTCCGGCCCGGTCAACATCGTCGAGCTGCAGGGCACCACCGGCTCGGCCCCGGCCAACGACCGCAAGGCCGGTTTCGCCGAGGTCATCGGGGCCGACCCCAAGTTCAAGATCATCGCCTCGCAGACCGGCGACTTCACCCGGGCCAAGGGCAAGGAGGTCATGGAGGCGTTCCTGAAGTCCAACCCGGACATCGACGTGCTGTACGCGCACAACGACGACATGGGTCTGGGCGCGATCGAGGCCATCGAGGGCGCGGGCAAGACGCCCGGCACCGACATCAAGATCATCACGGTGGACGCCGTCAAGGACGGCATGCAGGCCCTGGCCGACGGGAAGATCAACTACATCGTCGAGTGCTCCCCGCTGCTCGGCCCGCAGCTCATGGACCTGGCCAAGAAGGTCGTCGCGGGCGAGCAGGTGCCGCCCCGCGTGGTGACCGAGGAGACCACGTTCACCCAGGAGCAGGCCAAGCAGGCCCTGCCCAGCCGCCAGTACTGATCCCAAGGGGCCGGGCCGCGGCCCGGCCCCGCCACCGGAAGGGGATGGCGATGGCCACACCCGCGCCGG
The DNA here is from genome assembly GCF_041950485.1 of Nonomuraea sp. ATR24. Classification (NCBI taxonomy): domain Bacteria; kingdom Bacillati; phylum Actinomycetota; class Actinomycetes; order Streptosporangiales; family Streptosporangiaceae; genus Nonomuraea; species Nonomuraea sp. ATR24. The sequence goes on from NZ_JBGNUU010000003.1 coordinate 57,877, forward strand.
TCCTGCGGATGAGCGGGATCGGCAAACAGTTCCCTGGCGTGCGCGCGCTGGACGGCGTGGACCTGAGGCTGCTGCCCGGCGAGGTGCACGCGCTCATGGGCGAGAACGGCGCCGGGAAGTCCACCCTGATCAAGGTGCTGACCGGCGTCCACCAGGCCGACGAGGGCGCGATCGAGCTGGCCGGCCGGCCTGTCGCGTTCGGCAGCCCGCTGGAGGCCCGCCAGGCCGGCATCAGCACCGTCTACCAGGAGGTCAACCTCTGCACCAACCTGTCGGTCGCGGAGAACATCCTCATCGGCCGCGAGCCCCGCAGGTGGGGCCGCATCGACTGGAAGCGGATGCGGGCCCGTGCCCGCGAGCTGCTCGCCAGGCTGGAGCTGGACCTGGACGTGTCGGCGCCGCTGTCGGCCTACTCGCTGGCGATCCAGCAGATGGTGGCGATCGCCCGCGCCCTCGACGTCGAGGCCCGGGTGCTCATCCTGGACGAGCCCACCTCCAGCCTGGACGCCGACGAGGTGGGCCAGCTCTTCCAGGTGATGCGCAGGCTCAAGGACGACGGCATCGCGATCCTGTTCGTGTCGCACTTCCTGGACCAGGTGTACGAGATCTCCGACCGGATGACGATCCTGCGCAACGGCCGGCTCGTCGGCGAGTACCCGACGCGCGAGCTCAGCCAGGTCGACCTCGTCGCCAAGATGATCGGCCAGGAGCTGGCCGCGCTCGACCGGCTGCACGGCGAGGCCGCGGCCTTCGACCGGCCCCTGGTGGAGGCCCGCGAGCTGGGCCGCGCCGGGGCGATCGAGCCGTTCACGCTCACGATCCACGAGGGCGAGGTCGTCGGGCTCGCCGGGCTGCTCGGCTCGGGCCGCACGGAGGTGGCCCGGCTGCTGTTCGGCGCCGACCACGCGGGCGGCGGCCGGGTGGCGGTCGGCGGCGCGCCCGCGTCGCTGCGCACCCCGCGCGCCGCGATGGGCCACGGGATCGCGTTCTGCTCGGAGAACCGCAAGGCCGACGGCCTCATCCCGGACCTGACCGTCCGCGAGAACATCATCCTCGCGCTCCAGGCGACGCGGGGCTGGACCAGGCCGGTGCCGCGCGAGCAGCAGGACGAGCTGGTCGAGCGCTACGTCAAGGCGCTGCGCATCAGCCCGCCCAACCCCGAGCACCTGGTGCGCGACCTGAGCGGCGGCAACCAGCAGAAGGTGCTGCTGGCCCGCTGGCTGATCCTGGAGCCGCGGCTGCTCATCCTTGACGAGCCCACCCGCGGCATCGACGTGGGCGCCAAGACCGAGATCCAGCGCCTGGTCGCCGAGCTGTCCGGCGGCGGCATGGCGGTGCTGTTCATCTCCGCCGAGCTGGAGGAGGTGCTGCGGCTCAGCCACAAGGTCGCCGTGCTGCGCGACCGGCGGCTGGTCGCCGAGCTGCCCAACGGGCCCGAGCTCACCACGGACGTGCTGATGGAGACGATCGCGAGCGGAGGCCGTACGTGATGGCGGCGATGCGGCGGCTGATCTGGCCGCTCCTGATCCTGGCCGCGCTGTTGCTGGTCAACGTGGCCTTCATCCCCGGCTTCCTGTCGGTGGAGGTGCGTGAGGGGCACCTGTACGGGAGCCTGATCGACATCCTGCGCTTCGGCGCGCCGCTCATCCTGGTCTCGCTCGGCATGACGCTCGTCATCGCGACCGGCGGCATCGACCTGTCGGTGGGCTCGGTGGTGGCGATCTCCGGCGCGCTGGCGTGCCTGCAGCTCAGCCAGGACCAGGGCGTGTTCACCGCGATCGTGCTGGCGCTCGGGCTGAGCACGCTGCTGGGCGCCTGGAACGGGTTCCTGGTGGCCGGGATCGGCATCCAGCCGATCATCGCGACGCTGATCCTCATGGTCGCCGGGCGCGGCCTGGCCCAGCTCATCACCGACGGGCAGATCATCACCGTCAACGACCCGGCCTACAAGCTGATCGGCGGCGGCTACTGGCTGACCGTGCCGTTCGGCGTCCTCGTGGTGCTGGCGGTGCTGGCGATCACCGCGTTCCTGACGCGGCGGCTGGCGCTGGGCCTGCTCATCGAGTCGGTCGGCGGCAACGCCGAGGCCAGCCGCCTGGCCGGCATCCGCGCGCGCGGGATCATCGTCATGGTGTACGCGTTCGCGGCCCTGTGCGCGGGTGTCGCCGGGCTCATGATCAGCTCGAACGTGTCGAGCGCCGACGGCAACAACGCCGGGCTCTGGATCGAGCTGGACGCCATCCTGGCCGTGGTCATCGGCGGCACGTCGCTGGCCGGCGGCCGGTTCTCGCTCGGCGGGACCGTGCTCGGCGCGCTCATCATCCAGACGCTGACCACGACGATCTACTCCGTCGGCGTGCCGCCCGAGACCACGCTGCTGTTCAAGGCGCTCGTGGTGGCGGCGGTCTGCCTCGTGCAGTCGCCGGCGTTCCGCGAGAAGGTGTTCCACCGCCGGCGGCGGCCGTCCTCCGCCCGTCCGGCCGAGGAGAAGGTGCGGGTGACGGCATGACGACGCTCTCCCTGGGCGGCGGGCGGGCCGTCCCCGCCAGGTATGTCCCGGTCCTGGTGACGGGGTGCCTGTTCGTGGCCATGTTCGTGGTGGGCGGGATCCGCTACGAGGGGTTCGCCAGCGGGCAGGTGGTGCTCAACGTCTTCATCGACAACGCGTTCCTGCTGGTCGTGGCCGTCGGGATGACGTTCGTGATCCTGACGGGCGGCATCGACCTGTCGGTGGGCTCGGTGGTGGCGCTGTCGACGATGATCTCGGCGAGCCTGATGGCCGGGCCGGGCTGGCCGCCGTACGTGGTGGTGCCGCTGGTGCTGCTCGTGGGGTCGGGCCTGGGCCTGCTCATGGGCTGGCTGGTGCACGCCTTCGACATCCAGCCGTTCATCGTCACGCTGGCCGGGATGTTCCTGGCCAGGGGGCTGTGCTACACGATCGGCACGGAGTCGATCCCGATCGAGGACGCCACGTTCACGGCGTTCGCGCAGACCAGGATCGACCTGTTCGCCGATCTGTGGATCTCGCCGAGCGTGGTGATCGCGGCCGTGGTGGTGCTGGCGGCGGCGTACGTGCTGCACTACACGCGGCTGGGCCGGGCCGTCTACGCCACCGGGGGCAGCGAGCAGTCGGCGCTGCTCATGGGGCTGCCGGTGGGCCGGACGAAGGTCGCCGTCTACACGATCTCCGGCTTCTGCTCGGCGCTCGGCGGGGTCCTGCTGTCGTTCTACATGCTCTCCGGGTACGGCCTGCACGCGGTGGGCATGGAGCTGGACGCCATCGCGGCGGTCGTCATCGGCGGCACGCTGCTGACCGGGGGCACCGGGTTCCTGTTCGGCACCGTGCTGGGCGTGCTCGTGCTGGGGCTGATCCAGACGATCCTCAGCTTCGAGGGGACGCTCAGCTCGTGGTGGACGAAGATCTTCATCGGCCTCCTGCTGTTCGCCTTCATCCTGCTGCAGCGGCTGTTCTCGGCCCGGAGACGCCCCTGACCTGGCCACCTGTGGTTACCGGACCGTTTCCGGGAGGTTACCGTCGTCCATTGACACCAGCGTTGTTAGCGATAACAATCAGCCCAGACGTAATGCGAACTTTGTTCCGGTTTATCACGGTTTAGCACCGCAACCCCCATACGAGGAGAGTCAAGGATGAGGTTGGGACGAATCGGGGGCGTGGTGTCCGCCATCGCGCTCGCCGCGACCATGACGGCCTGCGGCTCCGCCCAGAAGACCATCGACGCCGAGGCGTCCGAGGCCGCCGCGGGCGGCAACGCCGGCGCCCTCGTCGGCGTCACCATGCCGACCAAGTCGTCCGAGCGGTGGATCCACGACGGCGACAACGTCAAGAAGCAGCTCGAAGCCCTCGGCTACAAGGTCGACCTGCAGTACGCCGAGAACGACATCCCCACCCAGGCCAACCAGATCGAGAACCAGATCACCAAGGGCGCCAAGCTCCTGATCGTCGCCTCGATCGACGGCACCGCGCTGACCTCCCAGCTCCAGCAGGCGGCCGACAACAAGATCCCGGTCATCGCCTACGACCGGCTCATCCGCAACAGCCCCAACGTCGACTACTACGCCACCTTCGACAACTTCAAGGTCGGCGTCCAGCAGGCGACCTCGCTGCTGCAGGGCCTCGGCGTCGACAAGGGCGAGAAGGGCCCGTTCAACGTCGAGCTGTTCGGCGGTTCGCCCGACGACAACAACGCCACGTTCTTCTGGAACGGCGCCATGTCGGTGCTCCAGCCGAAGATCGACGACGGCACGCTGAAGGTCAAGAGCGGCCAGACCGACTTCAAGACCGCCGCCATCCTCCGCTGGGACCCGGCCACCGCGCAGAAGCGCATGGAGGACATCCTCACCAAGACCTACACCGGCGGCGCCGAGGTCGACGGCGTCCTGTCGCCCTACGACGGCCTGTCCATCGGCATCCTGTCGGCGCTCAAGAGCAGCGGCTACGGCACCAGCGGCCAGCCCTACCCGGTCGTGACCGGCCAGGACGCCGAGCTCGCCTCGGTCAAGTCGATCGTCGCCGGCGAGCAGTACTCCACCATCTTCAAGGACACCCGCAAGCTCGCGGAGGTCACGGTCAAGATGGCCGACGCCGTGCTCAAGGGCGGCAAGCCCGAGGTGAACAACACCAAGGACTACGACAACGGCACCAAGGTCGTCCCCTCGTACCTGCTCGACCCGGTGATCGTGGACGAGAGCAACTACAAGGACGTCATCATCGGCGGCGACTACTACACCGAGGACCAGCTCAAGTAGGAGCGCGCTCCGGGGGCGGCACGCCCCCGGGGCCCTCCCGGGCGAGGGGCTTGAGACATGACCGACCACATCTTGCGGATGAGCGGGATCACCAAGACGTTCCCCGGCGTGAAGGCGCTGCAGGACGTCACCCTGTCGGTGCGACGGGGCGAGATCCACGCCATCTGCGGCGAGAACGGCGCCGGGAAGTCGACGCTGATGAAGGTGCTGTCCGGCGTCTATCCGCACGGCACGTACGAGGGCGAGATCCACTTCGACGGCGAGCGGGGGGAGTTCGGCGGCATCCGCGACAGCGAGCGCGCCGGCATCGTCATCATCCACCAGGAGCTCGCGCTCAGCCCGCAGCTCTCGATCGCCGAGAACATCTTCCTCGGCAACGAGCGGGCCAGGCGCGGCTTCATCGACTGGAACCGCACCAACTACGAGGCCGCCCAGCTCATGGCGCGCGTCGGCCTGCGCGAGAACCCGACGACCGTCGTCTCCGACATCGGCGTCGGCAAGCAGCAGCTCGTCGAGATCGCCAAGGCGCTGTCGAAGGAGGTGAAGCTGCTCATCCTCGACGAGCCGACCGCCGCGCTCAACGACGACGACTCGGCCCACCTGCTCGACCTGCTGCGCGGCCTGCGTGACGAGGGCATCACCTGCGTGATCATCTCGCACAAGCTCAACGAGGTCACCGCGATCGCCGACTCCGTCACGATCATCCGCGACGGCCGCACGATCGAGACCCTCGACATGGCCACCGACGCGGTGACCGAGGACCGGATCATCTCCGGCATGGTCGGCCGCGCCCTCGACAACCGTTACCCGCCGCACGAGCCGACCATCGGCGCGGAGGTGCTGCGCATCGAGGACTGGACCGTGCACAGCCCCAGCCAGCCGGGCCGCAAGGTCGTCGACGGGGCGGCGCTCACGCTGCGCCGCGGCGAGATCGTCGGCCTGGCCGGGCTCATGGGCGCGGGCCGCACCGAGCTGGCGATGAGCCTGTTCGGCAGGACGTACGGGGTGAACATCTCCGGCAGGGTCTTCAAGGACGGAAAGCCGATCGAGATCCGCACCGTGCAGGACGCCATCCGGCACGGCATCGCGTACGCCACCGAGGACCGCAAGCGCTACGGCCTCAACCTCATCGAGGACATCAAGCGCAACGTCTCGGCCGCCGCGCTGTCCGGGCTGTCGCGCCGGGGCTGGGTCGACGAGCACGAGGAGTACGCGGTCGCCCAGCGCTTCCACAAGAGCATGAACATCAAGGCGCCGAGCGTGTCGAGCGTCGTCGGCAAGCTGAGCGGCGGCAACCAGCAGAAGGTCGTGCTGTCCAAGTGGATCCTGACCGAGCCCGACGTGCTCATCCTCGACGAGCCCACCCGGGGCATCGACGTCGGCGCCAAGTACGAGATCTACACGATCATCAACAGGCTCGCCGACGAGGGCCGGGCCGTGCTGGTGATCTCGTCGGAACTGCCCGAGCTGCTCGGGCTGTGCGACCGCATCTACACCCTCTCCGAGGGCCGCATCACCGGTGAGGTGCCGCGCCGGGAAGCGACGCAGGAACGCCTCATGCATCTCATGACCAAGGGACAGGAGTAGCTCCAATGAGCAGCATCACGCCCGCCGGCGTCCAGGCCGGCACTCAGGGCGGCGGGGGAGGGGAGCCGCGGCGGCCCGGCCGGGTGTCACTCGGCGGCCTGTCGCTCAACCTGCGGGCCAGCGGCATCTACATCGCCTTCGCGCTCATCGTCGTGTTGTTCTCGGTGCTCACCGACGGGGCCCTGCTCACGCCGCAGAACATCTCCAACATCATCGTCCAGAACTCCTACGTGCTGATCCTGGCGATCGGCATGATCCTGGTCATCATCGCCGGGCACATCGACCTGTCGGTGGGCTCGGTGGTCGCGGTGACCGGGGCGCTGGCCGCGGTGCTCATGGTCAACATGGGCCTGCCGTGGCCGCTCGCGCTGGCGCTCACCGTGCTGGCCGGCGGGCTCATCGGCGCCTGGCAGGGCTACTGGATCGCCTACTTCGGCATCCCGGCGTTCATCGTGACGCTGGCGGGCATGCTGCTGTTCAGGGCGCTGACGCTGACCGTGCTCGGCAACCGCGGCATCGGCCCGTTCCCCGACCAGGTCCGCACCCTGGCCAACGGCTTCACCAGCGGCTACCTGGGCAACGTGGGCCTCGGCGCGCTCGGCGGCGCCGACCTGTTCAGCCTGCTCATCGGCGTCGTCGCCATCGCCGGCATGGTCACCGCCCAGTGGCGCTCGCGCGCCGCCCGGGCCGGCTACGGCCAGAGCGTCGAGCCGATGGCGCTGTTCGCGCTCAAGATGGCCGCGGGCGCCGCCGTCATCCTCTTCCTGGTCGTGCAGCTCGCCCGCTTCCACAACCTGCCCTGGGTGCTGGTGCTGCTGGCGATCCTGGTGCTGGCGTACTCGCTGATGGCCAACCGCACGGTCTTCGGCCGGCAGATCTACGCGATCGGCGGCAACCTCCAGGCGGCGGTCATGTCCGGCGTCAAGGTCAAGAAGGTCGTCTTCTGGATCTTCGTCAACATGGGCGTGCTCTCGGCGATCGCCGGCATCATCTTCGCCGGGCGCCTCAACCAGGCGGGCCCGACGGCGGGCAACAGCTTCGAGCTCGACGCGATCGCGGCGGCCTTCATCGGCGGCGCGGCCGTGCAGGGCGGCGTGGGCAAGGTCGTCGGCGCGATCACCGGCGGCCTCATCATGGCCGTGATCAACAACGGCATGTCCCTGATCGGCTCCCCGAGCGAGCGGGTCATGCTCGTCAAGGGCGCCGTCCTGCTGGCCGCCGTCGCCTTCGACGTGTGGACCAAGCGCAGGGCCGGCGCCGCGGGCTGACGGCCGCGCACTACGATCTGCTAGCCGACGGAAGGAGAGAGCGTGGGAGCGATCCCCAGGCGACGCCTGCCTGTCATGGCCGACGTGGCCAGGGAGGCGGGCGTGTCGCACCAGACGGTCTCCCGCGTGCTCAACGACCATCCGAACGTCAGGGCCGACACCCGCGCCCGCGTCGAGGCGGCCATCACCCGGCTCGGCTACCGGCGCAACCTGACCGCCCGCGCGCTGGTCACCCGGCGCTCGCGCACGCTCGGCGTGATCAGCTTCGACACCACCCTGTACGGGCCGGCCAGCACGATCTACGGCATCGAGCAGGCGGCCAGGACGGCGGGCCACTTCGTCAGCATCGTCAGCCTGAAGTCGATCGACGCCGACAGCGTGCGCGACGCCATCGCCTACCTGACCGACCAGGGCGTCGACGGGATCGTGGTGGTCGCGCCGCAGCACTCGGCCAGCCAGGCGCTGGAGAGCCTGCCGATCGGCACGCCGGCCGTCGCGGTCGAGGCCACCCACCGGGCCGACATCCCGGTGGTCCGCATCGACCAGGCGGAGGGCGCCGGGATGGCCACCCGCCACCTGCTCGACCTGGGCCACGAGACGGTCTGGCACGTCAGCGGCCCGGCCGGCTGGCTGGAGACCGAGGGGCGGCTGCGGGGCTGGCGCGAGGCGCTGGAGGAGGCGGGGCGGCCGGTGCCGGAGCCGCTGACCGGCGACTGGAGCCCGCGCGCCGGCTACGAGGCTGGCCGGCGGCTGGCCGCGACGGCCGGGGTCACGGCCGTCTTCGCCGCCAACGACCAGATGGCGCTCGGCGTGCTGCGCGCGCTCTCCGAGGAAGGAGTGAAGGTGCCCGGCCGGATCAGCGTCGTGGGCTTCGACGACATCCCCGAGTCGGCGTTCTTCTCGCCGCCGCTCACCACCGTCAGGCAGGACTTCGACGTCGTGGGCCGCCACTGCATCGAGATGCTGCTGCGGCAGCTCGACGCCGGGCCCGGCCCGTACGAGAGGCTGGTCGTGCCGCCCGGCTTCGTCGTCAGGTCCAGCACCGCACCGCCGGCCGCCGCCGCAGGGTAGGAACCACGTGGCGGCCGTCCCCATCGAACCCCCATGGAGTCACATGTGAACGCTAACAAGTTCGTGGTCGGCGTGGACTTCGGCACGCTCTCCGGACGCGCCGTGGTGGTCCGCGTGTCCGACGGCGCCGAGCTGGGCAGCGCCGTCCACGAGTACGCCCACGGCGTCATCGAGCGCGAGCTGCCCGGCTCGGACGTCCGGCTCGGGCCCGACTGGGCGCTGCAGTCGCCGCAGGACTGGATCGACGTGCTGCGCGTCGCCGTCCCCTCGGCCGTCGCGGCGGCCGGGGTGTCACCCGCCGACGTGATCGGCATCGGCACCGACTTCACCGCCTGCACCGTGCTGCCCGCCACGGCCGACGGCACGCCGCTCTGCTTCGAGACCCCCGAGCTGCCGCACGCCTGGCCCAAGCTGTGGAAGCACCACGCCGCCCAGCCGCACGCCGACCGCATCAACGCGCTGGCCGCCCGGCGCGGCGAGAGCTGGCTGCCCCGCTACGGCGGCAAGATCTCCTCCGAGTGGGAGTTCGCCAAGGCCCTCCAGGTCCTGGAGGAGGACCCCGGCACGTACGAGCGCGCCGAGCGGTGGATCGAGGCCGCCGACTGGATCGTCTGGCAGCTCACCGGCGTCGAGAGCCGCAACATCTGCACCGCCGGCTACAAGGGGATCTTCCAGGACGGCGGCTACCCGTCCGAGGACTTCCTCGCCGAGCTGAACCCCGCGTTCGCCGGCTTCACCGGCAAGCTCGCCACCGGCCAGGTCGGCGAGGACGCCGGCAAGGGCGTCCGGCTGGCCGCGCTCGGCGCGCCCGCCGGCACCCTGTCCGCGCGCGCCGCCGCCTGGACCGGGCTGCCCGAAGGCGTCGCCGTCGCCGTCGGCAACGTGGACGCGCACGTCACCGCCGCCGCCGCGGACGCCGTCGCCCCAGGCCGGATGGTCGCCATCATGGGCACCTCCACCTGCCACATCATGCCCAGCGACCGGCTCGCCGAGGTGCCCGGCATGTGCGGCGTCGTCCGCGACGGCATCGTGCCCGGCCTGTGGGGCTACGAGGCCGGGCAGTCGGCCGTGGGCGACATCTTCGCCTGGTTCGTCGACGCGTTCGTGCCCGCCGCCTACACCCGGCGGGCCGCCGAGCAGGGCGTCAGCGTGCACGCCCACCTGACCGCGCTGGCCGCCGAGCAGGCCGTCGGCCAGCACGGCCTGGTCGCCCTCGACTGGTTCGGCGGCAACCGGTCCGTCCTGGTGGACCACAACCTGTCCGGCGTCGTCCTCGGCCAGACCCTCGCCACCAGGCCCGAGGACGTCTACCGGGCCCTCATCGAGGCCACCGCCTACGGCGCGCGGACCATCGTGGAGACGTTCGAGAAGTCCGGCGTCCCCGTCGAGGAGTTCGTCGTCGCCGGCGGCCTGCTGAAGAACCCCTTCCTCATGCAGGTCTACGCCGACGTGCTGCGCCGCCCGCTGTCGGTGATCGGCTCCGACCAGGGCCCCGCCCTCGGCTCGGCCATCCACGCCGCCGTCGCGGCGGGCGCCTACGACGACATCCAGGCCGCCGCCGCGGCCATGGGCAAGCGCACCGAGGCCGCGTACGTGCCGGACGAGGCCAGGGCCGACGCCTACGACCGGCTCTACGCCGAGTACCGGGACCTGCACGAGCACTTCGGCGACGGAAAGGCGCTGCACCGGCTGCGCGCGATCAGGAACGAGGCCAGAGCATGAGGAAGACCGTCAGCGACCTGCACGCCGAGCTGGTCCGCTACAACCTGGTGGCCTGGACGGCGGGCAACGTCTCCGGCCGCGTCCCCGGCGAGGACCTGTTCGTCATCAAGCCCTCCGGCGTCTCCTACGACGAGCTGTCGCCGGAGAACATGGTGGTCTGCGACCTCGACGGCAACCTCGTCGAGGGCGCGCACGCGCCGTCCAGCGACACCGCCGCGCACGCCTACGTCTACCGCAACCTGCCCGAGGTCGGCGGCGTGGTGCACACCCACTCCACCTACGCCTCGGCGTGGGCGGCGCGCGGCGAGGCCATCCCGTGCGTGCTGACCGCGATGGCCGACGAGTTCGGCGGCGAGATCCCCGTCGGGCCGTTCGCGCTGATCGGCGACGACTCCATCGGCCAGGGCATCGTCGAGACGCTCAAGGGCCACCGCTCGCCCGCCGTGCTCATGCGCAACCACGGCGTGTTCACCATCGGCAAGACGCCCGAGGCCGCCGTCAAGGCCGCCGTGATGTGCGAGGACGTGGCCCGTACCGTGCACGTCGCCCGCCAGCTCGGCGAGCCGCTGCCGATCGCCCGCGACGACGTCGACCGCCTGTACGACCGCTATCAGAACGTCTACGGACAGAGGAGCCCGCGTTGAACATCTGGTTTCTGACCGGCAGCCAGGGGCTGTACGGCGAGGACACGCTGCGGCAGGTCGCCGAGCAGTCGCGGCGCATCGCCGAGGCCCTGCCGGTGGCCGTCGAGTGGAAGCCCGTGCTCACCGACGCGGCCGCCATCCGGCGCGTCATGCTGGAGGCCAACGCCGACGACTCCTGCGCCGGCGTCATCGCCTGGATGCACACCTTCTCCCCGGCCAAGATGTGGATCGCCGGGCTCGACGCGCTGCGCAAGCCGCTGCTCCACCTGCACACGCAGGCCAACGTGGAGCTGCCGTGGAGCTCCATCGACATGGACTTCATGAACCTCAACCAGGCCGCGCACGGCGACCGCGAGTTCGGCCACATCCAGACGCGGCTCGGCGTGCCCCGCAAGACCGTCGCCGGGCACGTCAGCGACCCGGCCGTGGGCGAGCGCATCCTGGCCTGGGAGCGCGCCGCCAAGGGCGTGGCCGAGGTGCGCACGCTGCGGCTGGCCCGGTTCGGCGACAACATGCGCGACGTGGCCGTCACCGAGGGGGACAAGGTCGAGGCACAGCTCCGCTTCGGCGTCTCCGTCAACACCTACGGCGTCAACGACCTGGTCGAAGCCGTGGACTCCGCCTCCGACGCGGACGTGTCGGCGCTGGTCAAGGAGTACGCCGAGCTGTACACCGTGGCCCCCGAGCTGCTCGGCGAGCGCAACGAGTCGCTGCGCTACGCGGCCAGGATCGAGCTGGGCCTGCGCCGCTTCCTGGAGGACGGCGGGTTCCGGGCGTTCACCACGAACTTCGAGGACCTCGGCGGCCTGCGCCAGCTCCCCGGCCTGGCCGTGCAGCGGCTCATGGCCGACGGCTACGGCTTCGGCGGCGAGGGCGACTGGAAGACCTCGGTGCTCCTGCGCACGCTCAAGGCGATGTCTGACAAGGAGCGGCCCGGCGGCACGTCCTTCATGGAGGACTACACCTACGACCTGACGCCCGGCGGCGAGCTCATCCTGGGCGCGCACATGCTGGAGGTGTGCCCGTCGATCGCGGCCGGCACCCCGTCGTGCGAGATCCACCCGCTCGGCATCGGCGGCCGGGAGGACCCGGTCAGGCTCGTGTTCGACGCCGAGCCCGGCCTCGGCATCGTCGTCGGCCTGGCCGACATGGGCGACCGGTTCCGCCTGGTCGCCAACGAGATCGACGTGGTGACGCCGCCCCAGCCGCTGCCCAAGCTGCCGGTGGCCCGCGCCGTGTGGCGCCCGCGCCCCAACCTGCGCACCTCCACCGAGTCGTGGCTCACCGCCGGGGCGCCGCACCACACGGTCCTGTCCACGGCCGTCGGCCGCGAGGAGCTGACCGACCTGGCCGAGATGCTGGGCGTCGAACTCGTGATCATCGACGCGGAGACCACGACCGAGCGGTTCACCAAGGAACTGCGCTGGAACCAGGCCTACTACCGCCTGGCCCAGGGGTTCTGACCGTGTGGGAAGGTGGGGCCGTGACGCTGACGAACTGGGCTGGAAACACCACGTTCCGGGCAAGCCATCTGCACCGTCCCACCTCCCTCGACGAGCTCCGGCGTGCCGTCACCGGCGCGCCCCGGGTGCGGGCGCTGGGCAGCGGCCACTCGTTCAACGACGTCGCCGACACCCCCGGCGAGCTGGTGTCCCTCGACCGGATGCCGTACCTGGTGGAGATCGACGAGGCCGCGCGCCGGGTGCGGACCGGGGCGAGCACCACCTATGCCGCGCTCGCGCCCGAGCTGCACGCGCGCGGGCTGGCGCTGGCCAACCTGGCCTCGCTGCCGCACATCTCCGTCGCCGGCTCGGTCGCCACCGGCACCCACGGCTCCGGCGTCGCCAACGCGAGCCTGTCGGCGGCCGTGTCGGAGCTGGAGCTGGTCACGGCCGACGGATCGCTCGTCACGCTGCGGCGCGGCGACGACGGCTTCCCCGGCGCGGTCGTGGCCCTCGGCGCGCTCGGCGTCGTCACCGCGCTCACGCTCGACCTGGTGCCCGCCTTCGAGCTGCGGCAGTACGTACGCGAAGGCGTGCCCGCCGACGCGCCGTTCGGCGAGCTCATGGCCGACGGCTACAGCGTCAGCCTGTTCACCGACTGGCGCGACACCCGCGCGTGGGTCAAGCGTGACGCCGAACTCAGCGGCGACTGGTTCGGCACCACCGCCGCCGGCGGGCCCCGCCACCCGGTGCCCGGCATGCCGCCCGGGAGCTGCACCGGGCAGCTCGGCGTCCCCGGGCCGTGGCACGAGCGGCTGCCGCACTTCCGGGCCGACGCGCCGCCCAGCAGCGCGGGCGACGAGCTGCAGTCGGAATGGCTGATGCCGCGCGAGCACGCCGCCGACGCGCTGCGCGAGCTGCGCGCCGTGGGTGGGCGGATCCGGCCGGTGCTCCAGATCGCCGAGGTGCGCACGGTCGCCGCCGACGACCTGTGGCTCAGCCCCTCCTACGGGCGCGACAGCGTCGCCGTGCACTTCACCTGGGTCAAGGACCCCGCCGCCGTGCTGCCCGTGATCGAGCTGGTGGAGGACGTGCTGGCGCCGTTCGGCCCGCGGCCCCACTGGGGCAAGCTGTTCACCCGCCTGCCGGCGTGTCCCGAGCGGTTCGGCGAGCTGGTGCGCCGCTACGACCCGCACGGCCGCTTCGCCAACGACTTCACCCGCCGGCTGCTGGGGGAGTAGCGCCCCGGCTACTGCCGGGGGAGTAGCGTGCGCGGCCGGGCTTGCGTCCGGCGGCGTACGGCGGGACCGGTCCGGCGGACGATGCGCCGGGGCGGCCGGCGGGCGATCGTATAGGGCATGATCCCCCATGCCTTCCGGTTCGGCGTCGTCGCCGGCCGCTCGCCCGACTGGGCCGGCCTCGCCCGGCGCGCCGAAAGCCTCGGCTACTCGACGCTGCTGGTCCCCGACACGCTCGGCACGCTGGCGCCGTTCGCCGCCTGCGCCGCCGCGGCGACCGCCACCACCACGCTGCGCGTCGGCACGTACGTGCTCTGCGCCCCGCTGCGCCACCCGCAGGCCGTCGCCTGGGAGGCGGCCACGCTGCGCGAGCTCAGCGGCGGCCGCTTCGAGCTCGGCCTGGGCGCCGGCCGGGCGCACGCCGAGGCCGACGCCGCCCGGCTCGGCCTCTCCTTCGGCACCCCCGGGCAGCGGATCGAGCAGGTCGCCGCCACCGCCGACGCCGTCGAGGACGTGCCGGTCCTCATCGCCGCCGCCGGCTCCCGGCTGCTGCGCGTCGCCGCGGCGCGGGCGGCCACGGTCGCGGTCGCGCTGCCGCCCAACGGCACCGAGGCGCAGCTCGCCGCCCGCCTCGACGAGCTGTACGAGCTGGCCGGCGACCGCTTCGACGACCTGGAGCTGAACGTCAACGTCGCCGCCGTCGGCGAGGAGCTGCCCGCCTGGCTGACCGCCCGGTTCGGCCCGCCCGGCGACGACGCCGTCGGCGTGCTGCCCGGCGGCCCTGACCAGATCGTCGAGACGCTGACCAGGCGAAGGGACAAGCTCGGCGTGTCGTACGTGACCGTCCCGGCCGACCGCATCGACGCCTTCGCGCCCGTCGTGGAACGCCTCGCCGGTACCTGACCGGATCTGACAGGTATGACCGGCATGCTGGGCGCATGATCGCACAAGGACCCTTCGACACCGCCGGCTGGAACGCCGAGCCGCCCTTCGACGACCGCGACGGCGTCTCGCTCGGGCGCGTCTCGATGAGCAAGACTTTCCACGGCGACCTGACCGCCACCAGCGTCGTCCACCTCACGGTGGTTTCCACGCCGGTGGCGGAGTCGAAGGCGTACGTGGCCGTCGAACGCGTCGACGGAGTCCTGCACGGCCGCAAGGGCTCCTTCGTCGTCCAGCACAGCGCCGCCGACGACCGGGGCGCCCAGTCGCTGCGGGTCAGCGTCGTCCCCGACTCCGGCACCGGCGAGCTGGCCGGGCTGCGCGGCGAGATGACGATCGGCATCGCGCCCGACGGCGCCCACTCCTACACCTTCGACTACACGCTGGCAGGCTGAGCCGCCCCCGCCGTCAGAGCCCTTCGGGGACCGTGGTCAGGCGATTGAGCAGGGGGACGAGCTGCTCCTCCTCGTAGTCGAGGTGCGCCTCCAGCTCGGTGGCCAGCCGGTCCAGCTCCTCCCGGACGCCGTCACCGGCGCCGCTGAGGGCGCGGACGCGGGCGAGCAGCCCGGCCACCACGTGATGTTCCGCCCGCAGCCGCGCCAGCACCTCCGCCAGCTCGGGGTGCTCGCCGTCCAGGTGCGGGAACAGCACCGAGTCCTCGCCCTCGTGGTGCGCGTGCAGCGCGTCGCAGAACGCCAGGCAGTGCTCCCGCAGCTCCGGCGCCCCCTGAGTCCCTTGGCGCAGGGCGGCGAGCTGCCGCCGGAACCCGTCGTGCAGCTTCACCAGCTCATCACCCAGCGCGACCATCCGCTCCGTCATACTGCCCCTTCCGTCTATTTTTTATACGCGTATAGAAAGTAGCATCCGGGAGAACCGCTCGCCACGCCCCCTCCGGCGTGAAACGGCCGAGACCTGATGATTCGGTGGACAGAAGCAGGACGACAATGCGAAGCGGCCTGGCGATCGGCCGCCGGAGCGCGACCACCCGCCCGCATGGCGCCGGCCTGCGACCGGACGAACGCCGCCACCGCCTACCGGCTGGCCTGCGAAGGCACCGCCCTGCTCTGGCGGGGCGACTTCCACAACGCCCGCCAGCTCCTCGGCGCGCTCGGCCGCCGTCTTCTCCCCGGTACGCGGCGAGTACGTGAACCTGGTCGCCGAGGCCCCCTGCCGTCCGGACGCGCCGCTTCCGACATTGGCACCGGCACCGGCGTGCTGGCGGCCCTCCTGGCCCGTCGCGGCGTCCGGCACGTCGTGGCCACCGACCTCGACCCCCGCGCCGTCGCCTGCGCCGGCGAGAACGCCGACCGCCTCGGACCCCAGGGACCTCTCAGAGCCGACCGCTCAGAAGGGACCACCACCCTCTGGCGCCTCACCGACGGCTGACACCATGTGCGCAGCCGTCACGGGATGAGCCGATACAGGCCACGGTCGACCCGTTCCAGGTCGTCGTAAGTCCTCGCCGCGTTGTCCGGCGCGTTTCGGCACATGTGCCCGGTGACCATGGTCCGGATGGTCGTATCCGCGTACCGAGTGCCGCGATCTTTCATCTCACTGAGGACCTGGGCCGGAGTGAAGGAGGCGCCTCCGCTTCGGGTGAGCAAGGCGCGGATCGCCATGAGAATCTCCTGCCGCACACCCTCCCGGCTCCCGGCTGACATCTCGTGAGGTTGTACGAGCGCAGGCATCGGGTCGTCGGAAGCATCGTCGGCGGCAAGGCTCGCGGAGGCCGGATCCGGAGGCGCCCCCAGCGGATCCACCTCGTACACGGCCAGCCGTAGCTCGTCATCCACCTCGATCAGCACGTCGCGCCACGCCTGGACGTGGTGGGCGGCCAACTCGGTGCCGATGATCTGGGCAGCGGTCGTCGGCAGCTTCGCCGTGTCGGCCGGGCGCAGGCTGATCCGCTCGCCTTCGATGGCCATGCCGTACCGCCGCGCGGCGCCGGTCATGTATCGGCGCAACCGTGCCGTCTCCACGTAGACGAAGAGACGCTTCGCAACCCCTGGGAACGCGGCGAGCCGATAGAAGTCCTTGAGCGCCTCGCCCAGCGCCATGGTCCACGCCGCGTTCTTCTCGTGCGGTTCCCGTGGGAACTTGAACTCGATCACGACGGGCGGATGATCGTCGACCACCAGATCGATACGCGAGCCCTTGAGCGCCGGATGGGGCCATTCCGCGTGAAGGGCGGCAGGGGCGACGCCCGCGTCGGCCAGAGCCCGTGCCGAGGCGAACCGGACGGTGTCCTCCGTCAGCAGCGGGCCCAGGCCATTGTGCCGATGAGCACGAAGCTCGGCGGCGACCGCCTCCCAAACTGGGCGGGCGATGCTCTCGTTCACCGGGCTCATCTACGCGTCGATCTTGAAGTATTGGGTGGCCTGCTCGATGCTGAACTTCGACCGGAGTCTGCAGGCTGAATTCTGGTTGGCGAACATGCCGGGCTTCCACAACGCCTGGGCGCGTGGAACCGTCGCCTGCCAGTCCACTGGCACGACCCACTCACGGCGATCTTGCCCGTCCTGGGGCGCCTCGGTGTGGACGTAGCTGCCCGCCAGGTCGAGTTCCTCCATCCTCCGGGTGACTCCGCCCGTGCTGAGAAGGGCCTCCGGGTAGGGACGTGCCTCAGCCGTGACGGTTCCGACGCCGACGTACCCTGACTGCGGTATGTGGACGAACACCCGGGCGCCGACGGGCAGCGCCCGCAGGGTTCTCGAGTAGAAGTCTCCGCCGCCGGCGGAGACGAAGCCGTAACGGCGCGCGTCTTCCCAGTTGCGTCCCCCCGGCTCGTCACCGAAGGCGACGTACCAGTCCTGCCCGTTCCAGGGCTCCTTCTTGCCGCGGCTCGTGGAGTTGGCGGCCGGGCTGGCGGCTTTGACGTCGTCCATCAGCCAGGTGCGCGCCAGGTAGGACCGCCCATCGTCTTCGAAGTAGCGGAAGAACAGCACGTTGACCGGAACCTGGTGCTCCGTGGCCAGATAGGTGACGATTCGCTCGGTAGCTGCGTCAATCTCACTGGCGACGACCGTCAGCGTGTGACCGGTGTTCAGCGATTCGGGAGGATTTGTGCCGAACCATTCCGCAAAAGCCTGATCGAACACGCCGCTGTGTCCTCGTCTTCTCGCGTAGTCATCGTAGATGGCGCGGATCTCCTCATTGGTCAGGTTCCGCACCCACGAGCCGTAATCCAGAACCTGCGCCACGACATCCCGCGGAGTCCGGTCGCGCTTCAGTTCCAGGACGTGCAGCGCCCCCTCGGCGTCGATGCCGAGGAGGTCGATGAACTTGCCGTGTGCCGTCGGGACCTGCCTGCCGATGAGGAGCACGGGCAGCCCCAGGATGCCCGGGTCGGTCTCCAGCAGCTCTTCCAGCCGTGATTCCCGGGGCATCTTCGACGTCCCCACCTTGACCGGCTTGCCATCGACCCGCCACAGCCCGATCTCCAACGGCACGGCACGCACCTCCAACGCCCTGGACCGAAACCTGGCCCCGATCGAGGCGGAGCAGGCAATGGCGTCGATACCCCCGTCAAGGGCGAGGAGTGTTTCCGTCTGGCGATCGTCATCAAGTCGCAAGCAACTCCGATGGGCACCACCCGTGTCAAGAAAGCGGGGTGCGGGGGGTGAAGGTGCGGCGGTAGGCGGAGGGGGTGGTGTGCATGGCCCGGGTGAAGTGGTGGCGGAAGGTGACCGGGCTTTCGAAGCCTACGGCGGCGCCGACCTCCTCGACCGGGGCGGCCGTGGACTCCAGGAGGGGGAGGCTGGCGGCGATGCGCTGGGCGATGACCCAGCGGAGCGGGCTGGTGCCGGTCTGACGCTTGAAGTGCCGGATGAAGGAGCGTTCCGAGAGGCTTGCCGCTCTGGCCAGGTCGGCGACGGTGATGGGGTGGGCCAGGTGGGCCAGGGCCCAGGACATGGCGCGGGACACGGCGTCGTCGCCGCCGACCGGCGTCACCGCCGCCTCCACGTACTGGGCCTGGCCGCCTTCCCGGTGCGGGGGGATGACGAGGCGGCGGGCGACGGCGTTGGCGACGCGGGGGCCGTGGTCGGCGCGGATGAGGTGGAGGAGCAGGTCGAGGCCGGCGGCGCTGCCGGCGCTGGTCAGCACGTCGCCGCCGTCCACGTACAGGACCGAGGGGTTGACCTGGACGGTGGGGAAGCGTTCGCGGAGGAGGGGCGCGTACTTCCAGTGGGTGGTGGCCTCGCGTCCGTCGAGGAGGCCGGCGGCGGCGAGGGCGAAGGCGCCGGAGCAGATCGACACCATGCGCGCGCCGCGCTCGTGGGCCTGGCGCAGGGCGGCGACGAGGGGCGCGGAGACGGGGCCGCGGACGTCGGCGACGCCGGGCACGATGACGGTGCCGGCCGAGGCGAGCGTGTCGAGGCCGTGTTCGGCGTGGAGGGTGAAGCCGCCGACGGCGCGCAGCGGCCCGGCGGTCTCGGCGCACACCTTGAGGTCGTACCAGGGGACGCGGAGCTCGGGCCGGGGCAGGCCGAAGATCTCCACCACGCAGCCGAGCTCGAACGGCGACATCCTGTCGAAGGCGAGGACGGCGACCGTGGGAGGCGGAGCGGGCGGGGGCATGTCCGGATGTTAGCCCGCGCCTCTCAGCGGCAGAGAACTGGTCATGTACATACAGGGCGTGCAGACCGTTCTGCCGGACCACCGCTACGAGCAGGAGGAGATCACCGAGGCGTTCTCCCAGCTCACGGCGGCGGACGGGGAGCTGCTCAAGCGCTTCCACAGCGCCACCGGCGTCACCGGGAGGAACCTGGCGCTGCCGCTCGAGGACTATCCGAAACTCGACTCGTTCGAGCGGGCCAACGAGATGTACGTCGAGATCGCCCTGGACCTGGGGGAGCGGGCGATCGCGGGGGCGCTGGAGAGGGCGGGGCTGCCGCCGGAGAAGGTCGACCATCTGGTGTTCTGCTCCACGACGGGGCTGGCGACGCCGTCGCTGGACGCGCGGCTGGCCAAGCGGGCGGGGTTGCGCGCGGATGTGAAGCGGGTGCCGGTGTTCGGGCTGGGCTGCGCGGCGGGGGCGTCCGGGCTGTCGCGGTTGCACGACTATCTGCGTGGCTGGCCGGAGCAGACGGCGTTGCTGGTGTGCGTGGAACTGTGCTCGCTGACGATCCAGCGGGACGACACCTCGATCGCGAACCTGGTCGCGAGCGGGCTGTTCGGCGACGGGGCGGGGGCGGTGGTCGCGACGGGGCACGGCGAGGGCCGGGAGGTCGTGGCGACGCGCAGCAAGCTCTATCCGGACACCGAGCACCTGATGGGCTGGGAGGTGGGCGGTCACGGCTTCCGCATCGTGCTGGACGCCGAGCTGCCCGCGTTCGTGGAGTCGGTGCTGGCGGGGGACATCAGGACGTTCCTCGCGGATTACGGGCTGACGCCCGACCAGGTGGGCACCTGGATCTGCCATCCGGGCGGCCCCAAGGTGATCGACAAGATCGTGGCGAATCTGGCGCTGCCGCCGGAGGCGCTGGAGGTGACCTGGCGGTCGCTGCGCGAGCACGGCAACCTGTCGTCGGTGTCGGTGCTGCACGTGCTGCAGGAGACGCGCGGCCGCACGGGGGAGCCGGCCGTGCTGCTCGCCCTGGGGCCGGGGTTCTCCGCCGAGCTGCTCCTGCTGCACTGGTGAGCGCGTACCTGGTCCTGATCGGGCTGGTCGTCGTGGAACGGCTGGCCGAGCTGGTGGTGGCCCGCCGCAACCTGGCGTGGGCGCGCTCGCGGGGCGGGGTCGAGCACGGCGGGCGGCACTATCCGTGGATCGTCGCGGCGCACGTGGGCCTGCTGGTGGCGGCGCCGGCGGAGGTGTGGCTGCTGGGGCGGCCGTTCCTGCCGGCGCTGGGCTGGCCGATGCTCGCGCTCGTGCTGCTCGCCCAGGCGTTGCGCTGGTGGTGCATCGCCAGCCTGGGCAGGCGCTGGAACACGCGGGTGGTCGTGCTGCCGGGCGTGCCGCTCGTCACGTCGGGGCCGTACCGGTGGCTGCGCCATCCCAACTACGTCGCGGTGGTCGTGGAGGGGATCGCGCTGCCGCTGGTGCACACCGCGTGGCTGACCGCGCTCGCCTTCACCGTGGCGAACGCGGCCCTGCTCACGGTGCGGATCAGGGTGGAGGAGCGGGCGCTGGCCTGATCAGGGCTTGGAGACGGGGATCCGTTCCAGGCCCTCGGGCTCCTTGCCGGGGTACGTGCCGGTCAGGAGGGTGCTCACCGTGTAGAGGTGCCAGGCGGTGGCGGGCTTCTTGACCACCGGGTCGGCGAACAGGGCGCGCACCTCGTCCGGGTTCACGACGGTGGTGAGCGCGTCGAGGTGGCCGAGCACCTGCTGCCGCAGCACGTCGGTGAGGTCGGGGCCGGGGCTGGTGCGCCAGCTCCAGCCGCCGCCGGTCTTGGTCGTCGGCATGTGGGGCGGCGGCACGTGGGTCCGTTCCCACCAGCGGGGCGGCTTCATCCCTTCGACGAACCGCCACGGCTTCCCTTCGATGGGGACATCCCGCAGCTCGGGGGCGAATCTCAAAATAAGCGAATAAATCACCTCTTCCGAGAGTCGCCAGCCCTGGTCCAGCGCCAGCGCGGCCCGTACCACCCGGTTGTCCAGGAACGGCCGGACCGGGTCACCCCGCCGCAGCGACCCCGCGCGGGCGCTGGCCTGCCAGCGGCCGACCTTGTACCAGATGTAGATGTGGTCCAGCGCCTCCAGTCGGTTCTTGCGCGCCTGCCACGGCTTGGCGAGGGCGCGGGCGTGCTCGTTCGCCTCGGTGGTGAACAGCTTCTCGTCCTTGTAGAACGTGTTGTTGATCCGGCGCAGCAGGGCCTTGTCGCTCAGGTCGGTCTGGAGCAGGTTCAGGCTGCCCGCGCGCAGGGTCTCACCGCTCTGCCCGGACATGGTGGGCTTGCCGGAGTAGGGGAGGTAGCTCACGATCGTCTCGTACGCCGACGTCATGCCCTCGCAGGTGCGCAGCGTCTCCCACGCCCGGCTCAGCGGGTGCTCCACCAGCACGGCGTCCCGCTCGGCGGTCTGCTGCGGGGCGATCACCGTGTGCTCGACCTTGAGCTGGGTGGCGATCTGCCGGGCCAGGATCACGTCCGGATGCGTGTCGAGCCCGTTCGTGGTCACCCGGAACGGCACCCGCGCGGCGTGCAGCAGCGCGGCCAGGATGCGGGTGTCGCGCCCGCCGGTCAGCGCCAGGTTGACCGGCTCGCCCAGGTCGCGCAGCGGCGCGACGGTCGCCAGCAGCGCGTCGGCCAGCTCGCCGATCGCCGCCCGCTTGCGCCGCGCCGTGTCCGGCGCGCCCGCCGCCTCCGGCAGCGGCGTCTCGGTGATCGTCCGCTTCCCGTCGCGCACGTCGATCCGCGAGCTCGGGCGCAGCGCCGTCACTCCCCGGTACGGCGTCTCGTCCGACAGGAAGAAGCCCTGGCGGATCATCGTCTGGAGGGCGAGCACGTCGTGGTCGATCCGGTCGGCCTGCTGCGCCGCCAGGTGCACGAGGAGCGCCCGGCTGCCCACCACGTGCAGCTCGGGCGTCTCGGCGTAGAAGACCGGGCAGACGCGGTTGATCGCGGTCGCGGCCGACAGCTCGCCGTCGCGCGCCACCCAGGCGGAGAAGCAGCCGCCCACGTCGCCGGCCGACGGGTCGCCGAGCAGCCGGTTGGCGTCGGCCGGGTCGGCCAGGTGGCCGTTCAGCCCGAGGACCCGCCCGCCGCTCTCGGTGAGCAGCGGGGGCTGCCGGGAGTCGTCGGGCTCGTTCGACCAGCCGAACAGCGACACCCCCCGGCCGTGCCACTCGCCGCCCCGGATCACCTCGGGAGGCACCGGGAAGGCGGTCTCGATAACGGATCGGACCTTGTCCAGGACACGGGCGGGGATCTCGTGGCCCTTCGCGGCCAGCCCCAAATAGACGCGCACGACGACCATGCCTACCGGATATCACCGGTTCACCACAATCGATCACGTGTGGATCGCGGTTTGCCGTCGCTTGCGTCACCGGCCCGGCCACACCGGGGATCGGAGCCGTCATACGGCCTGGAGGTGGCAAAAGCGATGAAATTCCGTCCGTTAATGGCAACTGTCGGAATCGCCGGGCTGCTCGCGCTCGCCGCATGCGGCGGCCCCGGAGGTCAGCCCAGCGCCGGCGAGCGAGCGGCCCCCCAGGAAGCCCCCCGGGCCACGGCCCAGGCCGAGGACCAGACAGGGCAGGACCGGACCGGGCAGGACAAGGACGACCGGAAGAACGAGGAACAGGACACGGCCCAGGCGCAGATCTCCACGTTCGCCCTGGACGTGGACACCGCCTCGTACGCCTACACGCGCCGCGTCCTCCAGGAGGGCCGCTGGCCCGAGCCCGCCCGGATCCGGCCCGAGGAGTTCGTCAACTCCTTCAAGCAGGACTACGCCGAACCCCCGGACGACGGCTTCACCGTTCACACCGACGGCGCCCGCCTCGACACGCCGGGGCAGGCCGTCCTGCGCGTCGGCCTGCAGACCCGCCGCTCCTCCGCCGAGGCCCGGCGCCCCGCCAACCTCACCTTCGTCATCGACGTCTCCGGCTCCATGGCCGAGACCGGCCGCCTGGACCTGGTCAAGCAGGCCCTGCACACGCTGCTCGACCAGCTCGCCCCCGGTGACCAGGTCTCCGTCGTGGCCTTCAGCGACCAGGCCAGGGTGCTGGCCACGATGACCCCGCTCACCGCCAGGGACGACCTGCACCGGGCCGTCGACCAGCTCACCACCGAAGGCGGCACCAACCTGGAGGCGGGCCTCGTCCTCGGCTACCGGGAGGCCGCCGCCGCGCACCGCCCCGCCGCCACGAACCGCGTCATCCTGCTCTCCGACGGCCTGGCCAACCAGGGCAGCACCGCCTGGCAGGCCATCCTCGACCGGGTCAAGGAGCACGCCGGGCGGCGGATCACGCTCCTGACCGTCGGCGTCGGCCGCGAGTACGGCGACGAGCTGATGGAGCAGCTCGCCGACAACGGCGACGGCGCGGCCGTCTACGTCTCAACCCAGGAGGAGGCCGACAAGATCTTCGCCGCCCAGCTGCCCGCCAGCATCGAGCTGCGCGCCCGCGACGCCAAGGCGCAGGTCGTCTTCAACCCGTCGGTGGTGGAGAGCTACCGGCTGCTCGGCTACGAGAACCGCGCCCTGGCCACCGAGGAGTTCCGTGACGACTCGCGTGACGGCGGCGAGATCGGCCCCGGCCACGCGGTCACCGCGCTGTACTCCGTACGCCTCAAGGCCGGAGCCGAAGGCCAGCTCGCCACCGCCACCGTGCGCTGGCAGGACCCCGACACCCGCGCCCCCAGCGAGGCCACCGGGGCGGTGACCGTCGCCGACCTGGCGGAGACCCTGTGGCAGGGCGCGCCGCTGCGGCTGCAGGTCGACGTGCTGGCCGCCGCGTTCGCCCTCCACATGCGCGACGGGGAGGCGTTCGGGCTCGGCCTGCCCGCGCTCGGCGAGCACGCCAGGCGGCTGGCGGGCGCGGCCGAGGACCCGATGGTGGGCGAGCTGGCCGATCTCATCGCCAAGGCGGGCGCCGTGACCTCCTGAAACGCCGTCCGGCGGCGCGCGGGCCGGGCGCGCCGCCGGATAAAGGCGTACAGAGGGGTGGCTGGAGTCCGTTAGACTGATGCACGCATCGCAAGGGGCTATGGCGCAGTTGGTAGCGCGCCTCCATGGCATGGAGGAGGTCTGGGGTTCGAATCCCCATAGCTCCACCCCTCATCGCGGCCCTCTCGGGGCCGCCGTCCGTCACAGACCCAGAGAGGCGAGTTCCGCCCTGGTCGTGACGCCCAGCTTGGGATACGCCTTGTAGAGATGGTGCCCGACGGTGCGCGGGCTCACGAACAGCCGCTCGGCGATCTCCCTGTTGCTCAGCCCGGTCGCCGCCAGCCGCACGCTCTGCAGCTCCTGCGGGGTGAGCCGGTCGGCCAGCCCCGCCGCGTGGTCGCGCGCCGCACGGGTCTCCCCGGTGGCGCGCAGCTCGGCCCGCGCCCGCTCCGCCCAGGGACGCGCGCCCAGCCGCTCGAACGTCTCGGCCGCGCCGCGCAGGTGCGCGCGGGCGTCGGCGGTGCGCCGGTCACGCCGCAGCCGCTCGCCGTAGAGCAGCGCGGTCCGTGCCTGCTCGAACGGGTAGGTCCGCATCCGTACGGCCTGCTCGAACAGGCCGGCGTCGTCGGCGATCAGCGCCCGGCAGCGCAGCGCCACGGCCTCGGCCCATGGCTGCGCGACCCGGCCGGCCCAGGACGCGAACAGCCGGGTCGCGGCCTCGGCAGGCCCCCTGCGCCCGAGCCGCACCGCCGCCTCGACCAGGATCGGCAGGTGCCCCATCACCCCCATCGGCCGCGAACCGGACACCACCGACTCCATCCGGTCCAGCGCCGCCTCGTGCCGCCCCAGGCCCAGGTCGAGCAGGCTCAGCGCGACCACCGCGTGCACCGCGCTCGGCGCGAGGTCACGCTCGATCGCCTCGGCCGCCAGCTCCCGGCAGCGCTCCTCGTCGCCCTCGACGGCGGCCAGCTCCGCCAGGGTCACCGACAGCTCGATGCGCGGCATGCGCTGGCAGGTGTCGGCGGCGATCTGCAGCCCGTCGGCCAGCGTGGCACGCGCGTCGGCGTGGCGGCCGGTGAACAGCAGGGTCCGCGCCAGCACGGCCTGCACGGCGGGCAGCACGCCGAGCGCCCCCCGCGCCCGGCACTCCCGCTCCAGCGCGGAAGCCAGGCGTATCGCGCCCTCCATGTCGCCGATGACCAGGTGCAGCCGGGCGAACAGCAGCCGGTCCTGGAGGTCGTCGTGCGGCGGCCCGGCCAGCAGCTCCCTCAGCGTCTCGATGCCGCCGTCGTCGAGCCGGTTGGTGGCCAGCGCCGCCGTGGCCAGCCGGTGCACGTCGGAGTCAGGCGGCACGCAGGCGGCGATCCGGTCGAGCGCCGCGAAGTCGTTGGCCCGCCAGGCCGCCCGCGCGGCGCCGCGCAGCAGGGCGGGCAGCTCCGCCGGGGTGACCTGCCCGGCCGACTCGAACAGCAGGGCGTGCGCCTCCTCCGTCCGGCCCAGCCCGTCGGCGATCACCGCCTTGAGCGCGGCGGCCTCCGCCGAGGCGCCGACCTGGCCGGTCAGGCGGTCGGCCCGCTCGAACTGGCCCGCGTCGGCGGCGGCGCGGGCCGCGGCCAGCAGCCTGCGCTCACGCGTGACCGGGTCGGGGGTGAGGGCGGCGGCGCGTTCGTAGGCGGCGGCGACGGCCGCGTGGCCGCGCCGCTCCCCGGCCCGCAGCGCCGTGCTCTCCAGAGCGGCGGCCACCCGCTCGTCGGGGCCCGTCGCCGCCGCCGCGAGATGCCAGGCCCGCCGGTCGCCGTCCAGGACCTCCGCCAGCGCGCGGTGCGCCTCGGCCCGCCGGCTGGCCGTCGCCCCCTGGTAGGCGGCGCTCCTCATCAGCGGATGGCCGAAGACGAGCCGGTCGCCGTCGATCCGCAGCAGCCCGGCCGCCTCCGCCGGGTCGAGGTCGGGCAGGCCCGCGCCCAGCCGCCCGGCGGCCCGCAGGACGGCGGCCGGCTCGCCGGTGTCGTCGGCCGCCGCCACCAGCAGCACCGTCCGCGTCGCCGCGGGCAGCTCGCCGATCCGGTCGCCGAACGTCCGCACGATCCTGTCCTGTACGGGGACGGGCCCGGGACCCGGCGTGATCCCGCCCGCGTCACGACCCCGGCGGGCCCGGGCCAGCACGCGCAGCGCCAGCGGGTTGCCGTCCGCCTCGGCCAGCACCTCCTCGCGCACGTGCGGCGGCAGGTCGCCGACCAGCGCCCGCGCCGCCTCACCCGTCAGGCCGCCCAGGCGCAGCTCCGGCAGCCCCGTCGTGGGGAAGCCGGGAGCGTGCGGCTCGCGTACGGCGAACATCATCACCACGCCCTCGGCCCGCAGCCGGCGCGCGGCGAACAGCAGGGCGGCGGCGGAGGCGCTGTCGAGCCACTGGGCGTCGTCGACCAGGCACAGCAGCGGCGCCCGCTCGGCCAGCAGGCCGAGCACCGCCAGCCCGATCATGAACGTGTCGCCGTCACCGTCACTCTCGGCCAGCCCGAGCGCGCCCGCGAGCGCGGCGGCCTGGCGGGGCGGGAGGGCGTCGAGGCGGTCGAGGAGGCCGCCGGTGAGCAGGCTGAGCCCGGCGTACGGCAGCTCGCTCTCCGCCTCGATCCCGGTCGCGCGGAGCACCTGCATGTCGTGGGCTCGGGCCAGGCCGGCGGTGTGGTCGAGCAGCGCCGTCTTGCCGATGCCCGCCTCGCCGCGGACGACCAGCGCCCCGCTCGTGCCCTCGCGGGCGGCGGCGAGCAGGGCGCCGACCGCCGCCTTCTCCTCCGTCCGCCCCCGCAGCATGCCTCAGAGGCTACCGCCAGTGATCGGCCGCCCAATCGCGGTAGGTCCTGGCCGGGCGGCCGGTGAGCTCCTCGACGGTCGCGGTGACCGGCTCGGGCTCAGGAGCCGGGCCCGTCATCCTGGCGACCAGCCCCTCGGCCACCTCGGCTCCGAAGACGGCCGTGTACTGCTCCCTGACCTCCTCCGGGGACGGCTGCTCGAAGCGCAGCTCGCGCCCCAGCACCTCCGACAGCACGGCCACCCGCTCGGGCGCGGTCAGCGCCTGCGGCCCGGTCAGCACGTGGGCCGTCCCGTCGTGCCCCTCGCCCGTGAGGACGCGCACGGCCGCGGCCGCCACGTCGGCCTCGTGGATGTGGGACCGCGCCCACCCGGCGGACGGCTCGCGGACCACGCCGTCGCGCCGGATGCCGTCGGCCCACTTGAGGTCGTTGGCCGCCAGCCCGGTGATGCGCAGGAACGTCCACGCCGAGGCGTGCTCCCTGATCAGCCGCTCGATCTCGGCGTGCGAGGCGTTGATCGGGTCGGCCGCGCCCGCCGCCGCGGAGGAGAAGTAGACGACGTGCCTGCCCGCCAGCCTCTTGATCGTCTCGGGCGCGGCGTGGTCGGCCCGGAGCGTCGGCCAGACGAGGAAGACCTTGCCCACGCCCTCCAGCGCCGCGTCGAGCGAGCCCGGCACGGCCAGATCGCCCTCGGCCACCGGCACGGGCAGCCGCGCCCGGCCCCCGTCGCGGGCCAGCGCCCGCACCCCCGGCACCCCGGCCGCCGTCAGCTGCCTGACGACCTCGCCGCCCACGCGGCCTGTCGCCCCTGTCACCAGAATCATCCCTCGACGGTAGGAGCGGCCCTGCCCGGTCAGCATCAGTCGATCGACTGATGCTGACGGTCCCGGCGCGACCGTAGCGTCGGCGTCATGAACGAGACGATTCTGGTGACAGGCGCCACCGGCCACACCGGCGGGCACGTGGTGCGGCAGTTGCACGAGCGCGGCGGCGTGACGATCAAGGCGTTGACCAGGGACCCCGCCAAGGCGGAGTTCCCCGAAGGGGTGCTGGCGGTCAAGGGCGACCTGAGCGATCCCGCCTCCCTCGACGAGGCGCTGGAGGGCGTGAGCAAGGTCTTCCTGGTGTGGCCGACGATGTTCGCCGAGCGGTCGCCCGGTGTGGTGATCCCGAAGCTGGCGGCCCGGGCACGCCGGATCGTCTACCTGTCGGCGGGCGGCGCCGAGACCAACGACGACCCGGACAACGCCTCGCACGGCCGGATCGAGCAACTGATCAGGCAGCACGCCGAGGAGTGGACGTTCCTGAGGTCCGGCGGCCACATGAGCAACGACCTCGGCTCCCCGGTGCCCGCCGACGGCGTGGTGCGCGGGCCGTTCCTGAGCTGGGCGCGCTCGCAGATCCACCCCCGTGACCTCGCCGCGGTGGGCGTGCGGGCGCTGCTCACCGACGACCTGCTCAACACGGCGACGCCGATGCTGACCGGCGAGGAGCTGATGACCGGCGCCGAGCGGATCCAGGTCGTGGCCGAGCTGGTCGGCAGGCCGGTGAAGAGCGTGGAGGAGCTCGCGCCCGAGGAGGCCAGGGAGTGGTTCCTGGCGTGGGTGCCGCCGGAGGACGTGGACGCCGTCATGGCGACCATGAAGGAGGTCGCCTCGCGGCCCGAGCCGGTCGTCCTGGCCGTCCGGGAGATCCTCGGCCGGCCGGCCACGCCCTACCGGGAGTGGGTGCTCGACCACCTGCCGGCGTTCGTGGAGCCGACGGCCGAGGGTGTCGGCCTGGCCTTCGTCAGCCTGGTCAACCGGGGCGAGAGCGCCGCCGTGACCCGCCACCTGATGACGTCCGGCCAGGTGAGCGGGCCCGTCGAGGGGCCCTACCTGCGGGCGGGCGACGACCGGTTCGCCGTGCGGTTCACCGCCGAGTCCGCCGTCGGCCTCTACACCGTGCGCGACGGGCGGATCGTCGCCGAGGAGCGCTTCTCCACGCCGTGAACCCCGGGGCCCGGCTCGCCCGGCCGGCGCGAGGACTGCTATGAAGGCAGGCCGGGAGAAAAGGGGCGTCTTGCTGGAGACCTTGACCTTCGTGCTGCTGATCGGCCTGTTGCTGCTGGCGCTGGCCTGGCCGGTGGCGGTGCTCGCCGTTCTCGCGCTCGCCGCCCTGTCCTGGTGGCGCCACGGGCGGCGGCCGGCGTGGGCGCCGCCCGCCGTGGCGGCGGCCACGGCCCTCGCCGCCTACGGCTACGGGCTGAGCACGACGACGTTCGGGGCGTGGACGGACCCGGACGACCGGTGCGGGCTGGCCAGGCCCGACCTGTACGCCTACGGCCATCGCGGCCCGGAGTCCGGGGCGCTGAGCATGTGGCCGCTGGGCGACACCACGTGCGGCCCCGACCTGGTGCCCGGCTTCGTCAATCCGCTGATCGCGGTATCGGTTACGGTGGCGGTGGCGGCCACGGTGGCGCTGGTGGCCCGGCGCCGGCGGGCGGAGCTCGCGGGGGAGCGGGGCTAGTCCTTGGGGCTGGTATTCGAGTCGAGCCAGTCGTCGATCAGCGCGGTGAAGTCCTCGCCCGTGTGGTGGTTGACCCAGGCGGTGAACGACGCCCGGTCCTGGCCGGTGTTGCGGTGCTCCTGGGCCCAGGCGCGGGTCATGGCGAAGAACCGCTCGTCGCCGATCCCCTCGCGGATCTCGTGCAGCATCAGCGCGGGGCCGTAGTAGATGTTGCTCCCCGCGAACCAGTCGCGCCGGTAGTCGCCGGGCGGGCCCTGCCTCTTGCGCAGGTCCCTCTCGTGCACGCGCATGTCGGCCATGAGCTCGTCCATCGTGCCCGGCTCGTGGTCGGCGTGCCACTGGAGCTCGAAGTACATGGCGAAGCCCTCGTTCAGCCACACGTCCTTCCAGGTGCGCGGGCCGACGCTGTCGCCGAACCACTGGTGGGCGAGCTCGTGCAGCACCACGGAGGGCTTCAGGTACTCGCCGCCGAGGGTGATCATCTGCTGGGTCTCCATGCCGGTCTCGCTGGTGGAGACCAGACCGGCGCTGGGGAAGGGGTACGGGCCCACCCTCTTCTCCATCCAGCGGATCAGCTCCGGCGTCCGGCGGGCCACCGGCAGGGCGGTCCTGGCGTCGCCGGGGCGGATCCAGTAGGTGATCGGGAGGCCGCGCGGCCCCTTGTCCCGGTGCAGCCGGTACCGGTCGGCGGTGAACAGCGTCAGGTAGCTGGCGACCGGGTCGGTCGACCTCCACAGGTAGGTGGCCTTGCCGCCCTTCTCGCTCCTGCCCCGGTACGTGCCGTGCGCGACGCCCGCCCAGCCCTTGGGTACGGTGATGGCGACGTCGTAGAGCGCCTCGTCCGACGGGTGGTCGTTCACCGGGAACCAGGTGAAGGCGCCGTAGGGCTCCTGCAGCGCCCAGATGGACCCGTCGAACTGCGGCTGGGCGCCGAGGTATCGGAGGTCGTAGCGCCGCTGCCCGGAGGCGTGCGGCTCGGGCATGCCGTGATAGCGGACGACGACCCGGGCGCCCTGGTCGGCGGCGAGCTGGGCGGGCAGCGGGATCGTCAGGTCGTCCTTGCGCCGCTGCGGCTTGACGGCCCTGCCGTCCACGGTCACCTTGTCGATCTTGAGGGCGTGGCCGAAGTCGAGCCTGATCTCGCTGATCGGCTCCACGGCCCGCAGGGTGAGCGTGGCGGTGCCCGTCAGGGTGTGGGCGGACGGCTTCCAGCCCAGCTTGAGGTCGTAGTGGAGCACGTCGATCGACGGGTTGCCGTAGGCCGGGTAGACGGGATCCTCGACCGGCTGCGAGCGTCCCTTGGCGTAGGGGGTCAGGTCCACCGGTGGGGAGGCGGTGACCGCCGAGGCGGTGCCGCCGCTGGTGGCGGTCAGCGCCGCAGCCAGGACGAATATGGATAATCTCCGCATCCGCGTCAGCCTAGGGATCTTGGGAGCGCGTGTCGAGACGCGTCAGGACATGACGTACAAGACCCTTTTGGTATGGGGTGGGACGGTGGAGCCGCGTTACCCTGCGCTCAGAATCGGGTTCTGAGCCATAGGGAGAGCCATGCCGGACAACCTCGTCTTCCGCCAGCCCCCGACCTTCGACAGCCTGGAGGAGGAGCGACTGCATCGCAAGCAGCGGCTCGCGGCGGCGCTGCGCATCTTCGGCAAGTTCGGCTTCGAGGAGGGGATCGCCGGGCACATCACCGCCCGCGACCCGGAGTTGACCGACCACTTCTGGGTCAACCCGTTCGGCATGTCGTTCAAGCACATCACGGTCAGCGACCTGCTGCTCGTCGACCACGACGGCAACGTGGTCGAGGGTGACCGGCCGGTCAACCGGGCGGCGTTCGCCATCCACTCCCAGGTGCACCAGGCCAGGCCCGACGTGGTCGCGGCGGCGCACAGCCACTCGGTCTACGGGCGGGCCCTGTCGGCGCTCGGCCAGACCATCGAGCCGATCACCCAGGACGCCTGCGCCTTCTACCGGGACAACGCGCTGTTCGACGACTACACGGGCGTGGTGACCGAGGTGGAGGAGGGCAAGCGCATCGCCGCCGCGCTGGGCGGCAACAAGGCCGTCGTGCTGCGCAACCACGGCCTGCTCACGGTCGGGGAGACGGTCGACTCGGCCGTCTGGTGGTTCGTCACGATGGAACGCTCGGCCCAGGTGCAGCTCGTCGCCAAGGCCGCCGGGCAGGTCGTGCCCATCGAACCGGCCAACGCCGCGCTCACCCATTCGCAGGTCGGCACCGAGCTGGCCGGCTGGGTGAGCTTCCAGCCGCTGCACGACCAGATCGTCCGCGAGCAGCCCGACCTGTTCGACTGACGGCTAGGCGCGGGCCACGCCGGCCAGGATGCCCGGCCGCTTCAGGTCGGGCGCGGCCGGCGGCGCCTGCGGGTCCCAGTCGGCGACCGGGACGAGGCCCGGCTCCAGCAGGTCGAGGTCGCCGAAGAAGCCGGCGATCTGGTCGCGGTCGCGCCGCGCGATGCCGCCCGCCGCCGTCGCCGCGTAGACCTGCTGGCCGGAGCGCGCCACCCCGTCGTCGGCGTCGCCCGCGTAGATGTGCGACAGCACCAGGTGGCAGCCCGGCCGCAGCCGCTCGCGGATCCGCGCGGTGACGCGCGCCGCCTCGGCGTCGTCGGTGACGAAGTGCAGCACCGCCACCAGCAGCACCGCGTACGGGCGCGTCAGGTTGAGGTGGCCGGTGACGCGCGGGTCGTCGAAGATCGCGTCGGGGTCCC
Source organism: Nonomuraea sp. ATR24 (assembly GCF_041950485.1). Taxonomy (NCBI): domain Bacteria; kingdom Bacillati; phylum Actinomycetota; class Actinomycetes; order Streptosporangiales; family Streptosporangiaceae; genus Nonomuraea; species Nonomuraea sp. ATR24. Next base: position 90,154 of record NZ_JBGNUU010000003.1, read on the forward strand.
TGAGATCGCCCTCCACGGCGATGGCGCCCGCGTCGCCGGCCAGCAGCGCCCGCGCGTGGACCTGGACGATCGGATCGTTGTCGACGTAGACGACGCGCGAGCCGGCGGCGTGCCGGCGGGCCACCTGGTGCACGTTGTCCTGGGTGGGCAGGCCCGCGCCGATGTCGACGAACTGGCGGACGCCGGCGTCGGTCAGCTCGCGGACGGCCCGGCCCAGGAAGGCGCGGTTGGCGCGGGCGATCTCGCGGGCGTCATTGCCCATCTGGCGGCCGATCTCGATCATCCGCTCGGCCGCCTCCCGGTCCGAGGCGAAGTTGTCCTTGCCGCCGAGGTAGTAGTCGTACATGCGCGCGACGCTCGGCACCCGCACGTCGATCCCGGCGGGCGCCTGCTCGGGGCCGCTCACGCGACCACCCCTCTCGTGGACGACACGTAGACGATCTTCCCGGAGGCGATTCTAGGCACGCCGGAACGTGTGCCGATAGGCCAGCGGCGAAACCCCCACGGCGGCGTGCAGGTGCTGGCGCAGCGACACCGCCGAGCCGAACCCGGCCCGCCGCGCCACCTCCTCCACGCCCAGATCGGTCGTCTCCAGCAGGTGGCGGGCGTGCTCGACGCGCTGCCTGGTCAGCCAGCGGGCCGGGCTCATCGCCGTCTCCTCGCGAAAGCGCCTGGTGAACGTCCGCACGCTCATCCCGGCGTGCCCGGCCAGCGCCTCCAGGTCGAGCGGCGCGTCGAGCCGCGACAGCATCCACGCGCGGGTGGCGGCGGTGCCGTTGCCGGAGGCGGGCGGCAGGTGGCGCTCGATGTACTGGGCCTGGCCGCCCTCCCGCCACGGCGGCATGACGCACCGCCTGGCCGCGCGGTTGGCCACCTCGCTGCCGTGGTCGCGCCTGACCACGTGCAGGCACAGGTCGAGCCCGGCGGCGACCCCGGCCGAGGTGAGCACGTCGCCGTCGTCGATGAACAGCACGTCGGGATCGAGCCTGACCTTCGGGAACAGGGCGGCGAAACGGGCGGCGTCGCGCCAGTGGGTGGTGGCCCGGCGGCCGTCGAGCAGCCCCGCCGCCGCCAGCACATACGCGCCGGTGCAGATCGACATCACCCGGGGCCGCCCGCGCAGCGCCTCGCGAAGCTCGCCGGGGATCGTGCCGTCGCGCATCACCTGGCCGCCGTGCACGCCCGTGACCACGACCGTGCCGGCGGTGTCGAGCACGTCCAGGTCGTGATCGGGCAGCACGCTGTAGCCGGCCGAGCAGCGCACCGGCGCCCGGCCCGGCGAGCACGTCACCACCTCGTACAGCTTCTCCCCGGCCGGCGACTCCGCGGTCCAGAACACCTGGCCCGGCACGCCCAGGTCGAGCGGGGCGAACTGGTCGAGCACGACGACCGCGATCCGATGCGCCATGGCCGGATTCTTTCACATCATGGCCAACCGGCCACTCGCGGCCATATCGGCAGTTGTCCAAGGATGGACGCATGACTGTGAGCACCACCCCCACCAGGCGCGTCCGGGTGCACCGGGCCTGGTTCGTCGCGGCCGTCGCGTTCGTCGCCATCCTCGGCGCCGCCGGCTTCCGCGCCACCCCCGGCGTCCTGATCACGCCCCTCCAGGAGGAGTTCGGCTGGGGCAGGGGCGTGATCTCGCTGGCCGTCTCGATCAACCTGGTGCTCTACGGCCTGACCGCGCCGTTCGCCGCCGCGCTGATGGACCGCTTCGGCATGCGCCGCGTCGTCTCGCTGGCGCTGCTGCTCGTCGCCGTGGGCAGCGGGCTCACGGTGCTGATGACCGCGACCTGGCACCTGATGCTGCTGTGGGGCGTGCTCGTCGGGCTCGGCACCGGGTCCATGGCGCTGGTGTTCGCGGCCACGGTGACCGACCGGTGGTTCGTCCGGCACCGCGGGCTCGTCACCGGCGTGCTCACCGCGGCGGGCGCCACCGGGCAGCTCGTCTTCCTGCCCGTGCTCGCCCACCTGGCCCAGGGGCCCGGCTGGCGGGCCGCCTCGCTGGCCGTCGCCGGGTCGGCCCTGGCCGTGGTGCCGTTCGTGTGGTGGCTGCTCCGCGACCGGCCCGAGGACGTGGGCACCACCGCGCTCGGCGCCGACCCGGACGCGCCCCGTACCCCGGCCCCCACCGTGAACGCCGCCGTCCGCGCGCTCACCGTGCTGCGGTCGGCGGCCCGTACGCGTCCGTTCTGGTATCTCGCGGGCGGGTTCGCGATCTGCGGCGCCAGCACGAACGGGCTCGTCAGCACCCACTTCATCCCGGCGGCGCACGACCACGGCATGCCCGAGCCGATGGCCGCCGGGCTGCTGGCCGTGATCGGGATCTTCGACATCGTCGGCACCGTCGCCTCCGGCTGGCTCAGCGACAAGGTGGACCCGCGCATCCTGCTCGGCGTCTACTACGCGCTGCGCGGGCTGTCGCTCATGGTGCTGCCGAGCCTGTTCGCCGCCACCGCCGAGCCCAGCATGCTGATCTTCATCGTGTTCTACGGGCTGGACTGGGTGGCGACCGTGCCGCCCACGGTCGCGCTGTGCCGCAGCGTCTACGGGTCCGACGGGGCCGTGGTGTTCGGCTGGGTGTTCGGCGCGCACCAGGTCGGCGCCGCCATCGCCGCCGTCGGCGCCGGGCTCGCCCGCGACCAGCTCGGCGCGTACGACGTCGCCTGGTACGCCTCCGGCGCCCTCTGCCTCCTGGCCACCGGCATGTCCCTGGCGATCAGGCATAGTAAGGGGCGATGAACGACGCAGAGCTGATGGTCCTGCCCCTCGTGGTCAGGATCGAACGGGCCACGCCCCCCGAGCGCACCGACGCCCTGGAGGCCGCGGCGACGGCCGTGCTGAGCCTGCTCGACGACCCCGGCGAGTGGGCCGCCGAGCTGCATGCTTGGCAGTCCACCGGCAAGATCCGCAAGGTGGTCCGGCGGGCCAGGGGCGCCGAGTGGCGCCGGGCGCTCGCGCTGCCCGGCCGCACGATCGAGCACCGCAGCGCCGAGGTGCGCGTGCACCCGCCGGTGCCGCTCGATGACTGGCCGCGCGACCTGGCCCGGCTGCAGGTGTCCGGCACCGAGCTCGCCGACACGCGCGAGCCCGGCCCGGCCGAGCCGCCGGTCCTGTGGGAGAACGCGCGCCTGGCCATGTCCGCGGGCAAGGCGATGGCGCAGGCCGGGCACGCCGCCCAGCTCGCCTGGTGGGCCAGCGACGACGCCGGGCGGGCGGCCTGGCGCGAGCGCGGCCTGACCGTGTCGGTGCGCGCCGCCGCCCGCGAGCCGTTCGACGCCCTGGCCGCCGCCGGGCTGCCCGTGGTGCGCGACGCCGGGTTCACCGAGATCGAGCCCGGCTCCAGCACGTTCGTCGCCGACGTCCCGTGGCTGCGGGCCGACTCGGCTAGAGCGTGAAGACGTCCGCCAGCACCCCGCCCGCGGGCGTGATCCGCGCCGGTGACGGGCTGTCGTAGACGACCATCAGCCGCCCGTCGTCGAGCAGCGCCAGGCCCTCCGGATGGTCGCAGCCGACCCCGTACGGAAGCTCCAGGACCGTCTCCAGCTCGTCCGCCGGGACCAGGAGCTCGCGCCGGGCGCCGATCCGCCAGCGCACCACCCGCACCGGCCCGTCCAGGTCCATCGTCGGCCCGGCCAGCAGCAGGAGCGAGCCCCGGTCCGGGCACATGTCGCGCACGCCGAGCCCGCCCAGGTCCAGGAAGTGCTTGCGGCACGGCTCGGCCAGGCTCAGCCGGCCCAGGCCCGCCTCCTGCGGCCGCAGCTCCAGCACCACCGCCCAGCCGCGCAGCACCGGCCCGCGCAGTCCCAGGTAGACGCGGCCGGCGGTGACCGCGATGCCCTCCACGTCGAAGCCGTTGTCCTTGCCCGGCAGCGCCAGGAACGGCCCCAGGTGCGGGTCGTCGCGCAGGTGTCCGGTCAGCTCGCGCGGCCCCGACATGATCGCGCCGGGCTGCGGCGCGCCGGTCCGCGGGTCCAGCGGCAGCCGGACGAGGATGAACCGGTTCTCCTCCCGCACCACCGTGGCCAGCCGGGCGGAGGCGCGTCCGGGGTCCTTGGACTTGACCTTCTTGCGCTTGAGCGCGTGCGAGCCGGTCAGCCACAGGAAGCCGTCGGACCTGGCCAGGCCCTCGATGTCGGCCTCGTCGTCCGGCCCGGCGGGCAGGTCCACGTAGTCGGCCAGCCGGTGACCGCGCTGGTCGCCGTAGTGCTCGCCCGTCCACGACAGGTGCTCGAACGTGGCGGTCTCGTCGCCGGCCACCCACAGCCCGTGCGGGCTCTGCCGGATCGCCGACAGGTTCGTGTGCGTCCGGGCGGTCCGGGACGCGAGGTCGAAGCGGAGCTCTACCTGTTCCACGCAGTCATGATGACACTTCGATAGCTTCCGCCACTTAAAGGGCTGTTATGCCGTACGCTCCCGTCGTGCTCGATGGGGAAGACGGGACAGAGGGTGCCCGAGTGAAGACCAAGATCCGGCCTGGCAGCCCTCCGCCCAAACGCTCCCGCATCGGGGACCTGCGCATGGGGGTGGTCTACCGCGGGCTCGCCGTCGTGGCGGTCGTGGCCGTCGCCGCCGTCACCGTGGTGCTCGTCCGCCCCTCCGACCCGGACGAGGCAGGGCAGCGGCCGATCGCCGCGCCATCGGCCGTGCCCGCCTCGTCCGCGCCACCCGCGTCCACCCCGCCGGCCTCGCTCGACCCGGCCCCGACGCCCGTCGCCGTCGACTCCACCCCCACCCCCAAGCCGGGCTCGTCGCTCGCGCCCGGCTACACGGCGATGGAGGCCCTGTACGCCGACGACCGCCTGCCGAGACTGCCTGCCAAGATCCGGCGGCTGAAGCTGCCCGCCCCCGCCAAGCGCCTGCTGAAGGACAAGCGCGCCGGCCTCGCCCTGCCGGACCTCGGCCGCCCCTGGAAGACGTACGGAGCCGCGCCGTTCACCAGCAAGCAGGTGCTGCCCAAGCTGCGCGGCGACAGCAGGCGCGGCATGCTCGTGAGCTGCCCGGTGCCGATCAAGCCGCAGAAGTCCCCCCGCGACACCGCGCTGCTGGCCGCCCGCTGGACGCTCAACCACCACCCCGAGGGCGCCAAGGTCCGCTGGCTGGCCTCCCAGCCGGTCAAGCGCGGCTGGATGCTCGTCTACCAGGTCTCGTACGGCAAGCGCAGCTCGCGGGCGGCGGTCGTGGTGGCCGACAGCGGAATGGCCAAGCCGGGTTTGGCGTTTGTGACAGTGCCTGACTCGCAGCGCAAGAGGTGGCGCGACATCACGCGCGTGGTCTCCGGGGTGCGTGTCCTAGGCTAATTGATCATCATTGCGGCGATTTGGGGGAGTGGCGCCGTGGAAGAACGGACTGGATCGCCGCAGGTGCCGAAGAAGGGCAAGGTCAAGCCGCCCTGGCGGGCCGAAGGGCTGCCCGGCACCCCAGGCGGCCGCCCGAAGATCAACTGGTGGCGGTTCGCCGTCACCCTGCTGGTCGTCTACGCGGCGTTCTTCTTCGTCTCGTCCTTCTTCGACAGCAACCAGGTCGAGACCGTCTCCTACACCGAGTTCACCAAGCAGGTGAACGGCGGGAACGTCAAGGAGATCTACGCCACCGGCCTGTCGGTCGAAGGCCATCTCAAGAGCGCGGCCAAGGACCCCGGCAGCGGCAACCAGTCCTATACGGACTTCCGCACCGAGATCCCCACCTTCGCCAACACCGACCAGCTCTCGCAGCAGCTCAACGCGGCAGGCGTGGAGATCAAGGCCGAGCCGCTCACCTCGGGCCGCGGCTTCTTCCTCAACCTCCTGCTGTCGCTGCTGCCCGTGCTGCTGCTGGCCGGGCTGTGGATCTGGATCATGCGCCGCGGCGCCAGCATGATGGGCGGCGGCGGGCTCGGCGGCCTCGGCAAGTCGAAGGCGGCCAAACCCCTCGAAGCGGGGCAGGTGCGGGTCACGTTCGAGGACGTGGCGGGCATCGACGAGGTGGAGAACGAGCTCGTCGAGATCGTCGACTACCTCAAGGACCCCGACAAGTACCGCAGGCTCGGCGCCAAGCTGCCCAAGGGCGTGCTGCTCGCCGGCCCGCCCGGCACCGGCAAGACGCTGCTCGCGCGGGCCGTCGCCGGCGAGGCCAAGGTGCCCTACTTCTCGGCCAGCGCGTCCGAGTTCATCGAGATGATCGTCGGCGTCGGCGCGTCCCGGGTCCGCGACCTGTTCGAGGAGGCGCGCAAGGTCGCCCCGTCGATCGTGTTCATCGACGAGATCGACGCCATCGGCCGGGCGCGCGGCGGCGCGGGCGGCATCGGCGGCCACGACGAGCGCGAGCAGACGCTCAACCAGATCCTCACCGAGATGGACGGCTTCTCCGGCGCCGAAGGCGTCATCGTCATCGGCGCCACCAACCGGCCCGAGGTCCTCGACCCGGCCCTGCTGCGGCCCGGCCGCTTCGACCGCACCGTCCAGGTCGGCCTGCCCGACCAGGCCGGCCGCACCGCCATCCTCGGCGTCCACAGCAGGGGGGTGCCGCTCGACGGCGCCGTCAGCCTCGACCAGCTCGCCAAGACCACGCCCGGCATGACCGGCGCCGACCTGGCCAACCTCGTCAACGAGGCGGCCCTGCTCGCCGCCAAGCGCGGCAAGGAGAAGGTCGGCATGGCCGACTTCGCCGACGCGCTGGAGAAGCTCCAGCTCGGCGCCGCCCGCAGCATCGTCATGCCCGAGGACGAGCGCACCCGCACCGCCTACCACGAGGCCGGGCACGCCCTGCTCGGCATGCTCCAGCCCGGCGCCGACCCGGTCAGGAAGATCTCCATCATCCCGCGCGGCCGGGCGCTCGGCGTCACGCTGTCCACCCCCGACACCGACCGCTACGCCTACGACGAGAAGTACCTGCGCGGCCGCATCACCGGCGCGCTCGGCGGCATGGCGGCCGAGGACGTCATCTACGGCGTCATCACCACCGGCGCCGAGAACGACCTGGAGCAGGTCACCATGATCGCCCGCGGCATGGTCGGCCGCTGGGGCATGTCGGCCAAGGTCGGCCCGCTCACCATCCTGCCCAGCGACGGCCAGCCGCAGGCGTCGCCCGCCACCCTCGCCATCGTCGACGAGGAGGCGCGGCGGATCGTGGACGAGTGCTACGCCGACGCCGTGCGCATCCTGCGCGAGAACCGCGACAAGCTCGAAGGCATCGTCGCCGCCCTGCTGGAGCACGAGACCCTCGACGAGGCCACCGCCTACGGAGCCGCCGGTTTGGCCAAAAGTTAGCGAGGGGCCGACGTAGGCTCGGCCCGCGCCGGGGAACGACCATCGGAACGACGATCGGGAGGACTTGGCGTGACTCTGACGGACCAGCTCGTCGCCGAGCTCGGCGATCCCGGCCTGGAGCAGCTCGCCGGGATGCTCGGCACCGACCCGGCCACGGTCCGCGAGGTCCTCAGGGCGGCGACCGGCGTCGTCGTCGCCGGCATGGTCCGCAGCTCCGAGCACCCCGACGGCGCCGAGGCGCTGCGCGGCGCGCTCGACGACCACGTCGATGCCGACCCCTTCAACGGCGACGTCGCCACCCTGGCCCGCGACGGGCAGAACATCCTCGCCCACGTCCTCGGCGGCCAGGGCGCCGACCACGCCGCCGACGCGCTCGCCGACCTGACCGGCCTCGACTCCGCCGCCCTGGTCAAGGTGCTGCTCCTGCTCGCCCCCATGGTCATGTCACTGCTCGCCGACCGCGCCGAACGCGCCGGCATGAGCACCCAGGACATGACCGCCGAACTCCGCCGCGAGCGCGCCGCCGTCCCCGCCGCCCTCGAACCCCTGCTCGCCGACCTCCTCGGCGCCCCGTCCTCGCCCACGCGGTCGCCGCACGCCGAATGGTGACCGGTAGGCTGACCCGGTGATCGTTCTGGCCTCAGCTTCTGCCGCCCGCCTGGCCCTGCTGCGCAGCGCCGGACTCGACCCCAAGGTGATCGTGAGCGGGGTCGACGAAGAGGCGTTCACCGCCCACACCCCCGCCGCCCTCGCCCTCGTGCTGGCCAAGGCCAAGGCCACCGCCGTCGCCGAACGGCTGGACGAAGGGCTGGTCATCGGCTGCGACTCCATCCTGGAGCTCGACGGCCGCCCCTACGGCAAGCCCGCCTCCGCCGAGGAGGTCGCCGAGCGCTGGCGGATCATGCGCGGGCGCACCGGCAGGCTCGTCACCGGCCACTGCGTCATCGACGTCGCCGCCGGCCGACAGGCCGCCGAGACCGCCACCACCGTCGTCCACTTCGGCCAGCCCACCGAAGAGGAGATCGCCGCTTACGCCGAGACCGGCGAGCCGCTCAACCTCGCCGGCGCGTTCAGCATCGAAGGACGCGGCGGCTGGTTCGTCGACGGCATCGAAGGCGACCACGGCAACGTGCTCGGCCTGTCGCTGCCGCTGCTGCGCCGCCTGCTCGACGAGCTCGGCTACGCGGTCACGCCGCTCTGGCGCTAGCGTTTGCGACATGCGATCAATGCGCGACTTCGCCGCCGGCGTCGGCTTCTTCCTGCAAGGCGTGGGCTGGGTCGCCAGAAACGGGCGGTGGTGGCTGTTCGGGCTCATCCCGGCGCTCATCGCGTTCGCCGTCTACGTGGCGGCGCTGTACCTTCTCGGCACCAACGCCGGCACGCTGGCGGAGTTCCTGACGCCGTTCGCCGACACCTGGTCGTGGCGTGAGGCGTTCCGCACCGCGATCGCCGTCGCGCTCTTCCTCGGCGGGCTCGCCCTGGCCGTGCTCACGTTCACCGCGCTGACGCTGGCCATCGGGGAGCCGTTCTACGAGAAGCTGTCGGCCGCCGCCGACCCGCTGCCCGACGCCGAGGAGCAGCCCTGGTGGCGCACGCTGCCGCGCTCCATCCGCGACAGCCTCGTCACGCTGGGATACGTGCTGCTGTTCACGATCCCGCTGTTCTTCCTCGGGTTCGTGCCGGTGATCGGGCAGACCGTGGTGCCGGTGGTGGGGGCGGCGGTGTCCGGGTTCTTCCTCACCGTCGAGCTGACCACGCTGGCGCTGGAGCGGCGCGGGCTCGTCAGGAAGCAGCGGTTCGCGCTGCTGCGGGGCAGCAAGGCGGCGTCGCTCGGGTTCGGGGTGGTGGTGTTCGTGCTGTTCCTGGTGCCGTTCGTGGCGGTGATCGCGATGCCGGCGGCGGTGGCGGGCGCGGCCCTGCTGGTCAGGCACCGCCTCGCCCCCGGCACGCCTACCACCCCGCCCCCGGCCCACCCGTGAGCGAGCTGTAGCACCTTGTCCGCAGGGCGCCCTTGCCGTTTGTTCACCGGGGTGCCCTCGCCACGCCGCTTGTCCACAGGCCGCACCCCCGCTGTGCCGCCTGTCCACAGAACCCGTTCCACCGGCCTCCCGCGCCCCTCGTCCCCGGCATCCTCCATGCCATGACGACGAACACCTCCGAGCCCTGCCTCACCCTGACCAGCCCCGCCGACATCCTGGCCGCCGTGCCCTACCTGGTCGGCTTCCACCCGGCCGACAGCCTCATCGTGCTCGGCATCGCCCAGGGCCAGGCCAAGGTCGCCGCCCGCTGGGGGCTGCCGTTCCCGCCCGGCACCCTCGACCCCCTGGCGGCGCTGATCGCCCGCGAGAAGCTGGCCCAGGTCGTCGTGGTCGGCTACGGCCCGGGTGAGCGCGTCACCCCGGCCGTCGACGAGGCCAGGGCCGTGGCGGCGAGGGCGGGCGTGGAGGTCGCCGAGGCCATGCGCGCCGACGGCGGCCGCTACTGGTCCTACGTCTGCGACAGCACCCGCTGCTGCCCACCCGAAGGCACCCCCTACGACCCGACGTCGAGCCGCGTCGCCGCCGAGGCGACCGTGCGCGGCCTGGTCGCCCTCCCCGACCGCCAGACCCTCGAACGCACCCTCGCCCCGGTCACCGGCCCCGTCCGGATGGCGATGCGCCGGGCGACCTCAGCCGCCGTCGCCGAGCTGACCAGCGGGCTCGCGGCAGACCCCGACCCCGACGCGTACGCCCGCCGCTTCGTGACCGGCGGCCTGGCCCGGCTCCACGCCGCCCTCGCACGCGGCGACTGGCTCAGCGACGCCGACGCCTCCCGGCTCGGCCTCGACCTGGCCGTCATCCGGGTGCGCGACGAGGCGTGGACGCTGATGGACGGCTCCCACGCCGCCCTCTGGAAGGACCTCACCCGCCGCCTGGAGCCCCGCTACGTGCCGCCGGCGGCCACGCTGCTGGCGATGGCGGCCTGGCGGGCGGGCGACAGCATCACCGCCACCATCGCCCTCGAACGCGCCCTGAAGGCCGACCCGCACTACTCGATGGCCAACCTGCTCATGCACGCCCTGCAGAACCTGCTCTCACCCGGCATGGTCGACGCCCGCCTCCCGACGCCGGCGGAGCTCGACACGGCGATGGGCGAGCCTCACATCGGCTGGCTCGTCCCCCTGCTCGCCACCCTCGACGACGGCGACCAGGCCTGCGCCTGAGCCGCTCGGAAGTGGTTGCGGGTCAGAGCCCGCCCTCCTCGCGCCGCCGCCGCTCGTTGTAGGCCCGCATCCGGGCCGGATACCCGGTCAGCTGCACGTCGTAGACCGGGAGGGCGAGGTCACGTGCCACCTTGTGGATCACGGCGGGCGAGCCGACCCGGCGCCGCGTCCACTCCCCGTCGTCGGCGACGGCCACGGCGGTGGTGTCGGTCGCGAACGTCTCGGGCTCGACGTAGAACTCCACGCCGCGCCGCGACCGGGCGAAGGCGATCAGCGCTTCGATGTCGGCGTCGGTCGCCTCACGATCGAACTTAGCGATCTTCGGGCCGCGCCGCCGCCGGAGGCCGTAGCGGTCTCGCCATCTCATGCATCCTTTTTATACCGTCAAGTGGTACTAGTGCGCATGCCAAGCGTTGCCCCACCCCCGCGAAAAGCGCCCATTCCCGCCATCCGCCCAGCTCAAGCCCCGATCCAGCCCCTCCGCATTAACCAAATTGCCTGCCACGATCCCCTCGCCGGATGACGATTTCCGAAGCCCCGTTTCTTGCGCCCACCCCGAATATCACCCCCAAACACCGCCACCCCGAAGACCATTCGCCCACACAGGACGAATCCGGTCACCCATCACCCTGAATCCCGGGGCCGCGATCTCGGGGATGCCTCGGGGTATCACCCGATGCCACGACCGGCCGCCGTGACGCAGTATGTGAGGAGACCGTCAGCGCTGCGGCCGGCAGGTTCCGGCGAGGGGGCGGCGCTACCGAAGGAGAGGCATGGGCGTTATGGCTGGGGTACCGACACCCCCGGGGCAGCTGCCGCCGGCTCATCTGCGCGTCACCAACGAGGACCGCGAACACGTCGTCGAGCACGTCAAGGCCGCCTACAGCGAGGGCCGCTTCGACAAGCTCGAGTTCGACGAGCGGCTGGAGCGCGCGATGACGGCACGCACGCACGGCGACCTGATGCCCATCATGACGGAGCTCTACGGCGCCAACGCCGTGCCCCGCCTGGCCGCGCCCCCGCGCATGCCCGCCGCCCGCCCGGAGGCCCCGCCGGAGAGCAACGAGCGCCTCGGCGCCTCCGCCGCCCACCTGCTGGCCCTCGTCGGCTTCCCCATCCTGGGCCCGCTCGTCCTGCTCCTCACCGGCGGCAAGACGTCCCCGTACATCCGACGCCACGCCATGGAGGCGCTCAACTTCCACCTGACGGTCACGGGCGCCACGTTCCTGCTGCCCTTCACCGTCATCGGCGTCGTGCTCCTGCCGTTCATCTGGGTGGGCGCCGTCATCCTCTCCATCGTCGGCGGCGTCTCCGCCCTCTCCGAAGGCACCTTCCGCTACCCCTTGACCCTCCGCCTGATCAAGTAGCCCACACTCCGCCACCCCGAGGCCCCTGGCCCCACCACCGACCCCCCAACCGCCGCCACCCGGCTGCCAGCCCGCGCCCCCGCTGCCCACAACGGCCCCGGCCGGCGGCATCCTGGGTGAGCAGTTCGCGGTTGGGGAACTACGGTCGCCTGCCTGCTCGCGGTTGGGCCCTGCGATCGCCGGTCAGTCCGCGATATCGCAGCCCGCAGCGCCTCCCTCTGGCACCTCGTAGCCGTACCCGGTCCCAGCATCGGGCGTGCCACACCACGGCTCACGCTGCCTCGCCTTCGCGGCACCACCGCTCACGACGTCTCGGCTTCCGGGCCCGCGGCACCGCGCGGGCCCGGCGTCCCACGCTGCGCGCACCTGCACCTGCCCTACACACCCGCGCGCCCCTGTCCCGAGCGCCGCCCGCCGAGCGCCCGCCCGCGCTTCCCACCCCGCACCCCTGTGGCTCGCTCCGCGCACGCGCACCCGCGCTAGGTGCGCAGCACGGCCGCGCACATGCGCCCTTAGGTGCGTGCGCGCCCGCACTGGCGTACCAAGTTCCCGCCCCACGCTCCGCGCGCCTGCGCCCGCACCCCGTACTGGGCCCGCCTGGGCTCGCGCCCGCACCCCGTGCGCCTGCGCCAGAACCCCGCATGCCGCGCGGCACACTCCCCGCACCCGCACCCGCACCCGCACCCGCACCCGCACCCGCACCCGCGCGTCGGCTGCCTCGTCCTCGCGGCTGCACTAGCACGGCGCTCCCCGCCCTGCGGCGTTCCGCGCCTCCGCCTCCTGCGCTGCGTTCGCGTCCCGCCGTGACCTCGTCCCGTGGGTCGGGCCCGGAACGCGCGGTCCACGGGCGGTGCGGGCAAGTCCGGAGGCAGTGGTGCGCCCGTTTGCGAGGGCGGTGCGCCCGCGCTGGGGCCTTCCGTGCCCCAGGACGGCCACGACGGTCGGGACGGCCACAACGGCCACGACGGCCAGGGCACCAGGATGGTCGGGCCAGCGGGGCGGGCGGGTGTCGGGGTCACCGGGGCCGGTGGGGCCAGCGGGGTGGCCGAGGGTAGCCCGGCGCGGCCGGGGCCAGCAGTGTGCCCCTGAATGCGGGCACGGGCTGCCCTGGTGCAGCGGGCTCCGTGGTCTAGGGGCGGGGAGGTCAGGGGGTGCCGGGGTGGGCGGGGTGGTGAGGAGGCCAAGGGACAGCGGGAAGGCAAGGGGGCGAGAAGGCAAGGGGGCGGGGAGGCAGGGGACGGCCGGGAGGGTAAGGGACGGGGAGGCGAGGGACGGCGGGGCAAGGGACAGCGGGGGCAAGGGCCAGCAGGGCGGGAAGGACGGTGGGAGGTCAGGGGGAGGTGGGGAGGAAGGCCGTGGCGTGGGATTGGGCCCACTGGTGGAAGGTGCGGGGTGGGCGGCCGGTTACCGTTTCGACGTCGGGGTGGACGATCGATTCGTCCAAGGTGCCGGTGACGTAGAAGTCGAAGAAGGCGTCCACGTACTCCTCCGGCGTGGTGCGCAGCATCTCGGCGCGGGCCTCGTCGTCGGGCAGGGCGTGGGCGGTGAGGTCGCGGCCGAGTACGGTGCCGAGGATGCGGACCCGGTCGGCGGGCAGCAGCGGTTCGGGCCCGGTCGGCTGGTAGACGCGCTCGGCGTGGCCGTCGTCCAGCAAGGCGCGCACCGCCACGGCGGCGATGTCGGCCGGGTCGACGACCGCTTGGCGGACGCCCGCGAACGGGACCCGTACGACGTCGCCCGCGGCGAGCTGCGGCAGCCACTGGAAGGCGTTGGACATGAACGCGCTGGGCCGCAGGAAGGTCCAGGCCAGCCCGGACTCCCGTACGACGCGTTCGGACTCGGCCATGTAGCGGGTGATGGCGTTGGCAGGGTCGCCGAGGGCGGCGGAGCCGCCTGACAGCAGCACCACGCGCTGGACGCCGGCCTGGCGTGCGGCGGCCAGGAGGGCGGGCGCGCCGGGGTAGCCGGGCAGCAGGAAGAGCGCGCGGGCGCCGTCGAGCGCGGGGCGCAGGGACTCCGGCTCGGTGAGGTCGCCGGTGACCCATTCGACGCCGGGCTCGGGGGCCCGGTGGGAGCGGGTGACCGCGCGTACGGGGGCGCCTTCGGCGGCGAGCGCGCGCACCACCTCGCCGCCGACGTTGCCTGTGGCGCCGGTTACCAGGATCATGACGTCTCCTCTTGCCGGGAACTGCATGACACGGGGGACATCCTGGTACGGGACCGGCTCGGAGATCCAATACCTGCTCCCATAGCCGGTGGCTATGGCGGAGCGGTCAGATCTGCCAGGCGTCGTCGCGCAGCAGCTCGACGGTGGTGCCGTCGTGGGTGATGCCGGTGACGGTGACGTCGGGGCCGCCGACCATGAAGTCGACGTGCACGGCGGAGACGTTGATCCCGGCTGCCGCGCGTTCGGCGGGGGCGAGGTCGCGCAGGTGGACGGGCACGCCGGGCGGCAGCCCAGCGCCCCAGGCCAGGTGGCAGGTGGCGTTCTCGTCCAGCAGCGTCTCCAGGTACGTGACGCCGGACTGCCCCACCGGCGAGGAGCCGTCGACGAGCGCCAGTTCGCCGAGCCTGGCGGCGCCCGGGTCGGTGGCCTGGTGGGTGCGTACGACGTCGGCGCCGGAGGTGGCGCGCACCTCGGTCACGACGCCGCCGGCGAAGGTCAGCTCCAGGTCGCGGATGAGGCTGCCGTCGAGCGAGAGCGGGCGGGTCGAGCGGACGGTGCCTTCCACGCGCCGGTGGTCGGGCGTGGTGAACACCTCCTCGGTGGGCAGGTTCGCCTGGAACGCGTGGCCCTGGACCGATTCCAGCCGGGCGGCGGTCCAGTGCGCGCCGGGCAGCAGGCCGACGGTCAGGTCGGTGCCGGGGCCCTGGAAGCGTACGGCGTCCAGGCGCAGGGAGGTGAGCGTGGCGGCCCGGTCGAGCAGTTCGGCGATCCGCTGCTTCCAGGCGGCGACGGGGTCCGGGTGGTCGAGGCGCAGGATGGGGCGCAGGCACTCCCACAGCCGGGTCACGTCCGGCTCGCCGAAGATCGCGCGGGCCCACTCGGCGGTCGGGCAGGGCACGATGACCCAGCGGACCAGGTTCTCCAGTTGCAGCCGCTGCCTGGAGATCAGGTGCGGCATGCGGTCCAGGCCGGCGCGGACCTGGTCCTGCCCGGCGAGCAGGTCGGGGGCGGCGGCGCCGCGCAGGTTGAGCAGGACGCCGCACTGCCGGGCCAGCTCCTCGTTGCGGGCGTCGAGCCAGGCCGGGACCTCGCCCAGCGTCCCGTCGCCGGCGTGACGGACGCGGGAGAGCTTGGCGTACGGGTCGAAGTACCAGATGTCGACATAGCGGGCGCCCCGGGCGTAGGCGGCCTCGGTGAGGGCGCGGGCCAGCGGGGCGTGCTCGATCTCGGCGTTGATCAGCACCAGGTCGCCGGCCGTGATCGGGGCGGCGACGTCGAGCACCACGTCGGCGTAACGGGACAGCTCGGCGGCGGGAACGGTCATGGCGTGCTCCTGGGGGGACGGCCGGCGGGAAGGGTGCCCGGGAGTTCGAGGAGCAGCGCGGTCATGCTGACCTTGACCCGGTCGCCGGACCGGGGCGGGCCCGCCTTGCCGTGGACCAGGGCGACGGCCTGGTCGATCAGGCCCACGACCTCTTCCCAGACCTCCCGGTCGAGCCACACCTCGGCGTCCATCGACAGGCGCTGCTCGGTGGCCTCGGCCAGCCGCCGCGACAGGTCGGCGCTCAGCGCCTCGTGCAGCAGGCGGCGGCCGTCGGCGCGGTCGAGCCGGGCGGCGCTGGAGGGGTCGTAGCGGTAGCGGCGGGGCGGGCGCCCCTTGCCCTCGCGGGGCTGCTGCTCGTCCACCCGTTCCAGGAACCCGGCGTCGGCGAGCTGGCGCAGGTGGTAGCTGGCCGAGGCGTGCGCGATGCCGAGCTCGTCCGCGACCTCGGCGGCCGACAGCGAGGCGCCGGTCAGCAGGGACACGATGCGGATCCGGAGCGGGTTGGCCAGGGCCCGCAACGGGACGAGACCCTGGTCCGTTTCCCAAGACATGTTGGGATTATGGCATTTCCCAACGAGTCTTGGGAATATCTCGCGTCAGCGGGCCAGGACCTCGTACGTGACGCGCATGTGGCCGGCGTTCGTGTTGCCGATCCGGGCGAAGGCGGCCCGGGACAGGTCCAGGCAGCGCCCGCCGATGTACGGGCCGCGGTCGTTGATGCGCACCGTGACCGACTTGCCGGTGGACGGGTTCGTGACGCGGACCTTGCTACCGAGCTTCAGGGTCTTGTGGGCGGCCGTCATGGCCGACGGGTCGAAGCGCTCGCCGCTGGCCGTCATCTGCGGCTCGTGGTAGAACGACGCGCCGCAGGAGCCCGAGGAGATCACGCGGGGCTTCCTGGCAGCGGCCTTCCGCGCCGCCGTCGCCGATCTGGTGGGTTTGGCGGAGGCGGAGGCGGAGGCCGAAGGGGAGGGGGAGGTGGTGGTGGGGGCGGGGGCCGCGCCGAGAGCCGGGGCGTCGTCGGCCGGAGCCGGGGTGCCGGAAGGGGTGCCGGTAGCGGGGCCGGTGGGGGCGTCGGCGGGGGAGAGGGCGGTGGGCTGCTTGTGCGAGTCGTCGTGGGAGACGGCGGCCCAGGCGGTGGTGGAGGCGACGGCGATGACGGCAGCCCCTGCCGCGACGGCCACCCAGCGGCGCCTGGCGGGGGACGTACGGCTGGAAGGGGGTTGGGGGAGGTTGTGCTGGCCCAAGGTAAACCACGGTCCTCGGTAGGGGAAGGGGCACGGAAAGGCCAGAACCGGGGCAGATGGGGGCGCACGTCGGCCGATCCACGGGCGGGGAGGGGGATGCCCCGCGACGTGCACGAACATACGCGACAAACAACAGGCAAAGGCAACCTAATGCCTGGTTAAGTGACGTAAGTCACTCAAATGGGGATAAATCGCCCAAAGTGGATCAAATCATCAAAGAGCGGACGGTCTCCACCGTGTCGGCGTCGGCGGCCCGCTTGTCGAGCCGGTAACGCAGCACGCGGGCGAACCGCAGCGCCATGCCGCCCGGATAGCGCGGCGACCGCTGCACGCCGTCGAAGGCGATCTCCACCACCAGCTCCGGCCGCAGCGTGACCGTCCACCCGTCGACGGGACCGTCGGCCAGCTCCAGGAAGCGCTCGGTCTGCCAGGCGAGCAGCTCGTCGGTCAGGCCCTTGAACGTCTTGCCGAGCATGACGAAGCCGCCCGTCTCCGGGTCGCGGGCGCCCAGGTGCAGGTTGGACAGCTTGCCCTCGCGGCGGCCGTGACCCCATTCGGCGGCCAGGACCACCAGGTCGAGCGTGTGGCGGGGCTTGACCTTGATCCAGCCCGCGCCCCGGCGGCCGGCGGCGTAGGGGGAGGCCAGGGACTTGACCACCAGGCCCTCGTGCCCGGCCTTGACCACGTCGGTGAAGAACTTCTCCGCCTCGCCCACGTCGGAGGTGACCAGGCGGGGCGTGAGCAGGCCGGGCGGCACGGTGCGGGCCAGGATCTCCTGCCGCTCGGAATAGGGCAGGTCGAGCAGGTCGGCGCCGTCCACCCGCAGCGCGTCGAAGAAGAACACGTGCAGCGGCGTCTTCTCGCGCAGCTCGGCCACGTTGGTCCGGCTGCTGGTGCGCGCGGCCGTCACCTGGAACGGATGCGGCCGGCCGTCGGGGCGCAACGCGATCACCTCGCCGTCGAGCACCAGGTCGTCGGCGGGCAGCGCCAGCACCGCCTCGGCCAGCTCCGGCACCTGCGCGGTGATGTCGTCGAGGGTGCGGGTGAACACGCGGACCTCGGCCCCCGAACGGTGCGCCTGCACGCGGATGCCGTCGAGCTTCCACTCCAGCGCGGCCGGGGTGCGGGCCTTCTCCAGGGCGGCGGCCACGTTGGGCGCGCTGCCCGCGAGCATCGGGGAGACGGGCCGGCCCACCTCCAGGCGGAACGCGCGCAGCTTGTCCACGCCGCCCGCCAGCGCCGCCGCGCCGACCGCGGGCAGCCAGCCGCGCAGCGTCAGGGCCCGGCGGACGTCGGCCGACGGCGCGCCGGACGCCTTGGCGACCGCCTCGATCATGACGCCGTCGAGCGCGCCCTGCCGCAGCTCGCCGCCGAGCAGCTTGAGCATGAACGCCTGCTCCTGGCTCGTCAGCCCGGCGAACAGCTCGGCGACCAGCGCCTTGCGGGCCGCCTGGGAGCCCTGGCCGGAGACGGCCTTGATCCTCGTGAGCAGGGCGTCGACGGTGGTGAGGGTCGCGGTGGCGGCCAGCTTGGGGCCGGGCAGCTCCTGGAGCGTGCGCCAGCCCACGCCGATCTGGCGCTGCGGCAGCTCGCCCGACAGATAGGCGATGGCGATCTCCGCCTCGCCGGGGCCGACCCGGCCGAGCAGCTCGGCCAGATGGCCGATCTTGCCGAGCCGCGCGGACGTGCGCGTCACGGCCTCCGACACTCGCACCACGTCGATCAGAAGCACACCGCTATCGTGCCTCACCCAGCCGACAAATTCCGCTGCCGGGCACCCACGAAACCGCCGAATGTCCTGCGGCGACCGCCGGACGTGCCGCGGCGAACGGTCGGCGAGCTGCCGGAGGTGCCGCGGCGCAGGAGCGGACGGGGGCCGCCCCTGCGCCGGTGCCGCGTGCTGTCAGCGAACGCCGAGCAGGTCGACCACGAAGATGAGGGTCTCCCCGCCCTTGATCCGCGCGCCCGCGCCGGCGGCGCCGTAGCCGAGGTGCGGCGGGATGACGAGCTTGCGCCGGCCGCCGACCTTCATGCCCGCCACGCCCTGGTCCCAGCCCGCGATGACGCGGCCCGCGCCGAGCGGGAACTCGAACGCCTGGCCGCGGTTCCACGACGCGTCGAACTCCTCGCCGGTGGAGAAGGCGACGCCCACGTAGTGGACGCTGACGTTCTGACCAGGCTTGGCCTCGGGGCCGTCCCCCACGGTGATGTCCTCGATCTCCAGGTCGGCAGGCGGGTTGCCCGCCGGGAAGTCGATCTCCGGCTTCTCGAGTGCCACGAAGTGCTCCTGTTGACGATGTGAATGAACCTGACGACTCTATGCCGTCGGGATATCGTCATCGTCCATGCCCGCCCTTTCACCCGATGCGATCATGCTGTCCGGGCGCGTCGCCGTGGTCACCGGGGCCGCCTCCGGGAGCGGGCGGGCGATCGCCGAGACCCTGCGCGCCCTCGGCGCCCACGTGGCGACCTGCGACCGCGCCACCCCCCGGCACGACCCCCGCCCCACCCCGCCGGACGCCGGCCGTCCCGCGCCGCCGGACGGCTCCCGGCGCGGCGGCTCGTACGACGGGGTGAGGCCCGAGCCGGCGGGCGGGCCGGCGATGACGGTGGACGTACGGGATCCGGTGGCGGCCGGGGTGTTCGCGCGGGCCGTGGAGGAGCGGTGGGGCCGGGTGGACGTGCTGGTCAACGCCGGGCCGGAGGCGAGGCCCGTCCCGCTCGCGGAGCTGCCGGAACGGGACGGGCGCCGGCTGGTCGACGAGGGGTTCACCCGCGTCACCGGCATGGTGCGGCGCCTGCTGCCGCTGATGGGCGCGGGCGCGTCGATCGTGAACGTCGTGTCAGGCGACGGCCCGGTGCGCGCCCTGGTGGAGAGCCTGACCGGGTCGCTGGCGGCGGAGCTGCGCCCGCGCGGCGTCCGCGTGAACGCGCTCGTCCTGGAGACGCCGGAGGCCGACCCGGCGGGCCCGGCGATCTTCCTGGCGGGCCCGCTGTCGGCCGGGGTCTCCGGCGTCACCCTGCGCGTCAGAGGCTGACGTCACCAGCTCTGGTGCAGCGGCATCCCCTCCGCGTAGCCGGAGGAGCTCTGGATGCCGACGACGGCCTGCTCGTGGAACTCCTCCAGGGTGCCCGCCCCGGCGTACGTGCACGAGGAGCGCAGCCCGGCCACGATGGCGTCGATCTGGTCCTCCACGCTGGGCCGGCGCGGGTCGAGGTACATGCGGGAGGTGGAGATGCCCTCCTCGAACAGCGCCTTCCTGGCCCGGTCGAACGCGCTGTCCTCGGCGGTGCGCAGCCGGACGGCGCGGGCGGAGGCCATGCCGAAGTTCTCCTTGTAGCGGCGGCCGTCGGCGTCGGTGCGGGCGTCGCCCGGCGACTCGTACGTCCCGGCGAACCAGGAGCCGATCATGACGTTCGCGGCCCCGGCGGCCAGGGCGAGCGCCACGTCGCGGGGGTGGCGGACGCCGCCGTCGGCCCACACGTGCCGGCCGAGCCGGCGCGCCTCGGCCGAGCACTCCAGGACGGCGGAGAACTGCGGCCGGCCGACGCCGGTCATCATGCGCGTGGTGCACATGGCGCCCGGCCCGACGCCGACCTTGACGATGTCGGCGCCCGCGTCGACCAGGTCGCGGACCCCGGAGGCGGTCACCACGTTGCCGGCCGCGACGGGCACGCCGGGTTCGAGCGCGCGCACGGCGCGCAGCGCGGCGATCATCTTCTCCTGGTGCCCGTGGGCGGTGTCGACGACCAGGCAGTCGACCCCGGCGTCGAGGAGCTCCTTGGCCTTGGCGGCGACGTCGCCGTTGACGCCGACGGCGGCGGCGATCCGCAGCCTGCCCTGGCTGTCCACGGCGGGCTGGTAGAGGGTGGCGCGCAGCGCGCCGGTGCGGGTGAGGATGCCGACGAGGCGGCCCTCGGCGTCGACGATGGGGGCCAGCCGGTGGCGTCCCTCGTGCAGCCGGTCGAAGGCGGTGCGCGGGTCGAGCCCGGCGGGCAGCGTGAGCAGCTCGCTGGACATCACCTGGGAGAGCTGCGTGAACATGTCCACGCCCTGGCAGTCGGCGTCGGTGACGACGCCGACGGGCCGGTTCTCCCAGTCGACGACGATGACCGCGTTGTGCGCCCGCTTGGGCAGCAGTTGCAGCGCCTCGCCGACGGTGTCGTGGGCGGTGAGGGTGAGGGGGGTGTCGTGCACGAGGTCGCGCTTCTTGACCCAGTCGACGACGTCGGCGACCACGTCGAAGGGGATGTCCTGCGGGATCACGGCGATGCCGCCGCGGCGGGCGATGGTCTCGGCCATGCGGCGGCCGGCGACCGCGGTCATGTTGGCCACGACGACCGGGATCGTGGTGCCGGTTCCGTCGTGCGTCGACAGGTCGACCGCGAGACGGGAGTTGACCGAGGAACGCGACGGCACCATGAAGACGTCGCTGTAGGTCAGGTCGTACTGCGGCTCCATGCCGTTGAGAAATTTCACGTTCATCCATCTTATGAGGTAACAGGTCCTACCTAGGGAATTCCCCCTTTGTGGTGGGCTTATGATCGGCCCGGACACTTCTGGGGGATGGAGGGGCGTGTGGACGTCACCAATCGGGACGAGATGCTCGTCGTGGGGTTCGCGGTGCGCACCACGAACGCCGACGAGATGGATCCCGCGCGGGCCAAGCTGCCCGCGCTGTGGCAGCGGGCGGGGGCGCCGGGCGCGTTCGCGCACGTGCCGGGCCGGGTGGACGAGAACCTGTACGCGGTGCTGACCGACTACGAGAGCGACCACCACGGCGCCTACACGCAGATCGTCGGCATCGCCGTCCGCACGGTGCCGAGGCTGCCGGAGGGCATGGTGGCGGTGCGGGTGCCGGCGGCGCAGTCGCTGCTGGTGGAGGCGCGCGGCCCGATGCCGCAGGCGATCGTGGAGGCGTGGCAGCGGGTGTGGAAGCACACCGAGTCGGGCGGCACGCCGGCCCGTTCGTTCGGCACGGACCTGGAGGTGCACCACCCCGGCGGCGCCGACCTCTACGTGGCCGTCTAGGGCAGCCCGAGCGCGGCGGCGGCGGCCTCGACGGCGACGGGCTTGACCTCGTCGAGGGCCAGGTGGGCGTACTCCACGGCGCAGTCGGACATCCCGCCGAGCCCGACGGTGGCGCGGACCTGCTGGGCCACGGTGAGCTCGTCGCCCAGCAGCAGGAAGACCAGCCGCCGCCGCCAGGCCATGAAGCGCTCGCCCACGTCGAGGTAGGAGAGCGTGTTGAGGTCGCGCAGCATCATGGAGATGACCTCGCGGTGCCGCCAGACGAGGTCGAAGTAGTCCTCCAGCAGCCGCCTGGGGTCGCCCCGCTCCCGGCCCGTGACGAACCGGTCGATGTCGTCGATCATCGGCTCGATGATGCTGCGGACCAGGTCGTCGCGTGAGGCGAAGTGGTAGTAGAGGGCCGGCTTGGTGATGCCGAGCCGGTCGGAGATCTGGCGCAGGCTCGTCTGCTGGATGCCCTGGAGCGCGAACAGTTCGCGCGCCACTGCCTGGATGCGGGTCTTGGTGTCGCTGGGCCTGGCCATGCTCCAAGCGTAATCCTTACCTCCCGTTAAGTAAGCCCTTGCGCCTTCGTCGCGCACGCACTTACCATCCGTTAAGTAAGGAGGTGCTGCCATGCGCGTACTCATCTCCGGCGCCAGCGTCGCCGGACCCGCACTGGCCTACTGGCTCACCCGATACGGATTCGAGGTCACGGTCGTCGAGCGCGCCCCCGCGCTGCGCAAGACGGGCGGCCACGCGGTCGACCTGTTCAGGCCCGCCCTGGACATCGCCGGGCGGATGGGCGTCCTGGACCGGATCCAGGAGATGAAGACCGGCACGGAGCGGCTGACCATGTACACCGAGGGCCACGAGCGCCCGGTGGTGGTCGAGCTGCGCAGGATGATGGCCGGGGTCTCCGACCGGCACGCCGAGATCATGCGCGACGACCTGAGCGAGATCTTCTTCGACGCCACCCGGGACGACGCCGAGTACGTCTTCGGCGACTCCATCACCGCGATCTCGGGCGACGGCGAGGTGACGTTCGAGCGCGGCCCGGCGCGGCGGTTCGACCTGGTGGTGGGCGCCGACGGGCTGCACTCCAACGTGCGCCGCCTGGTCTTCGGCCCCGAATCGGACTTCTCCACCTGGATCGGCGCCTACCTGGCCGTCGTCTCCGTCCCCAACTTCCTCGGCCTGGACGCCACGGTGGAGGGGCTGAGCGGCGTCGGCAGGATGGCGGCGCTGTACGGCGCGGCCCGCCTGCCCGACGCGCGGGCGCTGTTCATGTTCCGCCCCGCCGAGCCGATCGACTACCACTACCGCGACGTGGAGCGGCAGAAGGACCTGCTGCGCGAGCACTTCGCCGGTTTCGGCTGGCACGTGCCCCGGCTGCTGGCGGAGCTCGACACCACCCCGGCGTTCTACTTCGACTCGATCACCCAGCTCCGTCTGGACTCGTGGTCGCGCGGGCGCGTCACGCTGGTCGGCGACGCCGGCTACTGTCCGGGCCCGGCCGTCGGCGGCAGCACCAGCCTGGCCGTGGTGGGCGCGTACGTGCTGGCGGGCGAGCTCGCCGCGGCCGGCGGGGACCCCGCGCGGGCCCTCCCGGCCTACGAGGCCGAGATCGGCGAGTACGTGCGCCGCAGCCGCTCGTTCGCCGTGTCGGCGGCCAGGAAGCTGGTGCCGGGCAGCCCGGGGGGCCTGTGGGCGCTGCGCGCCGCCGCCGGGCTGATCGGCCTGATGCCCGCCGGGGTGACCCGGGCGGTGTCGAAGCTGGGCGCCCGGGGGGTCAGGCTGCACGACGAGATCGCGCTCAAGGACTACACCGCCCACGAGGTCCGTACGGCGGCGCGTCCCTGAGCGCGGTCAGGCCAGCACGCCCTGGGCGCGCAGCTTGGCCGCGGCCTCGGCGTTGATCCCCCACGCGGACAGGTCGGCGAGCCGCATCGCGGGCGACAGGTCGGGGGCGGGCGCGCCCACCAGGCGCGGCGCGGGCGCGGGCTGGCTGAGACCGCCGGACTCGACGAAGGCGCCCCTGGCCACGTTGTGCGGGTGATCGGGCGCCTCGGCCATCGACAGCACCGGCGAGACGCACGCGTCGGAGCCGTCGAACACGGCCTCCCACTCGGCCCTGGTCCGGGTCCGGAACTCGGCGGCCAGCCGCTCGCGCAGGGCAGGCCACTGGGCCCGGTCGTCGCGGTCGGGCAGGCCGGTCAGGCCCATCAGCCGCACCATCGTGTCCCAGAACTGCGGCTCCAGCGCCCCCACCGCCATGTACTGGCCGTCGGCGGTCTCGTACGTGTCGTACATGGGGGCGCCGGTGTCGAGCAAGTTGGTGCCGCGCGGCCCCCAGAAGCCGCCGCGCACGCCCTGGTAGAACATCGCGAACAGGATCGCGGCGCCGTCGACCATGGCGGCGTCGATGACCTTGCCCTGGCCGGTGCGCTCGCGTTCGAACAGGGCCAGCAGCACGCCGTAGGCGAGCATGAGTCCGCCGCCGGCGAAGTCGCCCAGGATGTTGATCGGCGGGGTGGGCTTGTCGCCCTCGCGGCCCAGCATGGACAGCACGCCGGAGATCGCGATGTAGTCGATGTCGTGCCCGGCGGTGGGCGCCAGCGGGCCGTCCTGGCCCCAGCCGGTCATCCGGCCGTAGATCAGGCGCTCGTTGACCGCGTGGAGGTCGTCCGGGCCGATGCCGAGCCGTTCGGCCACGCCGGGCCGGAACACCTCGATGACCACGTCGGCGGCGCGGGCCAGGTCCTTGAACGCGGCCACGCCGTCGGGCGACTTGAGGTCGAGCCCGATCGTGCGCTTGCCGCGGTCCATCACGTCGGTCCTGGGCCGGTCGGAGACCGCGCCGACCCGGTCGACGCGCAGCACCTCGGCGCCGTGGTCGGCGAGCATCATCCCGGCGAACGGCCCCGGCGCGAGCCCGGCCAGCTCCAGCACCCGGACTCCGGCCAGCGGGCCCTGGCGTCCCTCGGTCATCGGCATCCCCCTAGTAGAACAACATTCGGTGAGTCGTGGCAAGACGCTCGCCGGACAGGCCATCAGAGACGTGTGAGGTATGGGAAACTTGCCCACTATTCGGGTGGTCTACAGGGGTAGGACATGGATTCGGAGAGCAGCGAGCTGATCGCCAAGCGCTACCGGTTACTGCGCGAGCTCGGCCGCGGGGGCATGGGCGTGGTCTGGGAAGGCCGGGACACGCTGCTCAACCGGCCCTGCGCGATCAAGGAGGTCGTGCTGCCCGACGGCCTGCCCAAGGCCGAGCGGGACCGCATGCTGGTGCGCACCGCGCGGGAGGCGCGCACGGCGGCCAAGCTCAACCATCCGTCCGTCGTGGCGATCTACGACGTGGTGGAGGAGGACGGCCGGCCCTGGATCATCATGGAGCTGGTGCCCGCCCCCTCGGTCGAGCAGGTCGTGGCCGCCTCCGGCGCGCTGCCCGTGCGCGAGGCCGCCGACGTGGGACGGCAGGTGCTGTCCGCGCTGCGCGCCGCGCACGAGCTGGGCGTCCTGCACCGCGACGTCAAGCCCGCCAACATCCTGCTGACCGGCGAGGGCCGGGCGGTGCTCACCGACTTCGGCATCGCCACCGCCGAGGGCGACTCCTCGCTGACCAGCACCGGCATGGTGACCGGCTCGCCCAGCTTCCTGGCCCCGGAACGGGTCCGCGCCGCCGAGGCCGGCCCCGCCTCCGACCTGTGGTCGCTGGGCGCCACCCTGTACGCCACGATGCTCGGCCGCTCGCCGTTCGAGCGGGGCGAGCCCATGGCCACGCTCAACGCGCTGCTCAACGAGGAGCCGGACTACCGCAGGATCCCGCCCGCCATGCACCCCGTGCTCAAGGGGCTGCTGCGCAAGGAGCCGGAGGAGCGGCTGACCGCCGAGCAGGCCGACGAACTGCTGGCCGCCATCGGCGCGACCCGGCCCGCCCACGCCGACCAGCACGTCCCGGACAAGAAGCCGGGCCGGTCCGGCCGTACGCTCATCGCGGCCGTCACGGCGGCGGTCGTGGTCGTGGCGGCGGGCACGATCACCTACCTGCGCGCCTCCGCGCCGCCCGAGGTCGCGCGCAAGCAGGTGGCGCACGCGGCCGCGACGAGCCCGATGCCGAGCCCGCCGGCCACCACGCAGGCGCCCACGCCCACCGTCACCGCCACCCCGACGCCCACGCCCACCCGGACGCGGCCGCCGGTGCGCGCCTACGTCTCGCGCGACGGCTGGACGATCAGGCGGCCCATCGGCTGGCGGGGCGCGCTCAACGAGTCGTTCACCGAGTGGACCCGCCGCGACCGGGCCGGCCACCTAGGCGTCGAGGCCGTCTACGCCAAGCTCGACCCGCACCAGCTCCTGCGCGACGCCGAGGAGGTCTTCCGGCAGAACGGCGCCGAGGTACGGAACCTGGGCCGCCGGACCGTCATGCACCACGGGACCAAGGCCGTGGAGTGGGAGTTCACCTGGACCGCGGGGGAGGGCGCGCCGTGGGCGGCGCCGGGCACCCGCTACAGGGAGGTGCGCCGCGCGCTGGCCGTGGGCGACACCGCCTACATCCTGTCGTGGACGTTCGACGAGACCCAGTGGCGGCGCAACACCCGCCTGATGCGCCAGGTGATCGGGAGCTTTACCGTAGGCGCATGACGCCGTGGAACCTGCTGGCACTCCCGCCCCTGCCCGAGGAACTCCTGCGCAAGATGCTCGCCCCGCTGGGCGAGCGGGTGTCGGTGCGCGCGCCCGCCGCCCGCGACCGTGACGCGCTGCTGACCGCGCTCGAAGGCGCGGAGATCGTGCTCGGCGACTGGACGGGCGAGCTGACGCTCGACGCGCGGGCGGTGGCGGCGGCGCCCCGGCTGGCGTTCCTGCAGCAGCCGTCCGTGGGCGTGGACGGCCACGACCTCGCCGCGCTGGCGGCGGCCGGCGTGCCGGTGGCCAACACGGCGGGCGTCAGCGCGACCGCCGTGGCCGAGTGGTGCCTGGCCGCCGCCCTCGCGCTGTCGCGCAAGCTGGCCGAGGCCGACGCCGCCGTCCGCGCCGGCGAGTGGCCGCAGCAGGCGCTGCGCCCGGCCGAGCTGCGCGGGCGCGAGGTCGGCGTCGTCGGCTACGGCCCGATCGGCGTGGCCTGCGCCGGGCTGTTCCGGGCGCTCGGCTGCGAGGTGTCCTACTGGACGCGCACGCCCCGCGACGAGCCCGGCTACCGCGACCTGGACGCGCTGCTCGGCTCCAGCGACGTGGTGGTCGTGGTGATCGCGCTGTCGGAGGAGACGCGCGGCCTGGTCGACCCCCGGCGGCTGCGGCCGGGCGCGCTGCTGGTCAACGCGGCCAGGGGCGGGGTGGTCGACCAGGAAGGACTCGTCGCCGCGCTGCGCGAGGGCCGGCTCGGCGGCGCGGCGCTCGACGTCTTCGACACCGAGCCGCTGCCCGCGGGCGACCCGCTGCGCGAGCTGCCGGGCGTGCTGCTGTCGCCGCACGTCGCCGGGGTCACCTCCGAGGCCACCGGAAGGCTGCTCACGGCCACCCTGGACAACCTCGCCGCGGCGCTCGACGGGCGGCCGGTGGCCCACGTGGTGAACGGCGTTTCTCCGATCATCCGGAGGAAATTCGCGGATTCGCCTGTCTTGTAGGGTTTCGAGCTGACACGATGAAGAGTTTTCGTGCGTTTAACGACCCCGGTCTGTTCCGGGGATGTGCCGGAGAGATACGGTCTTGTCGACGATCTCTGCCGGGCTCAAGGGGGGTGCTTGCGTGATGACGACGATGTCCACACACCGGCGGGCAGTAGAGGACATCCGGCGGTCCTATGCCGAGATTCCGGGCGACGCCGCGCCGCGCCTGGCCAAGGCCACGTCCAACCTGTTCAGGTTCCGCGACGCGGGCAAGACGGCCAAGCTGTCGGCACGCGACCTCGACGAGGTCATCAGCGTCGACCCTGAGACGATGACCGCCGAGGTCCAGGGCATGACCACCTACGAGCACCTGGTCGACGCCACGCTCCCGCACGGCCTGATGCCGTACGTGGTGCCGCAGCTGAAGACCATCACGCTCGGCGGCGCCGTGACCGGGCTCGGCATCGAGTCCACCAGTTTCCGCGACGGCCTGCCGCACGAGTCGGTCGAGGAGCTGGAGATCCTCACCGGCGACGGCCGGGTGATCGTCGCGCGTGACGACAACGAGCACCGCGACCTGTTCCGCGCGTTCCCCAACTCCTACGGCACGCTGGGCTACGCGCTGCGCATCCGGATCAAGCTCCGCAAGGTCGAGCCGTACGTGCACCTGACGCACATCAGGTTCACCGACGCCGCCAAGTGCATGCTCGCCATGCAGGAGATCAGCGAGAGCATGGTCCACGACGGCGAGCGGGTCGACTTCGTCGACGGCGTCTTCTTCGACCCGCAGGAGCTGTACATCACGGTCGGCCGCTTCGCCGACCGCGCCCCGTACGTCTCCGACTACACCGGCATGCGGATCTACTACCAGTCGATCCGCAAGCGCAACCGCGACTGGCTGACCGTGCGCGACTACCTGTGGCGCTGGGACACCGACTGGTTCTGGTGCTCGCGCGCGTTCGGCGTGCAGCAGCCCGTGGTGCGCTCGCTGATGCCGCGCCGGTGGATGCGCTCCGACGTCTACCGCAAGCTCGTCGCCCTCGACCGCCAGTACGGGGTGACGGCCAGGATCGACCGGTGGCGCGGGCAGCCGGTGCACGAGCCGGTCATCCAGGACGTGGAGGTCCCGGTCGAGCGCGGCGCGGCGTTCCTGGAGTTCTTCCACGACAAGGTCGGCATGACGCCGGTGTGGATGTGCCCGCTGCGCGCCGGTTCACGCTGGCCCCTCTATCCGCTGGAGCCGGGCAAGCTCTACGTGAACTTCGGCTTCTGGGGCATGGTCCCGCTGCCCAGGGGACAGTTCGACGGCTACTACAACCGGTTGATCGAGAACGCGGTGCACGAGCTCGACGGGCACAAGTCGCTCTACTCGACGTCCTTCTACGCCCGTGATCAGTTCTGGGAGCTGTACAACGGTGACGGTTACTGGCCGGTCAAGCGGGAATACGACCCGGGCGGTCGCCTGCTCGACCTGTACGACAAGTGTGTACGGGGAAGGTGATGGCAGATGGCTCTCGCGTCCATCTTCGAGAAAATCGTAGGCTCGGACGCCAACATCGCGTTCATGGCGTATGACGGCACCAAGGCGGGGCCTGACGGCGCCGACATCGCGATAGAGGTCAAGTCCCCGATCGCGGTCGCCTATCTGGCCCAGGCTCCGGGTGAGCTGGGTCTGGCCAGGGCGTATGTCTCCGGTCACATCGACGTGCACGGCGACCTCTACACCCTGCTCGACCGCATGTGGAACATCACGACCAACGACCTGACGACCGCGGAGAAGCTCGCCGCGGTGCGGTCGCTGGGCGTCAAGCCGCTGCTCATGCGGGTGCCGCCGCCTCCGCAGGAGATGCGGCAGAGCACGCTGGCCCGGCTCGGCTCGCGGCACGCCAAGCAGCGTGACGCCGAGGCGATCCACCACCACTACGACGTGTCCAACCGCTTCTACCGGTGGGTGCTCGGCCCGAGCATGGCCTACACGTGCGCGGCCTTCCCCGAGGAGGACTCCACGCTGGAGGAGGCGCAGTTCGCCAAGTTCGACCTGGTGGCCAGGAAGCTCGGGCTCAAGCCCGGGATGCGGCTGCTCGACGTCGGGTGCGGCTGGGGCGGCATGGTCATGCACGCGGCCGAGCACTACGGGGTCAAGGCGCTCGGCGTGACGCTGAGCAAGCAGCAGGCCGAGTGGGCCCAGAAGGCGATCGCCGACGCCGGGTTGCAGGACCTGGCGGAGGTCCGCTACATGGACTACCGCGACGTCACCGAGTCGGGATTCGACGCGGTGAGCTCGATCGGCCTGACGGAGCACATCGGCGCGGCCAACCTGCGCTCCTACTTCACGTTCCTCAACGGCAAGCTCAAGCCGGGCGGCCGGATGCTCAACCACTGCATCACGCGGCCGACGGGGACCGAGAAGACGTTCAACAAGGGCGGCTTCATCAACCGCTACGTCTTCCCGGACGGGGAGCTGGAGTCGGTGGGCACGCTGATCCGCCACATGGAGGACCTCGGCTTCGAGATCCGCCACGAGGAGAACCTGCGCGAGCACTATGCCAAGACCCTGCGGGTCTGGTGCGACAACCTCGACGCCAACTGGGCCGACGCGGTCGAGGAGGTCGGCATGGGCACCGCCCGCGTGTGGGCGCTGTACATGGCCGGCTGCATCGTCGGCTTCGAGCGCAACAAGGTGCAGCTCCACCAGGTGCTGGGCGTCAAGCTGGACGAGGACGGCCGCTCCGGCATGCCGCTGCGCCCGGCCCGCGACTGGCCCTGATCAGCGGTCCAGCACTTCGTGCAGCGTCTTGGCGAACTCGGCCGGGTGCGTGAGGAAGCCCACGTGCCCGCCGGGAAACTCGGCGATGTCGATGCCGAGCCGCTCGGCCAGGATCTCGGCGGTGCGGCGGCCGGGCGTGTGATGCGTCTCGGCGCCGCTCCCCAGCGTGAACGGGCCCTGGCGCAGGGCCTCCTCGTCCGGCAGGTAGCCGGTGAACGAGCACAGCTCGTAGCGCAGGCAGAACTCCAGGTTGGCCGCCACCCGGGCGAGCATCTCGGCGACCGGCGCGGGCTGCGCCGGGTCCGGGTCGGGCGGGGCCGGCACGCCCAGCGCCTCCGACAGCCGCCGCACCGCGGGCCCGGCGCCGTCGCGGTCGAGGGTGTCGCGCACCTCCGCGAAGAGCGCCCGCCAGCGCGCGGCGTCGGGTAGCAGTTCGGTCAGCAGCGGCTCGTGCGCCACCAGTGCCCGCACCTGCTCGGGCCGCTGGGCGAGCAGGTGCATGCCGACCATGCCGCCGTAGCTGGTGCCGAAAACGTAGGCGGGCTCGGCGGTGAGGGCGCGCACGAGCAGGTGGGCGTCGCGGGCGTGCTCGGGCAGCCGCTGCTCGCCCGCCGGCCCGGTCAGGCGGCTGCGGGAGTTGCCGCGAGGGTCGTAGGTGATCACCGTGTAGAGGTCGGCGAGCTGCTGGGCGAGCGGCGCGTACAGGCCGGCGTCGCCGTCGCCTCCGTTGATCAGCAGCAGGACCGGTCCGGCTCCCCGCACCTCGTAGTACAGCTCCGCCCCGGGCACCGCGAGCCTGCCGCTGTCCATCGTCGTCTCCCCGTGATTGACCTGTTTCCCGTTCTGATCGTCCGTGGGAGCCGGGACGTTTCTCCGTGATGCCAACAACTGTAGGCCAACAACTGTTGACTTCCTTGGCCGCGCTGTCTAGCGTGATGCCTACAAGCGTTGGCAATTGGAGGAACCCATGGACGTCCTCATCGTCGGAGCCGGTCCCGTCGGCCTCACCGCCGCCCTCGTGCTCACCCAGCGCGGACACGCGGTGACCATCCTCGACGCCCAGGCCGAAGGCGCCAACACCTCGCGCGCCGCCGTCGTCCACGCCCGCACCCTGGAACTGCTGGAGCCGTACGGAGTGGCCGCCGCCCTGGCCGGGCGCGGCGTCCACACGCCCCGCTTCACCATCCGCGACCGCGACCGGCTGCTCGTGCCCGTCCCGTTCGGCGACCTGCCCACCCGCTACCCGTACACGCTGATGATCTCCCAGGCCGACACGGAGGCGTTCCTGCTGGCCCGCCTGGAGGAGCTCGGCGGAAAGGTCCTGCGCCCGGTCACGCTGACCGCCCTGGAGCAGGACGCGGGCGGCGTCACCGCCACGCTCGACGACGGCCGGCGGCTGCGCGCCACCTACCTGATCGGCGCCGACGGCATGCACAGCACGGTACGGGAGGCCACCGGCATCCCCTTCGACGGAGGCACGTACGCCGAGTCGTTCACCCTCGCCGACGTGCGGCTGAGCGGCGGCGTGCCGCACGACGAGGTCATCCTCTACTTCTCACCCGCCGGGCTCGTCGTGGTCGCGCCGCTCCCCGGCGGCCTGCACCGCGTCGTCGCCACCGTCGCCGAGGCCCCGCGCGAGCCGGACACCGCGTTCGTCCAGGCGCTGCTCGACGCCCGGGGCCCGCAGGCGTCGCCCGCCGTCGTGCACGAGGTCGTGTGGGGCTCGCGCTTCCGCGTCCACCACCGCGTCGCCGGCACCTTCCGCCGAGGCCGCGTCCTGCTCGCCGGGGACGCCGCGCACGTGCACTCCCCGGCCGGCGGCCAGGGCATGAACCTCGGCATCGAGGACGCCGTCACCCTCGCCGAGCTGCTCGCCCGCGTCCTCGACGGCGAGCCCGACACCCTGCTCGACACCCACACGGCCACCCGGCGGCCCGTCGCCGGGAAGGTCGTCGCGCTGGCGGGCCGCCTCACCCGCCTGGCCACCGCCCGCGCGGCCTGGCGTCCGCTGCGCAACCTCGTCCTGACGGCCGCTGGCCGCCTCCCGGCCGTGCGCCGCCGCCTGGCCTGGCAGCTGTCCGGCCTCGACCGCCGCTGACCGGGCTCACGCCGCCCTGAGCAGCTCGATCAGCGCCGAGATGCTCTGGTCGCCGCGCCCCTGCGCCACGGCCCGCTCGATCAGGTCGTGCATCGGCGCCTGCCAGGAGACGTCCACCCGCGCCTCGTCGCCGAGCGAGCGCTCCTCGTCCAGGCCCGCGTGGAAGAGCCCGATGGCGGAGGCGGGCTCGCCGTAGTCTCCGGAGTCGATCTCCCTGGCCAGCTCCGGCAGCACGGACCCGATCATCTCCAGCCATTTGACGGAGTACGGCACCAGCGTGCGCGCCTCCAGGCCCCGGGCCGTCACCAGCGCCGCGCCCTGAAGGAATCCCAGCAGCGCCGGCAGCAGGATGCCGCCGACCGCGCTCTCGTACAGCGCCGCCAGGTCCGGCTCCTCGCCCAGGTGCACGGTGTCGCCGCCGAGGACGCGCAGCGTCTTCTCGTGCTCGTCGAACACCGCCCGGTCGCCGCTGTAGTAGAGCAGCGTGTCCGGCGCGCCCACGGCGGAGGGCACGTTCTTCACCGCGCCGTCGAGGAAGCGGGCGCCGTGCCCGGCGGCCCAGGCGGCCAGGTCGCGGGCCGCGGCGGGCGTCCCGCTGTTCAGGGTGACCAGGGTGCGCCCGGCCAGCGCTCCGGCGGCCGGCTCCAGCGCCTCCCGGGTGGCGGCGTAGGTGGTCAGGCAGGCGACGACGAGCGGGCTCGCCGCGACCGCGCCGGCGACGTCCGCCGCCCGCTCGGCTCCCCGGGAGACCAGGGGCGCGGCCTTCTCCGGGGTGCGGTTCCACACGGTCGTCCGGAGCCCGGCGTCGACGAAGGCCCCGGCCAGCGCCGCGCCCATCGAGCCCAGGCCGAGAACGGTCACGTCGGTCATAGGTGTTCTCCCATCGGTTGATCAGGTCACATGCTGGCCCCTCCGCTGACATTTGCTCAAGTACCTACTAGTTTGTCGGGTACTGACATCGAGGTAAGTGAGGCGCTGATGACACGGACCTTCACCTGCGGGCTCGACGCCGCCATCGCCGTCATGGGCGGCAAGTGGAAGGGCCTGATCCTGTTCGCGCTGGGCGAGGGCCCGGTGCGGTTCGGCGAGCTGCG
Source organism: Nonomuraea sp. ATR24 (assembly GCF_041950485.1). Lineage (NCBI taxonomy): Bacteria > Bacillati > Actinomycetota > Actinomycetes > Streptosporangiales > Streptosporangiaceae > Nonomuraea > Nonomuraea sp. ATR24. The sequence goes on from NZ_JBGNUU010000003.1 coordinate 123,290, forward strand.
GCGCGCGGTGCCCGGCATCAGCGAGCGCGTGCTGATCCAGCAACTGCGCGAGATGGAGGCGAACGGCCTGGTGCATCGCGAGGTCTACCACCAGGTGCCGCCGAAGGTCGAGTACTCGCTGACGGAGTTCGGCCAGTCGCTCAACACCGCCCTCGCCCCGCTCGGCACCTGGGGAGAAGAGCACCTCGACCGCATCGAAGCCCTCTTCTAGCCGCCCGTCCCGAGCTCGCGCGCCACGAACCCGGCCCGCTCCTCGACGCTCGCCCGGGGCAGCACGACCAGCTCGTAGCCGTACTCCTGGTACGCCGCCACGCAGGCCTCGTAGGTGCGCTCGGCCTCGGCGAGATCCTGCTTGCGCTCGGCGTCCCGCTCGTAGATCTCCGGCCACGGCGGCGCCGCGAACACCCGCCCGTAGCGCACGGCCCGGGCGGCGGCGCGCACGTGCGGCGGGACCGGCAGGCCCGACAGCGTGAGGTAGGCGGCCACGTCCACCACCCCCCGGTCGAACAGCACCGTGCCGTCCTCCGGGGCCTCCCGGTAGGAGCGCAGGTCGAAGGAGAGCATCAGCTCGGCGAACAGCCCGGGATCGGCCCACGGCAGCGCGGTGCCGCCGATGGCCGCCTGCTCCCGGATGATCGCCCGGCCCGCCTCCGGCATGGCGGCGAGCCCGCGTCCGCGCAGAGCCTCGACGAGCGTGCTCTTGCCGGACCCGGGCCCGCCGGTGAAGACGACGTACATGGGACAACCATCCCACCGCCCGGTGGTCAGGCCGTCGCGCAGGGGGAGCCGTTGAGGGTGAAGGCGGCCGGCTCGGCGGTGTCGCCCGAGTGGGTGGCCTGGAAGCCGAACGACGCCGACGCGCCCGGCGCGATCGCCCCGTTGTAGGCGACGTTCCTGGCCGTCACCTGGCCGCTCGACGGCGACAGCGTGGCGTTCCACGCGCCCGTGACGCTCTGCCCCTGCGGCAGCGTGAAGGCCAGCGACCAGGCCGACACCGGGGTGGAGCCGGTGTTCGTGATGGTGACCGCGGTCGTGAACCCGGTGTTCCAGGTGCTCATCGTGTACGTGACGCGGCACCCGCCCGGCGGCGGCGTCGCCGTGGTCGTGGCCGTGGGCGTGATGCTCGGGGAGGTCGTCGGGCCGGGCTCCGACAGGCCGAGGAAGTCGATCGTGGCCCCGGCCATCCCGCCGACCGGCAGGCTGTGGCCCACGCCCTGGAGGCTGACGGCCTCGACGGCCACGTTCGTGCCGGTGCCGCCGTAGCGGGTCCTGGTCCAGGACGGCTGCGGCTGGTCGGTGCGGGCGGGCGTCTGGCTCAGGCCGTGGACGTTCGTCCACTGCTTGATCTGCTCCTGGAAGTTCGGGTAGCGCAGCGTGCTGTCCTCGGTGCCGTGCCAGATCTGCATGCGCGGCCGGGCGCCGCCGTAGCCCGGGTAGGCGGCGCGGACCAGGTCGCCCCACTGCTGCGGCGTCCGGCTGATCTGGCCGTTGGCGCACGCGCTGTTCCAGCTCGACCCGTCGGTGGTGGCGAAGCAGCCGAACGGCACGCCCATGTACGACGCGCCCGCCTCGAACACGTCAGGGTAGGCGCCGAGAAGCACGTTCGTCATCATGCCGCCGGACGAGGCGCCCACCGCGTAGGTGCGGCCGGGGTCGGCGCCGTAGCGCTGCTCGACCCAGCGGACCATGGACACGATGCCGACCGGGTCGCTGCCGCCGTCGTGCCGCAGCGCCTGCGGCGAGGAGACGTCGTAGCAGGAGCCGCTTCTGGTGGCCGACGGGTAGATGACGATGAACTTGTGCCGGTCGGCCAGCGAGGCGAACTCCGTGCCGGAGTAGAACGCCGGTCCCGACCCGGTGCAGTAGTGCACGGCCACCAGCACCGCCGGGCGCGCGCCGACGCCGTCGGGCACGTACAGGTGCATGCGCAGGCCGGTGGGGTTCGTGCCGAAGCCGGTGACCTCCGTCAGCTGGGCCGAGGCGGCAGGCGGCGCCAGGGCCAGCGCCGCCGCGGCGATCGTCACGGCCGCCGCCACGGCTCCCGCGATCCGGGATCTGATGCTCATCGAGTTCCTCTCCCTCGAACTGAAACATTTCGAGTGTGGACAGAAAATTTCGATCGAGCAATGCCCTGACGACGACGCCCTCCCGGCACGCAGCTGGGAGGGCGTCGGCGGCTGAAAGTTTCGGCGTCAGCGCAGCTCGCGCTTGAGGATCTTGCCCGTCGCCGTCATCGGGAGCGCGTCGCGGAACTCGACCACCCGCGGGTACTTGTAGGCCGCCATGGCCTCGCGGCTCCAGGCGATCAGGTCGTCCTCGGTCAGCGACGATCCCGGGGTGCGGATCACGTACGCCTTGATCTCCTCGCCGTGGGAGTCGTGCGGGACGCCGACGACGGCGGCCAGCGAGACCTCCTCGTGGCCCATGAGGACCTCCTCCACCTCGCGCGGGTAGACGTTGAACCCGCCGCGGATGATCATGTCCTTGGCCCGGTCGATGATGGAGTAGTAGCCGTCGGCGTCCCGGGTGGCGATGTCGCCGGTGCGGAACCAGCCGTCGCGCATCACCTCGGCGGTGGCCTCGGGGCGGCCGTAGTAGCCCTTCATGACGTTGTGGCCGCGCACCGCGATCTCGCCCGGGCCCTCGCCCTCGACGGTCTTCCAGTCGGGGTCGACCAGCCGCATCTCCACGCCCCAGATCGGGGTGCCGATCGTGCCCGGCTTGGTGGGCCGGCCGAGCTGGTTGAAGCTCGCCACCGGCGAGGTCTCCGACAGGCCGTAGCCCTCCAGGATCGGGATGCCGAACGTCTTCTCGAAGTCCTTGAGCACCTCGACCGGCGAGGCCGAGCCGCCCGCCACCGCGATCCGCAGCGTGGACGGGGCCTCCTCGCCGTCGGCGTGGATCTTGGTGAGCAGGGCCCAGTACATGGTCGGCACGCCCGCGAAGAACGTGACCCCCTCGGCGCGCATGATGGCCAGCGCCTCACCCGGCTCGAAGCGCGGCATCAGCACCAGCGTCGCGCCGCGCATGAAACCGGTGTTGAGGATGACCGTCTGCCCGAAGGAGTGGAACAGCGGCAGCACCGCCAGATAGGTGTCGCCGCCCTCGGTGCGCGGGAACATCTTGTCGTTGACCATGACGTTCATGACCATGTTCTGGTGGCTGAGCTCGGCGCCCTTGGGGCGGCCCGTGGTGCCCGAGGTGTAGAGGATGACCGCGGTGTCGTCGGGCGCGGTCTGCACGGTCTCGAACTCGCCCGACATCCCGCCCAGCGCCGCCCAGATCGACTCGCCGTACTCCGACTCCGTGGCCAGCGCCGTGGCGGGCAGCACGAAGAAGTGCTCGCACCCCTCGGCCGCCTCGAACCCCGCCTTGCCGCGCTCGCCCAGCGGCAGCTCCGGCGTGCCCTCGAAGCAGAACAGCGCCTTGGCGTCGCTGTCGTCGAGGTGGTAGGCGATCTCCCGCGACTGCAGCAGCACGTTGAGCGGCACCACCGTCGCCCCGGCCTTGAGGATGCCGAAGTAGACGAACGGGAAGTAGGGCAGGTTGGGACAGGCGATCGCCACCTTGTCGCCCTTGCCGATGCCGCGCGACACGAGCAGGTTCGCGACCTGGCAGGCCACCGTGTCGATCATGGAGTAGGGCAGTCGCATGTCCCCGAAGACGATCGCGGTGGCATCCGGGGTGTTGCGCGCGCTGTCCTCCAGGACGCTCGACAGGTTGAGCATGCCTTTCCTCCCTCATCCAGGTGCTTGGGCACATCCTGTCAGCCTGACCATACCGACTGGTAGGTAACAGAGGTCACAAGTATGTATGGACGCGCCCCGTCGCCTGGAGTAAGCAAGTAGCACATCACTGAGGAGTGGCCATGGAGTACGACTACGTGATCGTCGGAGCCGGTTCGGCAGGGTGCGTGCTGGCCAACAGGCTGTCGGCGGACCCGGCGGTGACCGTCGCCCTCATCGAGGCCGGAGGCCGCGACGACAAGCTGGAGATCCGCATGCCCGCGGGCTTCGCCAAGCTGTTCAAGACCGGCTACGACTGGGACTACACCACGGCCAAGCAGAGTGAGATGGCCGGGCGTGAGCTCTACTGGCCGCGCGGCCGGGTCCTCGGCGGCTCCTCGTCGATCAACGCCCAGATGTGGGTGCGCGGCTGCGCGCTCGACTACGACCAGTGGGGCGTGCCCGGCTGGACGTACGAGGACGTGCTGCCCTACTTCAAACGCGCCGAGCGCCGGGTCGGCAGCAACCACGGCGGCGTCTACGGCACCGACGGGCCGCTGTTCATCTCCGAGCTGCGCAGCCCCAACGTCACCACCGCCGCCTTCCTCAAGGCGTGCGACGAGCTCGGCCTGCGGCGCGCCGACGAGATCAACGGCCACGTCAACGACGGCTACGGCCCCACCCCCGTCAACCAGGACCGCGGCCGCCGCTGGAGCGCCGCCGACGGCTACCTGCGCCCCGCGCTCAAACGCCCCAACCTCACCCTGATCACCGAGGCGGACGTGAACCGCGTCGTCTTCGACGGCAGGCGCGCCGTCGGCATCGAGCACAGCGGCGGCGCCCAGGTCAGGGCCCGGCGGGAGGTCATCCTGTCGGCGGGCGCCATCGGCTCCCCCTACCTGCTCATGCGCTCCGGCGTCGGCGCCGCCGACGAACTGCGCGACGCCGGGATCGCCGTCGTCCACGAACTGCCCGAAGTGGGCAAGAACCTCCAGGACCACCTGTCGTCCGGCGTGTTCGTCGCCTGCAAGCAGCCGGTCACGCTGACCAAGGCCGAGTCGCTGGGCAACCTGCTCCGCTACATCGTGCTGCGCTCCGGCATGCTCACCACGAACGTCGGCGAGGCCGTCGCGTTCATCCGCACCACGCCCGCCGAGCCCGCCCCCGACATCGAGCTGATCTTCGCGCCCGGCCCGTTCATCGACCACGGCCTCACCCCGCCCACCGGCCACGGCCTGACCGTCGGCGTCACCCTGCTCCAGCCCGAGAGCCGGGGCCGCATCGGGCTCAACGGCCGCGAAGTCCTCGTCGACCCCGGCTACCTGACCAAGGAAGCCGACGTGAAACGGCTCGTCGCCGGGCTCAAGGTGGCCAAGCAGGTGTTCGCCAGCGCCGCCATGAAGCCGTACGCCGGCGGCCCGATGCCCCCCTACACCGCGCCCGAGACCGACGACGAGCTGGCCCAATGGGTGCGCGAGCGCGGCGAGACCCTCTACCACCCGGTCGGCAGCTGCCGGATGGGCGCCGACGAGGACGCCGTCGTGGACCCGCAACTGCGCGTGCGCGGCCTCGACGGGCTCCGGGTCGCCGACGTGTCGATCATGCCGACGCTCAACCGCGGACACACCCACGCCCCCGCCATCATGATCGGCGAGAAGGCGGCCGACCTCATCGCGGCAGGCTGACCCGTGGAGATCCGGACGATCCACGCCAACGGGGTGGAGTTCGCGTACCTCACCGCCGGGGACGGGCCGCTCGCGCTCTGCCTGCACGGCTTCCCCGACACCGCACACACCTGGCGTCACCTCGTGCCCGCGCTCGCCGCCCGCGGCTACCGCGCCGTCGCGCCGTTCATGCGCGGCTACGCGCCCACGGAGATCCCCGCCGACGCCGCCTACGACGGCGACGCGCTCGCCGCCGACGCCCTCGCCCTGCACGAGCGGCTCGGCGGCGACGACTCGGCCGTCATCGTCGGCCACGACTGGGGCGCCGTCCCCGTGTACGCCACCGCCGACCGCTTCCGCGCCGCCGTCACCCTCGCCGTCCCGCCGCCCGCCGTCCTCCGCGCCGCCTTCCTGCACTACGAGCAGCTCAAACGGTCGTTCTACGTGTTCCTCTTCCAGACCGGACTGGCCGAGACCGCCGCGTCGGCGCCCGGGTTCCTCGAAGGGCTCTGGGCCGACTGGTCACCCGGCTACGACGCCACCCACGACCTGGAGCTCGTCCGCCGCAGCATCGGCGACCCCGCCCACCTGTCGGCCGCCATCGGCTACTACCGGGCCATGCTCGGCGCCGCCCCGCCCTCCGGCCGCCACCCCGCCGCCGGAGCCGCCGCCGCCACGCCGATCCTCTACCTCCACGGCGAACGCGACGGCTGCATCGGCGCCGACCTGGTCAAGGACGCCGCCGCCGCGCTGCCGCCCGGCTCCCGCGCCGAACCCGTCGCCGGCGCCGGGCACTTCCTCCACCTGGAGCGCCCGGCGGCCGTCAACGACCTCGTCCTGTCCTGGCTCGGGCCTGCCCGGGGCTGAGCACGACCAGCTCCGGGTGCCGGCCCGACAAACTCACCCGCACCCTCTCCCGTACGGTGAAGCCGTCCGGGACCCCGTCGTGCACCAGCGCCACCACCAGCCCGTCCGCCGCCAGCACCCGCCGCACCTCCCGCCACAGCCTCCCGGGATCCCCGGCCAGCAGCCCGCCCGCCGCGACCTGACGCCCCCACGGCGGATTCACCAGCACCCGATCCACCACCCCGTCCCCCAGCGGAACCCGCCCCCCGTCCGCCACCCCCCACCAGAACCGGCCGGAAGCGACCGCCACGGGCCCGTCTGCCCTGGAGACGGCCCCGGCAGCGGCGCGCTCCTCCGCGGGGGCGCGGGTGACGGCGGGCGTTGGGTGGGTGCTCGCCTCAGGGGTGCCCGCACTGTACGCGGGGGCGAGGGGGAGCGTTGGGGCGGTGTGCAGGTGGGTGGCGTTGGTGGTGGCGGCCGTGATGGCGGCGGGGTTGTGGTCCAGGCCGAGGAAGCGGGCGTGGGGGGCGACGGCGGCGGCCTCGAGGAGGGTGGTGCCGGCGCCGCAGCAGGGGTCGAGCACGGTGCGGGCGCCGTCGAGGCGGGCGAGGGCCGCCATGGCGGCGGCGAGCGGCGGGTGCAGGCTGCCCGGCACGGACCCGAGCTTGTACGGCCGGCGGTGCAGGGGCCGGACCGCCAGGCGCAGGCCGATGACGGCGCGCTCGCCCTGGATCGTCACCCGGAACGCCAGGCATCCGGCGGGCGGCACGGCGCCGCCGGCGCGCGAGTGGTAGGGCAGCCGCAGCCGGCGGCCCAGCTCGGCCCCGACCGCGTCCTCGATGTCGTGGCGCGTGTAGGCGCGCCGCCCGACGAACGTGGCCGACACCTCGACCCCGGCCGCGTCCCGGTGCGGGAGCGGGCGGGGCGGCAGGGCGCGGAGGGCGCGGGCGGCGGCCGCCAGGCGGCGCAGGGCGAGGCGGCCGTGGCCGACCCCGTCCACCACGGCCGCCACCAGCAGCACGTCGTCGGCCGTCCGCAGCCCCAGCAGCCCGGGGCCGGGGTCGGCCGTGTCGAACCAGACCTCGCGATGGCGCAACCCGCGGACGGAGCCGAGCCGGGAACGGCGGATCTCAGCTGCGACCAGGGGTTCGATGCCATGCACCGCCCTGGCCACGGCAAGGGTGTGCACGTGTCCTTCTCCCATGAAGCGACCCGGGACGGCGGCCGGCCGTCCCGCATCGCCGGCGGTGGGTCATCCGCGACCCGCCGGCGGATCGCTAGCCGAGGAGGAAGAAGAACGTCATGCCGGTCACCGTAGCCACCGTCCGGCCCGGCTCGCCACACATTTTCCGGCCACGTACGTACGGTGTACGTCGAAAGCATTGACGTACCGGTATCGAGGCTCGAATGATGGCCCCATGAGCGTCGTTGACTTCGACCTGTCCGACCGCGATTTCTGGGCCAGGCCCATGGGCGAGCGCCGGGAGGCGTTCGACCGGCTGCGCCGCCTGGACAGCCCGGCCTTCTTCGAGGAGCCGGAGATCTCGTTCGCCCCGAAGGGCCCCGGCTACTACGCCCTGGTCCGGCACGCGGACATCCTCGAGGCCAGCCGCACCCCGGAGGTGTTCTCGTCGGGGGAGGGCGGCGCGACGAACATCCCGGACATGCCGGCCGAGTTCGCCGAGTACTTCGGGTCGATGATCAACATGGACGATCCCCGGCACGCCCGCCTGCGCCGGATCGTCTCGCGCGCGTTCACGCCGAAGATGATCAAGCAGTTCGAGACCGACGTGGAGTCGGCGGCCGTCAAGATCGTCGACGACCTGCTGGCCAAGGGTCCCGGCTGCGACTTCGTCACCGAGGTCGCCGCCCGGCTGCCCCTGAAGATCATCTGCGACATGATGGGCATCCCGGAGCGCGACTACGGGTTCGTCTTCGACCGGTCGAACATCATCCTCGGCGGCTTCGACCCCGAATACACCGGCCCCGACCTCGGCCAGCTCGCCGAGAAGCTGCTCACCGCAGGCATGGAGCTGCAGCAGCTCGTCCAGGACCTGGCCGCGCACCGCGCCGAACACCCGACGAACGACCTGACCTCGTCCCTGGTCAACGCCAACATCGACGGCGAGCAGCTCACCCTTCAGGAGCTCGGCTCGTTCTTCATCCTGCTCGTCGTGGCCGGCAACGAGACCACCCGCAACGCGATCTCGCACGGCCTGCGCCTGCTCACCACGAACCCCGACCAGCGCGCGCTGTGGCTGAGCGACCCGGAGGCCCGCACCGCCACGGCCGTCGAGGAGATCGTCCGCCTCGCCTCGCCGGTCAACTTCATGCGCCGCAAGGTCACCCGCGACCACACGATGAACGGCCACCTCTACCGCAAGGGCGAGAAGGCCGTCCTCTACTACTGGGCGGCCAACCGCGACCCGGCGGTGTTCGAGGACCCGGAGCGGTTCGACATCACCCGCCACCCGAACCCGCACGTCGGCTTCGGCGGCCCGGGCCCGCACTTCTGCCTGGGCGCCCACCTGGCCCGCCGCGAGATCACGGTGATGTTCCGCGAGCTGCTGCGCCGCGTCCCCGGCATCGAGGGCGGCACGCCGGACCGGCTGCACTCCAGCTTCATCAACGGGATCAAGCACATGGAGTGCGCCTTCTAGCGTCCGGGCCTACCCCTGGGCGGTCACCTTCAGCCGGTTGATCACGGTGTTGAGGTCGGGGCGCAGGTTCTCGCCCTCCTCCGGGACCGACATGTAGACGACGGCCGGCAGCTCGGCGCCCGTGTCGAGCGCGGCCGTGACGATCGTGGCCTTCTCGCTCGCGGACGTGAGCGCGTACGCGATGAGCATGCCCTTGGCGTCGCCCACGGTCAGCTCCTGCTGGGCGATCTTCTTGACCCGGTTGGGCATCTCGAACAGGCGCTTGCGCGCGTCGACCACGACCGCCTTGATCGCCGGCTCCAGCTCGCCCGGCTTGGCGTAGGACGAGGCCAGCCGCTCCGGGAGCGGCCCGGTGAGCACCTGCGCGGCCAGGTTGGTGCCGACCATCGCGTACTGGCGGGTCTCGAAGCCGTACGTGCCCTTCACCGTGGGCCGCTCGTCCAGCCGCCAGGTGCCGCCGAGGCGCGGGACGGAGATGCCGGCGGCGGCGTCGGGCAGCGTGCCCGTCACGCCCGACGCCTTGCCCGGGAACTTCGGCAGGCGGGGGATCGTCGAGGTGGTCTTCTGCGGTCCGGGCGGCGGCGTCTTCGTGGTCTCCTGCGCGACGGGCGGCGTCTCCTTCGCCCCGGCGAGCGGACCGGCGAGGAACGCCCAGAGCAGGCCCGCGACCAGCGCGATCGCGACCGAGCCGGCCAGCGCGTAGATCCAGATGGGCTTGCCCTCCTCCAGGGTCTCGGGCTCGCCCATCTCGTTGTAGTCATCGCCGAAGACGGTGTCCCAGAGCTGCTGCTGGCGCTCGGGGGGAGGGGTGCGCGAGCCGCTGATCTGGCCGGCCGTGACGAACGGGCGGTCCGGGTCGGACGGGTCGCGGCTCAGGTTCGCGCCCGGCCTGCCGTGCTGCGCCTGGTGCTCGCCCGGCTGCTGGTGCGGGTCGTGCGCCTGGTCGAGGGGCTGGATCGGCTGCTGCTGCTGCTGCGGCTCGGCGACGGGCGCGGCGTGCGGCTGCCCGTGCCCCGGCGGCTGTGCGTGGCCCTGCGCCTGGACCTGGGAGTACGTCATCGTGCGCTCGTCGGCGGCCTGCGAGGTCGGCACCACCGGCTGGTCGGGCGGGGGCGCGCTGTACGGGGTGTCCAGCGGCGAGGGGGAGTGGTGGCGGGGCGCGGCGGAGTCCTGCGGTGGCCAGGGGGCCGGGGAGCTGAGGTTCGCCCAGGCGCCGGGCTGCGCGGCGGGCGGCTCCGACCACGCGGGCGCCGGGTCCGCGGGCTGCCCAGCGGTGTGCTGCCCAGCGGTGTGCTGCCCGGAGGAGGGCTGTCCGGTGGTGGGCCAGGACGTCGGCACCGGCTCGGCGTCGCGCCGGGCGGGCTGGGCCTCGGGCCGGGTGGCGTCGGCCCAGGAGAACTGCTCGGGCTGCGACGACCGGCCGGGCGGCTCGGGCCAGGCGGCGGCGGGGGGAGCCTCGGGCCAGGCGGTGGGCGGCTGCTGGGCCGCCGGAGGCGTTTCGGGCCAGGAGGTCGGGACATCCTCGCGCGGGGCCTCGGGCCAGGACGGTGGCAGGTGAGGTGCTCCGGAATGCTCCGTTGCCATTGCTGCCGGCCCTCCTGTGGTTATGTCCGGATTCGACGTGCTGTGCATGATCTCATGGGATTTTCCAGGAGACCCAGCCGGCTCCGCAGGGAAACGGGCGAAGCCGTGCGGATCGGTCGGCGGATCCTGCTGGGGCAGGTCGGCCTCCGGTCGTTCCGGCTCAGCTGAATGCACCACGGCGACGAGAGTATTCTAATGGGACATATGAGGTCACAACGGATCTATCACCATCAGGTCTCACCGGCCTGAAGGCTCCATTGTGCCCGCCCGCGCCGCTTGAGCGCCTGCATTCGGTTGAAGAGGTGCGCTAGGCTTGACCTATGCGTTCCGCGACCCTGCTTCTTAGCGGGCCGCGACGGCCCTGAAGATCTCGCCGTCGCGGCTGCCCCTCGTCCTGCATACGAGGGGTTTTTCTATGGGTCCGAGTCAATCAGAAGGACAACCGCCGTGAGTGAGTACGACCCGCAGGCGCTGCAGGCCAAATGGCAGCAGCGATGGGAGGAGCTGGACCCGTTCCGGGCGAGCGAGGACGCCGCCGACCCGCGCGAGCGGCGCTACATGCTCGACATGTTCCCCTACCCCTCCGGCGACCTTCACATGGGCCACGGCGAGGTGTTCGCGATCGCCGACGTGGTCGCGCGCTACTGGTTCCAGCGCGGCTACAACGTCCTGCACCCCATCGGCTGGGACTCCTTCGGCCTGCCCGCCGAGAACGCCGCGATCAAGCGCAACGCCCACCCCGCGGAGTGGACCTACGCCAACATCGAGACGCAGGCCAACTCGTTCAAGCGCTACGGCATCTCCTTCGACTGGTCGCGCCGCCTGCACACCAGCGACGCCGACTACTTCCACTGGAACCAGTGGCTGTTCAACCGCTTCTTCGAGCGCGGCCTGGCCTACCGCAAGGGCGGCCTGGTCAACTGGTGCCCCAACGACCAGACCGTGCTGGCCAACGAGCAGGTCGTGGCCGGCAAGTGCGAGCGGTGCGGCGCGGACGTCGTCAGGCGCGAGCTGACGCAGTGGTACTTCAAGATCACTGACTACGCGCAGCGCCTGCTGGACGACATGGACCAGCTCGAAGGCGGCTGGCCCGAGCGCGTCATGACCATGCAGCGCAACTGGATCGGCCGCTCCGAGGGCGCCGACGTGCTGTTCCAGATCGAGGGCCGCGACGAGCCCGTGCACGTCTACACCACGCGCCCCGACACGCTGTTCGGCGCCACGTTCTTCGTGGTCGCGGTCGACGCCGCGCTGGCCGACGAGATCGTCACCGACGAGCAGCGCCCCGCGTTCGAGGCCTACCGCGCCGAGGTCGCCAAGCTGAGCGACATCGAGCGGCTGTCCACCGACAAGGAGAAGACCGGCGTCTTCCTGGGCCGCCACGCGATCAACCCGGTCAACGGCGAGCGCATCCCCGTCTGGGCCGCCGACTACGTGCTGTCCGACTACGGCCACGGCGCCATCATGGCCGTGCCCGCCCACGACCAGCGCGACCTCGACTTCGCCCGCAAGTTCGGGCTGCCGGTCAAGGTCGTCGTGCACACCGGGCTGGCCGACCCCGGCGAGACCGGCGAGGCCACGCCCGGCGAGGGCCGGCTGGTCAACTCCGGCCCGCTCGACGGCCTGACCAAGGCCGAGGCCATCGCCAAGATCATCGAGATTCTGGAGGTCGACGGCAAGGGCGCAGGCGCGGTCAACTTCCGGCTGCGCGACTGGCTGCTGTCGCGGCAGCGGTTCTGGGGCACGCCGATCCCGATCATCCACTGCGGCGACTGCGGCGAGGTGCCCGTTCCCGACGACCAGCTGCCGGTCACGCTGCCCGACCTGCGCGGCGAGGCGCTGTCGCCCAAGGGCGTCTCCCCGCTGGCCAGCGCCACCGACTGGGTCAACGTCGAGTGCCCCAAGTGCGGCGGCCCGGCCAAGCGCGACACCGACACCATGGACACCTTCGTCGACTCGTCCTGGTACTTCCTGCGCTACTGCTCGCCCGGCTACACCGAGGGCCCGTTCGACGTCGAGCAGGTCCGCAAGTGGGGCCCCATCGACCAGTACGTGGGCGGTGTCGAGCACGCGGTGCTGCACCTGCTCTACTCGCGCTTCTTCACCAAGGTCCTGCACGACATGGGCATGGTGAGCTTCACCGAGCCGTTCCTGCGGCTGCTCAACCAGGGCCAGGTGATCAACGGCGGCAAGGCGATGTCGAAGTCCCTGGGCAACGGCGTCGACCTGGGCCAGCAGATCGACGACTACGGCGTCGACGCGGTCCGCCTGACGATGGTGTTCGCCGGCCCGCCGGAGGACGACATCGACTGGGCCGACGTGTCGCCGGCGGCGTCGCAGAAGTTCCTGGCCCGCGCCTTCCGGGTGATGGACGAGACGGCCAGCGAGCCGGGCGTCTCCTTCGAGGGCGGCGACCTGGAGCTGCGCAAGATCACTCACCGGACCATCGACGAGGTCACCAAGCTGGTCGAGTCCTACCGCTTCAACGTCGCGGTGGCGCGCATGATGGAGCTGACCACGGCCGCCCGCCGGGCGATCGACTCCGGCCCCGGCGCCGCCGACCCGGCGGTGCGCGAGGCCGCCGAGGCGCTGGCCGTCATGCTGTCGCTGGTCGCCCCCTACACCGCCGAGGAGGGCTGGGAGCGGCTGGGCCACACCGGCGGCACCGTCGCCAAGGCAGGCTGGCCGGTCGCCGACCCGGCGCTGCTCGTCCAGGAGTCGGTCACCTGCGTCGTGCAGGTCGCGGGCAAGGTGCGCGAGCGGCTGGAGGTCCCGCCCGGCATCTCCGAGGACGAGCTGCGCGAGCTGGCCCTGGCCTCCGAGAAGGTCCAGGGCTACCTCCAGGGCACCCCGCGCAAGGTGATCGTCCGGGCGCCCAAGCTGGTCAACATCGTCCCCTGACGCTCACAGTCGGCGCAGGGCCGGCAGGAGGTCCTTCTCCGCCCAGGCGAAGAAGGGCTCCTGCTGGTCGGCGCCGATCTGCACGAGCGCGACGTGGGTGTAGCCGCCGTCGAGATAGGCGCGCACCGCCTCCACGACCGCGTCCACGTCGTTGCCGCACGGCACGCTCTGCGCGACGTCGTCGGGGCGTACGGTCGAGGCGGCGGCCGCGAAGTTGACCGGGCCGGGCAGCTCGGCCATGACCTTCCAGCCGCCGACGCCCGACCAGCGCCACAGCCGGTGCGCGCGTTCCTTGGCCGCCTCGGCGTCGGTGTCGTAGGAGAGCGCGAGCTGCCCGTACACCGGCTTGCCCGAGCCTCCGGCGTCGGCGAACGCGCTGACCACCTCGGGCATCGGGTCGTTGATGACCAGGATGTCCCCGTACTCGGCGGCGAGCCGCGCCGAGCTGGAGCCCGAGGCGGCGATCGCGATCGGCACCGGCTCCTCGGGCAGGTCGTACAGCTTGGCCGAGTCGACGTCGTAGAACTCGCCCTGGTAGGTGACGTAGCCGCCGCCGAACAGCTCGCGGATGATCTGCACGGCCTCACGCAGCATGCGGTGGCGCACGTCGGCGGACGGCCAGCCCTCGCCGATGACGTGCTCGTTGAGGTTCTCGCCCGCGCCGAGGCCGAGCGTGAACCGGCCGCCGCTCAGCACGCCCATCGTGGCCGCCTTCTGCGCCACCACCGCCGGGTGGTAACGCATGATCGGGCAGGTCACGTACGTCATGAGCGGCAGCCGGGCGGTGGCCTGGGCCGCGGCGCCGAGCACCGACCAGGCGTACGGTGAATGGCCCATCTCCTCGACCCACGGGAAGTAGTGGTCGGAGATGACCGCGTAGTCGAAGCCCGCCTGCTCGGCCCGGGCGGCGAAGTCGACGAGCTGCCGGGCGGGCGTCTGCTCGCACATCAGGGTGTAGCCGAATTCTGCCATGATGTCCGGACTACCCGGCTTCGTACAGGCTAGTTACCGGCCGGTGGAGATCAATGATGGTCCGCCAGCTCCTCCACCACCAGGCCGAGCCCGATGCCCAGCAGCCAGATGTCCTTGACGATGCCGATGCCCTCCTGCGACGGGCGCAGGCTGCCCTCCTGGCGCAGGCCCGGCGTCTTCAGGTAGAGCCCGATCAGCCCGCCCGCGAACCCGGTCAGCGCCACCCCGGCCAGCAGCGACGGCACCACGGGCAGCAGCAGGGCGGCGCCGAGCGCGATCTCGGCCTTCGACAGCAGCTTGACGAACCGCTGCGGCTCCAGCTTGCCCAGGAACGGATACGGGACGGTCGCCATCCCGTGCACCCCGGCGGCGGTCTGTTCGTCGGCGTGCGCCTTGGACAGGCCGGAGTTCAGGATGATCGCCCCGGCGGCGATCCTGGGCGGCATCTGGTGAGCGCGTGCGCAGAGTCTCATGCCGTGCTCCTGCCCCTGACGTGCGCGGCTGTCCGCTGAGCGCGGAAATTATCCTCTACGGTTCGATGGGCTGCGCATTAGTGTTCAGCTGTGACAACTGGCGCTTACCTGAGATTCCCGCACCTAAACGGTGACCTCGTCACCTTCGTCGCCGACGACGATGTCTGGCTCGCCCCCGTGACCGGCGGCCGGGCCTGGCGGTTCACCGCCGACCGGACCCCCGTCTCGGCCCCGCGTTTCTCCCCCGACGGCAGCCGCATCGCCTGGACCAGCACCCGCGAAGGCGCCCCCGAGGTGTTCGCGGCCGAGCTCGACGGCGGCGAGGGCGAGCGGCTCACCCACTGGGGCTCCGCCTCCACGCAGGCGCGCGGCTGGAGCGACGACGGCAGGCCCCGCGCGATCAGCGCCACCGGCCAGGGCGGGCGCAACAGGACGTGGGCGTACGAGATCCCGCTCGACGGCGGCCCCGCCACCCGCCTGCCGTACGGCTGGGTGAGCGACCTGTCCACCAGCGGCGATCGCGTGGTCACCGTGTCGCCGATGTGGCGCGAGCCGTCCGCCTGGAAGCGCTACCGGGGCGGCACCGCGGGCAAGATCTGGATCGACGCCGACGGCACCGGCGAGTTCACCCGGCTGTTCGCCGACAGCGCCGCCCAGCACTGGGCCGCCATGTGGATCGGCGACCGCATCGCCTTCCTCGCCGACACCGACGGCACCGGCAACCTCTACTCCGCCCTGCCCGACGGCTCCGACCTGCGCCGCCACAGCTCACACGACGCGTTCTACGCCCGCCACGCCGCCACCGACGGCGAGCGCGTCGTCTACTCCCACGCCGGAGACCTCTGGCTGCTGGAAAGCCTGGACGCCGAGCCGTACCCGCTCGACATCCGCCTCGGCGGCCCCCGGCCGGCCCGCGCCCGGCGGCCCGCCCCCGCCCGCGTCGGCGGCTTCTCACCCGACACGTCCGGGCGTGCGAGCGCCGTCGAGATCCGCGGCACCGCCCACTGGCTCACCCACCGCGACGGCCCCGCCGGCGCGCTGCGCGTCGAGCCCGGCGTCCGCGTCCGCCTGCCGCGCGCCCTCGGCTCCGACGGCCGCGCGATCTGGGTGTCCGACGCCACCGGCGAGGACGGCCTCGAGATCGGCACGCCCGGCGGCGAGATCCGCACCCTGGCCGCCGGCGAGCTCGGCCGCGTCCTCGAACTGGAGGCCGCCCCCGACGGCAAGCACGCCGCCGTCGCCACCCACGACGGCCGGCTCCTCGTCGCCGACCTGGAGACCGGCGACCTGCGCGAGCTCGACCGCACCGGCTACGGCGACATCAGCGGGCTGACGTTCTCGCCCGACTCCGCCTGGCTCGCCTGGGTGCACCCGCACCACAACCCGCTCTCGCAGATCAAGATGGGCCGCCTCGACGGCACCTCCGTCATCGAGGTCACGCCGCTCCGCTTCGCCGACTACGACCCCGTCTTCACCAAGGACGGCAAGCACCTGGCGTTCCTGTCGGTACGCACCTTCGACCCGGTCTACGACGCGCACGTCTTCGACCTGTCGTTCCCCGCCGGCTGCCGGCCGTACCTGGTGCCGCTGCGCGCTGGCACGCCCTCCCCGTTCGACCCGAGCCTCCAGGGGCGCGGCTTCAACGGCGAGGACGACCACCCCACGCCGGAGGAGAAGAAGAAGGACAAGGACGACACACCGCCGCGCACCGAGGTCGACCCCGAAGGGCTCGCCTCCCGCGTCGTGCCCGTCCCGGTGCCCGCCGCCCGCTACAGCAACCTGCGCACCGCCAAGGACGCGCTGCTCTGGCTGCGCCACCCGCTGTCCGGCCAGCTCGGCGACGGCACCGAGCAGACCGGCGAGGTCGTCCTGGAGCGCTACGACCTGGCCAAGCGCGCCAAGTCCGAGCTCGGCAAGGAGATCCGCGCCTTCGAGGTGAGCGGCGACGGTACCCGCCTCGTCCTCAACGGCAAGAACGGCCTCCAGACCCGCCCGGCCGGAGACGGCGACGACGTCGTCACCATCGACCTCGACCGGATCTCCGTCCAGCTCGACCCCGTCGCCGAATGGCGGCAGGGCTACCGCGAGGCCGGGCGGCTCATGCGCGACCACTTCTGGCGCGCCGACATGAACGGCGTCGACTGGCAGGCCGTGCTCGACCGCTACGAGCCGCTGGTCGAGCGGATCGGCTCCCACTCCGAGCTGGTCGACCTGCTGTGGGAGGTGCAGGGCGAGCTCGGCACCTCCCACGCCTACGCCATCGCCAACGGCGCCCCCGTCGACCCGCGCCGCCGCCAGGGCCTGCTCGGCGCCGACCTGTCCCGCGACGACGACGGCACCTGGCGTGTCGCCCGCATCCTGCCGGGCGAGACCTCCGACCACGACGCCCGCTCGCCGCTGCTCGCGCCCGGCGTCGCCGTCCGCGCCGGTGACGCGATCGTCGCCGTCAACGGCCGGCCCGTCGACCCGGCGCGCGGCCCGCTGCCCCTGCTCGCGGGCACGGCGGGCCACCCCGTCGAGCTCACCGTACGGGCCGGCACCGGCGGCGAGCCGCGCAAGGTCGTGGTGACGCCCATCGCCGACGAGCTCCGGCTGCGCTACCACGACTGGGTGGAGAACCGGCGCGCCTACGTCCGCGAGGCGTCCGGCGGCCGGCTCGGCTACCTGCACGTGCCCGACATGGTCGCCGCCGGGTGGGCGCAGTTCCACCGCGACCTGCGTACGGAGATGGCCCGCGAGGGTTTGGTCGTGGACGTGCGCGAGAACGGCGGCGGGCACGTCTCCGAGCTCGTGCTGGAGAAGCTGTCACGCCGGGTCACCGGCTGGATCCAGGTGCGCGGCAACCAGCCGATGCGCTACCCCGAGGACTCGCCGCGCGGCCCCGTCGTCGCCGTCACCGACGAGTACGCCGGATCCGACGGCGACATCGTCAGCGCCGGGATCAAGAACCGCGCCATCGGCCCGCTCGTCGGCGTCCGCACCTGGGGCGGCGTGATCGGCATCGACTCCCGCTACTCGCTGGTCGACGGCACCGCCGTCACGCAGCCGCGCTACTCGTTCTGGCTCGAAGGGCCCGGGTGGGGGGTGGAGAACCACGGCGTCGACCCCGACGTCGAGGTCGTCATCACCCCGCAGGACCGCGTCGCCGGGCGCGACCCGCAACTGGAGAAGGCCGTCGAGCTCGCGCTCGCCGCGCTGGAGGAGACCCCGGCGGCCACCGCCCCGGACCTGCCGCCTCTGCCCTGACCCGAGGCATGCGGGGCGCCCCTCCCGACAACGCGGGGGCGTCCTGCCCGGCGGCCCTCACGACACCCGAGGGTCGCCCCACACGGCGGTCGAGGTGAAGCAGGTCTCGGCCTCCGTCCGCAGGATCACGACGCTCGCCCCGTCGAGGGTCACGTCCATCGTCGCCGGCCGCTTGAGCTGGGCGGCGACCGAGCCGACCTCCTCGTCGGAGTCGGGCTGGCCGTCCTCGTCCCGGTCGGCGAAGACCGTGAACGTCACCGCCTGCTCACTGTCCTCGGCCTCGGCGAGCCCCACCGTGGCCTCGAACCGCTGGTAGCCCTTGCCGAGCGGGAAGACCGTCGTCGCCATGTTCGTCCCGCAGTCGGTCGCGAAGCCGAGGCTGTGCCGGTAGGTGTGCCCGCCGATCCGCTGCGTGCCCTTGATCGGCGCGGACTCGGTCGGGGTCAGGCTCGACAAGAGGAGGGCGCCCTCCGTGAGCGCCGACCGGCCCGGCTCCGGCGACGTGCCCGCCGGCTCCGTGATGGTCGCCGTCGCGGTGATCGTCACCGTGGCCGCCGGCGACGGCGTCACCTGCGCCGCCTGGCTGGCCCCCTCGTCCTTACCGGCCAGGTAGGTCATGTAGGCCACGACCACGCCCGCCAACGCGGTGATCACCGCGGCCAGGATCTGCCCGTTGCGCCCCTCGCGCGCGGCTTTGACCGCGGGGTCGTCGTCGTCGCGTGGCTCTGTCGTCATTCATCCTCGGCTGGGGGTTACGCGGAGTGAGGAATGACGATCATACCGTCACCGAGCCGATCCTACGCAGGATCTCCTCCAGAACGGGCCGGCCGGTCGCGAAGTTCAGCCGGACGAACGTCTCCCCGCCCGGCCCGAACGCCGCCCCGTCACTCAGCAGCACCCGGGCCTCCCGCTCCAGCACCTCCGCCATCCCCGGCCGGCCGTAACCCAGCCACGCCAGATAGGTGGCCTCCGGCACCCGGTACGTGACGCCCTCCGGCAGGCCGGACGCGATCAGGTGCCGGTTGTGGTCCAGCAGCGCCCGCGTCTCCTCCAGCCACGCGTCGCCGTGCCGCCACGCCGCGACCGTCGCCTCCACGCCGAACACGCTCGGCGACCCGAACACGAACTCCGGCTGCGCGTCCAGCGCCTTACGCGCCGCCGGCGCGCCCACGTGCGCCACCGAGCAGCGGATCCCGCCCAGGTTGAACGCCTTCGTGGCCGACGTCAGCGTCACCGTACGGTTCGGCAGGATCGTCGCGAACGGGATGTGCCGGTGCGGCTCGTACACCAGGTCGGCGTGGATCTCGTCCGAGATCACCAGCAGGTCGTGCCGCTCCGCGTGCTCCGCCAGCTCCTCCAGCTCCGCCCGGGTGAACACCCTGCCGGTCGGATTGTGCGGATTGACCAGCAGCAGCACCCGGCATCCCGCCAGATCCGGCACCTCGAACCGCCACGAATCCCCGTCCGCCACCATCGGCACCGGCCGCAGCGGCCGGCCCATCGACTCCAGCGTGCCCAGGAACGGGTGATAGGCCGGAGTGTGCAGCGCCACCGCGTCACCCCGCTCGGTGCAGACGTGCAGGAGCACCTGCAGGGCCTGGTTCAGGTCGGAGTACGTGCGCACCGACCCCGCGTCCGCCGCCCAGCCGAACCGCGCGGCCATCCGCTCCGCGAACGCCTCCGCCAGCGGCTCGCACTGCGGGCTGTCCAGCCACACCGGGTAGCCCAGGTCCCCGTCCGCCCGCCGCCGCAGCGCCTCACGCACCGCCGGGGCCGTGCGGAAGTCCATGTCGGCCACCCAGGCGGGAATCACCCCCGGGGCGGCCTTCGCCCACTTCAGTCCGTCATTGGATGCCTTGAAGTCCTTGCCCACGAATGCGTCGCTCACCCGATCAGTGTAGAAACATCCGGATTCGTCCGCCGGGCTGGTCCGTCCGCCGAGCCGGTCCGTCCACTGAGCCGGTCCGTCCACTGAGCCGGTCCGTCCATCGAGCCGGTCCGTCCACTGAGCCGGTCCGTCCACTGAGCCGGTCCGTCCCCTCAGGCCGACCGGCCTTCTCGCGCCTCACGTCGCCAAGGGCGGCCGCCTCGGCCTTCCCCTCGCCCAGAGGCCTCCACCTCGCCCAGCGGCGGACCAGGGGCTACTTCACCCAGCGTCCTTCACCACCCCCAGCAGTCTTCACCGCGCCCAGCAGCCTTGAAAGCACCCCCAGCGGCCTTGACCGTGCCCAGCGGCCTCTACGGCGCAGCAGCCGCGCCGTACTCCGCCGCCGCCCCCACGCGATCACACCGCTCACCACGAGGAGCGCCAACGGCAGCACCACACTGCCCCCGGACACGAACGCCTCCGTCACGACGGCCCCCGCCATCAGCCCCACGAACGCCAGCCCCGCGAGCCCCGCCAGCGCCGGCACCAGCAGCGCCACGGCCCCCGCCACCTCCAGCACCCCGACCAGCTGCCGGAACCAGTCCCCCCAGCCGATCGCCTCGAACGTCGACGCCGCAGGCTCCGCCCCGGCGAACTTCGCCAACGCCCCCATCACGAACCAGCCCGCCGCGACCACCTGCAGCACCCACAGAGCGAACCCGCCCACCTTGCTCTTGTCCATGCAACCGACGCTACGAAGCCCCTGTGGGACGCGGAATCGCCCTGCCTACCGGACCAGGGTGCACCTAGATGCACCACCCCCGAGCACACGCCCGCCGGTCCGAACGAGAGAAGCCGCACAGGGATGGGCACAGGCAGCCGCGAGGTGCCCCCTAGTACGAGGACCACGCTCATCTCCCGCCGGACTTCAGGCTGGAGCACAGGCCGGGGAATCGGAGGAGAGAGGGCACGAGGAGAGAGCGCGTGAGGGGGAGGGCATGAGGGTCGGCAGGGGCACCGTGCGGCGGCGGCAGCGTGCGGCATGGGGTGCGTGCGGCAGTGGCACGTGCGGCGGCCGGACTGGGCCTGCGGCGGCGGCTGGGGCTGGGGCTGGGCCTGCGGCGGGGACCCCGGGGCGGCGACTGAGGCCGGGGCCGCGCCTTGGGCCGGGGCCCGCGCCTTGGGCCGGGGCCGCGTCTGGCGTGGGCGGCGCCTGAGGCCGGGACCGAGGGATGGGGCGGCGACTGGGACGGGGGCCGCGGGCGAAGGGCAGGGGCGGGCCTGGGCCGCACCTGGGGCCGGGCTGGCTCCGTCGTCGGTAGGTGGGGGCCAGGGGTGAGCCGGGGCGTACAGAGGCAGCGGAAAGCGTGCGTGCCGCGGATGCAGGAGGGGGCATCCGCGGGCACGCCGGGAGGGGGCTCGTGGCGACCGGCTCGGGCAAGAGGGTAGGCCCGGGCCGGCGTCGAAGGTCAGAGGCGGCGCAGGACCGCTACGACCTTGCCCAGGACGCTGGCCTCGTCGCCCGGGATGGGCTCGTAGTTGGGGTTGTGCGGCACCAGCCAGACGTGGCCGTCCTTGCGCTTGAACGTCTTGACCGTGGCCTCGCCCTCGATCATGGCGGCCACGATGTCGCCGCTCTCGGCGACCGGCTGCTGGCGGACCACGACCCAGTCGCCGTCGGCGATGGCGGCGTCGATCATCGAGTCACCGGCGACCTGGAGGAGGAACAGCGTGCCCTCGCCGACAAGCTGCTTGGGCAGCGCGAAGACGTCCTCGACGCTCTCCTCGGCGAGGATTGGGCCACCGGCGGCGATGCGGCCCACGAGCGGGACGTAGGCGGCGGTGGGCCGGCTGACGGGCGACTCGTCGTTGGAGGCGTCGGGGTCGACCCAGAGCACCGGCTCGCCCGGCAGGCGGACCTCAAGCGCGCGCGGGCGGTGTGGGTCACGCCGCAGATAGCCCTTGCGCTGCAGGGCGGTCAACTGGTGCGACACGCTGGACGTGCTCGTCAACTGCACGGCTTCGCCGATCTCGCGCATGGACGGCGGATAGCCGCGCTGCTGCACCGAGTCGCGGATCACCTCAAGGATCTTGCGCTGCCTCGGGGTCAGCCCCAGGGAGTCACGTCGGCGCACCGCGAGGTCGGTGACCCCGTTTGCCTCGTCCCGCTCGCTCATGCTCTGCCTCCTCGCCCGGCGGGCCGCCTTACCGGCGCCCCTCCCGGTCCGTGGTCTTGATGTCGCACACAGCGACCGTATCGCTCTTGAAGATCATCTTCAAACAATTGTTCGAGTCTTCCTCGAAATCGGTCGCGGCGTGGTGTACAACATCGTACGGGAGTTCGATCGACATCGTGTTCGATATGCCGATCTTTATGTGGCCCGTTTCGCGGGCCGCGACGGCGGGAGGTCAATCGTGCGAACGACCACAATCACAGACGCGACCAGCGACGACGTCAATCATCTCACCCTCATCGCCGACGCCACCCAGGACAGACGCCCCGCCCGGGCGCACGGGGAATCCAGGGGCGGCGACGCGGAGGCAGGGGGCGGGGAGGCCGGGGGACGGGCGAGGGGGAAGGTGAGCGGGCGTTCGAGAACTCGCGGGGGAGGCGCTGGGCGGTCATACGGGGACGGGGAGGGCATTCGGCGCGCCGGCCGTTCGGCGGGAGGTTCGGGGAGCCGTGGCGTGACCGGCTCCGCGGGTGGTGGCGCTGGGGAGCGCGGATCGGCAGGGAGTCGTGGCATGGGGGAGCGTGGGCAAGCGCGGGGGCGTGGCGTAGGCGACCCCGGCGCGGCGGGACGGGGCGCGGGCGGGCCAGACGTGGCGGGTCGTGGCGCGAATGGGCCTGGTGTGGCGAGACAGGGCACGGGCGGACCGGCCGGCGCGGGTGAGCCTGGCGCGGGTGGGCGTGCGGGCGGGGGTGCTGGGGAGCGGCCTCGGCTGTGGTTGGTGCCGCCGCCCCGGGCCGAGGTGGGGGCCGAGGGGACGGACCGTACGGGCCGAGAGGGGCGGCGGGTTCGAGGAGGCGTACGGGCGGCGCGGCGGCGCGGCGGTGCACCGGTGCGCCTCGTGAAGTCGGAGGGCGCGGCGTCCCCGGGGCGGCCGGGCATGGTGCTCGTGCAGAGCTCGGGCAAGGGCGCCGCGCGACGCTGGGCGGAGGGGGCGGCGTGGCGCTCCGGGGAGAAGGGCGTGCCGGGGCGGCAAGGGGACACGGCTCCGGGGCGGCGAGGGCGGAGGGTGCAGGTGAGGCGAGGGGGCAAAGCTTCGGCGCGGCGGGGAAGCGAGGCGCCGGCGCGCCGGCGAGGCAAGGCGGCGCGGCCGGGAGGCATGGCGGTTCGGCAAGGGCAGAGGGTGCCGGTGCGGTTGACGCGGCGGGGGAGGGCGGTGCTGGTGATGGGGGTGGCGCTGCTGTCGCTGGCCGGGTTCTGGCTGGGGACGCGGGCGGCGAGCATGGCGGAGGCCGAGCCCGCGACCCCGGCCCAGGTCGGCGCGCCGTGGATCGAGGTGCAGCGTGGCGACACGATCTGGACGATCGCCGATGCCATGGCCGGGGAGGGCGAGGACCCGATGGCGATCGTGGCGGAGATCCGGCGGCTCAACGGGTTGCCCGATTCGCTCATCCGGACGGGCACCAAGTTGTACGTGCCGGCGTCGCCGTGAACTGAGGGGCGAGAGCGTCACACGGGGGAAGCGGTGTGACGCTGGTTCACGCGCGAGCGGGGGCGCAAACGGCGTGACAGGGGACCGCTGCGGTGACGGATGTGACACCGCCGGGGCGACACGCCCGGGGAGGGCGGCAGTGCCGCGCCTGATCAGCGACTTCCGCGGCGGGGGGTCGCTCAACTTGCGTTCATGGTCGCGCGCTTCTACGGTTGGACCACAACATCTAGTAGTTACACCGATGTAGTTCACCACACCTTGTGTTTACGCGACCGCTCCACGGACAGCCGTGGAGTGTGCGCGAGCGTACCGGGGCGCGGGTTCGGCGCATGTGGTGACCCGGGGTCCGAGGAGGCGTACGCGCGTGCATTGTCCGTTCTGTCGCCACCCCGACACGAGGGTCATCGACAGCCGCTCCACGGAGGACGGCGCGGCGATCAGACGCCGTCGCACGTGCCCCGACTGCGGGCGACGCTTCACCACCCAGGAGACCGTACTCCTCATGGTGAGCAAACGCAGCGGGGTGACCGAGCCCTTCTCCAGGGACAAGGTCGTCGCGGGCGTGCGGCGGGCCTGCCAGGGCAGGCCGGTGAGCGAGGACTCGCTGGCCCAGCTCGGCCAGAGCGTGGAGGAGGCCATCCGCGCCAAGGGTGCGGCGGAGATCCCCTCCAACGAGGTGGGGCTGGCGATCCTCGGGCCGCTGCGCGCGCTCGACGAGGTGGCCTATTTGCGTTTCGCATCGGTATATCGCGGTTTCGAAAGCCTGGCGGACTTCGAAGCCGAGATCTCTCAGTTGAAGGCGGAGAAGGGGGAGTCATGACGGAGACGGCCAGCGGTTCAGTCACGCGCGGAGGAAACGGTGGAAAGCGCCCGCGCAAGGGCCTGAAGATGAAGCGGATCTTCACCAAGCCCGGCGTGCATCCGTACGACGACGTGACGTGGGAGCGCCGTGACGTCGTCATGACCAACTGGCGCGACGGCTCGGTCAACTTCGAGCAGCGGGGAGTCGAGTTCCCCGAGTTCTGGTCGGTCAACGCCGCCAACATCGTGACGACCAAGTACTTCCGCGGCGCCGTCGGCACCCCGCAGCGCGAGTTCAGCCTGCGCCAGCTCGTGGACCGCGTCGTGGGCGTCTACACGCGCACGGGCGTCGAGCACGGCTACTTCGCCACCGACGAGGACGCCGAGATCTTCGACCACGAGCTGAAGCACGCCCTGATCCACCAGGTGTTCGCCTTCAACTCGCCGGTCTGGTTCAACGTGGGCACCCAGTCGCCGCAGCAGGTGTCGGCGTGCTTCATCCTCTCCGTGGACGACCAGATGGAGTCGATCCTGGAGTGGTACAAGGAAGAGGGCGTGATCTTCAAGGGCGGTTCCGGATCGGGCGTCAACCTGTCGCGCATCCGCTCGTCCAAGGAGCTGCTCTCCAGCGGCGGCACCGCCAGCGGCCCCGTGTCGTTCATGCGCGGCGCCGACGCGAGCGCCGGCACGATCAAGTCCGGCGGCGCCACCCGCCGGGCCGCCAAGATGGTCGTGCTCGACGTGGACCACCCCGACATCGAGGAGTTCATCGAGACCAAGGCGCGCGAGGAGGACAAGGTCCGCGCGCTGCGCGACGCCGGGTTCGACATGGACCTGGGCGGCAAGGACATCGTCTCCGTCCAGTACCAGAACGCCAACAACTCGGTGCGCGTCTCCGACGAGTTCATGCGCGCGGTGGAGAAGGGCGGCGAGTTCGGGCTGCGCGCCCGCCTCAGCGGCGAGGTGATCGAGACCGTCGACGCCCGCGACCTGTTCCGCAAGATGGCCAAGGCCGCGTGGGAGTGCGCCGACCCGGGCGTGCAGTACGACGACACGATCAACGACTGGCACACCACCCCCGAGACCGGTCGCATCACCGCCTCCAACCCGTGCAGCGAGTACGTCCACCTGGACAACTCCTCCTGCAACCTGGCCAGCATCAACCTGCTGAAGTTCCTGAAGGACGACGACTCCTTCGACGTCGCGAACTTCGTCAAGCTGACCGAGCTGATCATCACCGCGATGGACATCTCGATCTGCTTCGCCGACTTCCCGACGGAGAAGATCGGCGAGACCACCCGCGCCTACCGCCAGCTCGGCATCGGCTACGCCAACCTGGGCGCGCTGCTGATGGCGACCGGCCACGCGTACGACTCCGACGGCGGCCGGGCGGTGGCCGGGGCGATCACGTCGCTGATGACCGGCGTGTCCTACCGCCGCAGCGCCGAGCTGGCCGGGGTCGTGGGCGCGTACGACGGCTACGCCCGCAACGCCGAGCCGCACAAGCGCGTGATGCGCAAGCACGCCTCCGCCAACGACGGGCTGCGCACGATCGGCTCGATGGACGCCAAGATCCACGCCGAGGCGACCCGCCAGTGGTCGGAGTGCCTCAAGGTCGGCGAGAAGAACGGCTACCGCAACGCCCAGGCCAGCCTGCTGGCCCCGACGGGCACCATCGGCCTGATGATGGACTGCGACACCACCGGCATCGAGCCGGACCTGGCGCTGGTCAAGTTCAAGAAGCTGGTCGGCGGCGGCTCCATGCAGATCGTCAACCAGACGATCCCGCGTGCGCTGCGGCAGCTCGGCTACCAGCAGGAGCAGATCGAGGCCATCGTCGAGTACATCGCCGAGCACGGCCACGTCGTCGACGCCCCCGGCCTGCGGCACGAGCACTACGAGGTGTTCGACTGCGCGATGGGCGAGCGGGCGATCGCGCCCATGGGCCACGTGCGGATGATGGCCGCCACGCAGCCGTTCCTGTCGGGCGCCATCTCCAAGACCGTCAACCTGCCCGAGTCGGCCTCGATCGACGACATCGAGCAGGTCTACATGGAGGGCTGGCGGCTCGGTCTCAAGGCCCTGGCCGTCTACCGCGACAACTGCAAGGTCGGCCAGCCGCTGTCGGCCGGCGGCACCAAGAAGGACGAGGCCAAGCCGGACGCCGAGCCCGAGGTCAAGGTCATCGAGGTCAACCGGCCGACCCGGCGCCGGATGCCCAACCAGCGGCCGAGCACCACGACCCGCTTCACGGTCGGCGGCGCCAAGGGCTACATGACCGCTTCGTCCTACCCGGACGACGGGCTGGGCGAGGTCTTCCTCAAGATGTCCAAGCAGGGCTCCACGCTGGCGGGCGTCATGGACGCCTTCTCGGTGGCGATCTCCATCGGTCTCCAGTACGGGGTGCCGCTGGAGACGTACATGAGCAAGTTCGTCAACATGCGGTTCGAGCCGGCGGGCATGACGGACGACCCGGACATCCGGATGGCCACGTCGGTGATGGACTACATCTTCCGCCGCCTGGCGCTCGACCACCTGCCCTACGAGGAGCGGGCGGCGCTGGGCATCTTCTCGGCGGCCGAGCGGGCGGCGCAGCAGCGCGGCGAGGACCCGGCGGCGCTGCAGGAGACGGTCGACCGCGAGGCGCTGGCCCAGTCGGCGCCCATCGAGGAGAAGCCGAAGCCGGAGCCGTCCAAGGAGCTGACGCTGGAGAGCCACCAGCGCTTCACGGCCGACGCCCCGCTCTGCATGACGTGCGGCACCAAGATGCGCCCGGCGGGCAGCTGCTACGTCTGCGAGGGCTGCGGCTCCACCAGCGGCTGCAGCTGACGACATCCGGGGATCCGGGCGCGCCCGGGTCCCCGGCCCATGCGGGCGCGGGCGCTCAGAGCGGCGGGACGAGGGTGAAGTAGCGATCGAGCAGGGCCCGGTCGCCGCGCACCGCGAGCCGGTCGGCGCTGACGCGCTGCCACAGCCAGAGCATCAGGTCCGAGGCCGTGCCGCTGAGCTCCACGTCGGCGGGCCCCTCGGTGAGGCGCACGTCGTCGCCGTCGAAGCGGACCGTCCACGTGCCGGGCCCGTCGCCGCGGCGGAAGGCGTACGTCTCGCCCGTGCCCGGCGGAGCCTGCGCCATCGCCCGGCGCAGCGGGGCCATGACCTCGAAGGTCTGTCCGATCGCGTCGGCCGCCAGCGAGCCGTCCACGGGCCGGGCGGTGGCGGGGGCGGCGGCGTCCTCGGCGTCCCAGCGGTGGACGGCGGCCTCGATGGCCTGCATGCGGAGCCAGAAGCCGACGCTCTGGTCCTGCGACCACGTCCACACCCGGGTGCCGGGCCCGGCGCTCGCGAACTGCCCGGCCAGGGCGGCGGCGCCCTCGGCGAACCAGGTGACCAGGCTGTCCGGCAGCGGGCCGGTCGTGGGGGTGTGGCCGGGCCTGGGCCAGCCGGTGGTGTCGGCGGGCAGGGCGAGGACGGCCGGGCCGGGCGAGGCCGGCGGCTCGGTGAGCCGGTTCGCGATCAGGTGGGCGACGTGGCGGTGCACGCCGCCCAAGTGCCGGACGAGGTCGGCCACCGCCCAGCCGGGGCAGGTCCGCACCAGGGCGGCACCGGCTGAGCGGGCGGCGGCGGCGAAGGCGGTGGTCTCCTTGCGGAAGTGCGCGAGGTGGTCCATGCCTCCGACTCTCGCACGAGCGGACGGCCGGTGGCGGGTGCCCGGAATTCACCCGCCACCGGCACGCTTCTACTGGCGCAGGCCGGCGTCCAGCGCGTTGGTGAGGGTGCCGGAGGCGGTGTCGCCCGACATCTCCCACACCATCGCGCCCAGCAGGCCCTTGCTCTTGAGCCAGGCGGTCTTCTTCTGGATCGACCAGACGTCGTCGAAGCTCCACCACTGCCCGTTGTTGCCGGTGTAGCAGTAGGTGGCGACCGCGGCCTCGTCGTGCCTGACCGTGCAGCCGGGCACCGAGGCGAGCAGGTTGCTGTAGCCGCGGGTGCCGGCCTCCTCCTGGAACTGGCCGGGAGCGGCCCCGACGGCCGACTGCCACTCGCCGAACTTGCCGCCGTCGGCGACCTGCTGCCAGCCGCGGCCGTAGTAGGCGAGCCCGATGGTGATCTTCCTCGGGTTGACCCCCGCGTCCAGGTAGACGTCGACGGCCTTCTCCACGCTGAAGTCCGGGTTGTACGGGCTGTCGGCGTCGAGGTAGAGGTTGCCCTGGTGGCCGGTTCGGTTCGGCTCCCAGGAGTTGTCGCTGCCGGCCCCGTGGAAGTCGTAGCCCTGGACGTTGAAGATGTCCAGATATTTCGCGACTTCGGGGAGGTCCCAGCCGGCCTCGATCTTGACCGGGTCCGCCGGGGTGAAGGCCGTCAGGTCATAACGCTTGCCCGTGGTCTGGGTGAGCGCGTCGAGCTGCCGCCTGAACTCGGCGATCAGCAGCGTGTTGTTCTCCTTGTCCTGCGGGCTGATGTGGTTGCCCGGGTGCCCCTCGGCGCCCGGCCACTCCCAGTCGAGGTCGATGCCGTCGAAGATGCCGGCCCCGGTCCCCGGACCGCCCGCCGCGTTGTACACGGGCAGGTTGCCCTTGATGTAGATGTCGATGCAGGACGAGACGAACTTCTTGCGCGCCGCGTCCGTGGCCGCGACGTCGGAGAAGTACTTCGAGTACGTCCACCCGCCCAGCGAGATGAGCACCTTCAGGTGCGGGTGCTTGGCCTTGAGCTTCTTGAGCTGGTTGAAGTTGCCGCGCAGCTTCTCCCAGCCGGTGTCGGCCACCCCGTCCACCGACTGCGCCGAGCTGAACGGCCTGCCGTAGTCGGCCTCGGCGTCACCGGCGCCGTCACCCTGGTTGGGGTCCTGCGGGTTCTGCGTGGTGCCCTTGGTGACGCCCTGCAGACAGGTCAGGTTGACCGGGTCGATGTTGGCGAAGGCGTAGTTGATGTGGGTGAGCTTGGCCGCGGCCCCGCTCGTGTCGAGGTTGCGCACGAAGTACTGGCGGCCGTAGATGCCCCACTGGACGAAGTAGCCGACGCGGGCGTGCCCGTTCTCGACGATGTCCGCGGTGGTCACCTCGACGGCGGCGCTGGCCGGCGACATGTTGTCGTACAGGTCCCTGGCCTTGACCGTGAACGTGTACTTGGTGGACGGCGACAGCCCGGAGACCGTCGCGGTGGTCCCGGTGACGGTGGTCGCCAGGGTGGTGCCGGTGTAGACCTCGTAGCTGGCCACGCCGGAGTTGTCCGTGGCGGCGTTCCAGGCGAGCGTGACGCTGGAGGAGGTCTTGCCGGTGCTGCGGAGGTTGCCCGGGGCGGTGGGCGCCTGGGTGTCGTCCGCCGGGTTGTTGGTCCGCACGGTCACCGGCGAGGAGGCCGGCGAGAGCGTGCCCTTGCGGTCCTTGGCCTTGACGGTGAACGTGTAGGAGGTGTTGGGGGTCAGGCCGGTGACGGTCGCGGTGGTGCCGGTGACCGTGGTGGCCCGCTCCGTGCCGTTGTAGACCTCGTACCCGGTGATCGGCAGGCTGCCGGGGGTGGCGGCGTCCCAGGCCAGGGAGACGGTCTTGGTCGTCTTGACCGGGGAGCGCAGGTTGCCGGGCGCGCCGGGCGGCGCGTCGGGGGTGCCGTCGCAGTTCACGTCGTTGATGCGGCAGCTCGTCGGCTCGGCGCCTGACCTGCTGACGGTGAAGGCCGGGCTGTAGGGCTCGGTGGTGCCGCCCGCCGCGACGTTGGTGTTGTAGTGGGCGGGGGTGAGGGTCACCGTGCGGCCGGTCTGGCTGAGCGAGCCGTTCTGCGCGTTGCTCGCGGTGACGCCCTCGGGCAGGTCGAAGACGATGGACCAGCCGTTCAGCGCGGCGGTGCCGTTGTTGGCGACGACGAACTTGGCCGAGCTGCCGGTGACCTCGTATGTGGCGCTGACCGGCGGCGGGGCGGGCGGTTCCTCACCGGTGCCGTCGCAGTTGGCCCGGTTGATCGTGCAGTTGGCGGGCTGGGCGGCCGCGCTCAGCGAGAACTTGGGGCTGAACGGCTCGGTGTTGCGGCCCGGCTGGATGGTGTTGATGTAGTAGGCGGGGGTGAGCGTCACCTTCGTGCCGGTCTGGCGGAGGGTGGCGTTCTGGGGGCTGCTCGCGGTGACCCCGGCGGGCAGGTCGAAGACGATCGACCAGCCGGTGACGGAGGTCGTGCCGGGGTTGCTGACGACGAACGTCCCGGTGGTGCCGGAGAGGGAGAAGACGGCGACGAGGCGGCTCGCTGCCTGCGCGGGAAGAGCGCACAGGGCGACGATCACGAGCACGGCGATCAGGGGGGCGGCTAATCGGCGCACGTACGGAACCCTTCTTTAAGGAAAGTTTCCTAACAATTACGCGGATCGTAAGCCTCTCTGACCCGTCTGGCAAGGGGTCAGCCCATGCCGAGCAGCCTGGCGAAAGTCTGGACGTCGGAGATGATCCAGTATTCGGCGAACCGGCCGCCCTCGGCCCGCAGGAGATCGTGGCCGCTGAAGGCGATCCGGGTGCCCGGCGCCGCCGACGCGCCCGGCATGCCGCCCCGGTAGGAGCCGGCGAACGTCCACCTGGCCGCCACCAGGTCGCCGTCCACCACCGGCCCCACGTCGAGCGTGACGGACACGTCGCCGAACGGCTCGTGCCCCTGTCGCAGCACCTCCACCAGCTCCGCCGGGCCGCGCACCTCCCGGCCCGGCCAGTGCCCGGCGAAGTCCGGGGTGACCAGCTCGTGGGCGAGCTCGAAATCGCCGTTCCACATCTCCAGCAGCCAACGCTCGTACAACATCCTCATGACCACTCACTACCCCGCAAGTGAACGGCAACCGGGCCCGCCATAGTGGGTGCATGACCGTTCCGACACGCTCCGTCATGCTCGCCCAGCGTCCCAGCAAAGCTTTGATCATCGCCCTGGTGATCTCCAGCCTGCTGGCGCTCGGCGTGCTCGTGGTGCTGCTGGTGGCCGGCGGTCCCGCCGGGTTCGGGCTGTCGGCCGTGCTGGCCGTGGCGCCGCTGCCCGTGCTGCTGGCGGCCGTGCTCTCCCTCGACCGGCTGGAGCCAGAGCCCAAGCTCCACCTCGCCTTCGCCTTCGCCTGGGGCGCCGGCGTGGCCGTGGTGATCGCGATCGCGCTCACCGTGGCCGGGCAGGCGCTGTTCGCCCGCGCCGGCTACGGCACGCAGACCGTCGACGCGATGGGCGCCGTCTTCCTCGCGCCGGTGATCGAGGAGGCGCTCAAGGGCGCGGCGCTGGTGCTGCTCCTGCGCCGCCGCCGGGAGATCGACGGGCTGACCGACGGCATCGTGTACGCGTCCATGGCCGGACTCGGGTTCGCCGCCGTGGAGAACGTCGGCTACTACCTGACGGCGTTCGGCGAGGAGGGCGTCGGCGCGGCCCTGCAGCTCTTCGTGATCCGCGGGCTGATCGACCCCCTCGGGCACCCCATCTACACCTCGCTCATCGGGGTCGGGGTGGCGTACGCGCTGACCCGGCGCAACGCCGCCCGCTACGCCGCGATCCCGCTCGGCTACCTCGGCGCGGTCTTCCTGCACGGGCTCTGGAACGGCGCGGCCGTCACGGGCTCACTCGCCTGGCTCGGCGGCGCGTACCTGGTGATCATGGTGGCGCTCGTCGCGCTGATCGGGATCACCGCGCGCGAGCGCCGCCACCTGGTCGCCCGGATGGGCGCCTACCTGCCCGGTTACGAGCGGACCGGGCTGGTCACCGACGCCGACATCCGCATGCTGACCAGCATCCCGGCCCGCCGGACCGCCCGCCGCCAGGCCAGGGCCGCCGGGCTCGGCCGCGCGATGAGCGACTACCAGCAGGCGGCCACCGAGCTCGTCATGCTCCACCTGCGCGCCGAACGGGAGCACCTGCCGCCCGACCGGTTCGCCGCCGAGCGCGACCCGCTGCTCAACGCGATGGCGGCGGCCCGCCGCTGGTGATGTGAGGGGCCCTGCGACAATGGTCGCCGGCCCCCGAAGGGAGAACAGATGAGCTGGGCGGAGATCCGGTCTGAGGACGAGCTGCGCGAGCTGCTGGGCGAGGTGATGCCGCGAGCGGCCACCAAGGAGCGCACCCGCCTGCACGAACGTGACCGCCAGTGGCTGGCGGCCTCACCGTTCTGCCTGATCGCCACCTCCGACGCCGACGGCAACTGCGACGTCTCGCCCAAGGGCGACCCCGCCGGCTTCACGTACGTGATCGACGACGGCACGATCGCCATCCCCGATCGCCCCGGCAACCGCAGGGCCGACGGGTTCCGCAACATCCTGTCCAACCCGCACGCCGGGCTGATCTTCTTCCTGCCGGGCCGCAACGAGACGCTGCGCGTCAACGGCCGGGCCCGGCTGATCCGCGAGGCGCCGTTCTTCGACGAGATGATCGTCAAGGGACACCGGCCGAAGCTGGCGCTCGTCGTGGAGATCGAGCAGATCTTCTTCCACTGCGCCAAGGCGCTCATGCGCAGCGCCCTGTGGAAGCCCGAGCAGTGGGGCCCCGACCCGCTGCCCTCCCACGCCGCCCTCGTCAAGGAGGTGCAGGTGACGCAGGAGTCGCTGGCCGAGCTGGAGTCCTACTACGCGGAGGCCTCCTACACCAAGAAGCTCTACGGCTAGGCGGCCGGAGCCGGGCCGCCGGGGAAGCGGATCACGTTGCGGCCCGTGTAGGCGCGCAGGTCGACGACCTTGGGATCGCGTCCCTGGACATGGCGGCGGCCTGCCGAGCCGATGTCGCGGATCTTGTGCCTGGCGACGCGCGGCGGCACTGCCACTAGCCTCTTCAACGTGAGCCCCCCGTGATGTTCTTGTTACCTATGTTATCTACAGATACCTCTGTAAGACGGGTGTAAGCGGTGTGTCAGTAGGGAAGTCGGCGGCCTGACGGAGTCCGCAGGTCGGCGTCCGTGTTCTGGTCCGCGTTCTGATCCGTGTTCTGGTCCGGGCGCCGGCTGCTCGCCGGCTTGCTGATCCGCACTCGTCGCATCGTCGGCCCCTTCCCCGGTGGTCACAGCGCGAGTGTGCGCCGTGCCGCTTGACGGGTGGTTGCCGACAACCTAGCGCCCGCTTGCGGGGCCGCTCAAGGCATTTGCGGGTCCGCGCCCCTTTCTAGGGGCTGCCGGGCGGCGCGCAGGCGGAGAGGGCCGCTGGGTCAGCGCACACCTCCGGAATCGGGCGGGCTCGTGCACGATGACGGTTCCGGGGCGGCCGGATGTGACAATCCAGGGGATGAGAAATCCGCTCCCGCCGCTCGTCGCCGTGTGCGCGGCCTGGGGCGTCTTCTGGGGGTCCTGGTCGGCGCTGCTGCCCGCGGTCAAGGAGCACCTCGGCACGTCCACGGCCGGTCTCGGGCTGGCGCTGGCGGCCACGCCGGTGGGCGCGATCCCGGCGATGGCGCTGGCCGGGCGGCTGGCCCGGGGGCGCGAGCGGGGCGCGCTGGCGCTGTGCTCGGCCCTGTTCGCGCTGAGCGTGCTGGCCGTCGGCCGGGTCGACACGCCCGCCCAGCTCGCGGCGGCGCTGCTCGCGGTCGGCGCGACGAGCGGCGCGCTGGACATCGCGCTCAACCTGGCCACCGGCCGGGCCGAGCGCGAGAGCGGGCGCGGGCTCTTCCAGCCGGTGCACGCCGCCTTCCCCGTCGCGGTCATCGTCGCCGCGCCCGCCACCGGCCTGGCCCGCGACCTCGGCGCCGGGACGACGGCGGTGCTGGTGACCGCCGCCGCGATCATGCTGGCCGCGGCGGCGACGGCGCTCGCCCTGCCGCCCGGCCGCGGCCCGGCCCCCTCCGGCGGCGACGGGCACCGGCGGCGCTGGACGGCGGCGGTCGTGCTCGGCGTGCTCGCGGCCGGGGTGCTCGCCGTCGAGAACGCCGTCGAGCAGTGGTCGGCGCTGCTGCTGGAGACCCACCAGGGCGCCTCGCCGCTGCTGGCCGGCGCCGCACCCGCCGCCTACATGGCCGCGCTCACCGCCGGCCGGCTCGTCGTGCACGCCCTCCCGCGCCTGCCGGAGCGCGTCCTCTACCTGGTGGCGGGCCTCGGAGGAGGCGGCGGCATCGCGCTGGCGGGCCTGGCCGGGACGCCCGCCCTGTCGCTGGCGGGGTTCGCGCTGACCGGGCTGGCGCTGGGCCCGGTGGTGCCCGCCATGCTCAGCCGCGCCGCCGCCGGCGACCCCACCGGCACGCAGGTCTCCGCCCTGTCGGCCATCTCCTACACCGGCTTCGTGGTCAGCCCGCTGCTCATGGCCGCGCTCGCCGCCTGGCTCGGCCTGCCCGCCGCGCTCGCGGCCATCGGGCTGCTGGCGCTGCCGCTGGTCGTCCTGGCCGTCGCTTCCCGGGGTCCTGAATAGGGCGCCGCATCGGGGAGAGGAAACCCTTGAGCGCGGAATGCCACCGGCGCTCCGAGATCAAGGGGGATCACCATGGCCGTCTGCGAGAACTGCGGCAACGACTACGACATGTCCTTCGAGGTGCACGCCCAGGGCGCGGTGCACACGTTCGACTCCTTCCAGTGCGCGATCCAGGCCATGGCGCCGATCTGCGAGCACTGCGGCACCAAGGTCATCGGCCACGGCGTCCAGTCCGGCGAGCACTGGTACTGCTGCGCCCACTGCGCCCGGCAGGAAGGCACCCGCGGCATCGTCGACCGCGTCATGGCCGGCGCCAGTGCCTGAGGGCGCTGTGGCGCGACCATAAATAGGGAAATATCCCTATCGTTTTGGATCTGTGTGGGTCGTTACGCTCCTCCTGGTTCTGATGACAGGGAGGGCGCGGGTGCGCGGCAACGGAGCAGGGAGGTGGCTGCCGGCGTTCCTGGTGCTGGCGGCCGTCTGGGGGAACAGCTTCTTCTTCATCAAGGTCGCCGTCACCGAGCTGCATCCGCTGCAGGTGTCGTTCGGGCGGATGGCCGTCGGCGCCGCCGTGCTGCTCGCCGCGCTGGCCGTCAGCCGCCGCGCGCTGCCGCGCGACCCCCGGCTGTGGGGCCACTTCCAGGTCGCGTCCGTGGTGCTGACCACGCTCCCGTTCACGCTGTTCGCCTACGGGGAGCAGTACGTGTCCTCCGTCGTCGCGTCGATCTGGAACGCGACCACGCCGCTGTGCACCCTGGCCTTCACGCTGCTGCTGCGGGCCGAGAAGCCGACCGCCGGGCGGATGGCCGGGCTCGGCGCCGGGTTCGCGGGCGTGATGGTGGTGCTGGGCGTGTGGCAGCCGATCAGCGGCGGGCAGCTCGGCGGCAGCCTCGCCTGCTTCGGCGCGGCCCTGTGCTACGGGATCGGGGGCGCGTACCTGGGGCGGTTCGTCACCGGGCGGCGCAGCGAGCCGCCGGTCGTGCTGGCCACCGGGCAGCTCCTCAGCGGGACCGCGCAGCTCGGGGTGATCACGCTGCTGGCCGGGGTGCCGCTGGTCGACACCGACGTGACCGCGGACGTCTGGTGGAGCCTGCTGGCGCTCGGCGGGCTCGGCACCGGGGTGGCGTACCTGCTGCTCTACTGGGTGCAGAAGCAGGCCGGGGTGACCACGACCTCGACCGTCACGTACCTGCTGCCGGTGTTCGCGGCGCTGTCGGGCGTGCTCGTGCTGGACGAGGGCCTGACGTGGAACCAGCCGGTCGGGGCGCTGATCATCCTGGCGGCCATCGCGCTCACCCAGGGCGTGATCAAACCGCTCAAGAAGCGCGCCCCGGCGCCGGCCGCCTAGTCGGCCGAGGTCGTCCGGCGGCCCCGCGCGGGCGGCTTCTTCCGCCCGGCCACCAGCGTGTCGCCGGGGGAGGAGCCGGGCTCACCGGCGGGCTCGGGGTCCGTGCGGCCGGGTCGCGGGTGCGGGGCCGTGTCGTCCGGCGCGGGCTCGGCCGAGGACTTGCCCCTGGCCGCCGTCGCGCCCTTGGCTGCGGGCGGTGTCCTGGGCGGCGTCCTGGGCGGCGGTGCGGGGTCGTCGGCCTGCTCCGGCGGGGAGGCCGGGCGCGATGGGGTGGTCGGGTGCGCGGGGGTGGACGGGCGCGGCGGGGCGTCAGGGTCGCGCAGGCTGGCGATGACCGCGTCGGCCTCCTGGTCGGCCGCGAACTCGCCGGCCGCCTCCGACTCCCTGCGCCGGATCACCACCATGTGGTCCACCGAGAGCCGCCCCGCGCCCACCACGGCGAGCAACAGCGAGGTCGCCCCCAGCAGGATGAGCTCGTTGACCGTGATCGGGTTGAGCGGCATCGCGACCGTCAGCACGGCCACGGCCTCGGCGAACAGGATCAGCCCCATCACCGACACCATCAGCCCGGCGATCAGCAGCGCGCCGCCGATCAGCTCGGTCATCATGGTGATCGTGGCCCAGGCCCGCGGTGCGGGGGCGCCCTGCGACTGGAACTGGACCCCGGTCTGGGCCAGGCCGATCTCCAGCTTGCGCCAGCCGTTGGCGAAGAAGATGCCGCCCACGCCCACACGGGCGACGAGCGCGGCGAGATCACGGAGGGCCTGTCTCACGGTTGTTGTCTGCCCTAATCGGGACATCACACACCTCAATCACGGCGCAGCAGCATGGCCACGGCGACGGCGGTCAGGCTGAGCAGGACGACGCTCACGACCACGGTCGTGTGCAGGGCGTTGACGAAGGCCCAGCGGGCCGCGTCGAGCAGCGCGTGGCCGGCGCTGCCGCCGACCCGGTCGGCCACGTGGGCGGCGCCGGCGAGCGACTGCCTGGCCTGGTCCATGTCCGCGCCGGGGACGCCGGGCACGGCCGGCAGCGCGGGGGCGTACACGATGGTGGTGATCGTGCCGAGCACGGCGACGCCGAGACCGGCGCCCAGCTCGTAGGCGGTCTCCTCGATCGCGGCGGCGCCGCCCGCCTGGGACTCGGGGGCCGCCGACATGATCGTGTCGGACGCGGCCAGCAGCGCGACCTGGACGCCGAACCCGATGCCCACGAAGCAGCAGGCCAGCATGACCGGATGGCTCTCGACGCCCCAGGTCAGCGTCGGGGTCAGGGAGAGCGCGACGAGGCCGAGGCCGCCGCTCATCGTGGCGCGCATGCCGAGGCGGGGCAGGAGGTGCGCCGCCGCCAGCCCGCCGGCGACGGCCGAGACGACCAGCGGCAGCATCCGCAGCGCCGCCCGGATCTCGCTGTCGCCCAGCACGAGCTGCAGGTACTGCGCCAGCATGAGCTGCAGCCCCACCAGCGCGAACACGCCCAGCAGCACCCCGGCGACCCCGGTGGTGAAGGCCCGCCGCCGGAACAGGCCGACCTCCAGCAGCGGCGCGGCCAGCCGGGTCTGCCGCCTGACGAACCACACCAGCAGCGCCACCCCGGTCAGGAACACCGCCACGGCCGCGCCGAACGGCATCAGGCTGCCCGAGCCCGCCTCCTTCAGCCCGAACGCCAACGCCAGGATGCCCAGCACCGACAGCGCGGCGCTGGGCGCGTCCCACGGGTGACCGGCGCGCCCGCGCGACTCCGGCAGCAGGCGCACGGCGGCGGGCAGCAGCACGAGCAGGATCGGCACGTTGACCAGGAAGACCGCGCCCCACCACCAGCCGACGAGCAGGCCGCCGACCAGCGGGCCCACGGCCGCCCCCGCGGCGGCCACGGCGCTCCACACGCCGAGCGCGATCGTCCGCTCGCGCCGGTCGGTGAACACCTGGCGGATCAGCGACAGCGTGGCCGGCATGATCATCGCGCCGCCGACGCCGAGCGCCGCCCTGGACAGGATGAGCGCCAGCGGCGTGGTCGACAGGGCCGCCGCCGCCGAGGCCAGGCCGAACAGCACGAACCCCGCCAGCACCAGCCGCTTGCGCCCGTAGCGGTCGCCGAGCGAGCCGAACATGATCAGCAGCGGGGCCACGACCAGCGAGTAGACGTCCACGATCCACAGCAGTTGCACCGCCGACGGCTCCAGGGCGGCGGTGAGCGCGGGGACCGCGATGTGCAGGACGGTGGCGTCGACCGTGATCAGCAGCAGGCTCAGGCAGAGCAGGACCAGGACGGCCCAGCGGTTGTCCCGGGGTTCGTGGTCGGCGCGGCGGGCGAGGGGCGCGGCCTGGGTGACGGTCATGGACCTCCTTGCAGGCCGATCCGTGCGCAAGCGGGCCCGCATGAACTTGCGTGGCAGCTTAGGCCATGTCACCCGATGGGTGTAGCGGTATCGGTTGATCCGGAATACCGTTCGCGGCCCGATCCCTGGGCGGCGCCGGGGCCGCTGCATAGAATCTTGTTCTATGCGAATCCTCCGCACCCCCCACGATCGGTTCGCCGATCTGCCCGGATTCCCGTACGAGGCCCGCTACGCCGACGTGGGCGACGGGCTGCGGATGGCCTACGCCGAGGCGGGGCCCGCCGACGGGGAGCCGGTGGTGCTCCTGCACGGCGAGCCGTCCTGGTCGTACCTCTACCGTGACGTGATGCGCGAGCTGGCCGCCGCCGGGCTGCGCGCGATCGCGCCGGACCTCATCGGCTTCGGCCGCTCCGACAAACCGGCCGAACAGGGCGACCACAGCTACGCCCGGCACGTCGAGTGGACGCGCGCCCTGCTGTACGACGCGCTCGGCCTGACCGGCGTCACCCTCGTCGGCCAGGACTGGGGCGGGCTGATCGGCCTGCGCCTGGCCG
This sequence comes from Nonomuraea sp. ATR24, assembly GCF_041950485.1. NCBI lineage: Bacteria > Bacillati > Actinomycetota > Actinomycetes > Streptosporangiales > Streptosporangiaceae > Nonomuraea > Nonomuraea sp. ATR24. The sequence goes on from NZ_JBGNUU010000003.1 coordinate 162,257, forward strand.
CCGAGCACCCCGGACGCGTGGCCAGGATCGTCGCCGCCAACACGGGGTTGCCGACGGGTGACAATCCCATGCCGGAGGTGTGGCACCGGTTCAAGGACGCGGTGGCGTCCGCGCCGGAGCTGGACATCGCCAGGTTCGTCCAATCGGGCTGCGCCACGAAACTGCCGCCGGAGGTACGCGCCGCCTACGACGCCCCCTTCCCGGACGAGTCGTACAAAGCGGGCCCACGGGCGATGCCCGGCCTCGTGCCGTACGCGCCGGACAACCCCGCCTCGGCCGCCAACCGCGCCGCCTGGCAGGTCCTCACCACGCTTGACCGGCCCTTTCTCGTCGCCTTCTCCGACGGCGACCCGATCACCGCCGGGATGGCGCCCGTCCTGCGCCGGTCCATGCCGGGGGCGGCCGGCCGCGCCCATCCGGTCATCACGGGCGCCGGCCACTTCCTCCAGGAGGACGCGGGCGCCGAACTCGGCCGGCACATCGCCGCTTTCGTCAGCTCCACCTAGCGTGTCAGGTCCGCCCAATCGACGGCCCGGTGCGGTATAACCAGGGGCGGACCGGGGAGGCGTGATGCAGGAGTCCAGCAGGACCCGGGCGGCGGGGCGGGCCGCGGTGCGGGATCTGTTCGAACAGGTGCGCGTGCGCTATTTCCGGCTTCCGCCGGCCGCCCGCCGGGTGATGTACGTGGTCGTCCTGGTGGGCTCCGTCGGCGTGTCCGCGGCGCTGGGCGGCCAGCTGTTCCAGACCTTCCTGCTCACGATGGCGGCGCTCTCCTTCATCGCGCTGGCGCTGCACTTCCCGCGCGCCGCCGCGACGCTGCTGGTGGTGGCCGCATGGGCGTGCCTGGTGCCCGTGTTCGAGGTGCTGTTTCAGGCACCGTTCACCTCGACGCTGCTCCTGCTGCTGGCGCTGCCGGTGGCCGCGGGGGCGCACCTGATCCGGTGGGTGGCGCCCTGGGTGACGGCGCTGCTGGCGCTGGTGCCCGCCGGGGCGCTGGCCGCCGCCGTCTCCCTGGTCTCCGAGAGCCTGGCCGTCTGGGTCGCCTATGGCGCCGCCGCCGCCGTGCTCGGCTACCGCTTCCTGCTGGCCCGCCGCGCCAGGTCCGAGCTGACCGCCGAGGAGCAGGTCCGCGTACGGGCGCGCGAGGGCAGGCCGGAGCCGGTGGCCGACAAGGCGCCCGCGCTGCCGCAGATCTCCGTCGAGGAGGCGCTGGCCGAGCTCGACGGCATGATCGGGCTGGCCCCGGTCAAGGAGCAGGTCCGCTCGATCGCCGCCTCCATCGAGGCGTCCCGGCTGCGCGCCGAGGCGGGCTACACGGCCGGGCGTCCCACCCGCCACTTCGTCTTCCTGGGCCCGCCCGGCACCGGCAAGACCAGCGTGGCCCGTACCCTCGCGAAGATCTTCTACGCGTTCGGCCTGCTGGAGACCCCGTACGTGGTCGAGGGGCAGCGGGCCGACCTGGTCGGCGAGTTCCTGGGCGCGACGGCGATCAAGACGAACGAGCTGGTCGACCGGGCGCTCGGCGGCGTGCTGTTCATCGACGAGGCGTACGGCCTGATCAACTCCTCCGACGGCCAGCCCGACCGGTTCGGCGCGGAAGCCGTGCAGACGCTGCTCAAGCGGGCCGAGGACGACCGCGACCGGCTGATCATCATCCTGGCCGGCTACGAGCAGGAGATGACCGCGTTCCTGTCCAGCAACCCCGGCCTGGCCAGCCGCTTCGCCACGCGCGTGCGCTTCCCCACCTACTCCGCCGGGGAGCTGGCCGAGATCACCGAGCTGCTCCAGCGGCAGCGCGGCGACACCATGCGCCCGGAGGCCAGGGCGGCGCTGCTCGGCATGTTCGAGGACGTGCAGCGGCGCGGCCTGGTCGACGAGCTGGGCAACGCCCGGTTCGCGCGCAGCCTGGTCGAGGCCGCCGCCCAGGCCCGTGACGTGCGCGTGGTCGGCGCGGGCGGCACTCCGACCACCGAGGACCTGGTGACGACCACGACCGCCGACGTGACCAAGGCGTTCGACGAGCTGACGGCCCGCTTCCGCGGCTACGTGGCCACGCCCACGCTGGAGGAGGCGCTGGCCGACCTCGACAGGATGGCCGGGCTGGCCCCGGTCAAGCGGCAGGTGCACGCGATCGCCGCCCAGCTCCAGGTGGCCCGGATGCGCCAGGAGCGCGGGCTGCCGACGCCGCCGCAGACGCGCCACTTCGTGTTCGTCGGCCCGCCCGGCACCGGCAAGACGACCGTCGCCCGCGTCGTGGGCCGGGTGTTCGCCGCGCTCGGCCTGCTGGCCCGGCCCGACGTGGTCGAGGCGCACCGCGCCGACCTGGTCGGCCAGCACCTGGGCGCGACGGCGATCAAGACGAACGAGCTGGTCGACCGGGCGCTCGGCGGCGTGCTGTTCATCGACGAGGCCTACAGCCTGGTCAATCCCGGTTACTCGGGCGGCGACGCGTTCGGCGCCGAGGCCGTGCAGACGCTGCTCAAGCGGGCCGAGGACGACCGCGACCGGCTCGTCATCGTGCTGGCCGGCTACCAGCGCGAGATGGACGTCTTCCTGGCCTCCAACCCGGGCCTGGCCAGCCGGTTCAACCAGCGGGTGACCTTCCCCAGCTACGCGCCGCGCGAGCTGTCGGAGATCGCCGTGCTGCTGGCCGAGCAGGCGGGCGACCGGTTCGACGAGGAGGCGCTGGGCGACCTCGACGAGGTGTTCACCTGGGTGTGCGGCGAGCGGCTGATCGACGGGCTCGGCAACGGCCGCTTCGCCAGGTCGCTGTTCGAGCGCGCGGCCATGCGCCGCGACGTGCGGCTGGCCGCGCTGGCCTCGCGCGGCGAGTCGGCCAGCTCCGCCGACCTCACCACGATCACCAGCGACGACGTCCGCACCGCGGTCGACGAGCTCTCCGGCCGCTGACCGCCCCGCCGAGGGGTCTGACCAGGGCTTTCCGGACGTTAACCAGACGCCCCCTTGACATGTGCCTGCGCCCGGATGGTCGCGGAATGTAGCACGATGGCCACACGCCGTTCGTAAGGGGGGACGATGGCGGGGTTCCTGGCCCGCAGGCTGCTCGGCTCGGTCGTGCTGGCCGCCGTCGCCGCCAGCCTCGCCTACCTGCTGGCCGCCGCCGCCCTCGACCCGCGCGCCAACTACGCCGGGCGCACCCCGCAGCCGCCGCCCGCCGCCGTCGACGCCCAGCTCGCCGCGCTCAACCTGAACGACCGCACGCCGCTGTTCGAGCGCTACCTGACCTGGGCGGGCGGGGTGCTGCGCGGCGACTTCGGCAGGAGCGTGACGGGCTCGCCGGTCGGCGACGACCTGCGGCGGCGGGCCGGTGTCACGCTGCGGCTGGTCCTGCTCGGGCTGGTGTGCGGCAGCGTGCTCGGCGTCGCCGCCGGGGCCGCCGCGGCGGCCAGGCAGTACGGCTGGTTCGACCGGCTGTCGGCGGGCCTGGCCTACCTGCTGCTGGCGATCCCCGTCGTGGTGCTGGCGAACGTGGCGATCCTGGGCGGCACCTGGGCCAACGACCACCTGTTCGGCCGCCGGGTCCTCCTGGTGGGCGGTGAGCGGTCCGCCGGGCTCGACGCCGGGCTCTGGGCGGGGCTGCTCGACCGGCTCCAGCACCTGATCCTGCCGACCGTGACGCTGTCGCTCGGCCTGATCGCGGTCTTCAGCCGCTACCAGCGCAACCTGATGCTCGACGTGCTCGGCGCCGACTACCTGCGCACCGCCAGGGCGAAGGGGCTGAGCAGGCGGCGGGCGCTGGTCCGCCACGGGCTGCGCACCGCGCTCATCCCGGTCGCGACGTACTTCGCCTTCGTGTTCGGCACGCTGCTCACCGGCGCCGCCTTCACCGAGAAGATCTTCGGCTGGCACGGGCTGGGGGAGCGGCTGATCAGCGCCGTCTTCACCAACGACGTCAACACCGTCGCGGCGATCTCGTGCCTGGCCGCGCTGGCCGTGCTGTGCGCGTCGCTGGCCGCCGACCTGCTGCACGCCGCGCTCGATCCCCGGGTGAGGGCGGGATGACGCTCTCGGAGGAGGAGGTCGCCGGCGAACTCGGCCCGGCAATGGCCGCGCCGCCGTCCCGCGGGCGCGTGCTGGCGCGGCGCTTCCTCGCCTCCCGGCAGGGGCGGGCCGGTGCCGCGGTGCTGGCGCTGATGTTCGCGCTCGCGTTCGCCGGGCCGTTGTTCAGCCCGTGGTCCCCCGCGGACAAGGACTTCACCGCGTTCCTGGCGCCGCCGTCGCCCCGGCACTGGTTCGGCACCCTGCAGACCGGCGCCGACGTGTACGCGGTCACGCTGTGCGGGCTGCGGCGGTCGCTGATCGTCGGCCTGCTCGCCGCCTTGGTGTCGACCGCGCTGGCCGCGCTCGCGGGGGCGTTCGCCGGCTACTTCGGCGGCTGGACCGACCGGGTGCTCGGCTGGGCCGCCGACCTGCTGCTCGCGCTGCCCGCCTTCCTCGTCCTGGCGATCATGTCGCCGTTGTTCGGGGCGGGGCAGTGGCCGCTGTTCGTGATCGTGCTGGCGCTGTTCCTGTGGATGGTCACCGCGAAGATCGTCCGGGGGATGACGATCTCGCTCAGGCAGCGCGAGTTCGTCCGGGCCGCCCGTTATCTCGGCGTCCCGCCCGTGAAGATCATCTTCTCGCACGTGCTGCCCAACCTGTCGTCCCTGCTCATCGTGGACGCCACCGTCAACGTCAGCGCCGCCATCCTCGCCGAGACGTCCCTGTCGTACTTCGGCCTCGGCATCCAGCCGCCCGACGTGTCGCTCGGCACGGTCATCGCCGACGGCTCCCGGACCGCGATCTACGCGCCGTGGACGTTCTGGTTCGCCGCCGGGCTGCTCGTCGTCACCGTGCTCGCGGTCAACCTGGCCGGCGACGCGCTGCGCGACGCCTTCGACCCCGCCGCGAAGGGGCCGCGATGAGCCCGGTCCTGGAGGTCGACGGCCTGGAGGTCGCCTTCGGCGACGTGCCCGTCGTGCGCGGCCTCAGCTACGAGGTGCGTGCCGGCGAGGTGCTCGGCATCGTCGGCGAGTCCGGCGCGGGCAAGTCCGTGGCTGCCGCCGCCGTGCTCGGCCTGCTGCCGCCCGAGGCCAAGGTCGCCGGCTCGGTGCGGCTGCACGGCCGCGAGCTCGTCGGCGCCTCCGAGCGCGAGCTGGCCCGCGTACGGGGCCGGTCCGTGTCGATGGTGTTCCAGGACCCGCTGTCGGCGCTCACGCCCGTCTACCGGGTCGGCGACCAGATCGCCGAGGCGGTGCGCGCCCACCACCGGGTCACCCGCGAGCAGGCCGCCGTCAAGGCCGTCGACCTGCTCGACCTCGTCGGCATCCCCGACCCGGCCCGCCGCGCGCTCGCCTTCCCGCACGAGTTCTCCGGCGGGATGCGCCAGCGCGCGCTCATCGCCATGGCCGTCGCCAACGACCCCGACGTGATCATCTGCGACGAGCCCACGACTGCGCTCGACGTCACCGTCCAGGCCCAGGTGCTGGAGGTGCTCAAGAAGGCGCAGCGCCGGACCGGCGCCGCCATCGTCCTGATCACCCACGACCTCGGCGTGGTCGCCGGCTTCGCCGACCGCGTCCTGGTCATGTACGCGGGCCGCCCGGTCGAGGTCGGCGACGTGGACGACGTCTACTACCGCACGCGGATGCCGTACACCGCGGGCCTGCTCGGCTCGGTGCCGCGCGTCGACGGCGGCGGGAGGCGGCCGCTGGTGCCGATCGAGGGCGGCCCGCCCGAGCCCGGCAGGCTGCCGCCGGGCTGCCCGTTCGCGCCGCGCTGCCCGATGCGGGTGGAGGCGTGCGACGACCGGGAGCCGCCGCTGTTCGAGGTCGGGGCCGGGCACCGGGCGGCCTGCATCCGCTGGGCCGACGTGCACAGGGCCGACGTCCGCCGGGACGGCGCCGAGCGGCCCGCGCCGCCGCGCGAGCCGGTGACCCGCCGCCCGCGCACGGTGCTGGAGGTCGAGGGCCTGGTCAAGCGCTACCCGCTGACGCGCGGCACGCTGTTCAGGCGGCGGACCGGCACCGTGCACGCCGTGGCCGGGATCAGCTTCGACATCCGCGAGGGCGAGACGCTCGGCCTCGTCGGCGAGTCGGGGTCGGGCAAGACCACGGCGCTGACGCAGATCCTGGAGCTGGCCAGGCCCGAGGAGGGCCGCATCGTCGTCCTCGGCCGCGACACCGCCCGGCTCACGCCCGCGCAGCGCGCCGCGATCCGGCGCGACATGCAGGTGGTCTTCCAGGACCCGGCGGCCTCGCTCGACCCGCGCATGACCGTCCACGACATCCTCGCCGAGCCGCTGCGCGCCCACCGCCGGGGCGCGCCCGAGGGCCGGGTGGCCGAGCTGCTCGCCCTGGCTGGGCTCGACCCCGCCTGCGCCGCCCGCCACCCGCGCGAGCTGTCCGGAGGCCAGTGCCAGCGCGTCGCCATCGCCCGCGCGCTCGCCCTCGAACCCCGGCTGCTCGTCCTGGACGAGCCCGTCTCCGCGCTCGACACGTCGATCCGCGCGGGCGTGCTCAACCTGCTCGGCGCGCTGAAGGACCGGCTGGGCCTGTCCTACCTGTTCGTCGCGCACGACCTGGCCGTGGTCCGCCACCTGGCCGACCGGGTCGCCGTCATGCAGCTCGGCAGGATCGCCGAGATCGGGCGCGCCGAGGCCGTCTACGCCAGCCCGGCGCACCCGTACACGCAGGCGCTGCTGTCGGCGGTCCCGCTGCCCGACCCGGTGCGCGAACGCTCGCGCGAGCGCATCCTGCTCGACGGCGAGCCGCCCAGCCCGGCCGACCCGCCGTCGGGATGCCGGTTCCGTACCCGATGCCCGACCTTCCGGGGCGTGCTGACGGCCGAGGAGCGCAGCCTGTGCGTCGAGACCGAGCCCGAGGTGCGGCCGCTCGGCGAGGACCAGGCCGCCGCCTGCCACTACGCCGAGAAGCTCGCCGTCGTCTGACAGGAGTACCGTTGAAAGCAACTCATTTCGTGGCCGCCGCGACCGCGGCGCTGGCGCTGGCGGCGTGCGGCGGGGGCGGCGCCGTGGTCGTCCGGCCCACCGGAGACGCGGTGATCAAGGCGTCCGACCTCAACCCCGTGCCGCGCGAGCGGGTCAAGGACGGCGGCACGCTGCGCTGGGGCGTCAACGAGTTCCCCGCCCAGTGGAACAGGCACCACGTCGACGGCCACCTCGCCGTGGCGGCGGCCATCACCGACGCGCTGCTGCCGCGCCCGTTCGTGTCGGACGACAGGGCGCGCATCTCCGTCAACCACGCCTACCTGATCGACGCCCGGGTCACCGCCACCACGCCCAAGCAGGTCGTCACCTACGAGCTGAACCCGCGCGCCCGATGGTCCGACGGCAGGCCCATCACCTGGGCCGACTTCCGCGCCCAGTGGCAGGCGCTGGACGGCGGCGACCCGGCCTTTCACATCGCCTCCTCCACCGGCTACCAGGACATCGAGAGCGTCGAGCGGGGCCGCGGCGACCACGAGGTCGTGGTGACGTTCGCGCGGCCGTTCGGCGACTGGCGGGCGCTGTTCGGGCCGCTGCTGCCCGCCTCCGCCAACGCCACGCCCGAGGCGTTCAACACCGCCTGGCTCAACCGCATCCCCGTCACCGCCGGGCCGTTCAAGGTCCAGGGCATCGACCAGACCGCCAAGACCGTCACGCTCGTGCGCGACGACGCCTGGTGGGGCGACCGGGCCAAACTGGACAGGATCGTCTTCCGGGCGGCCGAGCAGGACTCGCTCATCGGCATGTTCGGCAACGGCGAGCTCGACCTGGCCGACATCGGCCCGTCCGCCCCCGACCACGCCCGCGCCGCCGCCACGCCAGGCGCCGAGGTCCGCCGGGCCGCCGCGCCCGACTTCCGCCACTTCACGCTCAACGGCTCGCGCGGGCCGCTCCGCGACCTGCGCGTCCGCCAGGCCGTCCAGCTCGGCCTCGACCGGGAGGCCATCGCCCGCTCCGACCTGCGCGGCCTCGACTGGCCGAGCACCCCGCTCAACAGCCACTTCTTCATGACCACCCAGCAGGGCTACCGCGACAACGCCGGCGACCTCGGCGCCCACGACCCGGCACGCGCCGCCCGGCTGCTCGACGAGGCGGGCTGGCGGCTCGACCGCCGCACCGGCCCGGTCCGGCACAAGGACGGCCGTCCGCTGGAGCTCACCTTCGTGGTGCCGTCCGGCGTGCAGATCAGCAAGTCCGAGGGCGAGCTGGCGCAGAACATGCTCGCCGCGATCGGGGTGAAGCTCGCCATCCGGGCCGTGCCCAGCGACGACTTCTTCGCCAAGTACGTGATCCCCGGCGACTTCGACATCGCGCCGTTCGCCTACATCGGCACCCCGTACCCGGTGTCGAGCAGCTACGGCGTCTACGCCCACGCCGCCGACGGCAAGACGTGGAACGCCAACTTCGGGCGCACCGGCTCGGCCGACATCGACGCCGCCATGGCCCGCGCCGCCCGCAGCCTCGACCCGGACGAGGCCCGCGCCGAGGCCAACACCGCCGACCGGCTCATCTGGCAGCAGGTCAACGTGCTGCCCCTCTACCAGCGGCCGCAGCTCGTCGCCGCCCGGCAGAACCTGGCCAACGCGGGCGCCCGGGGGTTCCAGACGCTGCGCTACCAGGACATCGGCTACACCCGCTGACGCGGACTGTCGGCCCGGCCGTGTACAACTGGCCGGGTGACGATCCACCTGAGCTGGCCGCAGATCCTCGCCTGGCGGCTGCGCCGGCAGTTCGTGAGCGGCCCCGGCGGGCCGGGCGCCGTGGAGATCGCCCGCCGGCTGTGCGGGGTGCAGGCCCAGGTGGCCTCCTCCGCCCAGCACGCGGTCGCCGTCCGCGCCGCCTCACCCGACCCCGGCGAGGTCGAGCGGGCGCTCTGGGACGAGCGCACCCTGGTCAAGACCTGGGTCATGCGCGGCACCCTGCACCTGCTGCCCGCCGACGAGCTGCCCGGCTACTGCGCGGCGCTGAGCACGCTGCGGTTCTGGGAGAAGGGCTCCTGGCAGCGCGGCCACGGCGTCACCGCCGCCGAGATCGCCGCCATCGTCGAGGCCGTCCCGCAGGCGCTCGGCGACACGCCCAAGACCAGGGAGGAGCTGGTCGACGCCGTCGTCGAGGTGACCGGTGACGCCCACCTGCGGGAGGCGCTCACCTCCGGCTGGGGGGCGCTGCTCAAGCCGCTCAGCCGCCTCGGCGAGCTGTGCTACGGCCCGCCGCGCGACGGCCGTGTCACCTTCACCGCGCCCCGCGCCTGGTTGCCCGGCTGGCCCGCCGAGCTGCCGCCGCAGGAGGAGGCGGGCGTGCGGATCGCCCGCGCCTTCCTGGCCGCCCACGGCCCCGCCACGCCGGAGATGCTCGACGGCTGGCTGTTCGGCGGCGTCGCCAGGAAGGCCGTGCTCAAGGGCTGGTTCCGCGACCTGGCCGGCGAGCTGACCGAGGTCGAGGCCGGTGGCCACACCCTGCTGGCGCTCACCGAGCACCTCGACGACCTGGCCGCCGCCCGGCCGGCGGACGAGGTCCACCTGCTGCCCGGCTTCGACCCCTACATCCTCGGCGCGCCCCGCTCCCTGGAGCCGCTCGTCCCGGCCGCCGTCAAGGCCAGAGTGAGCCGCCAGGCCGGCTGGATCTCCCCGGTCGTCCTCCACCAGGGGCACGTCGCCGGCGTCTGGGAGGCCAAGGGCGGCCGGGTCACCACCGACCTGTTCGAGCCCGTCCCCGATGATCCGCTCGCCGCCGCCGTCTCCCGCGCCGAGAAGCTGATTGCCGGGGCCGCCGCCGGGTAGCCGGGCGGGGTGCGGCTCGACGAGTGGTTCCTCACCCGCGAGGAGCGGGGCAACCCGGCCACCAGGCTCGGCGCCTGGACGACCGGCAACCTCGTGCGCCCGCTCGTCCACGGCGCCGCCTACTTCGCCGACCTGCGGGCCGCGCTCGACCGGCTCGGCAAGGGCGACCTGCTGCTGTTCGCCGACTGGCGCGGCGACCCCGACGAGCGGCTGACCGGCGACGGCCCCGGCGTGGCGAGCGCCATGGCCGCGGCGGCGCACCGGGGAGCGCTCGTCCGGGGCCTGATCTGGCGCTCCCACCTCGACCGGCTGCGCTTCAGCGCCGCGGAGAACCGCCACCTCGGCGAGGACATCGAGGCCGCCGGCGGCCAGTGCCTGCTCGACACCCGGGTCCGCCCAGGCGGCTCGCACCACCAGAAGTTCGTCGTCCTGCGCCACGACGGCGACGCCGCCGCCGACGTCGCCTACGTCGGCGGCATCGACCTGTGCCACAGCCGCCGCGACGACGCCGCCCACCGCGGCGACCCGCAGGCCGCGCCCATGCCGGACGTCTACGGCGACACCCCGCCCTGGCACGACGCCCAGGTGGCCGTGCACGGCCCCGCCGTGGCCGACGTGGAGACCGTCTTCTGCGAGCGCTGGGACGACCCCGCCCCCGAGACCCGCCAGCCGCTGCGCCGCCTGCGCGACCACGTCGAGCGGATGGACGACGTGCCCGCCCTGCCCGACCCGGGTCCGCCGCCCGCCCCGGCCGGCACCCACGCCGTGCAGCTCCTGCGCACCTACCCCTACCGGCGGTCCGCCTACCCCTTCGCGCCCCTGGGCGAGCGCAGCGTCGCCAGGGCCTACCACAAGGTGCTGGCCAGGGCCCGGTCCCTGGTCTACCTGGAGGACCAGTACCTGTGGTCCACCGAGGTGATCGAGCCGTTCGCCGCCGCGCTCGAACGGGAGCCCGGGCTCCGCATGATCATCGTGGTGCCGCGCCACCCCGACCAGGACGGCTGGCTCGCCGCCCCGGCCAGCCTCATAGGCCGCGCCGACGCGCTGGCCAGGCTCCGGCGCGCCGGCGGCGACCGGCTCGGCGTGTACGACCTGGAGAACCACGCCGGCACCCCCGTCTACGTGCACGCCAAGGTGTGCGTGGTCGACGACGTGTGGGCCTCGATCGGCTCCGACAACGTCAACCTGCGCTCGTGGACGTACGACTCGGAGCTGAGCTGCGCCGTCGTCGACGAGGAGCCCGACCCGCGCCCGCCCGCCGGGGCCCGCAAATTCGCCCGCGACCTGCGGCTGCTCCTGGCGGGCGAGCACCTCGACCGCGACCCGTCCGGCCTGTGCGACCCCCGCGACGCGTTCGAGGCGTTCGCCGCCTCGGCCCGCGCGCTCGACGCCTGGCACCGCGGCGGCCGTCGCGGGCCCAGGCCGCCCGGCCGGCTGCGCCCGCATCCCGGGCCCAGCCTCGGCCGCGTGCGCAGGATGCTGGCCCAGCCGCTCTACCGGCTCGCCGTCGACCCCGACGGGCGGCCCCCGGCGCTGCGCCGCTCCCGGCGGTTCTGACAGACTCGCGAGCATGCAGCGCCCCTTCCGCCAGGTCGACGTGTTCACCTCGACGCCCTACGGCGGCAACCCGCTCGCCGTCGTGCTCGATGCCGACGGGCTGACCGACGAGGAGATGCAGCGCTTCGCCCACTGGACGAACCTGTCGGAGACCACGTTCCTGCTGCCGCCCGCCGACCCCCGCGCCGACTACCGGGTACGGATCTTCACCACCACGTCCGAGCTGCCGTTCGCCGGGCATCCGACGCTCGGCACCTGCCACGCCTGGCTGGAGGCGGGCGGCGTCCCGCGCGACTCGCGGACCGTCGTCCAGGAATGCGGCGCCGGGCTGATCCGCGTGCGCGGCGACGACCGCGGCGACCTCGCCTTCGCCGCGCCGCCGCTGCTGCGCTCCGGCCCCGTGGACGAGACGCTGCTGACCGGCCTCGCCGCCGCGCTCGGCATCGCCAGGGACGACGTCGTCGACGCCGAATGGGCCGACAACGGCCCCGGCTGGGTCGCGCTCCTGCTCCGCGACGCCGACGCCGTCCTCGCGCTGCGGCCCGGCCGGGTGCCCGTCGACGTCGGCGTGGCGGGCCCGCACCCCGCCGGGTCGCCGTACGCGTACGAGCTGCGGGCCTTCTGCCCCCACGACGGCGGCACGACCGAGGACCCGGTGACCGGCAGCCTCAACGCCTCGGTCGCCCAGTGGCTCCTGCGCACCGGCCGCGTCACCGCCCCCTACACGGTCAGCCAGGGCACCGCGCTCGGCCGCGCCGGCCGCGTCCGCATCACGGCCGAGGGCGACGACGTCTGGGTGGGCGGCTCGGTCGTCACCCGCGTCAGCGGCCACGTCAGCCTGTGACGCGGAAGCGCACCTCGTCCCCGGGCCGCAGCTGCGCCGCCACCCCCAGATCCGCCTCACGCACCACCGCGATCACCGGGTAGCCGCCCGTCGGCGGATGGTCGGCCAGGAAGACGATCGGCTGCCCGCTCGGCGGCACCTGCACCGCGCCCGCCACCATGCCCTCGCTCGGCAGCTCCCCCTCCCGGCCGCGCGCCAGCTCCGCGCCGCGCAGCCGCACCCCCACCCGGTTGCTGTCCTGGCTCACCTCGTACGGGGCCGCGCACAGCGCCGCCAGCGCCCCTTCGGCGAACCAGTCGTCACGCGGGCCCCTCAGCACCCGCAGCACCGCCGGCCCCGGCCCCGGAAGCGGCGCCAGATCCACCCCGATCCCGCCCCGATCCGCCGCGTCGCCGATCGGCAGCCTCGTCCCCGGCGCGAGCGGAGGCGGCCCCAGGCCCGACAGCGAATCGGTCGACCGGCTGCCCAGCACCGGCTCCACCGCCACCCCGCCGCGCACCGCCAGGTACGTCCGCAGCCCCCACGCCGGCGCCCCCAGCGCCAGCTCGCCGCCCCCGGGCACCCAGAACGGAACCCCCATGCCCGCCCGCGCGGGACCCCGCACCGGGCACGGCGCGCCCGCCAGCGCCACCCACGCGCCCCGCCCGAACCGCAGCCGCAGCCCGCCGAACGTCGCCTCGATCCCCGCCAGCACCTCCGGGTTGCCGACGAGCCGGTTCGCCAGCCGCAGGCTCGCCTCGTCGGCCGCCCCCGAACGCGGCACCCCCAGATGCGCCAGCCCCCGGCGCCCCAGATCCTGCACGGTCGCGTACGGACCGGACCCGAGCACCTCGATCATGCGGCCTCGATCATGGGACCTCGATCATGCGGCCTCGAAGCGCACGCGGGTCCCCGGGCGGAACGCCGACGGCGGGCGCGCCGTCACGTCCCACACCCGCAGCCCCGTCCTGCCCAGCAGCCGCCACCCGCCCGGCGACGCCGCCGGATACACGGCCGAGTACGGCCCCGCCACGGCCACCGACCCCGCGGGCACCGACGTCCGCGGCGTCGCCAGCCGGGGCACGTGCAGCACCGGGTCCAGCCCCGTCAGATACGCGAACCCCGGCGCGAACCCCAGCCAGCCCACCACCAGCTCCCGCCCCGTGTGCCGGGCCACCACCTCGTCCACCGGCACCCCGGCCAGCTCGGCCACCGACTCCAGATCCGCCCCGTCGTAGACGACGGGCACCCGGACCACGTCCTTCTCCTCGGGCGCCTCCGTCACCCCGGCCGCCGCGCACCGCCGCAGCAGCTCGCTCAGCCGCGCCCGCAACCCGCCCTGCTCGGCCCCCGGAGCCACCACCAGGACCGTCTCAGGCCCCGGCACCACCTCCACGACCCCGGGCGGCCGTTCGGCCCTCAGCGCGGCGTCCAGCCGGTGCGACACGTCCAGCGCGCCCGTCTCCACGAGCAGCCCGTGCTCCCCGACCCGCCGAATCACCCGCCCGCCTCCCGGCGACCGCGCCCGCCCCTCCGCACCGCCGCCCCCACGAGGCCGCCCGGCCAGACCTGGCCACGGTCCTCTTGGGCAGACCCCCACTCTCTCGCCGAAGGCCAAGCGCCCTCCAGCGGGGGCGCGCTCTTGGCAGCGCGGTGCCCCACCTCCGGGAGGTGGGGCCCTTGCCGGAAGGGGGCGCCGTTCCGGTGGTCCGGCAGGGGCGTGGCCTTTGCGTGTCCACCAGAGGTGTGGGCCTGGCGGGAGGGGAGACGACGGGGTGGGAGGCGGCGGGAGGGAGTCTCGCGGGCCGGGCGGAGGGGGGAGGGCGTCTCGCGGGGAGGGAGCTCGCGCGAAGGGAGGCGGCGGGGCGGCAGGGGCCGCGTGGGGGCGGTCATGCGAAGGCCTGGAGGACGACGCCGGCGGCCAGGAGGTCGTCGCGGACGGTGCGGGCGAGGTGGACGGCGTCGGGCGTGTCGCCGTGGACGCAGAGGGAGCGGGCCTTGACCGGGACCTCGGCCCCGTCGGCGGAGATGACCGACCCGGACAGGGCCATGCGGACGGCGCGGGCCGAGACGTCGGCGGCGTCGTGCAGCACGGCGCCGGGCAGGCGGCGGGGGAGCAGGGCGCCGTCGGCGGTGTAGGCGCGGTCGGCGAACGCCTCGGCGACGGTGGGGACGCCCGCGGCGGCGGCGACGGTGTGGACCACGGAGCCGGGCAGCGTGAGCACCGGCAGCGCCGGGTCGTAGTCGGCGATGGCGTCGACGACGGCCTCGGCCTGCTCCCGGTCGCGGCAGATGCGGTTGTAGAGGGCGCCGTGCGGCTTCACGTACGAGACGCGGCCGCCCATGGCGCGGGCGATGCCGTCGACGGCGGCGAGCTGGTAGAGCACCTCGGCGCAGAGCTCCTCAGGCTCGACCTCCATCTCCCGGCGCCCGAAGTGGGCCAGGTCGCGGTAGGACACCTGCGCCCCGATGGACACCCCCCGGTCGACGGCGGCGGCGCAGGTGCGCCGGATGGTCACCGGGTCGCCGGCGTGGAAGCCGCACGCGACGTTGGCGCTGGTGACGATGTCGAGCAGCGCCAGGTCGTCGCCGAGCCGCCAGATGCCGAAGCCTTCGCCGAGGTCCGCGTTCAGGTCCATCACCATGACCCCATCATGGCGTGAGCGGCTACCTCGGCGCGACGAACAAGGTCTGAGTCGCGCTGCCGACTTCGCCGTCGAGGTCGTACAGGGTGGAGCGGGTGAGGCCGCGCCCGGACGGGCCGATGGCGGTGGCGGCGTCGAGGCAGATCCACTCGCCGGCGGGCGCGCGGAACAGGGAGATGGTCAGGTCGACGTTCACGAACAGGTGGGTGTCGAAGCCGAGGGCGAGGCTGATGCCGTTGCCGCTGTCGGCGAACAGCGCCAGCCGCTCCATCGGCGTGATCTCCTCGCCGTCGACCAGCGGCACCCGGCAGCGGCCCCACGCGGTGGCGGGGCCGGGCTCGTCGGGGCCGCCGCGGGCGAAGCGCCATTCGGTGGCGCGCCCGTAGCCGAAGCCGGTCGAGATCCACGACTCGCCCTGCGGGCCGGGCAGGGGCGGCGGGTCGGCGGCGTGGGTGGCGGGCGTGGGGGCCTCGCGGATGCGCCACGCGGTGGCCCGTACGTGCTCGCGGCCGCCGCCGCTCACCGACGCCGACAGGCACTGCACGCGCTTGCCGTCGCGCACGACGTCGGTGCGTACGTCGAGGTCGCCGACGGGGACGGGACCGAGCACGTCGACGGCCAGCCGCGCCAGGTCGAGGCCGGGACGGGGCGCGGTGAGCGCCAGCTCGTGCACGAGCAGCGCCGTCACCGGCCCGAGGTGCTGCGTGGCCGGGTCCCACGGGCCCTGGGTGTGCTCGGAGGCGCGGTAGCGGCCTGGCGCGAGCCGCGTGTACATGGCCATCAGATCTCGTCGGGGATGTCGGCGATGTCGTCGAGCGCGGCGGCCAGCTCCTCGGGGTCGCCGCCGATGCGCTCGGCGATCTCGATGAGCACGTGGAGCACGTCGTGGCGGTCGTGGCCGAGGTCGAGCAGCCGCTGGGCGGCCTCCCACAGCTGCGGCGGGTCGCCGTCCCACAGGCGGGTGGCGATCTCCTCGTGCCACGCCAGGTGCTCCTCGTCGATCGCGCCGACGTGGTCGATCTCCAGGAGGGTACGGCGGTCGGCCGCGTCGGCGGGGTTGAGCCGGTCGAGGTCGACGCCGTTGTGCACGCCCTGCAGGAACGGGAACGCGAACGCCCGCCTGGCCAGCGCCGACAGGTCGCCGTCGGGCAGCAGGCGCTCCAGCAGCGGCCGGTCGATGCCGAACGACGTCGGGTCGCGGTAGGCCTCGGGGAACTTGCCGATCGCCCCCCACACCGCGTCGAGCGTGGCCTTGAGCCCCTGCTCGGGCAGGCCGGTGCGGGCGGCGGCGAAGCGCACCCAGGCCGACAGCGCGTGCGGCATCGCCTCCTGCTCGGCCTGCGAGAGCATGACCTTGCGCGGCAGCCAGTCGAGCAGGAACGTCTCGCACTTGGTCGGGCTGACCCGCAGCGGCCGGCCGAAGTCCTGCTCGCAGCCGTAGTCGATGATGTGGTCGGCGCACCGGGAGGCGGCCGACGGGTCCGACAGGTGCTCGGCGGCGTCGGAGGCGAGGAACTCGGCGGCGAGCATCGCCCGCCGCTCGCGGCTGTAGGGGGCCTCGATGTGCAGCGGGGCTGGCCGCTTGCGGCCGGGCGGCAGCGCCTTGAGGCGGGCGCGGGCGAAGGCGTGGTAGGCGCTGTAGCTGTCGCTGACGGGCGGCGGCGTCTTGGGCTCGCCGGTGGCCTTCATCGCCGATTCGAGCAGCGCCCTGGCCTGCTGCGGCTCGATCTCCTCGAACAGCAGCATCGGGTTGCCCGCGGCCTCGGCCCTGGCCTGCTCCAGCAGCTTGTCGACGTGGGAGGACACCCAGGCGTCGCGCGCCATGCCGGACATGTTGTGGTCGACGACCATGACCAGCGCGTGCCGGTCCTGGTTGTGGCGGGGGGTGGAGTCCTCGTTCCAGCGGTAGGCGAAGGTGCAGATGACGGTGTCCTGGTCGCCGTAGGCGTCGCGGGAGACGTAGCAGCCGGTGGGCTTGACCGCGCCCACCCGGTCGGCCCAGCCGGGCCTGGCCACGCCGGACTCCATCATGGCCAGCGCCGCGCCCTCGGCCTTGGCGCCCTGGCGGGCGGTGCCGAGGTAGGCCAGGCAGATGAGCAGCGTCAGCGAGGCGGGGGTGCCGGCCTTGGCCGCGTAGTCGACCAGCCCCTCACCGAGCACCTGCTCGACGTCGCCGCCCCGCACCTTCCTGCCCCACCAGGCCCCGACCATGTCGGAGACCATCAGCTCCGCGTCGAGCGGGCTGCGCACGGCCAGCAGCTCGCGGGCCGCCTGCACCATCTCCTTGAACACGTCGTCGGGCGGGGGGCTCTCCCGGGGGTCTCGTCGGTGTCGGCGCACGCCCTCACTCTCTCGCATTCCAGGCGGAAACGGTGCGCAGAACGCGGCCCGGTGACTCCGATGTTATCGAGGGGCGCGCGGCGGCGGCGCGGAGTTGACGATCGCGAGCAGGTGCTCGCGGGCGATCCGCTCCACGATCTCGGGTGTCGCGGTGATGCCGAGGTGCTGCGCGCACACGCACACGTCCTCGACGCACCGGTCGATGGTGTCCACGGGCACGGTCAGGAACTCCTCGGCCAGCCTGAGACTGACCGGCTCCTTGAGGAAGCGTGTGGCCAGAGCGAGCATAGGTGTGAGATTCCTCTGGATGCCCCAGGGCAAACCCCCAGGAATGGACGCAGGTGACTTGCGCTCTCATTTCATCTTTTCTCGGGCTGGTGTCAAGCCTCCACGACGGCTGTCTTCGCTTCTCGGGAGCGGCTTTCGTGCGAAGCTGTTCCCATGCGCATCCAGCTCACCCAGCGCGCGGAGGCCGACGAACTGCTCGGCCGCAGTCCGCTCGCCCTGCTCGTCGGCATGCTGCTCGATCAGCAGGTGCCGATGGAGTGGGCGTTCACGGGCCCTTACACCATCTCCGAACGGCTCGGGCACGAGCTCACCGCCGAGGAGATCGCGGCCTGCGACCCCGAGGCGTTCACCGCGCTCCTGGCCGCCAAACCGGCGGTCCACCGCTACCCCAAGTCGATGGCGGCCCGCGTCCAGCAGCTCGCCGCCTACCTCGTCGAGCACTACGACGGCAAGCCCGAGCGCATCTGGACCGAGGCAGCCGACGGCAAGCAGTTGCTCAAACGACTGATGGACCTTCCGGGATACGGCAAGCAGAAGGCCCAGATATTTTTGGCATTGCTGGGCAAGCAGCTCGGGGTCCAGCCGCAAGGATGGCGCGAGGCGGCCGGCCCCTATGGCGAGCAGGGGTCCTACCGTTCGGTCGCGGACGTGGTCGACGCCGACAGCCTGGGCAGAGTGCGCGCCACCAAGCAGGCGGCCAAGCGGGCGGCGAAGGCCGAGTAGCCTGATCTTGCTGCGCAACGTGGAGCGATTTTGACAGGATGCGTTGACCGTATGGCGGCCGGGGCTTCCGTCCGCGCCCGCCCATCGCAGATGATGTACTGCAGAATCCGGTCGCCCGGAGCTGCGCTACGCCGATACACGATTATGGAGATGTGCCGCGTGGGAGACCCTGGCACGCGACGGAGGTGCCGACCATGAGCGCCGAGACCTCCGTTCCCCGTCCCCGGGAGTCGGATGTGGACGTCTCAGACTCCGCCCTCTTCGAGGGCCTGCTGTCCGAGGCAGAGTTCGCCTTTGCCTTCTTCGACACCCAGACCCGCGTCCTGCGGGTCAACGACGTGTTCGCCGAGGTCGTCGGCGTGCCCGCCGAGCGGCTGCTGGGACGCGCGCCGTCCGAGACGCTCGCGGCCGACCTCAGCCAGCTCATCACGCACGGCGTCCAGGCCGTCATCGGCAGCGACGCGCCGGTCTCCGAGCGGCCCGTGCGGGTGCGCGCGACCGGCGGCGAGGCCCGCTACTGGTCGGTCTCGTTCTCGCCGGTCCACGACGCCGACGGCGCGCTGCAGGCCGTCGCCCTGGCCGGGCTCGACGTGACCGAGAGCCGCCTGGTCGAGGAGGACCTGCGCCGCAGCGAGGAGCGCTACCGCTCGCTGGTCGAGGCGCAGTCGCAGCTCGTCTGGATCACCTCGCCGACCGGCACGGTGGTCGAGGACGCCCCGCAGTGGCGCGCCATCACCGGCCAGGGTCTGGAGGAATACCTGGCGGCCGGCTGGCTGGACGTGGTCCACCCGGAGGAGCGCCAGCAGACCGAGGAGGCCTGGAAGGAGGCGCTGCGCGGCCGCACCATGTTCGAGTGGAACTACCGCGTGCGCACCCGGGCCAGCGGCTACCGCCACTTCGAGGTCCGCGCGGTGCCGATCATCCGGCACGGCAGGGTCGTGGAGTGGGTGGGCGCCAACACCGACGTCACGCCGCAGCGCGAGGCCGAGGAGATGCGCGGCAGGCTGACCGACCAGCTCGGCGCCGCCGCGCTGCGCACCGCCCGGCTCCAGGGCGCCACCGCCATACTGGCCGAGGCGCTCACCGTCGAGCAGGTGGTGCAGGTCATCATCGACGTCGGCCGCACGGCGCTGGCCGCCGACCGGTCGGCCGTGGCGCTGCTCGACACCGACCGGGCGGCGCTCAAGCTGATCAACGGCGAGGGCGTCCCCGAGGCGTCCGGCGCCGCCGGCGAGGAGATCCCGCTGTCGAGCTCCAGCGTGATGACGATGGCGGTCAACAGCCGGCGGCCGGTGTTCGCCGAGTCTCCCGAGAGCCTGAAGGCCCAGCTGCTGGAGGCGGGCGGCGACGAGCAGGTGCTGACCAACTACCTGGCCAGCAGCGACGAGCGCGCCTGGGTCGGGCTGCCGCTGCTGGCGGCGGGCCGGGCGCTGGGCGCGCTGCGGTTCTCCTTCACCCGGCCGCAGAAGATCTCCCAGGAGGACGGCGTCTTCCTGGAGGCGCTGGCCGGGCAGTGCGCGCTGGCCGTGGAGCGCGCCACGCTGTTCGAGCGCGAGCACCGCACCGCCGAGACGCTGCAGCGCAGCCTGCTGCCCGACCGCCTGCCGGTGGTCAGGGGCCTGGAGCTGGCCCAGCGCTTCCGCTCGGGCAGCCGCCACGTGCAGGTCGGCGGCGACTGGTACGACGCGTTCGTGCTGCAGGACGGCCGCGTGGCCGCGGTCGTCGGCGACGTCATGGGCAAGGGCGTCAAGGCGGCGGCCGGGATGGGCCGCATCCGCAACGCCATGCGGGCGCTGGCGCTGACCAACCCGCCGCCCGCCGCCGTTCTCACCGGCCTGGACCGGGTCTTCGACGCGACCGAGGAGGAAGAGCAGGTCACCACCCTGGCCTACATGGTCGTCGAGCCGTCGACGGGCGAGGGCACGCTGGCGCTGGCCGGTCACCCGCCGCCCGTGCTGGTTTCTCCGCAGGGCACGGCGATCCTCTGCGACGCGGAGCCGGGCACCCCGCTAGGCTGGCCGACCAGCCGTAGGCAGTTCCGGTTCGTGGTGCCGCCCGGCCATACCGCCGTGCTCTACTCCGACGGCCTCGTCGAGAACCGGAAGCGCGGGCTGGATGCCGGTCTCGCAGAGATTTGCAGTGTTGTGACCGAAGCGCCGCCTGAGGTCGTGAGAAGTCCACACATGTTGCTGGACTTCCTGGTCGACCGGATGTTGTCGGGATATGAGCAAGATGATGACGTTACCGCCCTGGCCATTCACGTGCCGCCCGCCACGAAGAGTGACTGAATGAAACAGTCATAAGGGTTGCTTTCGGATATCAGTGGCGCGCTTACGTACGCACTACTCTCTTGGTCGGCCTAGGGTGGAGGTCAACCGCCGGGAGGTGGCCGTATGGAGTGCGTGGTCGTGCCAGAATGCTGGACAGGTCCGTCGCGATCCGCACGGCCTCACCGATCTCCGAGAGAGGCATCAGCCCCCCAGCGGGCATCTGGGTCCATTGTCGCCACGCGTTCGTTCGAGAGGTGTTCGTGTCGCCTGCAAGTTCGACTCGCTCGAAGCCACAAGAGCTGAACGAGCCCGTCATTCAGCGACTGCTCGAGCGTGGGCGCTCGCAGGGTTTCCTCGAGTCTGAGGACGTCCGTCAGGCCTTCGAGGAGGCGGACATCCCCATGTCGCACGCCGCCGCGTTCTTGCGGAACCTCAGCAAAGAGGGCGTGACCGTGGTGGTGACCGCCGCGGATTCGGCTGCGCCGAAGAAGAAGTCTCGAGGCTCAGCAAAGCGCCAGACCGCCGCGCCCGTCAAGACCAAGACGGCGGCGGCCGCCAAAGAGCAGCAACCCGAGACCGTGACCGCGGTCGTGGGCACCGCCGAAGCAGAGCCGGCGGCCAAGAAGCCGGCTCCCGCCAAGAAGGCCGCTCCGGCGGCCAAGAAGGCCGCCGCGCCCGCCAAGGCCGCGCCTGCCAAGAAGGCCAAGCCGGACAGCGCTGGGCCTGCCGACAACAAGCCGAAGGGCCCCGAGGGTCCCAAGGCCGACGCCGACGACGACGAGGACATCGAGCTCGACGGCGACGTGGAGCTGGACGACCTCGAGGACATCGACGTCGAGGAGATCGCCGACGACGCCGACTCCACCGACGAGGCCGACTCCGACGACGACGACTCCGACGACGAGCCCAAGGTCGTCGCCGAGGCCGCCGCCGTGACCGCCGAGAAGAGCGAGGACGAGGTCCTCATCCTGTCCGACGACGACGATGACGCCCCGGTCGCGCAGGTCGCCGCCGCCGGCGCCACCGCCGACCCGGTCAAGGACTACCTCAAGCAGATCGGCAAGGTCCCCCTGCTCAACGCCGAGCAGGAGGTCGAGCTGGCCAAGCGCATCGAGGCCGGCCTGTTCGCCGAGGAGCAGCTGGGCGGCGAGAGCGACGGCCTTCCGGTCGACGTGCGCGCCGAGCTGGAGTGGATCGCCGAGGACGGCCGCCGGGCCAAGAACCACCTGCTGGAGGCCAACCTCCGCCTGGTGGTCTCGCTGGCCAAGCGCTACACCGGCCGAGGCATGCTGTTCCTGGACCTGATCCAGGAGGGCAACCTGGGCCTGATCCGCGCGGTGGAGAAGTTCGACTACACCAAGGGCTACAAGTTCTCCACCTACGCCACGTGGTGGATCCGGCAGGCGATCACCAGGGCCATGGCCGACCAGGCGCGGACCATCCGCATCCCGGTCCACATGGTCGAAGTGATCAACAAGCTGGCCCGCGTCCAGCGGCAGATGCTGCAGGACCTGGGCCGCGAGCCCACGCCGGAAGAGCTCGCCCGCGAGCTGGACATGACCCCCGAGAAGGTGGTCGAGGTCCAGAAGTACGGCCGCGAGCCGATCTCCCTGCACACCCCGCTGGGTGAGGAGGGCGACAGCGAGTTCGGTGACCTCATCGAGGACTCCGAGGCCATCGTGCCGGCCGACGCCGTCAGCTTCACGCTGCTGCAGGAGCAGCTCCACTCCGTTCTCGACACGCTGTCGGAGCGCGAGGCGGGCGTCGTGTCGATGCGGTTCGGCCTCACCGACGGCCAGCCCAAGACGCTGGACGAGATCGGCAAGGTCTACGGGGTGACGCGCGAGCGCATCCGGCAGATCGAGTCCAAGACCATGTCCAAGCTGCGTCACCCGTCGCGCTCGCAGGTCCTGCGCGACTACCTGGACTAGGTCCCAGCACGGAGAAAAGGGGGGTGGGGGCCCCCCCGCCCGCCCCCCCCCCATTTGGGGGGGGCGGCCCGCGGGGCCCCCACCCCCCTTTTTTCGTCGTTCAGAGGTCGACGTCGAGCTTGCCGGGGGCGAGCCGTACGGAGTAGCCGAGGTCGTCGAGGGCCTTGGCCAGCTCGTCGGGGGTGGTGGGCGTCAGGCCGCTCTCCAGCAGCTTCCTGGCGATCTCGCCCCGGGTGGCCTTGGCCATGTGGCTGACGACCTTGCCGTCCTTGAAGACCCGTACGGACACGCCGCGGTCGCCGGGGCGCCAGGCGCCCGCGTAGGTGGCCGAGCGCAGGTCGACGACCAGGCCGGGCAGCCGGTCCAGCTCGGCGGTGATCAGCGGGCGCCAGAAGGCCGCCAGCCCGCCCAGGGGCTTCAGCGACACGCCCATCGACAGCCGGTAGGGCGGGATGCGGTCGGACAGCCGCACGACCCCCCACAGCCCCGAGAAGATCAGCACGCTCTCCTCGGCCCTGGCCCGTGCGTCGGCGTCGAGGCCGGACAGCGCCAGGTTGTCGTAGAGCACGCCCGTGTAGAGCTCGGCGGCGGGCAGCGTGGCCGCCTCCTTGAGCGCGAGGTTCTTGGCCAGCTCGGGGGCCTGACCGGGCGACAGGCCGAGCACGCTCAGAGCGTCGCGGCGGCGCGAGGCCTTGATCAGGGCGCTCATGACCCGCCCGCGCGGGCGGCCGAGCTTGGGGAACGACAGCTCTCCGACGGGCGGGCCGTCTCCCGTGGACGCCTTGCCCTCGGACGGCGGCAGCAGAATCAGCACAGCCGAACCCTATACGCCCTGGTCATCACCGGTGCCCGGTGGTGGCGACGCCCTGCACGAAGTAGCGCTGCCCGGCGAAGAAGACGACGACGAGCGGCAGCGTGGTGATCACGCTCGCGGCCAGGACGAGCTCCCACTTGGGGTCGCCGCCCTGGTAGAACTGGTCGACGACGGCCTTCAGCCCCCGGGGCAACGTGAACAGGCTCGGGTCCTGCAGATAGACCAGCGGCTTCATCAGGTCGAACCAGCTCGCCTTCAGCTCGAACACGAACGCGATGATCAGCGCCGGTTTCGCCAGCGGCACCGCGATCCGCCAGAACAGGTCCAGGTACGTGGCGCCGTCCACCCGGGCGGCCTCGAACACGTACCGGGGCACGCCGAGCAGGAACTGGCGCAGCAGGAAGATGTAGAACGCCGAGCCGAAGAGGTTGCCCGCCCACAGTGGCACCTGGGTCCCGGTCAGCCCGGCGGCGTGCCAGATCAGGTACGTCGGCACGAGCGTCACCGCGGCCGGCAGCATCATCGTGCCCAGCACGCTCGCGAAGATCACGTTGCGCCCGGGGAAGCGGAAGTAGGCGAACCCGAACGCCACGAAGGCGCTCGACAGCGTCACCGCGAGCGCCGCCGCCAGCCCCACGAGCACGGTGTTCACCAGCCACGCCAGCATCGGCACGGCCTCCCAGACCACCGCGTAGTTCTCCGGCGCGAACGGGTCGGGCCACGGGACGAACGGGTCGGCGAAGGTGTGGGAGCGCGGCTTGAGCGAGGCGACGACCAGCCACACGAACGGGTACAGGAAGATCACCGACGCCGCCGCGAGCATCATCCAGAAGAACGGCCGCCGCCTCACGCCCGCTCTCCCGCCTCGTAGTGCACCAGCCGCCCGCCGAGCTTCCACTGCACGAGCGTGATCAGCGCGATCACCAGGAAGAGCACCCAGGCCAGCGCCGAGGCGTAGCCCATGTGCAGGAACTGGAACGCCTGCTGGAACAGGTAGACGACGTAGAACAGCGCCGAGTCGCCCGACGCCTGCTGCGTCACCTGGTTGCCGAAGAACATCGCGTACACCTGGTCGAACATCTGCAGCGACGCGATCGTGTTGATGATCACGACGAAGAACAGCGCCGGGCTGATCATCGGCAGCGTGATCCGCCGGAACCGCGCCCACGCCCCGGCCCCGTCGATCATCGCGGCCTCGGCCAGCTCGGCGGGCACGTTCCGCAGCGCCGCGAACAGGATGATCGTCGTCGAGCCCAGGTTCCACAGCGACATGAGCACGATGCCCGGCAGGATCCAGTCCGGATCGGTCGTCCACTGCGGCCCCTCGACGCCGAACAGGCCGAGGAACTGGTTGACCATGCCCGCCTGCCCGTTCAGCAGGAACAGGAACAGCACCCCCACCGCCACGTACGGGGTCATCGACGGCAGGTAGAAGATCGTCCGGAAGACTCCGGCGCCCCGGCCGCCGATCCGGTTCAGCATCAGCGCCAGGCCGAGCGCCAGCGTGATGGCCAGCGGCACGTGCAGGGCGGTGTAGAGCACGGTGTTGCCGATCGCCACCGCGACCTTGGGATCCTGCGCCATCCGCGCGTAGTTGGCGGTCCCGGCGAACTCCGGGCTGGAGATCAGGTCGTACTCGGTGAACGACAGGGCGAGGCTGGCGAGCATCGGGCCGAGCTGGAACAGCACCAGCCCGATGAGCCAGGGGAGCACGAAGACGTACGCCCAGCGGGTCTCCGGTCTCACGAGGCCGCCCCGTCGATGGCCTTCTGGGCCTCGGTCTGGGCGCGCCCCAGCGCGTCGGCCGGCTCCTGGCCGCCGAGCAGCACGCGGGTGCCCGCGTCCTCCCACGCCTTCCTGAACTCGGCCGCGGCGGGCGACTGCGGCACCACGAACCCGGCCGGCTGCACCGCGCGGATCGTCCTGACCGCCGCGTCGAACGGCGCCTTCCCGCTCGGCCTGACGATCTCGCCGAAGATCGTCTCGTCGGCCCTGGCGTTGCCGGTGAAGGTGCCGATGTTGACCTTGCCCTCGCGGGTGCGCTTGTCCTGGCGGGCCCGCGCGGCGGCGATCCAGGTCTCGGCGGCGGTCATCGTCTTCATCCAGCGGCAGGCGGCCTCCGGGTTGCGCGCGCCCTTCGGCACGGCCCAGGCGTTGCCGCCCACCAGGTTGACCGGCTGACCGTCGCGGCCCCGGAACGGCAGCACGGTGATCGCGACGTCCGGCGTGGTGCCGGCCATCGAGGAGACCAGGAACTGCTCGCCCAGCATCATGCCGACCTGGTCCTCGGCGAACGGGTTGCGGGCGCCGAAGAAGTCCCACGTGTCCACGAACGCCTTGAGCCGCTTCCAGCCGCCCTGCGACTCGACCAGGCGGTTCGCGTACGTCATGGCCTCGACTACGGCGGGACCGTCGAGCCCGGCGGTGCGGCCGTCGGCGGACAGCAGGTCGGCGCCGTTGGCCTTGGCCCACAGCGGCAGGAACTCGGGCAGCTTCGGGTTGAAGCCGAACCGCTCGACCTTGCCGCCGTCCGTCCTGGTCATCTTCCTGGCCAGCTCGGCGAGGCGGTCCCAGTCGGAGGTGTCGACGCTCGCCGGGTCGATCCCGGCGTCGCGGGCCGCCCGGTCGTTGACGATGAGCACGATCGAGTTGGAGAACTCGGGGATGCCGTACCAGTGGCCGTCGTAGCGCACCTGCTGCCGCGCGGCCGGGTAGAAGTCGCCGGTCGGGATGGACTCGCGGCTGATGCAGTCGTCCAGCGGCTGGATGGCGCCGCGCGCGGCGTAGCTGCCCAGCCGCTCGCGGGCCAGGTAGACCACGTCCGGCGGGTTGCCCGAGGCGACCGCCGACAGGAACGCCTGCTCGTCGAACGCGCCCTCGTTGATCCGGACCGTCACCCCCGGGTACGCCTTCTTGAAGGCGTCCACCCGGACCGTGGCGATCTCGTCGGGCAGCCCGAAGCCCATCGTGGTCAGCGACTCGCCCGCCGGGCGGCTCGGGCCGCCCACGCCGCCGCACGCGGTCAGGAGGAGCATCGCGGCGACCGCGGCAGTTGACCTGGACATGGCGACCCCTTTCACGGCCCATGTGATGGGGGAGGCACTTACCTGGAGTGATGCCGTCAAACCCGGTCGGCTAGGCTCGCGGGCCATGAACGTCGACGCTCTCGTGCACCAGGCGTGGCCCGCCTACGAGCAGGTGCGCCACGACGGCTGGATCCTGCGCCACGCGGGCGGCGTGACCAAGCGCGCGAACTCGGTACTGCCGCTCGGCGTCCCGGCCGACCTGGGCGCGGCCATTGAGGCGGCCGAGGCGTTCTACGCGGCGCGCGGGCAGGCGTGCGCGTTCTCCATCGGGCCGGGCGCCACGCCCGGCCTCGACGCCGAGCTGGACCGGCGCGGCTACGCGCGGGCCGACCCGACCGTGGTGATGTCCGGGTCCGTCCCCGGCGAGCCCGGCCATCCCGTACGGGTCGAGGACCGGCCCTGGGACGCCTGGACGCGGACCTGGTGGCAGGTCGACGGCCGCTACGGCGACGGGCTGCGCGAGGCGGGGCGCATCCTCACGGGCGTGCCCGCGCGCTACGCGGCGGTGGAGGAGGACGGCGTGCCCGTGGCGGTCGGCAGGGGAGTGCCGCAGGGGAGCACGGAAGACGCCACGGTCGGCGTGTACTGCATGGCGACGCTGCCGTCTGCCCGCAGGCGCGGGCTGGCGCGCAGCGTGCTGCGGGCGCTGGCCGGGGGCGGGCGGGCCTACCTGGTGGTCACGGCCGGCAACGCCGCCGCCCAGGCGCTCTACCGGAGCGAGGGGCTGGAGCCGGTGGCCGCGTATCACTACCGGGTGCGCTGACCGGGCGCGCTGATCTGGCGTGTGAACGCAGAACGGCGATCCCGGGCAGGCCCGGGATCGCCGTTCTGTCATGCAATATGTGGTTATCTCAAGGCCAGCGCGGTCAGCGCTCGCCGTCGGGGGCGTGGGATCGGGTTTCGCTGAGTCGTGCCGACTCGTCCAGGATGTCGGCGCCCTTTTCGCGCAGCGCCGCGATGTGCTGACGCCCGTGGTGGGCGCAGAACAGCAGCTCCCCGCCCACGGGCAGGGTCGCGCGAATGTATGCCTGGGCACCGCAACGGTCGCAGCGGTCGAGGGCCGTCAGCGGCTTAACGGGGGCAAGAGCTCCAGTCACGTATCGCCTTTCGGGTCACCCCCGCCGAAGCGAGGATCTGGCGTCAGTCACTTGGAACAACATCTAACCGGACGTGGACGTTCCCAACCTCCCCCTCGCTACGCCCAGAGCAGAATGTGTCCGAAAGTAATGCCCAGCAGCCCGGCGGTAACGGCAAACGTGACCGCATGGCAAGCTTGTACGCGTGCGCAGGGGAAGAACGGTAGGCTACGCACACGTGTTCGATGACAAGTGACCAGAGGAGCTGGAGTGACGCTAGTGGAGGCGGGTTACACAGCTCGTCACCTGTCGGTGCTTGAGGGCCTCGAAGCCGTCCGCAAGCGACCTGGCATGTACATCGGGTCCACCGACAGCCGCGGGCTCATGCACTGTCTCTGGGAGATCGTCGACAACGGCGTCGACGAGGCGCTCGGCGGCCACTGCGACCGCATCGAGGTCGAGCTCCACGCCGACGGCTCCATCGAGGTCCGCGACAACGGCCGCGGCATCCCGGTCGACGTCGAGCCCAAGAGCGGCCTGGCCGGCGTCGAGCTCGTCTACACCAAGCTGCACGCCGGCGGGAAGTTCGGCGGCGGCTCCTACGCGGCCTCCGGCGGCCTGCACGGCGTGGGCGCCTCCGTGGTCAACGCGCTGTCGTCCCGCCTCGACGTCGAGGTCGACCGTGACGGCCGGGTCCACGAGATCAGCTTCCGGCGCGGCGTGCCGGGCGTGTTCGACGGCGACGGGCCCACCGCCAAGTTCCGCAAGAAGTCCGGCCTGCGCGACGGCGGCCCGCTGCCCAAGCGCGTCACCGGCACCCGGGTGCGGTTCTGGGCCGACAAGCAGATCTTCCTGCCCGACGCCGAGGTCTCCCTCGACGAGATTCACGTCCGGCTGCGCCAGACCGCCTTCCTGGTTCCCGGCCTCACCCTGGTCGTCATCGACAGCCGCCATGAGGAGCGCGTCGAGGAGGAGTTCCGCTTCGACGGCGGCATCTCCGAGTTCACCGAGTTCCTGGCCCGCGACGAGGCCGTCTGCGACGTGCTGCGGCTGCAGGGCGTCGGCCACTTCCACGAGACCGTCCCGGTCCTCGACGACCAGGGCCACATGACGCCCACCGAGGTGCAGCGCGAGCTGACCGTCGACGTGGCCGTGCGCTGGGGCAAGGGCTACGAGTCGACCGTGCGCTCGTTCGTCAACGTGATCGCCACCCCCAAGGGCGGCACCCACGTCACCGGCTTCGAGCGGGCGCTCGTGCGCACGATCAACGAGCAGTTGCGCGAGACCCGCCTGCTGAAGAACGGCGACGACCCGGTCAACAAGGAGGACATCTCCGAGGGCCTGACCGCCGTCGTCACCATCCGGGTGCCCGAGCCGCAGTTCGAGGGGCAGACCAAGGAGGTGCTGGGCACCTCCGCGGCCACCCGCATCGTCTCCCACGTGGTCAGCCGCGAGCTCAAGGAGCTGTTCGCCAACCCGCCGCGCGGCACGAAGCAGGCACTGCGCGCCGTGCTGGAGAAGATCGTCGCCGCCGCCAAGGCCCGCATCGCCGCCCGCGAGCACCGGGAGAACCAGCGCCGCAAGAGCGCCCTGGAGAACTCCGCGCTCCCGGCCAAGCTCGTCGACTGCCGCAACGACGACGTCGACCGCAGCGAGCTGTTCATCGTCGAGGGCGACTCGGCGCTCGGCACCGCCAAGCTGGCCCGCGACTCCGAGTTCCAGGCCCTGCTGCCGATCCGCGGCAAGATCCTCAACGTGCAGAAGGCGTCCGTGAGCGACATGCTCAAGAACGCCGAGTGCGCCGCGATCATCCAGGTGGTCGGCGCCGGCTCGGGCCGCTCGTTCGACATCGAGGCGGCCCGCTACGGCAAGATCATCCTGATGGCCGACGCCGACGTCGACGGCGCCCACATCCGCTGCCTGCTGCTCACGCTCTTCCACCGCTACATGAAGCCGATGGTCGAGGCCGGGCGGGTCTTCGCCGCGGTCCCGCCGCTGCACCGCATCGAGCTGACCAACCCGGGCCGGGGCAAGGACAAGTACATCTACTGCTACTCCGACGGCGAGCTGCAGAAGGTGCTGCGCGACCTGGAGCGGCGCGGCAAGCGCTGGAAGGACCCGGTGCAGCGCTACAAGGGTCTGGGGGAGATGGACGCCGACCAGCTCGCCGAGACCACCATGGACCCCCGCCACCGCATCCTGCGCCGGGTCCGCATCGAGGACGTCGAAGAGGCCGAGAGCATCTTCAGCCTGCTCATGGGCAGCGACGTGGCGCCCCGGCGGGAGTTCATCGTCAAGAGCGCCGCCGAGGTCGACCGCGACCACATCGACGCCTGACCACCCCCGCCCTGCGGCCCGCCACTTTGCGGGCCGCCACCCAGCGGCCCGCTATCCTGCGGCCCGCCATCCTGCGGCCCGCCATCCTGCGGGCGCCATCCTGCCGGGGCGCTAACCCCGCGAGCCGGCGCTTCGCGGGGCGCTACCCCACGGGCCGCAACACGCCCGAGCGCACGTCGTAGATCGCTCCCTGCACCGGCATGTCCGCCGGCAGGAAGGGCGAGGACGTGATGCGGGTCAGGTCGTGCAGCAGCGCGGCGTGCTGGTCAGGCACCGTGTGAAACTCCAGGCTGCGCGTGTCGACGCCGTTGCTCTGCGTCAGGTCGTGCACGTCGGCGTCCGTCACCTTCGTCATGCCGCAGTCGGTGTGCGGCATGACGAGCACCCGGCGCACGCCGAGCAGGTAGACGCCCAGCACCAGCGTGCGCAGCACGTCGTCGGTGACGCGGGCGCCCGCGTTGCGCAGGATCTTGGCGTCGCCGGGCTTGAGCCCCAGCAGTCCGAGCGGGTCGATCCGTGAGTCCATGCAGGTGACCACCGCGAGCCCGCGTGCGGCGGTGCCGGTGAGCCCAGACTCCTTGAACTTCTCAGCAAACTTCGCGTTACCGGCGAAAACGTCGTCGAAGGCATCCATGTCCTTGATGATCCCATGCTCGTCCCCCGCGAAAACGTGGGGTGGCGGACTGTCGTACTTCGCGAACGACCCCCGATCACTGCTAGCTTTGCGTGATGATGTGCTAGCCCAACGTGACGTAGAAGAGGGTCGTCTTGAGCAGGTCCGAGTCGCTCGCCGCGTATTTCCGAGCCCAGGCCAGGCGCCGCCTGGACCGTGTGGAGTCCAACGACGGCGGCCGCAACGCCAGATGCGCCCTGGCCCTGCTCGACGCCGCCGCCTACGCCGCGGCGCTGCCCGACGACGACCCGCTCATCCTCATGCTCGACCAGGCCGGCTGCTACGGGCCGCTCGGGTGCGAGGACTTCAACCCCGGCCCGGCCGGCGACCGGCTGGTGCGCGGCTGGCAGGGCGGCGAGCCGCACGAGCTGCTGCTGTCGCTGCCCGCCACGATCACCGCCGCCACCGAATGGGAGTCACACTAGGCCGGCGCGTTGCCGGGCTTCCACTTGATGCCGCAGCCGATCGCCGGCACCTGATCCGCGCTGACCGGCACGCCCTCCAGCAGCGCGTCGATCGCGGCCCGCACCGACGAGCCCGTCACCGGCACCCCGTTGCCGGGCCGCGAGCCGTCGAACTCACCCCGGTAGGCCAGCCGGAAGTCGGCGTCGTAGAGGAACAGATCGGGCGTGCACGCGGCCCGGTAGGCCTTGGCGACCTCCTGCGTGTCGTCCAGCAGATACGGGAAGCCGAACCCGGCCCGGGCCGCCTGCTCGGCCAGGTGTGTCGGATCGTCGTCCGGGTAGTTCACGCTGTCGTTGCTGCAGATGGCGACGACCGACAGGCGTGACCCGTAGTCGGCGGCCAACGCGCCCAGGCCGTGCTCGATGTGGCGGACGTACGGGCAGTGGTTGGACAGGAAGACCACGAGCGTGGCCGGCGAGCCGCGCAGATCGCCGAGCGAGACGCTGCCGCCGCTGACGGCGGTGAGGTCGAACGGGGGCGCGGGCGTGCCGAGAGGAACCATGAACGAGTTCGCAGCCATGCGGACCATCATCCCGGAGGTGAGCCATGAAGGGCATCGCGGAGTACCACTCCACGGTGATCGACTGCCCCGACCCGAAGAAGCTGGCGGACTTCTACTCCCGGCTGTTCGGCTGGCCGGTGATCTATGACGAGGACGACTGGGTCGTGCTGAAGGACACCGGCTCGTCGATGCGCCTGGCCTTCCAGCGGGTCGGCGACTTCCGGCCGCCCGTCTGGCCCGAGGGGGAGCGGCCCCAGCAGCTCCACATCGACACCGTCGTCGACGACCTGGACGCGGCCGAGGAGCAGGTGCTCAAGTTCGGCGCCACCAAGCACGAGGTCCAGCCGAGCGAGAGCGACAACTTCCGCGTCTACCTCGACCCGGCCGGCCACCCGTTCTGTCTCACGATCGCCGACTGACCCAGGTACCGGCCCACACGCCCGCCCCGCGCCCGGCCGTCCGGGCCCCCTGGCGACACGCCCGCCGTAGCCTCCAAGGCGCACGGCGGGCGCCAGACCCCAACCAGAGGGACCAGACCCGCGCCCTGCGCCTGCCCGCCCAGGCCCCGCACCGGCCCGCGTTGGCGGCCATCCGCCTGTGTCCAGCGCCCGTTCAGGGTCCGCGGCACCACGACTGTCCGCGCGCGTCCGGGCCCGCCCACGGGCCGTTCAGGGCGTCCGCCTCAAATGGCGGGCGTCCGTACGGCCCGTCCGTGAAGGGCCCCGGCGCCGGCAGCGTGCCGGGGCTCAGGCGGCGGTTACTCGGTGTCCTGGGAAGTTTCTCCCTCGGGGGCGTCGGGGGAGGAGGCGAGGGGGCCGCCGATGGCGCCGATGGTGTGGGTGAGGCGCACGCCCGAGCCGTCACGGCGGCCGATCTCGTCGGGGAGCGGTACGGGCTTGCCGACCGAGGAGACCGCCTTGGCCGGGGCGGGCCCGGCCCAGGCGAGCAGCAGGACGTCCTCGCCCTTGAGGAAGCGCTGGGCGCGTACGCCGCCCGTGGCGCGCCCCTTGGCGGGGAACTCGGCGTAGTCGGACACCTTGCCGCCACCGACCTGGGTGCCGGGCAGCGCGGTGGAGGAGCCGGCGACCGTCACGACCTGGCCGGGCCGGGCCGGGTCGACGACGCCGAACCAGATGACCCGCGCCCCGCCGTCGAGCCGGATGCCGGCCATGCCGCCCGCGGGCCGCCCCTGGGGGCGCACCTGGGCCGCCTGGTAGCGCAGGAGCTGCGCGTCGGAGCTGATGAACACCAGGTCGTGCTCTTCGGAGTCGAGCTCGACGGCGCCGACGACGGTGTCGCCGTCCTTGAGGGTGATGACCTCGAAGTCGTCACGGTTGGCCGGATAGTCGGGCACCACCCGTTTCACCACGCCCTGCGCGGTGCCGAGGGCCAGGCCGGGGCTCTCGGGATCGAGGGAGCCGAGGCCGACCACGGTCTCGTCGGGCTGGAGCGACACGTACTCGGAGACGGGATGCCCGCCCGACAGGGAGGGCGGGCCGGCGGACGGCGGCAGCGTGGGCAGGTCGACCACCTGGACGCGGATGAGCCGGCCGAGTGACGTGACCACGCCAACCTCGCCTCTGACGGTGGTGCGCACGGCGGAGACGAGCACGTCGTGGGCGGTGCGGTCACCGGTGGCGGCCAGCGGGTCGGCGTTGGAGGTGCGGGCCAGCAGGCCGGTGGACGACAGCAGCGCCAGGCAGGGGTCGTCGGCCACCTGGAGCTCGACCGTCGCGGTGCGGGAGACGCCGGACGCCTCCAGCAGCACGGTGCGGCGCGGCGTGGCGTACTTCTTGGCCACCTCGGCGAGCTCGCCGGAGACGACCTGGCGCAGCCGCGTCTCGGACGACAGGATGCCCGTCAGCTCGGCGATCTCGTCGGTCAGCGTCTCCTTCTCGCGGTCGAGCTCCAGCTTGTCGTAGCGGGTCAGGCGGCGCAGCGGGGTGTCGAGGATGTAGGCGGCCTGGATGTCGGTCAGGTCGAAGACGTCCATCAGCCGCTCGCGGGCCTGCCCGGAGTCGTCGGAGGAGCGGATGACCTGGATGACCTCGTCGATGTTGAGCAGCGCGACGATGAGGCCGTCGACCAGGTGGAGGCGGTCCTCGCGCTTGCGCCTGCGGTGCTCGGAGCGGCGGCGGACGACCTCGATGCGGTGGTCGACGTAGACCTGGAGGAGCTCGCGCAGGCCCAGCGTGCGCGGCTCGCCGTCGACCAGCGCGACGTTGTTGATGCCGAACGTCTCCTCCATCGGCGTGAGCCGGTAGAGCTCGTCGAGCACCGCCTCGGGGATGAAGCCGTTCTTGATCTCGATGACCAGGCGCAGGCCCTTGTGCCGGTCGGTGAGGTCCTTCAGGTCGGCGATGCCCTGCAGCTTCTTGCTGGTCACGAGCTCTTTGATCTTGGTGACCACGCGCTCGGGGCCGACGTTGTAGGGCAGCTCGGTGACGACGATGCCCTTGCGGCGCGGCGTGATCTGCTCGACCGCGCACTTGGCGCGCATGCGGAACGTGCCGCGGCCGGTCTCGTACGCGTCACGCACCCCCTGCAGGCCGGTGATCGTGCCGCCGGTCGGCAGGTCGGGGCCGGGGATGAACTTCATCAGCTCGTCGAGCGTGGCCGTGGGCTTCTTGATCAGGTGGCGGGCGGCGGCCACGACCTCGGCCAGGTTGTGCGGCGCCATGTTGGTCGCCATGCCGACCGCGATGCCGGTCGTGCCGTTGACCAGCAGGTTGGGGAACGCCGACGGCATGACCGTGGGCTCGGTCTCCTGGCCGTCGTAGTTGGGCTTGAAGTCGACGGTGTCCTCGTCGAGCGACTCCACCATGAGCATCGCGGCCGGGGCCAGCCGGGCCTCGGTGTAACGCATGGCGGCGGGCAGGTCGTCGGGCGAGCCGAAGTTGCCGTGCCCGTCGACCAGCGGCAGCCGCATCGAGAACGGCTGCGCCAGGCGCACCACCGCGTCGTAGATGGCGGTGTCGCCGTGGGGATGGAGCTTGCCCATCACGTCGCCGACGACGCGGGAGGACTTGACATGCCCCCGGTCGGGGCGCAGGCCCATCTCGCTCATCGAGTAGAGGATGCGCCGCTGCACCGGCTTGAGTCCGTCACGGGCGTCGGGCAGCGCACGCTGGTAGATCACCGAATACGCGTACTCGAGGAAGCTCGTGCGCATCTCCGAGGAGACGTCGATGTCGACGATCCGCTCTTCGAAGTCCTCAGTCGGGGGTGCAGGGGTACGTCGGGCCATGTCGAACATTGTGCCGAAGAAACGCGGGTGCCCGCGACACCGACGTGCTTCGCCGTGCGCCTGGACGCCCACATGATCACTTTTGTGCCGATCTTGCCCCGAAATCGCTAGGCCAGCGACCGCGCCCCGAACACGAGGACGAGGAACAACAGGACCTCGACGCCGTACACGAT
This sequence comes from Nonomuraea sp. ATR24, assembly GCF_041950485.1. Taxonomy (NCBI): domain Bacteria; kingdom Bacillati; phylum Actinomycetota; class Actinomycetes; order Streptosporangiales; family Streptosporangiaceae; genus Nonomuraea; species Nonomuraea sp. ATR24. The sequence goes on from NZ_JBGNUU010000003.1 coordinate 196,993, forward strand.
GTTGCGCCCGGTCGGACCGGCGACCACGAAGGCGACGGCGGCCAGGAAGCACCCGGCGGTCAGCAGCAGGTCGGCCACCCCGAGGACGAGCGCCAGGGCCAGCCGGACCAGGAACAGCACGAACCCCAGGCCGAACCACTGGTCGATGGTCGAGTCGTCGTAGGCCCACCGCGACAGCGACATCGGCGTGTAGAGGCAGCCGTCCCAGAACTCCTGCCACCGCTGGGCCAGGCCGCTGGGCCGCTCCTGCATGATCGCCTGGGCGCCCTGGAACTCGATGACCTTGAGCGTGCCGTCCGTGACGTCGATGAGCACTTCCTGGTTGGCGACCTGGATGACGGCCGTGCCGTTGACCACGGCGGTGAACCGGCCGCCCCCGCTCAGCACCTCGTACACCAGGTCGGTGCCCGCCACGGGCGAGCCGGGCAGGACCCCGTCGTGGTCGCGGAAGATGACGTAGAGGGCGTTCTGCTTCTTGGCCACGAGGCTGTGCTCGGCGCCCACGGAGAACACGCCGATCGGCGTGGCGATCGAGGCGTCGCCGGTGACCTTCACCCCGCCGGGCCCCCACTCGAGCTTGACCGGCAGGAACATCGGCCGGTAGGACGCCTTCACGTCCGTCCCCGCGCAGCCCGCCGCGCCCATCCCCACCACCAGCAGCATCACCGTGACGACCCGCGCGAAAGCTAGACGCGGAACCGCCGGCCGCCGGGCACGTCGCGCGAGTGACAACTCCGCCATGAACCCTCCTGAGGGCCGTGCTCTCCAGGGGTGACGTACGCTCAACGCTTCGCGCCGATGGCGGGTTCCGCCGCTCGCGGGCGCGAATCGTCGGGGAAACCTGGTAACAAGGGACACATGATTGACGCCCCCGACGCCGGGATGCTGCGCGAAGAGGCCGAGGAGAAGCTGCGCGCGCTGGCCGGCGAGCACGCCAGGCTCCGCGACGACCAGTGGAAGGCCATCGAGGCGCTGGTCGTCGACCGCCGGCGGGTGCTCGTCGTGCAGCGCACCGGCTGGGGCAAGTCGGCCGTCTACTTCGTGGCCACCGCCCTGCTGCGCGAGCTCGGCGAGGGGCCGACCGTCATCGTGTCGCCGCTGCTGGCCCTCATGCGCAACCAGATCGCCGCCGCCGAGCGCGCCGGCATCCGCGCCGTCACCATCAACTCGGCCAACCCCGAGGCGTGGGAGGAGGTCTACGGCCAGGTCGCCGACGGCCTCGTGGACGTGCTGCTGGTCAGCCCCGAGCGGCTCAACAACCCCGACTTCCGCGACAACGTGCTGCCCGAGCTGGCCGAGAGCGCCGGGCTGGTCGTCGTCGACGAGGCCCACTGCATCTCCGACTGGGGTCACGACTTCCGGCCCGACTACCGCAGGCTCGCCACCCTCTTCGAGGAGCTGCCGCCCGGCATCCCGGTGCTGGCCACCACCGCCACCGCCAACGCCCGCGTCACCCGCGACGTGGCCGAGCAGATGGGCGAGGACACCCTCGTGCTGCGCGGCCCGCTGGAGCGCGAGAGCCTCCACCTGAGCGTCGTACGCCTCCCGTCGGCCGAGCAGCGGCTGGCCTGGCTGGCCCAGACGCTGCACGAGCTGCCCGGCTCCGGCATCGTCTACACGCTGACCGTGGCCGCCGCCCACGAGATCGCCTCCTACCTGCGCGAGCAGGGCCACGAGGTGGCCGCCTATTCCGGCCAGACCGACCCGGCCGAGCGGCTGGCGGCCGAGGAGGCGCTGCTCAACAACAAGATCAAGGCGCTGGTCGCCACCAGCGCGCTCGGCATGGGCTTCGACAAGCCCGACCTGGGCTTCGTCGTCCACGTCGGCGCGCCGCAGTCACCCGTCGCCTACTACCAGCAGGTCGGCCGCGCGGGCCGCGGGGTCGAGCGGGCCGAGGTGATCCTGCTGCCCGGCACCGAGGACCGCGACATCTGGGCCTATTTCACCTCGCTGGCGTTCCCGCCGGAGCCGGTCGTGCGCACCGTGCTGGAGACGCTGGCCGAGCGCGGCGTCATGTCCACGCAGGCCCTGGAGACCGCCGTCGACCTCAGCCGCAGCCGGCTGGAGATGATGCTCAAGGTCCTCGACGTCGACGGCGCCGTGCGCAGGGTCAAGGGCGGCTGGGAGTCGACCGGCGAGGAATGGTCCTACGACGCCGAGCGCTACTCCCGCATCGCCGCCGAGCGCAAGGCCGAGCAGGACGCCATGCTCGGCTACCTGACCACCACCGACTGCCGTGAGGAATACCTGCGCCGCCGCCTCGACGACGAGGCAGCCCGGCCGTGCGGCCGCTGCGACAACTGCACCGGACGCCACCGCTCACCCGAGATCGCCGCCGGGGCCGTCGAGACCGCCCGCGAGCGGCTGAGCAGGCCCGGCGTCGACATCGAGGCGCGCAAGCAGTGGCCGACCGGGCTGGCCGACCTGTCCGGGCGGATCAAGCCCGAGCTGGGCGCCGAGCCGGGCCGCGCGCTCGGCAGGCTCACCGACATCGGCTGGGGCAACCGGCTGCGCGAGCTGTTCGCCGGGGCCGACGGGCCGATGGCCGACGACATGTTCGCCGCCGTGGTCAAGGTGCTGTCGGCGTGGGAGTGGCGCGAGCGGCCGGTGGCCGTGGTCAACGTGCCGTCGGCGTCGCGCCCGCTGCTCGTGCGCGGGTTCGCCGAACGGCTGGCGCAGGTGGGCCGGCTGTCCTACCTCGGCGAGCTCGGCTACCGGTCGGGGCCGCCCGGACAGCAGTTCAACAGCGCCAAGCGGGTGCAGGCCGTGCGGGCGACGCTGGCGATGCCGCGCGAGGTGGGCGCTGCCGTGGCCGCCTGCGGCGGGCCCGTGCTGCTGATCGACGACCGGGTCGACACCGGCTGGACGATGACGCTCGCCGCCGCCCTGGTGCGCCACGCGGGCGCCCCGGCCGTCCTCCCGCTCGTCCTGGCCACCACGTCCTGAGCGCCGTACGCCCCTGAGCCCCGCACGTCCTGAGTGGCGTACGTTCAGCAGCCCGGGACGTTCGGCAGCCCGGGACGTTCGGCAGCTCGTACGGTGGCTCGGAGGGAGAGGCCCCGCCGGAAGGTCAGAGGCGGGGCCGCGCGCCCAGGTGCACGATCGCCTTGGCGGCCAGGGCGCACCCGGCGCCCAGCGACTCCGCCGGAGGCTTGCCCGCCAGCCACGCCGGCAGGAACCCGGCGCAGAACGCGTCACCCGCGCCCGTGCCGTCGACGATCCGGTCGACCGGCTCGGCCGGCACCCGGACCGGCTCCGGCCGCCCGTTGCCGAACCACAGCGCGCCCTCGGCGGTCATCTTGATGACGACCTGCGGGAACCACGCCGTCAGCACCTTGGCCGCCGCCTCCGGGTCGTCCCGCCCGGTCAGAACCTTGGCCTGGTCGATGTTGGCGAACAGCAGCTTGGCGCCGTTGGTCCACTCCAGGAACGGCTCGGCGCCCGTACGCTCGAGAGGCGCCGACGAGGCGCAGTCGACGGAGATCGACATCCCCGAGCGGCGCGCCATGTCGAGCGCGGCCAGCCCCGCGTCGCGCGAGCCCTCGTTGATCAGCGTGTAGCCCGACAGGTGCAGGTGGCCGCCGCCGTTGAACAGGTCACGCGGCAGGTCCTCCGGCGACAGCGCCGCGTTGGCGCCCGGGTCGGACAGCATGGTGCGCTCGCCCTTGTGCGTGACGAGCACCACGCAGGTGCCGGTGGGACGCTCGGGGTCCATGACGAGCCGGGCGTCGACGCCGTAGCCCATCAGCTCCATGTCGCGGTTGCGCCCCGTGATGTCGGCGCCCCGGCGGCCGATGAAGGCCACCTCCGCGCCCTCGACGGCTAGCCACGAGGCGATGTTGGCCCCGGACCCGCCACCGTGCATCGTGACGATCGCCGGGGTGTCGCTCGCCCTGGCGAGCGCATAACGGGCGCGCGCCACCGCGTCGGTCATGAGATCGCCCACCACGACGACCCGCGTCATGATGCCACCACCTTGCTGCCTACAGATCGAGCCTGGCCACGGCAAAACTAACAGCTTCCAGCCGGTTCGTGTGGCGGACCCCCGACACCCGGCCTGAGTCGATGCACAAGCGTTGCCCAACTTCTTGACATGTGGGACGCGGGTTTACGCTCGTGACTGTGGAGGCACAATATCCCGCTCACTGGGAAGCCGACGTCGTCCTGGCCGACGGCGGCACCGCGCACGTGCGCCCGATCAGGCCCGCAGACGCCGATCGGCTGCGCGCCTTCTACTCGCGGCTGTCCCCTGAATCCATCTATTTCCGGTTCTTCGGGCCCCGGCCGCGCCTGTCCGACCGCGAGGTCACCCGGTTCACCACCGTCGACTACGAGAGCCGCGTCGCCCTGATCGCCACCATCGGGGCGGAGATGGTGGCCGTCATCCGCTACGACCGCACCGGGCCGGGCGAGGCCGAGGTCGCCTTCCTCGTCGAGGACGCCCACCAGGGCAGGGGAGTGGCCTCCGTGCTGCTCGAACACCTGGCCGCCACCGCCCGCGAACGCGGCATCGAGCGCTTCGTCGCCGACGTGCTGCCCGCCAACATGAAGATGATGGGCGTGCTGCGCCAGGCCGGCTACACGGCGGAGAGCAGCTTCGCCGACGGCGTCGTCCGCATGACGCTCGACCTCACCCCGACCGAGACCGCCGCCGAGGTCACCACCGCCCGCGAGCACCGCGCCGAGGCCCGTTCGATCGCCCGGCTGCTCACCCCCGGCTCCGTCGCCGTCATCGGCGCCTCCCGCGAGCCCGGCGGCGTCGGCCAGACCGTGCTGCGCAACCTGCTGGCCGCCGACTTCACCGGCCCCGTCTACCCGGTGCACCGCGAGGTTCGCGCCGTCGCGGGCGTGCGCGCCTACCCGAGCGTGACCGCCATCGACGGCGAGGTCGACCTCGCCGTCGTCGCCGTGCCCGCCGAGAGCGTGCTCGACGTGGTCAAGGAGTGCGCCGAGAAGGGCGTGCACGGCCTCGTCGTCGTGTCGTCGGGGTTCGGCGAGACGGGCAGCCGCGGCCGCGCCCGCCAGGACGAGCTCGCCCGCATCGCCCGCTCCTACGGGCTGCGCGTGGTCGGCCCGAACTGCCTGGGCATCGCCAACACCGACCCCGCCGTCAAGCTCAACGCCACCCTCGCCGCCACCGTCCCCGGCCGTGGCCGCGTGGGCTTCTTCAGCCAGTCCGGTGCCCTCGGCACCGCCCTCCTCCAGCGCGTCAAGCAGCGCGGCATGGGCATCTCGTCGTTCGTCTCCGCGGGCAACCGGGCCGACGTGTCGGGCAACGACCTGCTCCAGTACTGGGAGGAGGACGACGCCACCGAGGTGATCCTGCTCTACCTGGAGTCGCTGGGAAACCCGCGCAAGTTCACCCGCCTGGCCCGGCGCATCGCCCGCACCAAGCCCATCGTCGTCGTCAAGAGCGGCGGCACCCCGTCCGGCCACTCCGCCGAGGAGCTCGGCCTGCCCGACTCCGCCGTCAGCTCCCTGTTCGAGCAGGCCGGGCTGATCCGGGTGGCCGACCTCATCGAGCTCTTCGACGTCGGCCAGCTCCTGGCCTACCAGCCGCTGCCCGCCGGGCCGCGCGTCGCCCTGGTCACCAACTCCGACGCGCTCGGCCTGCTGGCCGCCGACGCCTGCGTCGCCGCCGGGCTCGCCCCCCGGCCCCCGGCCAACCTCGGCCCCGCCGCCGGGCCCGACGAGTTCGGCACGGCCCTCGCCGCCGAGCTGGCCTCACCCGAGGTCGACGCGGCGGTCGTCATCTACATGCCGCCCATCCCGGGTGACGCCGCGGGCATCGCCGACCGGCTCATGGAGGTGTCGCGGGGCTCGGCCAAGCCCGTCCTCGCCACCTTCCAGGGGCATCTGGGCATGCACCCCTGCCTCCAGACGGGCACCGCCCCGGCGCGCGGCTCCATCCCCTCCTACGCGGCCCCCGAGGAGGCGGTGCGCGCCCTGTCCCACGCCGTCCGCTACGCCGCCTGGCGCGCCCGCCCCGCCGTCCCCCCGGCGGACCTGGAGGACATCGACACCCCGCGCGCCCGCGCCCTCGTCCACCGCACCCTCACCCCGCCGCCCCAGGAAGCACCCGGCACCCCTGCGGACGAAGCCGCCGCCGCCCCCGCCGTGCCGGACGCCGGGGCGTTCGCCGAGGCGGGGCCGCCGGTCCTGGCCGACGCGGCCAAGCTGCTCGCCTGCTACGGGCTGAGCGTGTGGCCGGCCGAGGTGGCCGGGTCGCCGGACGAGGCGGTGGCCGCCGCCGAACGGCTCGGGTGGCCGGTGGTGCTCAAGCTCGCCGACCCCCGCGCCGCCCGCCGCGCCGGGACCGTACGCCTGGGCCTGTCCACCGCCGAGAGCGTCCGCCACGCGTACGCCGAGCTCGCCCGCCAGTTCGGCGACGCCACGGAGCTGGCCGTGCAGCGCATGGCCCCGCAGCCCGCCGTCCCCACGGTCGTGACCGTCGTCGAGGACCCGGCGTTCGGGCCGGTGGTGTCGTTCGGGCTGGGCGAGGTGACCGCGCGCCTGCTGCTCGACCAGGGGTTCCGTCTCGCGCCGCTGACCCGTGACGACGCCGCCGGCCTGGTGAGGTCCGTACGGGCCGCGCCGCTGCTGTTCGGCGAGTACGGCTACCCGCCGGTGGCCGTCGACGCCCTGGAGGACCTCCTGGTCAGGGTGGGCCGTCTGGCCCACGACCTGCCGGAGCTGGCCCGTCTCGACCTGGACCAGGTCCTGGTCGGCGAGAGCGGCGTGATCGTCCTCGGCGCCCGCGTGACCCTCCGCACCCCGCCCGGGCCCCGGCTGGACGGCGGCCCCCGCCGCCTGGGCTGACCGGCACGGGCGGCGGGTTCCGCCCCGGCGGGGAAGCTGGGGGCGAAAGGGAAAATTTCGGTGTTGAAGACGTTATAGAGCGTTATATCCGGCGGGTGAGTGCACTGCGACGCCCTGGCAAACTGGATCCATGAGGGAAACCCGAGTCTCAGCCGCGGGCCTGCGTGAAGCGATCGAGCGCAGCGGCTACTATCCCGACCTCGTCACCGATGCGGTCGAATCCGCGCTGGGCAAGGAGGCCGTGACCGCGTTCGTGGTCCATCACGAGGCCACCTTCGATCCCGCGATGGAGGTGCGCCGGCACGTCACCGTGCTGGTGCTGTCCGGCACGAGGCTGCTGGTGTGCCACACCGACGAGCACCCGGCGGTGGAGGGGGTCTCGACGGCGCACGCGTCCACGACCACGGAGGCGGTGCGGCTGAGCCGCGTCCAGTCGGTCGCGGTGACCCGGGTGGTTCCCGACCCCGCCTCCTACGTCCCGGGCGTGCCGCCCACCGAGGTGACGCTCACCATCGGCTGGGGCGCCATCTCCCACGTGGACCTCGAACCGGCCACCTGCGGCGACGAGAACTGCGAGGCCGACCACGGCTACACCGGCGCCATCACCGCCGACGACCTGTCCCTGCGCGTCAGCGAGGCCGCCGACGGGCCCGAGGCGGTCACCCACGTGCTGGCCTTCGCCAAGGCCCTGTCGGAGGCCACGGCCCGCGCCGCCGCCTGAGCGATCATCCCCCGTACGGCCTCGCCGACGCTGTAGGTGGGCGCCGCCGCGGCGTCTAAGATCGAGGGCATGGACAGCGTGCCGCTGGTGCCGGCCTACGGCGGGGCCTCGTTGCCCGACCTCGCCCGTTCCCTGCTCGCGGCCCTCGGCCTCGACGAGCCCAACCCGCTGGCGATCGCGCCCGCCACCCGCACCTGCCTGTTCCTGGTCGACGGCCTCGGCGCGGAGCTCCTGCGCGCCCACCCTGACACCGCTCCCTTCCTCACGGCCGCCGCTGCGACCACCGCCACCGGCGGGACGATCGCCCCTCCGGCCCACGCGGCGCCGCCCGCCACCCTCACCGCCGGGTTCCCCGCGACGACCGTGACGAGCCTGTGCTCGCTCGGCACCGGGCTGCCGCCGGGCGAGCACGGCATGCTCGGCATGACGCTGGCCGTGCCCGGCGCCGGCCTGCTGTTCAACTGCCTGCGCTGGACCGGGACGCCGATGGACCCGGCCGAATGGCAGCCGAGCACGACTGTTTACCAGCGGGCCGCCGCGGCCGGGATCGACGCCGTCTACGTGGCCCCGGCCGAGTTCGAGGGCACCGGCCTGACCGACGCCGTCTACCGGGGCGTCCGCTACGCCGCCGCCGAGACGCCGGACGAGCGCGTCACCAGGGCGCTGGCCGAGCTGGCCGGGCCGCGCGCCCACGTCACCGTCTACTACGGCGACCTCGACGCGGCCGGGCACATGACCGGCTGGGGCGGCGACGAGTGGCTGCGGCAGCTGGCGATCGTCGACCGCATGGCCGAGCGCCTGGCCGAGGGACTGCCCGACGGCGCCGCCCTGTACGTGACCGCCGACCACGGCATGGTCAACGCCGCCGACAAGCTCGACGCCGAGAAGACGCCCGAGCTGACGCGCGGCGTGGCGATGCTCGGCGGCGAGGCCCGCGCCCGCCACGTCTACGCCGAGCCCGGCGCGGCCGGCGACGTGCTCGACGCCTGGGCGGCGACGCTCAACGGGCGCGCCTGGGTGGTGCCGCGCGAGGAGGCCGTCGAGGCCGGCTGGTTCGGGCCGGACGTGCGCGGCGCGTGGCTGCGGCGCATCGGTGACGTGCTCGCCGTCCCCTACACTGACCTGGCGATCATCGCCCCGTCCGCGCATCGGATCGAGGCGCTCTTCACCGGCTACCACGGCTCCATGACCGCCGCCGAGCAGCTCGTACCACTTGTGGAGGTATCCCGCAGATGAGCCCGCTGATCACTCCGGACGAGCTGGCCGCGCTGGGCGACACGGCGAGCGTGCTCGACGTGCGCTGGCGGCTGGGCGGCCCGCCCGGGATCGGCCTCTACCGCGAGGGTCACGTGCCGGGCGCCGTCTTCTGCGACCTCGACGCCGACCTGGCGGCGCCGCCCGGCGACGCCGGCCGGCACCCGCTGCCCGGCGCGGACGCGTTCGAGCGGGCGATGCGGCGGCTCGGCGTGTCGGACGGCAGGCCCGTCGTGGTGTACGACGACGCGGGCTCGACGGTGGCCGCCCGCGCCTGGTGGACGCTGCGCTACTTCGGCCACCAGGACGTACGGGTGCTCGACGGCGGCCTGCCCGCCTGGATCGCGGCCGGGCTGCCGGTCACCAAGGACGAGCCCCGGCCCGACCCCGGCGACTTCACGGCCACGCCTGGCGGGATGCCGGTCCTCGACGCCGGGCAGGCCGCGGCGCTGGCCGGCTCCGGCGTGCTGCTCGACGCCAGGGCGGAGGAGCGTTACCGGGGCGAGGTGGAGCCGGTCGACCCGGTGGCCGGGCACATCCCCGGCGCGGTCAGCGCCCCGACCACCGCGAACGTGGGCGCCGACGGCCGCTTCCCGGCCCCGGACGTGCTGCGGGTCCGCTTCGCCGGGCTGGGCGTGACGGGCGGCGTGCCGGTCGGCGCCTACTGCGGGTCGGGCGTGACGGCCGCGCACGAAGTGCTCGCGCTCGCGGTCGCCGGCATCGACGCCGCCCTCTACGTGGGCTCGTGGTCCAACTGGGTGGCCGACCCGGCGAGGCCCGTCGCCACCGGCTGAACGCCCGCCCGCGCGTCCGCCGTCGCGGGCCGGACGAGCGGCCGGTGACCGGCCCCGAAGCACACGAAGCCCGGCACCCCCGTCGCGGCCGACGAGACGGCCAGCGCGGCGTCGGGCGGCCGGCCGGCGGCCAGCAGCTCGTGGAAGGCCGTCATGAGCGCCAGCGCGTCCTCGTCGCCCACCGGCACCATCCCCGCCACCACGCAGGCGGCGCCGCGTGACAGGAACGTGCCGGCCAGCCCGAGCGGCGCCCCGTCGGCGGGCGTGCGCGCCATCCCCGAGTCGCAGGACGACAGCACCACCAGCCTCGGCGCCCGCTCCACCCGCAGCAGGTCGTACGCCATGAGCGGGCCGTCCTCCAGCGTGATGCCGGACAGCAGCGGGCTGCGCGCGTGGAACACCCCGTGGGCGGCCAGGTGCAGCACGTCCGCGCCCGCCAGCGCGTCGAGCACCGCCTGCCTGCGGCCGGGGACCGGGCGGGCGCCGGGGTGGCGGGCGAGCACCCGGCCCACCTCCTCCTCGGCGTGCGCGAGGCCGGGCCCGGCGGCGGCGACCACGGACGGCGGCCCGTCCCCGGCGCCGCGTCCGCTCGCCGCCAGCCATCCGGCCGCGCTCGCCGCCACGCTCACCGGACGGCCGCGCAGGCAGGGCAGCGCGCCCCACGGCATCGTGTGCAGCGGCCCGGTCGGCACCAGGACGAGCGGCCGGTCGCCGAGCTCGTCGGCGAGCTCGTCAGCGAAGGGCTCCAGCAGCAGCCGCCCGAGCTCGGCCCCGACGGCGTCGATCGGCTGCGGAGGCGCGGCGCCCCCCTCGCGCAGCCCGGCCCGGCGCAGCGAGTAGCGCAGCCGGATCAGCGTCTCGGCCACCGCCCGCAGCCCGCCGAGCCGCCGCAGCGTCACGCGCTCGCCGGTGACGACCACGCCCAGCAGCGACTCCTCGTCGGTGACGTACTCGACCAGCGCGGCCCGCCCCAGCTCCTCGCGCAGCCGCCCGGAGCCGGTCAGCGGGCGGGCGTGCGCGGGCGCGGCCACCGCCCGCCACCGCTCCGCCCACTCGAACACCTCGCCGGCGTCTCCGTCGCGGATCGCCAGCCGCAGCCCGAACGCCGCCAGCCGCTCACCCGCGCGGGCCGCGTGGGCGCGCAACGCCGGGTCGTCGAGCGTGTCCATGCGCCCGCCCATCTCGGCCAGGCCCTCCCGCACGGCGCGGAAGGCGCCCGGGACGTCCTCCTGCAGCGCCGCCTCCAGCGCGAGCGCGTGCTGGCGCACCACCGGCGGCACCTGGGCGGCCTGGGCCAGCCGCCGCTGCTGCGTCTCGCACGACAGCGGCGTCAGCCGGGTGCCGGCCGGCATCCACCGCTCCTGCGGCCTGGCGTGCAGGGTGAGCCGGGCGAGCTGGGCCGAGGCCGTCGGATGGTCGTCGACGGCCAGCGCGGTCTCGGCCGCCACCAGCCGCAGCGCCGCCGCCCCGGCCAGGTGGGCGGCGTCGCGTTCGAGCTCGCCCGCACACGCGATCAGCTCGGCGAGCAGCGCGGGCGTCGGCGGCTCCAGCGCCAGCCTGGCCCGCAGCACGACCTCCCTGGCCAGCGGCAGCCACGAGTGCCGCTCCTGCTCCGCCAACTCGCGCCCGGCCCGCTCGGCCACCGTGATCGCCTCGCGGGCGTCGCCCGTCAGCAGCTCGACCTGGGCGAGCTTGAGCCGCGCCTCGGCCAGCGCCGCCCGGCCGCCGGACTGCTCCAGGTCGGGCACGGCCAGGCTGAGCAGGGCCCGCGCCTCGCCGGGCAGGTGGGCGGCCAGCAGGGCGCCCGCGAAGTCGGCGCGCATCGTGGCCAGCCGCTCGGTGAAGCCGAACAGCGTGTCCTGGGCGGCGCGGTAGTGGGCGAACGCCTCGCCGACGTCGCCGCGTCGTACGGCGAGAAAGGGCAGGTTGGCGGCGGCGAGCCGGGCCAGGTGGTGGAGCCCGGCGTGGCGGGAGATCTCCAGGCAGGCGCTGATGTCGCGCATGGCGTCGTCCCAGTCGCCCCGGTAGGCGTGCACCAGGCCCCGGTTGAGCAGCCCGCCCGCCAGGAACCTGCGGTCGTCGAGCGTGCCCGGCGCGGCCACGAGCGCCCGCAGCGCCCGGTCGCAGGAGGCGACGGCCTCCTGGTAGCGGCCCAGGCAGGCCAGCGCGACGGCCCGCTGCGTGTCGAGCTTGGCGCGGTCGAGCGGCGACAGGTGGGCCCACGCCAGCGCGGCGACGCGCAGCGCCTGCAGCGGGTGGCCGCGCTCGGTGCGCACCGTCACCAGCGACAGCCGCGCCTGCGCCAGCCGCTCGCCGGGCGCCCCCACGGTGCCGATCGCCTGCCTGAGGTGCTGCTCGGCCGCCTCCAGATCGCCCAGCTCACGCTCGGCCAGGCCCATCGCCCGCAACGCCACCGCCGTCGCCTCCGCGCCCCCGGGGACGGCCGCCGCCTTCGCCAGGATCGTCCGGCCCGCCCGCAACGCCTGCGGCGGGTCGACCACGGAACGCTGCACCGCCATCTCCGCCGCGCGCACGAGCATGGCGACGACCGGGGACGCGTCCCGCTGATGCTCCGGTGTCGTCAGGTTCGGCTCGGTGTTCAAGGGCGGATGCGCACCCACCGGGTCTGGACGGGGGCGTTGCCGGGGCGGTGGCAGACCACGCTGAGCCAGCCCGGCGGCAGCCCGGTCACCGCGAAGTGGCCAGTGGGCGCCAGCCGCCTGCTCAACGTCAGGTGCGGGGTGCGTACGTCGACGAGCGCCCCGTCGCCCGGAGTCGGGCACACCTGCCCCGCCACGTCGATCAGCCCGTCGCCGAAGGTCACCTCCAGGTCGAAGGTGAGCCCGGCCGCCACGAAGCGGACCATGTGCGGGCCCTCCGGCCCGCGCACGCCGCGCGTGGCGGTGCACTCGGCGGGGACGGCGGTGATCGCGCTGGGGACCCGGAGCCGGAAGACGTCGCGGGCGGCCGCGCTCACGTGTCCCGGGATGGGATCGCTCCCGGCGGCAAGTCTGAGGGCCGCCAGGAAATATTCGTCGTTGATCATTGCACCGTCTCCTGTAGTGAGATCAGGGTGCGCAGTTTTTCCAGGCAGCGCGCCCTGGTAGGGCCGACGCTGCCGATCGGGACGCCCAGGCGCTGGGCCATCTGCCGGCTGCCGAGATCCGTCGCCACCAGCCGGAGCATGGTGCGGCAGGGCTCGTGCAGGGTGGAGACCGTCTGCCAGAGCAGGCGGTTGCCGTCGGCCTCCAGCACGGCGGAGGCCGGGTCGGGCGCGGCCGGGGGCTCCGCGGCCACGCTGTGCGGAGTCTTCCGCAGCAGCTGGAGCGCTTCGCGGCGGGTCGTGGTGGCCAGCCACGCCCCCACGGCCGCGGGCTCCCTGATCGCGTGCAGCCGCTCCAGCAGGCGCAGCCACGCGCCCTGGACGACGTCCGCCGCGTCGCTCTCGCCGAGACCGCAGGAGCGGGCCACCGCCCACATCCGCGGCCCGAAGCGGGACACGAGCTGGTCCCAGGCGTCCTGGTCGCCACCGGCCGCCGCCGCGAGCAGCTCCGCTGGGTCGCGCGTGTCGTGCATACGGCCTCCTTCCCGACCCTGCCGGGAGGCTGTCCTGCCTCCACGTGATCGCCTGGGGACTGAGCGTAAACTCTACAGACTCGACGGGACGAGAACTCCCAGATCGGGAATTTGCCGGGTGGCCTGCGGATCCAGCACCGCCTTGGCCGCCTGGGCCGCCGGCAGATCGCGCGCGGCGTCCGCGATGGCCCCCGCCACCAGGGCCGCGGCGAACGACGTGCCGCTCCACGAGGCGTAGCCGGCGAACTCGCCCCGCTCCGGGAACGTGCTGGTCAGCCACTCGCCGCGGGCGCAGGCGTCCACCCACGGCCCGTACGCCGAGAACGGGGCGCGGCGCTGCTGGGTGTCGTCGACCGCGCCCACCGCCACCACCGGCCCCAGCGCGGCCGGGTAGAAGGGCACGTCCGAGGCGGAGTTGCCGGCGCACGCGACCACGACCGTGCCGGGCAACTCGGCCAGCGCGTCGGCCAGCAGCGGCGGCGGCCTGCCGTCGAAGGTGTGGCAGCCGAACGACAGGTTCAGCACGTCGGGCGGCCGCTCGCGCATCCGGTGCAGCGCCCGCACCACGGTCGCCTCGTCGCCCAGCCCCTCGCCGTCGAGCACCCGGGTCACCCGCAGCGACACGCCCGGCGCCCGCATCGTCAGCAATCCGGCCAGGAACGTTCCATGCCCGGCCTGGCGGCCCTCGGCGGCGTCGTCGTCCTCGGCCCGGCGCTCGGCGAACCAGTCGCTCCCGGCCCACCAGCGGTGCTCCGCCACGCCGGTGTCGAGCAGCCCGACCACCACCGGCGAGCGGGTGCGGCTGTGGCGGTGGGCGATGGGCGGGGCAGGGAAAGGGCGCGACGCCGGCCCGCCGAAGAACAGCGGCTGCCCGGCCAGCACGTGGTTGGGGGAGGCGCGGAAGCCGTGCTCGCGCAGGTCGGCGGTCAGCTCGCACGGGTCGACGCCGTCGGACAGGTGGATCACGCAGACGCCGTCGGCCTCCGAGACGGCCTGCGTCCAGCGCGAGGCGGCGGACAGCGCGCTGCGGTCGGTCAGCACCTGACCTGGGCGGATGAGCGCGTCGCCGACTTGTTGGATGTTCATGAGCGGGTATCTTTCCCCGCCGGCCGTCCTGTCACGTGTCACACGCGCACCAACTTGGTATGGCCCCCCTCTGGTGTCGGATTGCGACCGACGGTAGTCTCTCCCTAGTCACTTGTGATCATCCCGGGGCGAGGCCGTTGGGGAAGGCGCACCTCGTACCGAAACGGGAGGTCCGGTGTCTGCTCGTGGCGTGCTGTACGTCCACTCGGCTCAGCCCGCGCTGTGCCCTCATATCGAATGGGCAGTCGCGGGTGTCCTTGGCGTGCCCGTTGATCTTACCTGGACGCCGCAACCCGCCGCGCCCAACGTGGTGCGCGCGCAGGCCGAATGGGAAGGCCGGCCCGGCATCGCCGCCGCCATCGCCTCCTCACTCATGGGCTGGCAGCGCCTCAGGTTCGAGATCACCGAGGACGCCTCGCCGGGCGTCGACGGCTCCCGGCACGCCTACACCCCGACGCTCGGCGCGTTCAGCGCGGTCATCGGCGCCGCGGGCGACATCATGATCCCCGAGGACCGGCTGCGCGCCGTGATGCTGACCGCCGGTCAGGGCCGCTGCGTGCTGGAGGAGGAGCTCGACAAGCTGCTCGGCCGGCCCTGGGACGAGGAGCTGGAGCCGTTCCGCTACGCGGGCGACGGCGCGCCCGTCCGCTGGCTGCACGCCGCCGTCTGACGCGCGGCGCCGCCCCCGGTCCCACGCCCGCCGCCCCCCGGTTCCACGCCCGTCACCCCCCGGCACGAGAGCAGACGCGAAAGGGGCCCCGCACCGAATCGGTGCGGGGCCCCTCGACGTCGTCCGGACTACAGCGGGATGTTGCCGTGCGCGCCCCTGGCCGGGGTCGCCTGGGCCAGGACCTTGGCGATCGCGCCGCGGGTCTCCTCCGGCTTGATCACCTCGTCGATCACGCCCAGCTCCTGCGCGCGGCTGAGCCCGCCCGCGAGCTTCTCGTGCTCCTCGGCCAGCCGCTGCTCCAGCTCCGCGCGCTCGTCCTCGGAGGCGGCGGCGAGCTGGCGGCGCTTGAGGATGCGGACCGCGGCGACCGCGCCCATGACCGCGACCTCGGTCGTCGGCCACGCGAACACCTTGGTCGCGCCGAGGGCGCGGGAGTTCATCGCGATGTAGGCGCCGCCGTAAGCCTTGCGGGTGACGAGCGTGATGCGCGGCACCGACGCCTCGGCGAAGGCGTGCAGCAGCTTGGCGCCGCGGCGCACCACGCCGTCGTGCTCCTGGCCGACGCCCGGCAGGTAGCCCGGCACGTCCACCAGCACGACCAGCGGCACCCCGAAGGCGTCACACATGCGCACGAAACGCGCGGCCTTCTCGGCGGAGGTGGCGTCGAGGCAGCCGCCCAGCCGCATCGGGTTGTTGGCGATCACGCCGACGGTCCGGCCGCCGAGCCGCCCCAGCGACGTGACGATGTTGGGCGCCCACTTGGGGTGCAGCTCCACGCCGGGCTCGTCGAGCAGGCCGTTGACCAGCGGCTTGACGTCGTAGGCGCGGCGCGGCGAGTCGGGCAGCAGCGAGGAGAAGTCGACCTCGCCGATCTCCGACGAGCGGACCCGGCCCTGGTGGCCGAGCAGCACGGCGAGCTGGCGGGCCTTGAGCAGCGCGTCGGTCTCGGTCTTGGTGACGACGTGCACGACACCGCTGCGCTTGCTGTGCGGCTCGGGGCCGCCCAGGGCGGCGCTGGTGACGTCCTCGCCGGTGACGCTGCGGACCACGTCGGGGCCGGTGACGAAGATGCGGCCCGAGTCGGCCAGGATCACCAGGTCGGTCAGCGCCGGGCCGTAGGCGGCGCCGCCGGCGGCCGGGCCGACGACCACGGAGATCTGCGGCACGACGCCCGACGCCTTGGTCATGGCGGCGAACACCCGGCCGACGGCGTGCAGCGACTCGACGCCTTCGGCGAGTCGCGCACCGCCGGAGTGCCAGATCCCGAGGACCGGCACCCGTTCGCGGACGGCCACGTCATAGGCGTGGACGATGTGCTCGCAACCCTCGCTGCCCATCGCGCCGCCCTGATAACGCGCGTCGCTGCAGAACGCGACGACGGGGACTCCCTCGACGCGGCCCATGGCGGCCAGCACGCCGCTCTTGTCCTCGGGGGTGATCAGCCGCACCGACCCCTCGTCGAGGAGGGCGGCCAGGCGGACGGCGGGATCGCGGGGATCGGCAGGCTCCTGTTCGGGACCCTCGGTCGCCACGCGGTTGTCGAGCACGGTCATTTAAGCCCCCTTGAACACGACGGTCACGTTGTGGCCGCCGAAGCCGAACGAGTTGTTGACCGCGGCGATGTCACCCGCGGGCAGGGCGCGGTGGGCGCCGTGCACGAGATCGACCTCGATGCCGTCGTCGACGTTGTCGAGGTTGATGGTGGCGGGGACGATGCGCTCCTGCAGCGCCTTGACGGTGAAGACGGACTCGATGCCGCCGGCGCCGCCCAGGAGGTGGCCGGTCATGGACTTGGTCGAGGTGACCAGCGGGTGGGTGCCGATGGCCTTGGCCACCGCCTGCACCTCGATGACGTCGCCTGCCGGGGTGGAGGTGGCGTGCGCGTTGACGTGCTTGACGTCCTGGCCGGTGATGCCGGCGTCGGTGAGCGCCTGCGTCATCGCCATGATGATGCCCCGGCCCTCGGGCTCGGGCTGGGTGATGTGGTGGGAGTCGGCCGAGTAGCCGACGCCCGAGGCGTAGGCGTAGATCCGCGCGTCGCGGGCGCGGGCGTGCTCCTCCGACTCCAGGACGAGGATGCCGGCGCCCTCACCCAGGACGAAGCCGTCGCGGTCGCGGTCCCACGGCCGGGAGGCGCGCTGCGGCTCGTCGTTGCGGGTGGACATGGCGCGGGCGGCGGCGAAGGCCGCCACGTTGAGGCCGTGGATGGCGGCCTCGGTGCCGCCGGCGATCACCACGTCGGCCCGGCCCGCCCTGATCATGTCCATCGCGTAGCCGATGGCCTCCGCGCCGGAGGCGCAGGCGGACACCGTGGCGTGCACCCCGGCCTGGGCGCCCCGGTCGAGGCCGATCCAGGCGGCGGGGCCGTTGGGCATGAGCATCGGCACCGTGAAGGGCGACAGCCGGTTCCAGCCGCGCTCCTTGTAGGTGTCGTAGGCGGACAGGGTGGTGTTGATGCCGCCGATGCCGCTGGACACGACGACGCCCAGCCGCTCGGGCGCCACCTCCGGCGCTCCCGCGTCCTGCCACGCCTCACGCGCGGCGACCATCGCGAACTGCTCGCTGCGGTCGAGACGGCGGGACTCGGGCCGGGGCAGCACCTCGGTCGGGTCGACCGCGGCCGTCCCCGCGAACGTCACGGGGACGGTGTCGATCCAGTCCTCGGTGAGGGTCCTGACACCCGACTGACCGGCGAGGAGCGCCGACCAGGACGAGGCGACGTCTCCACCGACGGGCGTCGTCGCGCCGAGCCCGGTGACGACGACACGTACCCGGTTTGCACTCACGTTTCGCACTCCTTGTCGATCAGGGGTAAGGACGTTCTAGTTCTGGATGAAGGTGAGGACGTCCTTGACCGTCTTCAGGTTCTTGAGCTGGTCGTCGGGGATCTCGACGCCGAACTCGTCCTGGGCGGCCACGGCGATCTCGACCATGGACAGGGAGTCGATGTCGAGGTCGTCCACGAAGCTCTTCTCCGGAGTGACCTCGGCGGCCGGGATGCCGGTGATCTCGTTGATGATCTTGCCGAGGCCCTGGAGGATGTCCTGCTCGGTGGCCATGTCGCTGGTTCTCCTTAGTTTTCCTGGTTCTGCACGGCTTCGCCGTACAAGCTTTTCTTAGGGGATCTCGATGACCTGACCCGCGTAGGTCAGGCCGGCGCCGAAGCCGAGGATGAGCGCGAGCTCACCCGAGCGGACCTCGCCGCGCTCCAGCATGCGCGAGAGCGCGAGCGGGATGGAGGCTGCGGAGGTGTTGCCGGCGGTGACGATGTCGCGGGCGATGACCGCGCGCTCGGCGCGCAGCCGACGGGCGATCGACTCGATGATACGCAGGTTGGCCTGATGCGGGATGAACGCGGCCAGCTCCGACGGGTCGACGCCGGCGCGCTCGCACGCCTGCTTGGCGACCGGGTGGAGCGCGGTGGTGGCCCAGCGGAAGACCGTCTGGCCCTCCTGCTGCAGCGAGCTGTGGCGGTCGTCGATGCGGATGGCCTCGGACTTGTCGCCGGAGCTGCCCCACACGACCGGGCCGATGCCGGGGGTGTCGGAGGGGCCGACGACCGCGGCGCCCGCGCCGTCGGCGAAGATCACCGCGGTGGAGCGGTCGGTCCAGTCGATCCACTGCGACAGCTTCTCCGCGCCGATGACCAGCACGTTGCGGGCCGAGCCGGCGCGGATGGCGGCGTCGGCGGTGCCGAGCGCGTAGCAGAAGCCGGCGCAGGCGGCGTTGACGTCGAAGGCGCCGGGGGCGTCGATGCCGAGCCGGTGCGCGACGACCGCGGCGGCGTTGGGGATCTGCGACTCCAGTGTGCAGGTCGCGACGATGACCAGGTCGATGTCATCGGCGGCCAGACCGCTGGCGGCCAGCGCCTTGCCGCCCGCCTGGGCCGCCATGTCCTCCAGCGTCTCGCTGTCGGCGGCGACCCGGCGCTCCTTGATGCCGACGCGGGACTGGATCCACTCGTCGTTGGTCTCCATGGTCCTGGCCAGCTCGTCGTTGGTGACGACGCGGGCGGGCTGGTAGTGGCCGAGGGCCAGCAGCCTGGCGCCGGGCGCGGTGTCGGCGATCCTCACTTGATCAGCTCCCTGGCGGCGTCGAGATGTTCGGGGGTCTTGACGGCCACGGTCTTCACGCCGCGCAGCCCGCGCCTGGCGAGGCCGGTCAGCGTGCCGCCGGGCAGCAGCTCGATCATCGCGGTGACGCCCAGCTCGGCCATCGTCGCCATGCAGGAGTCCCAGCGCACGGGGTTGCTCACCTGGTTGACCAGGCGGCTCATGACCTCGTCGCCGCCGGTCACGACCTGGCCGTCGGCGTTGGACAGCAGCCGCACGGTGGGGTCGGCCGGGGTGACGGAGGCGGCGGCCTCGCGCAGCCGCGCGACCGCGGGGGCCATGTGCGCGGTGTGGAAGGCGCCGGCCACGGCCAGCGGGCGGAGCCGGGCGCCGGCCGGGGCGTCGTCGGCGAAGGCGGCGAGCTGCTCCAGCGTGCCGCCCGCGACGATCTGGCCGGAGCCGTTGATGTTGGCGGGGGTCAGGCCGTGCTTGTCGATGGCCGCCAGCACGTCGGGCTCCTCACCGCCGAGCACGGCGGTCATGCCGGTCTCGGTGACGGAGGCGGCCTCGGCCATCGCCCGGCCGCGCTCGCGGACCAGCGTCAGCGCCTGCTCGGGGGTGATCACCCCGGCCAGCGCGGCGGTCGCGAACTCGCCGACGCTGTGGCCGGCCAGCAGGTCGGGGTTCACGCCGAGCGCCTCGGCGCTGGCCAGCGCGGCCGCCACGAGCAGGGGCTGGGCGACGGCGGTGTCGCGGATCTCGTCGGCGTCCGCGGTGGTGCCGAACGCGATCAGGTCGAGCCCGGCGACCTCCGACCACGCGGCGAGCCGGTCTGCCACACCGGGCAGCTCCAGCCACGGGGTGAGGAAACCTGGGGTTTGGGCGCCTTGGCCCGGCGCGACGACTACAAGCACGAAATCCACCATGCCCTGTAGAACTTCGACACGCCGATGAAGATCTGAACGAACTTTGTCCGGGCTGTTTTGTAGGAACCCCACAGTAGGGGTTTCGGGAAGATTACGTTAGGGCCCGCCACATCGCGGCGCTGTCGGCGAGGCGCCCCAGGATGAGCCCCACCTGCAGGGTGAAGGCCGAACGGCCCTCGGTCGGCTGGTAGCCGGTCAGCTCGGTGATCTTCTTGAGCCGGTAGCGGACCGTGTTGGGGTGGACGAACAGCAGTCGCGCGGTCGCCTCCAGCGACGTGCCCTGCTCCAGGTACGTGGCCAGCGTATCGAGCAGCGGGGTGCCCGCGAGGGGCAGATAGACGTTCTCGACGAGCTGCTCCCTGGCGTCCTCGTCGCCGTCGAGCGCCCGCTCGGCCAGCAGGTCCTCGGCGTGCACCGGCCGGGGCGCGTCGGGCCAGCCGGAGGAGGCCTTCAGCCCGGCCAGCGCGGCCCGGGCCGACCGCGCGGCGGCGTGCAGGTCGGGCACCTCGGGGCCGATCACGATCGGGCCCTCGCCGAACCGGGCGACGACCTGCCGGGCCGCGTCGTTCACGCTCTCGGCGCCGCCCACGATCACGATGAGCCGGTCGGCCTGGACACCGGCGAGCAGGTCCATGCCGATGCGGCGGCCCCGCTCGCGCAGCCCGTCGATGACGGCGCGCGGGTCGCCCTCGGGGGCGTGCCCGGCGATCACGACCACCGGCGAGGACGTCCAGCCGAGCGCGGCGGCCCAGGAGTGCAGCCCGTCGTCCACCTCGCCGCGCACCAGCGCGTCGACGATCAGCGCCTCCAGCCGCGCGTCCCAGGAGCCCCGGGCCTCGGCCTCGCGGGCGTAGACGTGCGCGGCGGCGAACGCCACGTCCCGGGTGTAGCGGAGCATCGCCTGCTGGAGCTGGTCCTCGCCGCCGGGCGCGGCCAGCTCGTCGGTCTGCGCCTCGACCACCTGGACGACGACGCGGACGATGTCGACCGTCTGCTGCAGCGAGATCGACCGCTTCAGCTCACGCGGCGCGGTGCCGAAGAACTCGATGCTGGGCGTGGGCCGGTCCTCGCCCGCGTGCTGGAACCACTCGACGAACGCGGCGATGCCCGCCTGCGCCACCAGCCCCACCCAGGAGCGGTCCTCGGCGCTGAGTGCGCGGAACCACGGCAACTGGTCGTCCATCCGCGCCATCGCCGCCGTGCCGAGCGAGCCCATCGCGCGCTCGAGCCTGCGAGTGGTGTCCTCCCGGGTCCGGTCTGTCACGTCTCCTAGAGTGCCAGGTGATTTCAGATGACCGCGACGGCGGTTATCAGGCCGATCGCAATGTGGGTCACCGCGAGGAGCCGGGCGCCCGGCTGCAGCTGAGGCTCCTTGACCAGTTCGCGCACGGAGATGCCGACCACCCGGTCGAACAGCAGCATCGCCAGCGTCTGCACGGCGATGCCGACCAGGCCGAACACCGCGGTGCTCACCAGCCCCTCGGCCAGCCGCCCGCCGGAGCCCCAGATGGAGGCGGCCACGATCAGGCCGACCGCGGCCAGCGCGGAGGTGGCCAGCAGGGTCGCGTTCGGGTTGCGCTCGGTGCGGATGATCTGGCTGAGCTTGCCCGGGGTCGCCAGGTCGATCACGTAGAAGCCGACGATCATCAGGATCACGCCGACGGCGGCGTAGGAGGCGATGGAGCCCGCGCCGCGGGCGAGATGTTCCAGGAACACGGTGGTCACGGTCACTCGATTCGGTGAGGTACGAAGGAAGAGGTGTCGTCGGTGATCAGGCCGGTCGTCTCCCGGATGCCCAGGCCGGCCGCCTCGTCGGCGACCACCCAGGCGCCCAGGACCGGCCGCTGGCCGCCGAACTCCGGCAACGCCTCGAAGCCCTGGTAGACATACCCCTCCTGGCCATAGGAACCGGGCGTCTCCAGGCCGCCGGACGGCGTGACGATCCGCATCGACGCGCCCTCCCGGCCGAGCAGCGGCTTGGCGATGTACGAGCCGAGGTCGCGGGGGCCGTCGAGGTAGGCGGGCAGCAGGTTGGGATGGCCGGGGAACAGCTCCCACAGCACGGCCAGCAGCGCCTTGTTGGACAGCAGAGCCTTCCACAGCGGCTCGATCCACGTCGCGTGGCGCACCGCGTGGCGGCCGAACGGCTCGGCGAGCATCCACTCCCACGGGTAGAGCTTGAAGGCCGAGCGGATCCTGCGCTCCTCGACGTCGACGAAGCACCGGTTGAGCGAGTCCCAGCCGATGTCCTCCATGGCGACGGCCACGGTCTCCAGCCCGGCCTGCTCGGCGGTCTCCTGGAGGTAGGCCAGCGTCATGGCCTCCTCGCCCGTCTCGTCGCCGTTGGTCCAGGCGAAGTGGGTGGGGCCGGGCGGCAGCGGCATCGCGCGCCAGCGGTCGATGAGCCGCTCGTGCACGGAGTTCCACTGGTCGCCGCCGGGGTGGGTGTCCTGCAGCCAGAACCACTGGATCACCGATGACTCCAGCAGCGAGGTCGGCGTGTCGGCGTTGTACTCCAGCAGCTTGGCCGGCCCGGTGCCGTCGTAGCGCAGGTCGAAGCGGCCGTAGAGGTGGGCGTCGCGCCGCTCCCACGAGCGCGCCACGTCGTCGGCCGCCCACTCCGGGATGGCCAGGTCGGCCAGGCGGCCGGTGGAGACCACGTGCTCGGCGGCCTGGAGGCACATCCCGTGCAGCTCCTCGACCTGCTCCTCCAGCGACTCGACCTCGTCCATGGAGAACACGTAGTGGACCGACTCGTCCCAGTAGGGCCTGCTCAGCCCCTCGGGGTGGGCCGCGCGGTGGTAGGCCAGGCCCTGGCTCTCGATCGTCTTGTCCCAGCCGTCGCGGGGAGCGCCCTGCTCGCGTCGCACCGGTCAGCTCCCGCTGCTGCGGCCGCTGCCGAAGCCGCCGCGCTGGATCTCGCGCCCGGTGCGGGTGGAGATGGTGACGTCGGAGGGGCGCAGCGTGGTGCCGCCGCGCACGCGGGTGCCGTTGCGGACGCCGCCGTAGTACCAGTGGTAGGCGCCCCGCGGCCCGGCGTAGTAGTGGGAGTGGTGGTCGTCGTCGCAGTAGTCCTCGTCCACGACCGGGTAGGAGCCGTCGGGGAGCTGCTGGCTGGTGTCGACGCAGTCGGCGGTGACCTCGTCGTCGTCCTGCGTCGCCGCGCAGTAGCCGACCACCATGACGGACACGACGCCGATGACGGTCAGGGTGATCGCTTTCGACGAGCGCTGTTTCGGTGGGGGCGGCTTGGGGGGCAATCGGGCTCCTTCGTGGGTCGCACAGCCTAGCGGGGGTTCCGGCCGGCCTTCAATCGCCCGTGATCCGACGGTGACCTGGCCCGTTGCCGCTTTTGATATGGATGAACGTATGGAACCGGTCGAAGCGTTCCGGGAAATCGCCTTCCTGCTGGAGCGGGCGGGCGAGCCCGCCTACCGCGTGCGCGCCTTCCGCCGCGCCGCCTCCGTCGTCGCCGACCTGCCCCGCGAAGAGCTCGTACGGCGCGCGGAGTCGGGCGGTCTGGCCGAGCTGCCCGGCATCGGCAAGGTGACCGCGCTGGTCGTCACCGAGGCGCTGGCCGGTCAGGTCCCGACCTATCTGCGCCGGTTGCGCGCCACGGAGGGGGCCGACCTCGACGACGAGACGGCGGCGTTGCGCGCGGCGCTCAAGGGCGACCTGCACAGCCATTCCGACTGGTCCGACGGCGGATCGCCGATCGAGGAGATGGCCGAGGCGGCCGAATCGCTGGGCCACGCCTACCTGGCGCTGACCGACCACTCGCCGCGGCTGACCGTCGCCCGCGGGCTGCCGGCGGCGCGGCTGCGCGAGCAGCTCGACGTGGTGGAGGCGCTCAACGAGCGGCTGGCGCCGTTCCGCATCCTGACGGGCATCGAGGTCGACATCAACCTCGACGGCAGCCTCGACCAGGAGCCGGAGCTGCTGGAACGGCTCGACGTGGTGGTCGCCAGCGTGCACTCCAAGCTGCGCCTGCCCAGCTCCGAGATGACCCGCCGGATGGTGACGGCCGTCGCCAACCCGCTCGTGGACGTGCTCGGCCACTGCACCGGCCGGGTCGTGCAGGCCGGGGGAGCGCGCGGCTCGCGCAGGCCGGAGTCGGAGTTCGAGGCCGACCTGGTCTTCGAGGCGTGCCGGCGGTTCGGGGTCGCCGTCGAGATCAACTCGCGGCCCGACCGGCTCGACCCGCCCAAGCGGCTGCTGCGCCAGGCGTACGAGCAGGGGTGCGTGTTCGCGATCAACTCCGACGCGCACGCGCCCGGCCAGCTCGACTGGCAGCGCTTCGGCTGCGAGCGGGCGGCCAGGTGCGGGATCGAGGCCGGCCGGATCGTCAACACCTGGCCGGTGGACGAACTGCTCGACTGGGCCCGCTGACCCCCTTCCGGACACCCGAAACCCCGGTGCGCTCGGGATTGTCGGTGTCCGCGCGTAGCGTCGCGGGTGTGAACCGTACCGACCGGCTCTACGCGCTCGTCGAGGACCTGCGCGCCATCTCGCCCCGCTGCCGCTCGGCCCGCGAGCTGGCCGGCAGGTTCGAGGTGAGCGTGCGCACGATCGAGCGCGACATCACCGCCCTGCAGGAGTCCGGGGTGCCGATCTACGCCGAGACGGGGCGCAAGGGCGGCTACGCGATCGACAGGAAGATGTCCCTGCCACCGCTCAACTTCACCCCGGCCGAGGCGGTGGCCATCGCGGTGGCGCTCAGCCGGGCCGGCGACCAGCCGTTCGGCCGGCAGGCCCGCAGCGCGTTACGCAAGGTCGTCGCCGCCATGCCCGGCCGCGAGGGCGAGCTGGCCAGGGAGCTGGCGCGACGGGTGGTGCACGTCACCGAGCCCGCCGAGCCGGGCGGCGCCCGGCCGATGGGCGGCGAGGGCATCTCCCGCGCCATCGAGGAGGCGCTGCTGCGCCGCCGGGTGCTCCGGCTCGACTACGCCGACGCCAAGGGCGCGCTGACCTCGCGCGACGTCGAGCCCGGCGTGTTTCTGGGCGGCCGAGGCGGGTTCTGGTATCTGGTGGCGTGGTGCCGGCTCCGTGACGACGTGCGCGTCTTCCGGCTCGACCGCATCGCCGCCGCCTCCGTCACCGCCGAGCGCTGCCCCGACCGGCCGCTGGAGGGCTATGCCACCGACGTCCCCGACATGCTCGTGCACGGCACCGTACTCGATTGAATGCTCGAAAAGTCAAGAGGAAACACCGACATAGGGTTGTCGCCATCGCGTTAGATCGTTGTCTTGTTCGAAAGTGATGGAGGAGACGGCGATGGCTGACAACACGGTCAACTGGTTCGAGGTGGCCACCGACGACCCGGAGGGCGCCGAGCGCTTCTACGGCGAGCTGTTCGGCTGGACCTTCGCCCGGGAGGGCGACGGCTCGATGGACTACCGGTTGATCCGCTACCCGGGCGGTGAGCCCGTCGGCGGCCTGTTCGGCACCAAGGGCGAGTTCCCGGCGCACGCGGTCTTCCACGTGCAGGTGGCCGACGTGGCGGAGACCTGCCGGCGCGGCGAGGAGCTGGGCGGCAAGGTGCTGACGAAGGTGGTCGGCGACGCCCCGGGCACCGACTTCGCCTACGTGCGCGACCGGTCGGGCAGCGTCTTCGGCGTCTACCGGCCCCGCGCGTGAGCCGCCCCTGATCGTCGCGGGCCGGGTGCCGCCTTCCCCGCGTCCCGGTCCCGCGCGGGCCGCTCCCGCGAGCGGCCACCCCTGCCCTGGACACGCCGCCGACCGCCGAGTGGCGGCGCGTCCAGGGCCCGAAGCGTCAGGCCGCCGGGCAGGAGGCGCCACGCTCGGGCACCTTGCCCTTGAGCAGGTAGCCGTTCACCAGCTCGGCGACGCACTTGCTGCCCGACAGGTAGGCGCCGTGCCCCTCGCCCTCGTAGGTGACCAGCGTGGCGGTCCTGAGCTGCCTGGTCAGCTTGGGCGCCCACTCGTACGGGGTGGCGGGGTCGTTCTTGCCGCCGACCACGAGGATCGGCGCCGAGCCGGTGGCGTCGACCTTCCTGGCTTCGTCGCTGCCCTTGACCGGCCACACGTCGCACAGCGCGCCCGAGCCCGCGCCGCCGAACAGCGGCGAGATCTTCAGCGAGGCCGTCTCGGTGCGCCGCAGCGTGGCCGCGTCGGGGCGTTCGGCCGTGTCGACGCAGGTGATCGCCGGGAAGCTGGTCGTCTGCGTGGTGTAGGAGCCGTCCTCGCCGCGGCCGGTGTAGGTGTCGGCCAGGTAGAGCAGCGCCGCCCCGTTGCCCTTGAGCGCCTGGCCCAGCGCGCTCTCCAGGAACGGCCACGTCAGCTCCGAGTAGAGGGCGGCGGCGACGCCGGTGGCGGCCAGCCCCTGCGTGAGCTGGCGGTGGTAGACCTTCATCGGCTTGGCGGCCAGGTCGTTCATCAGCTTCTCGACGTTCGCGCCCGCGGTGGCGACGTCGGCGCCGACCTCGCAGGTGTCCTTCACGCAGTCCTTCAGGAAGGCCTCGTACGACTTCTGGAAGCCCTTGGTCTGGGCCAGCGTGCGCTCCTCGAAGGTGACCGTCGGGTCCAGCGGCGCGTCGAGCACCATCCGGCCCACGTTCTCCGGGAACTGCGTGGCGTACACGGCGCCGAGCTGGGTGCCGTAGGACATGCCGACGTAGTTGAGCTTCTCGTCGCCGAGGGCGGTGCGGATGCGGTCCATGTCGCGGGCGGCGTTGGCGGT
Source organism: Nonomuraea sp. ATR24 (assembly GCF_041950485.1). Lineage (NCBI taxonomy): Bacteria > Bacillati > Actinomycetota > Actinomycetes > Streptosporangiales > Streptosporangiaceae > Nonomuraea > Nonomuraea sp. ATR24. Next base: position 223,591 of record NZ_JBGNUU010000003.1, read on the forward strand.
GCCGACGTACGGCAGGATCTTGCCGGAGTCGCGCGCGCAGAGCTCGGCGAAGCGCCGGTTGGCCGCGTCGATCTCGGCGCGGGTCTGCGCGTTGGCGGGCAGCGTGTCGAGCGAGGTGAAGCGGTCGAGGTCGGCGGTGCCGCCGCAGCGCACGCCCGAGCTGCGCTCGACGCCGCGCGGGTCGAAGCTGATCAGGTCGTAGCGGGCGCGCAGCGCGCCGAGCGCCTTGCCCGCCTGGTCGAGCGTGTCGACGCCGGAGGCGCCGGGGCCGCCGAAGTTGAACAGCAGCGACCCGATCCGCTTCTTCTGGTCGGTCGCCGCGAGCTTGATCAGCGCCAGGTCGATCTTCTCCCCGCCGGGGTCGGAGTAGTTCAGCGGGACGCTCAGCTTGCCGCACCGGACCGTCGCGTCCTTCTCGACGGGCGGTTCGCCGTCGGGGCGGGCCACGTCCGTGCACGGGCCCCACGCGATCTTGTCAGTCTCCGGAATCACATCGGTGGCGGGCTTGGCCGTGCTCACACAACCCGTGGTTGCGGCGGCCAGGACTGCGGCGGCCAGTACGCGGCGCATGCGACATTTCCCCTCGTCAGCTCAGGGGGAAGTAGTGCCCACAATACGTGACGGCCCACCGGAACGGGCGGGACGGCACGGTCGTGCCGTCCCGCCCGTCCGGGTCGTCTCAGACGCCCATCGACTGGGTGTCGTTGCTCTCGGCGCCACCGGCCTCGGTCACGCCGTTCTTCAGGTGGTAGCGGGCGATCGCCTCGCGCAGCACCTCGCCGTCGAGCTCACCCCGCTTGACCAGGCTGGTCAGCACGGCCAGCGTGATCGAGGCGGCGTCGACGTGGAAGTGGCGGCGCAGCGCCGAGCGCGTGTCGGACAGGCCGAACCCGTCGGTGCCCAGCGAGGACCAGTCACCCGGCACCCACTGCGCGATCTGGTCCTGGACGGCCTTCATGTAGTCGCTGACGCCCACGAACGGGCCCTGCGCCTGCGACAGCACCTGCGTCACGTACGGGACGCGCTGCTCGGCGTCGGGGTTGAGCAGGTTGTGCTCCTCGCACGCGAGCGCGTCGCGGCGCAGCTCGGTCCAGGACGTCGCCGACCACACGTCGGCCGACACGCCCCACTCCTCGGCCAGCAGCCGCTGGGCCTCCATCGCCCACGGGCCCGCCACGCCGGAGGACAGGATGTTGGCCTTCGGCCCCTGCGTCTGCGGCCCCTCGGCGAACTTGTAGAGGCCCTTGAGCAGGCCTTCCACGTCGATGCCTTCGGGCTGGGCAGGCTGCAGGTAGGGCTCGTTGTAGACGGTCAGGTAGTAGAACACGTCCTCCGGCTGCTCGCCGTACATGCGCCGCAGGCCGTCCTTGACGATGTGCGCGACCTCGAACGCCCACGACGGGTCGTAGGAGATCGCCGCCGGGTTGGTCGAGGCGATGAGCGGCGTGTGGCCGTCCTCGTGCTGCAGGCCCTCGCCGTTGAGCGTGGTGCGGCCGGCGGTGGCGCCCAGCAGGAAGCCTCGCGTCATCTGGTCGGCCATCTGCCACATCTGGTCGCCGGTGCGCTGCCAGCCGAACATCGAGTAGAAGATGTAGATCGGGATCATGTGCTCGCCGTGCGTGGCGTACGAGGTGCCGACGGCGATCGCCGAGGCCATCGAGCCCGACTCGCTGATGCCCTCGTGCAGGATCTGGCCCTGCACCGACTCCTTGTACGACAGCAGCAGCTCCCTGTCGACGGCCTCGTACGTCTGGCCGTGCGGCGAGTAGATCTTCGCCGTGGGGAACATCGCGTCGAGGCCGAACGTACGGGCCTCGTCGGGGATGATCGGCACGAACCGGTGGCCGATCTCCTTGTCGCGCATGAGGTCCTTGAGCAGCCGCACGAACGCCATCGTGGTGGCGACCTGCTGCTTGCCCGAGCCCTTGGCGAACGTCTGGTAGGCGGCGTCGCCGGGCAGCTTGACCGGCTTGGCGCGCACGACGCGCTTGGGCAGCACGCCGCCGAGCGCGGCGCGGCGCTCCTTCATGTACGCGATCTCGGGGTCGTCCTCGCCCGGGTGGAAGTACGGCGGCAGGTCGCCTTCCAGCGCCGAGTCCGGGATCGGCAGGTAGAGCCGGTCGCGGAACTCCTTGAGCTCGGCCTTGGTGAGCTTCTTCATCTGGTGGGTGGCGTTGCGCGCCTCGAAGTCCTTGCCGAGCGTCCAGCCCTTGATGGTCTGGGCCAGGATGACCGTCGGCTGGCCGACGTGCTCGCGCGCGGCCTTGAACGCCGCGTAGACCTTGTGGTAGTCGTGCCCGCCGCGCGACAGCTTGCGGATGTCGTCGTCGGTCAGGTGCTCGACCATCTTGCGCAGGCGCGGGTCGCCGCCGAAGAAGTTCTCCCGGATGTAGCCGCCCGACTCGACCGAGTAGGTCTGGAACTGGCCGTCGGGGGTGGTGTTCATCTGGTTGACGAGCACGCCGTCGACGTCGGCCGCGAGCAGCGGGTCCCAGTCGCGGCCCCAGACGACCTTGATGACATTCCAGCCGGCGCCGCGGAAGTAGGACTCCAGCTCCTGGATGATCTTGCCGTTGCCGCGCACCGGGCCGTCGAGCCGCTGCAGGTTGCAGTTGATGACGAAGGTGAGGTTGTCGAGCTCCTCGCGCGCGGCCACGCCGATGGCGCCGAGCGACTCGGGCTCGTCCATCTCGCCGTCGCCCAGGAACGCCCATACGTGGCTGCGGCTGGTGTCCTTGATCTGGCGGTTGAGCAGGTAGCGGTTGAACCGCGCCTGGTAGATCGCCCCGATCGGCCCCAGACCCATCGAGACCGTGGGGAACTCCCAGAAGTCAGGCATGAGCCGCGGATGCGGGTAGGAGGGCAGGCCGTGGAAGCCGTGCGACAGCTCCTGGCGGAAGGCGTCGAGCTGGGCCTCGTTGAGGCGGCCCTCCAGGAAGGCGCGGGCGTAGATGCCCGGCGCGGCGTGACCCTGGAAGAAGACCTGGTCGCCCGACTCGCCGTGGTCCTTGCCGCGGAAGAAGTGGTTGAAGCCGACCTCGTACAGGGAGGCGGCCGAGGCGTAGGTGGCGATGTGGCCGCCCACGTTGGTGCGGGCGTTGGCGCGCGAGACCATGACCGCCGCGTTCCAGCGGATGTAGGCCCGGATGCGCCGCTCGACGTGCTCGTCGCCGGGGAACCAGGGCTCGCGCTCCGGCGGGATCGTGTTGATGTAGTCGGTGCTGCGCAGGCCCGGCACGCCGACCTGGTGCTCGCGCGCCCGCTCCAGCATGCGGAGCATCAGGTAGCGGGCTCTGGTGCGGCCCTCCGTCTTGACGACGTTGTCGAGGGACTCGAGCCACTCGTTGGTCTCACTGGGATCGACATCAGGCAGCTGGCTGGGTAGGCCGTCGCTGATGATCGAGAAACGCTGGCGTCCGGAAGCCACTGGGTCTCGCCTTCCGAGGATGACTGATGTCTGGTCTGGGTCGCTTTCCATCCTGGTCGCTCGGCGTAGAAAGTGCATCTCTACTCACCGGTAACCAGGGTGTCGCGGCTGGCAGGGGTACTACTGGTGGCCTAGACCACCGATGGTAGGACGAATCAACCGCATAGGTTACATCCGTCCCGCATTTTAACAAGACGGGAAAAGCTACAAATTTTTGCCTTGCGCCCCTGAGTATCCCCCGGCGGGGTGGCCGCGTCACTCCCGGGGAGGGGGCAAGCGCCGCGCGGAGTCTAACGGCAGGCATCCGGGACCCTCCGGCGCCTCTCTTCCGGGCGTTCTCAGCGAACTCTCAGGTAACGGTTCGGTCATGATTGCGGCCGTTGTCGCGCCGCTCCGGCCGCCGCCCTCTTTTCGTACGGCCGCGTCCGTACGAGGCTGTAGCTATGAATGCGACGGTAGGAGACCGGCTCCTCGTGCACGGGAACACCGTTGGCGAAAGGGACCGGAGCGGAGTGATCATCGAGGTCCAGGGCGCCGACGGCGGCCCTCCGTACATCGTGCGCTTCGACGACGGGCACACCGGGCTGGTGTTTCCCGGCCCTGATGCCGTCATTGTGCCTCAGTAGAATTTCCCTGTGAGATCAGAACTCATCTCCGTGGCCACGGGTTCACGCGAGACGGTGCACGACATCACCGGGGAATGCGCCGAATTCGTCCGCGCGCGGGGTGACGACGGGCTGCTGCACGTCTTCGTCCCGCACGCGACGGCCGGCGTGGCGCTGCTGGAGCTCGGCTCCGGCAGCGACGACGACCTGCTGTCCGCGCTGCGTGACCTGCTGCCGGCCGACGACCGGTGGCGCCACGCCCACGGCTCGCGCGGTCACGGCAGGTCACACGTGATGCCCGCGTTCATTCCGCCGTACGTCACGGTCCCCGTGCTGGGCGGCAGATTGGCGCTGGGCACCTGGCAGTCCATCGCGCTGGTGGACCTGAATGTCGACAACCCGCAACGCCAGGTTCGGCTGTCGTTTTTGTCTGATTGATTCTGGCCGAGTAGGGCCGTACCCGTGGCGACCGTTGACGACTGAGGGTCACAGCGTGTGGACTGTCCCGAAGCGATAAACCGCATATGCGGGGCCACTCAAGCAGGAGGGATAAACGTGAGCGCGACCGCGGGTCAGGCGCAGGGCGAGCGCGGCCTGGCCGAACGACTCGGCCTCAAGCCGGGTCAGGTGGTGCAGGAGATCGGCTGGGATGAGGACGTCGATGACGAGCTTCGCGATTCCATCGAGGACCTGACCGGCAACGAACTGCTGGACGAAGACACCGACGACGTCGTCGACGTGGTGCTGCTGTGGTGGCGCGACGGCGACGGGGACCTGTTCGACGTCCTGAGCGGCGATGCCATGCGAGCACTCGCCGACGGTGGCCAGATCTGGTTGCTGACTCCGAAGGCCGGGCGCGAGGGCCACGTGGAGCCGAGCGACATCGGGGAGGATGCCACTACGGCCGGTCTATCGCAGACCAGCAGCATCTCCGCGGCCCCCGACTGGTCGGGGACCAGGCTCGTCGCCCCGAAGGGCCGGCGGTAGGAGCCTGACGACAGGAGCGCGGACGCCAGCCGTACGGCAGGATGGAACCGTGAACGGGCATCCTGCCGGGGTCGGCGCCCCGGCTCCCGAATTCGAGCTGCGGGACCAGCACGGCACTCCGGTGAGGCTTTCTCAGTTCCGGGGCAGGAAGGTCGTGCTGGTCTTCTACCCGCTGGCGTTCAGCGGCGTGTGCCACCGCGAGCTGTCCGATCTGCGTGACTTCGCCGCGGGTGACGCGCAGATCCTCACCGTCTCGGTCGACTCGATGTTCACGCATCGTGCCTGGGCGGACCAGGAGGGTTACGTTTTTCCCCTGCTCTCCGATTTCTGGCCACATGGACAGGTGGCGCGGGCGTACGGTGTGTTCGACGAGACGAAGGGCGTCGCGCGGCGGGGCACCTTCGTCATCGACGGCGAGGGCGTGATCCGCTGGTCGGTGGTCAATCCGGCCGGTGAGGCGCGTGACGTCGCCGACTACGCCAAGGCGCTCGCCGACATCTCGTAACGGAGGAAACGATGCCCTGCTACCGCTGCGGGGCCCGGCAGACCGACCCCGTCCGCGGGGCCAGCCCCTGGAAGCGCGCGGTGCGCCGGGAACGGCAGGTGCTCATCTGCCCGGACTGTCAACGCCTGCACGACCTCGACCTGGAATCGTGCGGCTCCTGCGGGTCCACGTCGATGATCTGCCGGCTCGGCGAGGTCGAGTGCCGTTCCTGCGGCGCCGTCCGCACCGCCCGCGCCCTGGTCGACCCCGAGGCGCTGATCGGCTCCGGCGCTCCGCCCGGGCTCTCCGCCGAGGTCGAGGCGGCGCTCAACCGGGTGCTCGGACGCGCCTGATCTTGCAGGACTTTTCCAGACATTTGCTGAGCTGCGCTATCGTTCCGTTTCGTGTCCTCAACTAGTTCGTTCGTCGTCGCGCTGGACGTCGGTGGCACGTCCATGAAGGGCGGCCTGGTCAGCGAGACCGGCACCGTGCTGCTGAGCGAGCGCCGCTCCACCCCGCGCGCCGAAGGGCCCGAGGCGGTCGTCGCCGCCATCCGCGCCTTCATCAGCCACCTCGCCGCCTCCGGCGACGGCACGCCCGCGGGCGTCGGCCTGGCCGTCCCCGGCCTGGTCTCCGAGGACACGGCCCTCTACGCCGCCAACCTTGGCTGGAGCGAGGTCCCCGCCACCGACTTCACCGAACTCGACGTGCCCGTCATCCTCGGCCACGACGTCCGCACCGGCGGCCTCGCCGAAAGCGTCCTCGGCGCCGGGCGCGGCGTGCCCGACTTCCTCTTCCTCCCCATCGGCACCGGCATCGCCGGCGCCATGATCATCCACGGCGAGCCGTACGGCGGCGCGTCCGGCTGGGGCGGCGAGATCGGCCACATCCCCGTCTTCCCCGACGGCGAACAGTGCGCCTGCGGCCAGCTCGGCTGCCTGGAGACCTACGCCTCCGCCGCCTCCGTCGGCCGCCGCTACAGCCAGCGCGCCGGCGTCGAAGGCGTACGCGCCGAACAGGTCGTCGCCTCCGACGACCCCGTCGCCATCGAGGTCTGGGACGACGCCGTCGAAGCCCTCTCCCTGGCGCTGGCCACGTACACGCTCCTGCTGGACCCCTCGATGATCGTCCTCGGCGGCGGCCTGGCCGAGGCGGGACCCGCCCTGTTCGATCCGGTTCGTACGCGTCTCGTCAAGCGCCTCACGTTCCGCGACGCCCCGCCGCTGCTGCCGGCCGCCCTGGGTGTCGACGCCGGCATGCTCGGCGCCGCCCTCCTCGGCTGGCGCGCCGCCGGCCGCCCGGACCTGGGCGCCGGATGGGACGTGGAGGTGCGATCGGCTCCGTTGGTGTCGTAAGGTGTAGTGCCGATCAGGGGGCGGTTAGCTCAGCGGTAGAGCACTCGCCTTACAAGCGAGGGGTCACTGGTTCGAACCCAGTACCGCCCACCAGCAGAAGGAGCCCCGTTTCCGATCATGGAAACGGGGCTTCGTGCCATGAGCGTGCCATCAAATCGGGTTGATCTTGGCGTCATCGTGTTTCCGGTGTGCCGGAGATCGTGGAAGTGCAGCCCTGGGAAGCCGATCTTCCTGGTGCTCTTGCAGTGTTGTCGCGGTCCGTGCCCGAGCCGAGGCAGTCGGAGGCACAGGCGCCAACTCAGGAAGGGGCGGCGCGCCCGGCTGCCCCTGTCGAGGTGACGGCTGTCGCCCATAGCCTGTCCCCGAAAAGGATCATTGTCGAGGCTGGGGCGAAGGGGGAAAAGTAATGGGCGGCGCATCGCCAATGGCTTACGCCTGGTTCATCGAGGAGTGTCAAAAGGACAGCGACCTGATCGGCGTGACGTTCGTGCGGGGCCTGTCTCCTGAGGAGGCATTGCACCGGGTCGGCGCCACTCCCGGTGACATTTCCCGCGAGGTGGGCGTCGCCGCCTACGCGGGAGACGGAGGAGCGGTCCTGATTGACTACCATTGCCAGCCGCTCCCAGAGACCCTCTCCCACGGTACGGAGATAGCACGGGTCGTTACAGGCATCACCATGGACGAGCACTTCGGCTACTCCGTCGATGGAGTGATGGTCACGGCATTCGAGCCGTTCTTCCCCGGCGATCGGCACGGCAGCGATCCTGACCGCTTGCTGGCTCATATGCGAGAGCTTGGCATGCCGCTGGACGGAGAGGCCGACTCGCGGACTTCCACCGCTCTAGCCATTGCGCTGGCTGCACGGGCCACGGGAGTCACCCTGACACCGGCTCACTATGGGGCGGAGCCCGTCGTGGGGTCGATCGACTGAAGGTCCCGATCCAGCGACCTGCCGTGCAATGTATGTAATGATCACGCAGCTCATCGTGGCGAGAGATCGGTCTGTCGTATGTAGAAGGCCCTTTCTTGAGAGCAACGGCCATGCGCTGAGAAACCATCGAAGGAGGGTTACGGTGGCCGATCCGCTTGCCCCGTTCCGTTGGTTGGAAGCCCTTCCAGGGGAACATGACGATCTGCTTGGCGAGATCTTCTGCGTATCCTTCTTTCGCAGGCTCGAACCTGCTGAGGTGCTGCGCCGCTTCGGGGTCGGACGCCCAGGGCGAGAGATGACCTTCCATGAACTCGCTGGGGAGGTCTGGGAGGCCATAGGAATGACTGACGACGACTATGTCGGGGTCGTCCAGGCCGGTGAGTGGGGCGTGGCCGTCGAACTGCGGGGTTTCCAGGCGGTGCTGGCCGATCGGCTGACCGGGCTGTCTCGGGGATGTGAGGTGGTGGCGGTGGCACGGCACGATCATGCGGAGGACAGCTTCGTGTACGCGGCGGATGGCGAGGTCGTCACCACCTTCACGCCGCACTCGCCAGGCACCCGGTGGGGCGGAGACCCGGACCGGATCAACGAGCTCATGCGTGAAACCGGCTTGCCTCCGGAGAAGCTGGATGAGGAGGCATGGGAGGCGACGTGGGATGACATGTACACGAACAGGATTTCGCGCGCGTTCTTGCTGGCAGCCAAGATCACGGGCGTGGTGTTCACCCCCAGCGTCCTCGACGAGCCCCTGCTTGCCGGCGCCATCAGTCAATGATCACGAGGGGTGTGCACTGGCGCTGCGGGTGGCTACCGGGTTTGGCCCACCGTCAAGGCGGTGAGTCCGCAATGATCAGCTCGCATCGGGTTGGAAGTCCTTGAATCTGTCCATGTCACTGGCCACAAGGTCGAAGAAGCTGCGATGGCGCTCGACTCCCGGCAGCCACGCGGCCGCGAAGCATGCTTCCCATTCTCCCGCCGGGCTGATGACGTGCGGGTTGAGGAAGAAGTCGCCCTCGTCGAACTGTCCGATCAGGATGGAGTCGGGGAGATATTCGGGGCGGTAGAACACGGAATCCTGGTCGTCGCCGTAGACGAAGTAGTCCTCATCCGATGCGCTGTCGATCGGGTAGGGAGGATTGGGGTCCGCCAGTTCGGCCAGCCATGGGGCGAGGGTTCGCACCCGCCCGATTTCGTGGACAGGCCGGAAGATTCCCTCGCCCCACCCGTTCGCGATGCGGAGGAACGCGCGATAAGTCGGCGGGAGGCGTATACCAAGACGTTCCTCCCGCTCGGCGATTTCGGCCTCGCTTGCGCCTATCGCCGGGAACCCCGGTGCCTGCCCAAGGAGTTCACGCCATGCGTTGTCGGTGTCGCTCATGGCGGAGACCATAGCGATCAGATCTGACATGTCATCCGATGCCGCAGGTGATGCCTCACTGGCCGGGGTCGGCATCCATCCCTCTGGCGAGCTCGCCTACCGTGACAGGGCCAATCCGGAAGAGCCTTATCCGAAACCCGCTGGCCAAGACCTTGAGCACATTCAGGTCATCGATCTGTTGTGCCCGCCAGCTTGATTGAATGGCAGGTGATCGGCATGATCACCGTGCCATTAGCCAGGCTCTGAAGCGGTAGGGGGCGGTCAGCGGTGTGAGGGTGGCCGCAACCTGGGATCGGGGATCAAGGCCGCTTACAAGCGAGGCGCCCACGGGATGCGGCCTGGGGGTCGGTCTCGTCGCCGAAGAGCGGCGGTCGGGCGGGCATCTCGCGGACTCGGTGGATCGCCAAGTCCCTGCGTCTAGCGGAAACCGTCCGTGAGGGCCAGGTAGGCGAGGAGAAACGCGCCGACGACAAGCCCCGCGTAGGCCATCGAGCCGAGAGCGCTGCCCGGTTTCGATGCCCGGGGCTTCTTGCCGGAGTTCTGGATCAAGGCCGCGAGTACAACCCAGGCGATGGCGATGAAGACGGCGGCGAACGTGTCAGTCATGGTGAGCCGATCATGCCTGAGGCTCAGGGAGCGAACAACATCGAGTCCGACATGCTGTTGCCGACCCCAGGGGACTCCGCTCCCGCAGGATCGCGAACACGACCTAAGCGGACTGTCGTGTTCGGCGAGGACTCTGATCTTCCCGCCTCGTCCAGGATGCCGCCAGAGCCCGGAGGCCGGGCGTCATGCCAGGCAGGAAAGCGGAGCCGTACACGGGCGGCGTGGCGCGGACCCGCCCATGATGTGGCCCCGGCGCTGCGCGAGATCTGCGCGGCTCGCGCCGGGGCGACGGTGAAACTGGTGCCGGCGTGTAGAGGGCTATGGATGCGCGGAGTGGGAGCTTGAGCCTTCTGGTGCTTTCTCGAGGCCCTTCGTGGCGGTCATGAGCCCGCCAGGGACACTTTCACTCCGTCTGAGAAGATCGAATCGTGAAGCTCGATCGAGACAGGTTTCACATTTTTCGGGATGTCGAACAGCACCACGCCGTCCACCGAGTTGCCAGGGTTGATCTTTTCGTAGAGCGACTTCGAGTCATCCAGGTAAAAGGCTGCCTCTGAGGACGCTTCGAATTCGCGGCCCTTTGCGTCGAACAGCTTCTGCTCGGCGCCCATGAACGACTCCGACTCATCGCCGATGTTCGTCACCTTGACGTGGACGAGCAGGAACACGCCTTGTGCGTCCTTGCTGAGGAATTCGCCGCCGACCCGGTCCCGCTTCTCCAGCCTGGTGACGGTGAACTCGAACTTCCCGTCTCGTACCCGTGAGCCGATCCCTGCGATCTTCGGCTTGGCTTCCGGCTTCGCTTCCGCTTGTGCGGCATCGGATTCCGGTTCCGGTGCTTGGTCTTCGTCGGCGGGTTCGCGGTCGGCCACCACCGTCGTCGGGGCGCTGCTGCCCCCACCGGTAGCCGCGGCGATGAGCACCGCACAGCCGCCGAACACGAACACCAGCACCACGCCGATGATCAGCAGGATCAGCGGGGCGCTGCTCTTCTTCCTCGGAGGCGGGCCGGGTGGGTAGCCGTAACCCTGCTGTGGAGGGTACGTCGGCTGCTGCGGCCTGTATCCGTAAGGGTCTTGCCCGTATGGCTGCGACATCGCAGGGGCTCCGAATCACGAAAGAAGAGAACGGGGGGTAGGGATTGGGACGTTCCAGCCTCCTGCTTGGTTGCCGTGGCTGAGGGGATGTGCGTGTCCTGATGTGGACACGCAGCTCGGCGGCGGCAGGGCGCCCCGGTGGGCGAAAGCGGCCAGGAACGGTAGTGGGTCCGCTTCCCGCCGATGGAGAATGCCGGTATCTAGGTGCGGCCGTAGAACTCGCGGATGAAACGGTAACTTCGCGGTACCCTTCGGGCGGCCTCTTCCTTGTCTTGAGGGTCCCACTCCTCGTCCGTTGAATGAAACACTCCCTCGAACGTCTCACCGCGAGCTTCAAGAACGTCGTACAGGGCTTGGGTATCCGTGCCCGTCACCTCCTCCCAGGCGATCGGAGCCACATAGGCGAGTTCTTCCAGTTGCGGCCAGTCGTCATCGGTGCGGGGGATCCGGTCTCGCTGCATGGTGAGAAAGTGCTGGACCTCGGGCACGTCCGAAAGCGTGTCCGGGTCGGCGGTGACCTTTTCGAAGGTTTCACGGCCGAGGCCGACCAGCCACATCTGGAAATACTCGAAGCTGTCGCTACTGCCTGTCAGATATAAGATGTTGGACGCGCCTCCCAGCAGGTTGGTGTTGGCCTTGCGCCGAGCTTCGAGAATCCATGACTCAAAGTCGATGATGTCCTCGACGGGCCGTCGCATGAGCTCCTATTGCAGCCATTGCAGACGCGCTTCGTTCGGACGATGTTGTGCGGATCGCTCGATCAGGTGCCAGAACTCGTCGATGTCCATAGTGATGATCGTGGCACATGCCGATGACAGAACTGGTGGGTCCGAAAAGGGGTGCCGCCTCATCGTCCGCCGGATGACGATGCGCTGGATCGATGAGACAAGCGGGACTCTGTGGGCAGCCAGGCTTAAGGCGTGGGAGGTCGTCGCCCTGAGCGGCAGCCACGAACCTGCCACGGCGCATCCTGCCGACAGGAAGATAGGCGCTAGGAACAATACGAGTGACCATCTCCGTCACTGTATGGACAGTGGCCGGTGCGCTTTTCGTCGACGGCGTAGACCGCGATGGGATTGGCGTGGAGAAGTGGCGAATGAGAACGGGTCCTGGGGGACGGCTGATGTGGGTCTCACCTGCTCCGTCGGGTGCCGTCCATGACGTGACCGCCACCCGGATGATTGGCCTGATCGATGCCCTGAGCAGCGTCGCGTACGAGTTGGTGGGGTTGCGAGACACTGGGGTGGAGGAGGGGGCGTGAACAGCCTCTGGCTTGTGGACATCGACGGCACACTCGCGTTACGCGGCGATCGCGGACCGTACGAGTGGGATCGGGTGGGTGAGGACCAGCCGAACCCGCCCGTCGTCGCGATCGTTCAAGCGCTGCTGCGTGACGAACACCGCATCGCCTACGTGTCCGGTAGGAAGGAGAGGTGCCGGCGCCAGACGGAGAAGTGGCTGTGCGCCCATGTCGGCTACTGGGACGACACGGAAGGGCTGTGGATGCGAGGCAACGGAGACAACCGGGCTGACACGGTCGTGAAGCGGGAGATCTACGAGCGGCATTTCGCTCACCTCCGGATCGCCGGGGTGATCGACGACCGGGCGTCCGTGGTCGTGATGTGGCGGCGGCTCGGGTTGACCGTGCTGCAGGTGGCTGGGGGCCGGTTCTGATGAACCTTCTCGATCTCACCGAGCCTGCCGCCCTCGATCACGTGGCCAAATGTGCGGCCTGCAAGCACACCCTCAGGACCCCGGAGTCCCGCGCGTTGGGGTTGGGGCCGGGCTGTGCTTCCAAGCTGGGGCTGGCTCCCCGGAAGCCGTTGCGGATCACCGGAGTGCCGCGAGGATGGGCTGTCGAAGGGCAGATCGACCTGTTGGAGGAAGGGTGATCCTGGAACGGCATCCCGGAGAGTGGACGCCGCCCCAGAAGAGTGGCTGTGGCCAGGAGCCGATCGAGTCCGGAGAACTGAGCGAGGCCGTGGCGGAGGGCTGGCGGCCGTGCGGCACCTGCGGAGGGACGACGCCGTGACCGACCACCAGTGCACCTGCTCCGGTTCGGCCATTGGCGAGCGGTGGCGCTGCCCTGACTGCGGCACGCTGTGGGAGCCCCTGCCGCAACAGGCAGCAGAGCACATCGGCCATCAGGCGGACATGCGGCAGGCGGACACACCGCCGTGGGCCGAAGAGCCGATGAGCACGAAAGGCGTCGTCATCGGTGTCGCCATGGGGTGCGCCGTGGGCCTCCCGATGCTTCTCCAGTACGAGATGCCGATTCTCGCCGGCGTGCTGGCCGTCGTGGGGATCGGGGTTCTCGCCTGGTGGTTCTGGCAGGTCGTCCGCGGGTGAGACGAATACGGTCCATCCCGCTGCCCGCCCGCCGACCATGATGCTGCCGCCGTTCTTCTGCCGGGCGTGTCTGGCGATTCGGGTGTCCGGTCAGCGCAGCTCGCCCTCCAGCAGGCCCATGATGACCATGTCGTGCCACGTGCCGTTCCGGCGGAAGGCTTCTCGTTCGCGGCCCTCCACGATGAAGCCGGCCTTTTCGTAGACGCGGATGGCGGCGGTGTTCTCCGCGACCACGGTGAGCCGGATCCTGTGGAGGCGCATTTCCGCGAAGCCGTATCGGCAGATCACTCTCGCGGTGTCGGTGGCGTAGCCGCGGCCCCAATACTCTTTGTCGCCGATCCGAAGGTCGAGTTCGGCAGCGCCGGTCTCGGGTTCGGCGTCGCGGAGGCGTACTGAGCCGATCAACTGGCTTTTGTCGAGCGGTTCGACGCCGAAGAAGACACTGGCATAGGAGTTGCGGGGGAGTTCCTCGAAGCGTTTGGTGATCTGTGCGAGCGACTCCGGATAGCTGCCGAACATCCAGCGCCCGACCTCGGGGTCATGATTCCAACGCCACATCACCTCGGCGTCGGAGGGTTCAAGGGGGCGTAGCCGTACAAGGTCGCCGGTCAGCACGAGCCGCTCCATTCACCATGGATCATTTGGGGCACAGGCCCACGAGATCGAGAGAGTACATGGTTATCGAGCGGGATTCCTGGTGACCGCTTGTGTGAGCCCGCGGGTCGGGATCTCCTGGCTGTAGCCGGCCGCCGTCTGTGGCTGGGGGCGATCGCTGCTGCTCCCTGATTGGGCCGTGAATCTTGCTTGGCTGACATTTGGTGACTCGTCCGAAAATCAGGTGTGACTCATCATGCCTCCCGCTACGGTGGAGGCAGTTCATGAGGCCCGAAAGCGCAGGATCGAATGCGGCGCCTTTTCCGGGGCTCATGAGCTGGTCAGGTCTGGTGCTGGTACGGGTCGAAGCTTGTCGGTTATCCACTTCTCATGGGGTTGTCGCAGGTTCGAGTCCTGCCCGAGGCTCCGGTCTCGGTAGCTCAGTCGGCAGAGCGCCAATACCGGCGGGCACGCCCATATCCGTGCCGGTTCCAGACCTGATCGCTCGTCAGTCCCGTCGGTGGCGCGGGTCGAATCTGATCGGTTATCGCTCTTCAAAGCGGAGACCCGGGTTCGAATCCCGGCGCCGCCCCTCGGGCGGTGTGGTGCAGCGGCCTAGCACGTCTTAAGCCGGTCAGTCCCTCCACATCCGCGCCACCGACGGGGCTGACGAGCGAGGGGAGCGGGTCGAAGGTCGTCGGTTATCGGGAACAGAGGGTCGCAGGTTCGAATCCTGCCCTCCCGGCTCGTCGGGAGGTGGCGCAGCCTGGACAGCGCATCTGTCTAACCCGGCGGTCACCACCACATCCGCTCCCTTTTCTCATGTCCGCCCCCGGGCGGGTCGAATCGAAGGAGCGCACGATGGCACGTGACCCTCTCGCGAACGTCTCGACGATCGCCACTCCGCAGACCCTGCCGATGCCGGGCCGCGCCGACCAGGTGCGCAACGCCGCCGGCGGCTACGTGTTCGCCAAGGACCTGTGGACGCGCGTGGAGGACTTCCTGATCCTCGGCACCACGGGCGGCACGTACTACGTGGGCGAGGACCAGCTGACCGCCGAGAACGCGGGCGTGCTGTTCCAGGCGATCGCCGAGGACGGGCCGCGCGTCGTCGCCCTGCTCACCGAGATCTCGACGGCGCGGCCGCCGCGGGCGCCGAAGCAGGGCCCGGCGCTGTTCGCTCTCGCCGCGGCGTACGCGAAGGGGGACGCGGACACGCGCCAGGCGGCGAAGGCGGCGTTGGCGAAGGTCGCGCGCACCACGGATCATCTGGCGAAGTTCTTCGGCTACTACAAGAACCTCGGCGGCAAGCCGACCGCCCGCGGCACCGCCCCCAGGGTGGGGCGTTCGCTGCGGACGGCGCTCGGCTCCTGGTTCCTGGCCGGGTCGCCGGACGACGTGGCGTTCCGGGCGTGCAAGGCCCGGCAGCGCAGGACGCCGCAGGGCGAGAGCCTGGACCTGCGCGACGTCCTCCGGATCGCGCACCCGGTGGCCGACGACGAGCAGCGTAAGACGTTGTTCGGGTGGATCGCCGGGAACGTGTCCGACGACGAGGCGCGTGACGAGCTGCCCGCCGTCGACCGGTTCTTGACCGCGAAGGCCGTCACCACGCCGGCCGAGGCGGTCCGGGTGGTGACGGCGGCGCGGGCGCCGTGGGAGTTCCTGCCGGACGCGATGCTGCGTGAGCCCTCGGTGTGGGAGGCGCTGATCGACACGGTCGGCCTGACCGCGCTGATCCGGAACCTGGCCCGCATGACGCGGATCGGCGCGCTGGAGCCGCTCGGCGACGGCACCGCCCGCGCCGTGGCGCGGCTGACGGACCGGGAGGCGATCACGCGTGCCCGCATCCACCCGATGGACGCCTGGCTGGCATTGCGCGTCTACGCCTCCGGCCAGGCGCAGCCGAACCCGCGCGCCGTCCGGCACACGTGGAAGCCGGTCCCGGCGATCCTGGACGCGCTGGAGCAGACGTACGAGCTCGCCTTCGGCACGGTCGAGCCGTCCGGGAAGCGGCTGCTGGTCGCGGTGGACTCGTCCGGGTCGATGGCCTGGGGCGACGGCGTCCGCGTCGGAGGCTCGCCGGTCGGCTCGCCGTACGAGGTCGGCTGCGCGATGGCCGTCATGCTGTCCCGCGTCGAGAAGGGCAACGTCCACGTCATCGACGTCGACACGAGGGTGCGCGGGTCCAAGGTGACGCCGCGCACCAACCTGCGCGAGATCGCCCGCTGGCAGCCGTCCGGCGGCGGCACGGACCTGTCGCTGCCGTTCACGTGGGCGGCCCGCAAGGGGTTCCACGCCGACGGGATCGTCGTGTTCACGGACAACGAGACGTGGGCGGGGCGGTCCCACCCGGCGCAGGCGCTGGCCGCCTACCGGCGTACGGTCAACCCGGACGCGCGGGTCGTCGTCGCGGCGATGACCTCCACCGGGCACTCGATCGGCGACCCGGGCGACGACGGCGTGCTGAACGTGGCCGGGCTGGACGCGTCGCTGCCGCTGATCGTGAACGGGTTCGTCCGCACGCGGTAGCCGGGCCAGGAGTCAGGCCGGGCCTGCCCGGCCTGAAGGGGCGCGTCGGCCGGGCGGGCGGCGATATAGGGGAAGTATAGCGGCCCCGACAATTCTTCCTTCATCGAAGTTTATGGAGGAGAAGAATGACGGAGCTAAGTGCGGCCGCCGGTCTTGATTCGGAGCAGCGCAGCCTCATCAAGGAAATAGTCTGCGAGATTCTCGAGATCGACCCCGCGGAAATCACGGACGACAGCCTCTTCAAGGAGGACCACGACGCCGACTCGCTGCGCGCCATCGAAATTCTCGCCGCGATAGAGCGAGCCTGCAAGGTCACCATCGACCAGGCCGAACTGTCCAGGATGACCAGCCTGAACGGCGTCTACGCCGTCGTCGCAGAGGCCTAGGGCAGACAACCGCGGAGGCGTTGTGATGCGCAGGGTGGTCATCACCGGCATCGGAGTGGTAACCAGTATCGGGATCGGCGTCGGAGAATTCCTCTCCGGCATCAGGTCCGGGCGCAGCGGGGTCAAGCCGATCGGCGCGTTCGACACGACCGGGTTCGAATACGGCAACGCCTGCGAGGTCGCGGGTTTCGATCCGGAAGCGTATATCGAGAGGCTCGACCCGGCCGAGCTCGGGCGGGCGAGCCAGTTGTCGGTGGCGGCGGCCGGGATGGCCGTCAAGGATGCCGGGATGTCGCTCGCCGAGCTGCGGTCGCGGCGTTCCCTGGTGTCGGTGGGGACGACCAACGGCGAGGGGCGGGACTTCGACGTCCTGACCGGCCAGGGGGTCGACTCCGGGATGGAAGGGCTGGACCCGGCCCTCGCAGGCAGGATCGGCGCGGGGCGGCTGTCGTCCAGCATCGCGCGGGAGATGGGGCTGACGGACACCGAGGCCGTCACGCTGCCGACCGCGTGCGCGGCCGGCAACTACGCGATCGGCTACGGCTTCGACGCCGTACGCAGCGGTGACGTGGAGGTGGCGCTGTGCGGCGGCGCCGACGCGCTGTGCCGTAAGACGTTCGCCGGCTTCTACCGGCTCGGCACGATCGCGCCCGAGGTGTGCCAGCCGTTCGACCGGGATCGCAAGGGCATCCTGACCGGTGAGGGCGCGGGGATCCTCCTCATGGAGAGCCTCGACACGGCGCTGGCCCGGGGCGCGAAGATCTACGCCGAGGTGCTGGGGTTCGGGCTCAACTGCGACGCCCACCACCCGGTGGCCCCGGAGCGCGACAGCATCGCCTCCTGCATCCGGCTGGCGCACGAGGACGCGGGCATCAAGCCGTCGGAGGTGGACTTCATCTCCGCGCACGGCACCGGCACCAAGGCGAACGACGTCACCGAGGCGCAGGCCATCCACCAGGTGTTCGGCGGCAGCCCGCCGCCCACGGTGTCGATCAAGTCGATGCTCGGGCACTCGATGGGCGCGGCCAGCGCGCTCGCCGCGGCGGCCTGCGCGCTGGCGCTCACCGAGGGCTTCATCCCGCCGACGATCAACCACGTCGAGACGGACCCGGAGTGCGCCGTCGACTGCGTGCCGAACCAGGAGCGGGTCGCCGACCTGCGGGTGGTGCAGAACAACGCGCTGGCCTTCGGTGGCAACAACGCGGTGCTCATCCTCGGCAAGCACGAGGAGAGCTGATGTCGGGTGTGGCCATCTGCGGCGCGGGCGCCGTGGCGAGCGTCGGCTCCAGCCTGGGGGAGATCTTCCAGGCGCTGTGCGCGGGCCGCAGCGGGCTGGGCACGCCGAACGGGTTCGACCTCGGCAAGTACCGTACGCGGCTCTCGTTCGAGATCGACGACCGGCCCGAGCGCGGCCGGGACGTGCCGCTGCGCTCGACGCGCTGGCTGGAGCACGTGATCGAGGCCGCGGCGGCCGAGGCGGAGCTGCCGGACCTGCGCGGCGTGCCGATCCTGATCGGCACGACGCTGCGCGAGCTGCGCTCGGTGGAGCTGCGCTGGCGTGACGGCGTCGACTTCGACCTGGAGGAGCTGCACTTCGGGCCCGCGCTGCGCCGGCGTTTCGGCGCGGTGCAGGTCTCCACGGTCGCGAACGCCTGCGCCGCCTCCCTGTACGCGCTCGCGCTCGGGTGCGACCTCATCGAGACCGGGGCGGCGGACACGGTGATCGTGGCCGGGGTCGACAACATCTCCGAGAGCACCTACGGCCTGCTGGACCGCTGCTACCCGGAGGCCCCGGACGCGCTGCGGCCCTTCGACAAGGCGCGCCGGGGCATGCTGCAGGGCGAAGGGGCAGCGGCGATCGTGCTGCGCCGGGCGGAGAGCGCGCGGCACGGCTGGGTGCGCTCGGTCGCGGTCAACTGCGACGCGCACCACCCGTCCGCGCCGGACGCCAAGAGCATCACGATCGCGATGCGGCAGGCGCACACGCGGGCCGGGCTGACCCCGGCCGACATCGACCTGCTGATGCTGCACGGCACCGGCACGCCGCTCAACGACGAGGCCGAGGCCAGGAGCGTCGGCGAGGTGTTCGGCCAGAGCGCCCCGCCGCCGTGGATGACCGCGATCAAGTCGATGACCGGTCACACCGCCGGCGCGTCCGGGCTGCACAGCCTGCTCGTGGCGGTGGAGTCGATGCGCACCGGCACGATCCCGCCGGTGGTGGGCGTGCGGGAGGTCATGGACGAGATGGCCGGCCTGCGGCTGGTACGCGACGAGGCCGTGGGCGACGAGCTGCGGCTGGCGCAGGTCAACGCGTTCGGGTTCGGCGGGCTGAACGCCGTCGCGGTGGTGGAGCGCCCATGACGACCCCGGAAGCGGAGCGCCCATGACGACCCCGGACGAGGACATGCTGATCACAGGAGCGGGCACGGCGATCAGAGGCGTGGCGAGCCCGGCCGGCCTGCTGCGGCCCGCCGTGCCGGAGGCGTCCGCCGACCCGACGGCGAGCCTGACCGGGCGCGGCCTGCGCTACAAGGACCGGGCCACCAAGCTCGCGCTGTGCGCCGGGCGCGACGCGCTGGCCGACGCCGGGCTGCTGCTCGACCCCGGCCTCGCGGTGCCCGGCGAGAGCGTCGGCGTGGTCGTCAGCTCCAACTACGGCAACCTCGACACCGTCTGCGACACGGTGTCGGCCATCGCCGCGCACGACTACACCGCGACCAGCCCGATGGCGCTGCCGGGTACGGCCAGCAACGTCACCGCCTCCTGGGTGGCGATCACGTACGGGCTGCGCGGGGTCAACCTGACCCTGTGCAACGGGGCGACCTCGGGGCTGGACGCGGTCTCCTGGGCCCGCGTCATGGTCCGGGCGGGACGGGTGCGGCACATGCTGGTGATCGGCGTCGAGCCGGCCAACCCGGTGGTCGCCGAGCTGGTGGGGCCGACCTTCGACGGGGCGGCGGCCCTGGTGCTGGAGTCGGCGGAGACCGCGCGTGAGCGCGGCGCCACGGCGATGGCCCGGCTGGGACGCCACGCCAGGCGGGAGACGCACGCCCGGGCCGTCGGCGACGTGCTCGGCGGCCTGCTCGACGACCGGGTGGACTTGTGGTGCCGTCCGGAGACGGCCCCCGGCGACCGGGTGGAGAGCGCCGAGGAGCAGGATCTCACCGCCCTGCTCGGGCCGGCCTCGGGCGCGCTCGGCGTCGTGCAGTGCGTGACGGGCGCCGCCTGGCTGAGGGAGAGGGCGGGCGGCACCGTCCTGGCCACCACCCAGGGCGCGGACGCCGCCGCGGCGACCGTCCTCACGGGAGCGGGAGCCGCGTTATGACCAGCACCCATCCCGCGCTCGCGCCCCGGCCCGCCACCGGCGGCCGGGCGGCGGGCCAGGGGCGGGCCCTGAGGCTGCGGAGGGCGGGACCGGCGGAGCCCGGGGTGCGGACGGTGCTGCTGCACGGGCTCGGCGGCGGCCCCGCCACCTGGAACGCGTTCGCCGCGCTCGCCCCGCCCCGCCTGGAGCTGTGGGAGGCCGACCTGCCGTGGTCGGCGGTGGGGACGCGGGAGTGGACCCTCCAGCCGGACCCCGGCCGGTGGGTGGCGGACGCGGCCGAGGGGGCCGAGGTCGTCATCGCCCACTCCTTCGCCGCCAACCTGCTCCTGGAGTCGCTGGCCCGCGGGCTGAAGGTCGGCGCCGCCGTCCTGGTCGCGCCGTTCTACCGGGCCAGCCCGGCCGAGTTCGACTGGGCGACCATCGAGAGCTACCTGGCCGGTTTCCACACGATCCTCGATCACGGCCTGCGCGTCACCTCCGGCGACCGGCTGCCCCCGGACACGCGCCACGACATGGCGGTGAAGCTCCGCGAGCGGCTCGGCCCCTACAGCTGGATGCGCTTCTTCGAGGCGTACCTGCGCTCGCCCCTGGTGGACACGGCGGCGGTCACCACGCCGTGCCTGGTGGTCAGCGGGCGCGACGACCGGGCGGCGCCGCCGCGTGACGGGCGGGCGCTGGCCGGGGCGCTGCCCCGGGCGCGCTTCGAGACCCTGGCGGCCGGCCACCTGCCGATGATCGAGCAAGCACAGGCCTTCGCCGAGCTCGTCGGCGACTTCGTTTCCGCGCACACCTTGGAGATCACGTGAACACCACCCGGCTCAGGCCCCGGTACGAAGGCGCCAACGTCGGCACCTGGATCGGCTTCAAACACCTGAACTACCTGGTGGAGGAGGCCGTCCTGGAGCACCTGCGCGGCGCCGGGCTCCGGGTCACCGACCTCTATCACGACCACGGCCTGTGCGTGGACCTCGTGGACATCGACACGCGGATCCTGCGCGCGCTGCGGGTGGACGACGTGGCGGTGGCCGAGGTGGCGGCCGACGGCATGTCGTACACCGTGAAGATCACCGCCGAGGGCGACGCGCGCAAGGCGATCCACGCGCGGGCCACCGTGGCGCTGCGGCTCGACCCGTGGGGCGAGGACGTCAAGGACGCCCCCGCCGAGCTGGCGCCGTACGTGGTGAAGCGGCTGGGGGAGGGCGGGGCGGGCGAGCGGCTGCCCGAGGGCGTGACGGTGGAGGACCACCTGACCGCGGGCCGCAACGCGTTCGCCTGGAAGTGGCGCATCCCGTACTTCTACTGCCATTTCACCGAGCGGCTGCAGATGTCCGGCTACCTGCGGCTGATGGAGGAGGTCGTGGACCGCTTCCTCGCCGACCGGGGAGTGTCGGTCAAGCGGCTGCTGGACGAGCAGCGGCTCATCCCCGCCGTGCCGCACTCGCGCATCACCATCCTCGACGAGGCCCTCATGGAGGAGGAGCTGTACGTCGTCTACACCGTCGAAGAGGTGTTCAAGCGCCTGACGTACACCAGCCGGATGGACTGCTACGTGCTGCGGGACGGCGTGCTCGTCCGGACGGCGACGGGCCGGATCACCCACGGCTACGCGCGGCTGACCGGCAGGTCCGAATGGAGCCTGGTCGACCTCGACGACCGGCTCCACGACGCGCTGACCAACCGCCCGTCATGACGGACGTCCTGGTCACCGGGGTGGGCGCGGTGACGTGCCAGGGGTACGGCGCCGCCGCCCTGAGCGCCGCGATGACCGCCGCGGCGCCGCCGGTGCCGCAGCGGCTGACCGATACCCCGGCCGTCATGCGCCACCCGCTGATCCACCGGGTCCCGGGCGTGGCGTCCGGCGCGGTGGCGCTGGCGGCCTCGGCCGTGGGGGAGGCGCTCGACGACGCCGGCCTGGAGCTGCGGCCCGACCTGCGCGCCGGCGTGGTCCTCGGCTCCTGCCTGGGCGAGGCGGGCCCCGACGGGAGCCCGGACTTCCAGGTGGCCTCGGCGGTGGGAAGGCTGCTGGGCGCGTTCGGCGCCAACATCAGCGTCAGCAACGCCTGCGCGGCGGGCGGGTTCGCGCTGTGCCTGGCCGCCGACCTCATCCGCACCGGCGACGCCGACGTGGTGATCACCGGCGGCGCCGACGCCTACTCGCGGGTCGGCTGGGCCTCGTTCGACCGGCTGGGCGCGGTGGATCCCGTACGGTGCCGCCCGTTCGACCGGGACCGCCAGGGCACGATCCTCGCCGAGGGCACCGGCATCCTGGTCCTGGAGAGCGCCGAGCACGCGCACCGGCGCGGGGCGGAGGCGTACGCGAAGCTGACCGGGAGCGGGTGGAGCTGCGACGCGCACCACCTCACCGCGCCCGAGCCGAGCGGCGAGCAGATCATCCGCGGCATGCGCGAGGCGCTGGCCGGCGACGAGCCCGGCTGCGTCATCCCGCACGGCACCGGCACGGTGCTCAACGACCTGGTCGAGAGCCAGGCCCTGCGCGCCGTCCTCGGGACGGCCGCCGACCGGGTGCCTCTCTACAGCGCCAAGGCCCTGCTCGGGCACACCGGCGGCGCGTCGGCGGCGATCGGCGCGGTGATGGCCTGCCTGATCCTGCGGGACGGCGCCGTGCCGGCCAACGTCCCGCTCGACGAGCAGGACCCGCGCTGCGAGGTCTACCTGCCCGTGGACGCGCCGGTGCCGCTGCCGGTCCCCCGCGTCCTGGTCAACGCCTACGCCTTCGGCGGCGCCAACGCCTCGTTCGTCCTGGAGGCCGCATGATCGCGGTCACCGGGGCGGGCGAGGTCCACGCCCCGTCCGACGTCTCGCAGGAGCTGGGCCGGCGCGGCTACAAGTACCTGCTGCCCGCCTCCCGCTACCTGCTGGCCGCCACGCGGCGCGCGGTGGCCGGGGGCGGCCGGCTCGACCACGCGCCGGCCGAGCGCCGGGGCGTGGCGGTCGGCTCCAACACCGCCGTCCGCGAGTACTTTTCCCAGGCCATGACGGCCACCGGCCAGGAGGACCTGAGCCCGGCCATGGCGCCCTACTTCGCGATCAACGCGCTGGCCGCCCGCGTGACCGGCGAGCACGAGCTCAAGGCGTTCAGCCTGACCTGCACGTCGCCGCACGTCGCCGGGTTCGAGGCGATCGAGCTGGGCGGGCGCGCGCTGGCGGCCGGGCGGGCCGACGTGATGGTCGTGGCCGCGATGGAGGGCACGGGCGCGGTGGCGCTCGTCGTCGAGCCGGGCGCCGCCCACCTGCCCCGCGTGCTGGCGCGCACCGCGTTCGCGCCGCCGGACCTCGTCGCCTCCGACCAGGGAC
This sequence comes from Nonomuraea sp. ATR24, assembly GCF_041950485.1. Classification (NCBI taxonomy): domain Bacteria; kingdom Bacillati; phylum Actinomycetota; class Actinomycetes; order Streptosporangiales; family Streptosporangiaceae; genus Nonomuraea; species Nonomuraea sp. ATR24. The sequence goes on from NZ_JBGNUU010000003.1 coordinate 246,959, forward strand.
GCCGCAGGCTGCTCGCCGACGCCGAAGCGGTCATCGAACGGGTCCGGCCGACGCGTGTCCACGCGGTCGTCGACGGCTCGCCCGTGGCCGAGGCGGTCATCCGGGCCGTCGCCATCGCCGGCGACGGCGTGGTGCCGCTCGTCTCCGAGCCCGCGGCCGGCGGCTGCCTGGGGCCCATGACGCTGCTGTCCGACCTCCTGCGCACCGCGCGGGAGAACACCTTAGTGATCACCGCGACGGCCGAGGGCCACTACGCCTTCGGCGCCTTCCTCCCGGGGGTACCGGCATGCTGACCTCACTCGACAAGACCTGGGGCCTGGTGCTGGGCGCATCCAGCGGGATCGGCCGCGCGTGCGCCCTCGCCATGGCCCAGCAGGGCATGAACGTGGTGGGCGTCCACTTCGACACCGCGGCCGCGGCCCGATCCGTGGCGGAGCTGGCCGACGAGATCACCGCCTGCGGCGTCCAGGCCCGCTTCCACAACCTCAACGCCGCGCGCAAGTCCACCAGGGACGAGCTCGTCGGCACGCTCGGCGAGCTGACGGACGGGGCGGGGCTGAAGATCCTCCTGCACTCGCTCGCCTTCGGCACGCTGGTCAGATACCTGCCCGAGCAGGCCGGCGGCCCCGTGCTCACGCAGCGCCAGCTGGAGATGACCATGGACGTCATGGCGCACAGCCTCCTGTACTGGGTGCAGGACCTGTGCGCGGCCGACCTGCTCCGGCCCGGGGCCAAGGTCTACGCGATGACCAGCGCCGGAGCCGTGCAGCACCTGCCCAGCTACGGGGCCGTCTCGGCGGCGAAGGTGGCGCTGGAGGCGCACGTGCGGCAGCTCGCCTGCGAGTTGGCCCCGCGCGGGGTCGCGGTGAACGCGCTGCGCGCCGGCGTCACCCTCACCCCGGCGCTGCGCCGCATCCCGGAGCACGAGGAGTTCAGCCGCGACAGCGCGCGCAACAACCCGCACCACCGGCTCACCACCCCGCAGGACGTGGCCGAGGCCGTGGTCCTGCTGTCCGCGACCACCTCCTCGTGGATCACCGGCAACACGATCGGAGTCGACGGCGGCGAACTGCTGGCCGCGGGCGGCTCCTGGGCATCTCAGGAAGGGATTCGGCAGGATGGATGAGCTGGTCATCTCGGGATGCTCCGTGATATCCCCGTTCGGGCTCGGCGTCGACGCCTTCGCCGCGGGCCTCGCCTCCGGCGACCGGCGGACGACCGCCACCTCCGGCGGGCCGTACGCCGACGCCTGCCTCATCCCGGACTTCGACGTCCGCGCCGTCCTCGGCGCGAAGGGGACGCGGGCGATGGACCGGGCCACCGCGATCGCCGTGGCGGGCGTCGGCATGCTGCTCGACACCCCCGTGGCCGAGCACCCGCACCAGGTCGGCCTGGTCCTCGGGACGAGCTCGGGCAGCATCAAGAGCATCATGGACTTCACCGAGGAGTCGCTGACCGGGGACAAGCCCTACCACGTCGACCCGGCCCGCTTCCCCAACACGGTGATGAACCGGGCGGCCGGGCAGAGCGCGATCTGGCACGGGCTGAAGGGCCCCAACGCCACCGTGGCCGGGGGCGCCGCCACCGGCCTGCTGGCGCTCAACTACGCCACCCGTCTGCTGCGCCGCGACCGCTGCCGGGCCGTGCTGTGCGGCGCGGTCGAGGAGTACTCCGAGCAGCGCGGCTGGCTCGCCTGGCACGTCGGCCAGCGGGACGTCCCGCCGGGCGAAGGTTGCGCGATCTTCCTGCTGGAGTCGCGGGAGGCCGCGCTCGCCGCCTCCCGCGAGCCGCTGGCGGCCGTGCTCGGCTCCCGCTTCATGGCCTACGAGCGCGCGGTGGAGGTCCGCGCGATCCTGGCCGCGTGCGTGCGGGGGCTGCTGGACGACCTCGGCCTGCGCGCCGAGGACGTCGGCCTGGTCGTGTCCTCGGGCGCCGAGTCGGAGGACGCCGCCCTCGACGGCGTCGTCGGCCCGCAGGCCGAGCGGCGGAGCTGCCGGGACGCGCTCGGCGACACCGCCTCCGCCGCGTCCGCGTTCCAGCTCGCCGCCGCCCTCACCGGCGGGCCGTCCGGAGCCGTGACGCTGGTGACCTCGGTCGACCGCGACGGCGTCGTCGGATGCACGGCCGTGCGGCTGGAGCGCGCCGCATGACCGTGCTGGAGCAGATCAACGCGCTGCCCGAGGGCACCTGGCTGCGCTGCCAGGGCTGCGCCGTCCTCCTGCACCACGAGGCGCTGGCCAGGCACGAGCACACCTGCCCGAACTGCGGCAGGCACTTCCCGGTGCGCGCGCTCGACCGCGTCGCCATGCTGGCCGACCCGGGCAGCTTCACCGAACGCCACGCGAACCTGGCCCCGCTCGACCCGCTCGGCTTCACCGACCGGCTCGCCTACCCCGACCGGCTGGCCCGCGCCCAGGCCAGGACCGGGCTCAACGACGCCGTCGTCACCGGCCTGGCCACGCTCGGCGGGCGGCCGGTCGCGCTGGCCGTCATGGAGTTCGCCTTCTTCGGCGGCAGCATGGGCTCGGTCGTCGGCGAGAAGGTGGCCAGGATCGCCGGTGACGCCCTGCGCGGCCGGGTCCCGCTGGTCGTGGTCTCCGCCTCGGGCGGCGCCCGCATGCAGGAAGGCGTGCTGGCGCTGCTGCAGATGGCCAAGACGGCCGAGGCGGTGCGATCGCTCAGGCAGGCCGGGGTGCCGTTCGTCAGCGTGCTGGCCGACCCCGTCTACGGCGGGGTGGCCGCCTCCTTCGCCGGCCTCGGCGACGTGATCGTCGCCGAGGAGGGGGCCAGGGCGGGGTTCGCCGGCCCCCGGGTGATCGAGCAGACGATCAGGCAGGAGCTGCCGCCGGGCTTCCAGACCGCCGAGTTCCTGCTCGAACACGGCCACGTGGACCGCGTCGAACGGCGTCAGGAGCTGCGCGGCCTGCTGGACCGCGTCCTCGGCATCCTGTCGGGGGAGCGCGACGCGGCCGCGCCCGCCGAGCCGCCCGCCGAGCCGCCCGCCGAGCCGCCCGCCGAGCAGCCGCCCGGGGACCTCGACGCCTGGGAGACGGTCCGGCTGGCCCGCGACCCGGGGCGGCCGAACGCCCGCCGCCGGGTGGAGGAGCTGTTCACCGGCTTCGTCGAGCTGCACGGCGACCGCCAGGGCGGCGACGACCCGGCGATCCTCGGCGGCCTGGCGCGGCTCGACGGCCTGCCCGTCGTGGTCGTCGCCCACCACAAGGGCGCCGACACCGCCGAGAACGTCGCGCGCAACTTCGGCATGCCGCATCCGGCCGGCTACCGCAAGGCCATGCGCCTGTTCCGGCTCGCCGAGCGCCACCGGCTGCCCGTGGTGACGCTGGTCGACACCCCGGGCGCGTACCCGGGGGTGGCGGCGGAGGAGGGCAACCAGAGCGGCGCCATCGCCGAGTGCCTGCTGCTCGCCGCCGGGCTGCGCACCCCCGTCCTGTCGGTGATCACCGGCGAGGGCGGCAGCGGCGGGGCGCTCGCGCTGGCCGTCGGCGACCGCCTGCTCATCCAGGAGCACGCCGTCTTCTCGGTGATCAGCCCCGAGGGCGCGGCGTCGATCCTGTACGGGACGGCCGCCCGGGCCCCCGAGACGGCCAGGGCATTGAAGCTGCGCGGCGCGGACCTGCGGGCGCTGGGGGTCGTCGACGCCGTGGTGCCCGAGCGGAACCTCGGGCCCACCCTGGCCCGGCACCTGCGCGACCTGCTCGGCGTGCCGATCGACGACCTGCTGGCCGCGCGCCGCGGCCGATTGCGCTCCTACGGGGTGTGGAGCACGGAGGGAGAAGACCATGACTGATCTCCGCGCGACCGTCGAGGCCACGGGCCGGATCCTGGATCTGGTCCGCGGCAGCGACGTGCGCCGCCTGGTGGTCAGGGGCGAGGACGTCACGATCGAGATCGAACGCTCCGCCCCGGCCGCCGCCGCGGAAGCGCTGCCGGCGGCGGCGCGGCAGGAGGAGGAGCCCCGCGAGGAGCCCGCCGCGGCGGTGACCGCCCCGCTGATGGGCGTCTTCTACCAGCGGCCGGCCCCCGACCAGCCGCCGTTCGTCACCGTCGGCCAGCACGTCGAGGCCGGGGAGCAGGTGGCGATCGTCGAGGCGATGAAGATGATGAACCCGGTCGTGGCCGGGCGCGCCGGCGTGGTGCTGCGCGTCAACGTCGCCGACGGCGACGTCGTGGAGTTCGAGCAGCCGCTCATGGAGCTGGGGGCGGTGGGCTGAGGTGGAGCGTCTGCTGGTCGCCAACCGCGGCGAGATCGCGGTCCGCATCGTCCGCGCCTGCCGCGACCTCGGCATCGGCAGCGTCGTCGCGTACTCGTCCGCCGACCGTGACAGCCTGGCCGTGCGGATCGCCGACCGGAGCGTGCACATCGGCCCCGCGCCCGCGCGGCGCAGCTACAACGACATCCCGTCGCTGCTGTACGCGTGCGCGCTGACCGAGGCCGACGCCGTGCACCCCGGCTACGGTTTCCTGTCCGAGGAGCCGCTGTTCGCGACGGCCTGCGCCGAGGTGGGCGTCACGTTCGTCGGGCCGTCGGCCAAGCACATCGCGCTCATGGGCAACAAGCTCGACGCCAGGGCGGCGATGCGGGCATGCGGCGTGCCGGTGCTGCCCGGCTCCGACGGGCCGGTGGAGAGCGCGCACGAGGCCGCCGAGGAGGCCGCCCGGATCGGCTACCCGCTGATCCTCAAGGCGGTCGCGGGCGGCGGCGGCCGGGGCATGCGCGTCGTCCGCGACCCCGGCGAGCTCGCCAGGACGTGGGAGGAGACGCGGGCGGTCGCCCGGACGCTGTTCCGCGACGACCGCATCTACCTCGAACGGTACGTGCCGCGCGGCCGGCACATCGAGGTCCAGATCCTCGCCGACTCCTTCGGCAACGTCGTCGACCTCGGCGAGCGCGACTGCACCGTGCAGCGCAGGCACCAGAAGCTCGCCGAGGAGTCCCCCGCCCCGTCGCTGCCCGGCGACCTGCGCGAGCGGCTGCGCGACGCCGCCGTGCTGGGCGCCACGTCGGTGGAGTACGTCAGCGCGGGCACCATGGAGTTCCTGGTGTCCGACGAGGGCGAGCCGTACTTCCTGGAGATGAACACCCGCCTCCAGGTGGAGCACCCGGTCACCGAGGAGTGCACCGGGATCGACCTGGTCGAGTGGATGATCAGGATTGCCCGCGGCGAGGCGCTCCCCTTCGGGCAGCGCGGCCCCGACCTCGGCCGGCACGCCGTCGAGGTGCGGATCAACGCCGAGGACGTGGCGCGCGACTGGGCGGGCAGCACCGGGCGCGTCGAACGACTGCGGCTGCCCGGCGGCCCCGGCATCCGCGTCGACACCCACCTGTACGAGGGCTACGTGGTGCCGCCGTTCTACGACTCGCTGCTCGCCAAGATCATCGCGACCGGTCCCACCCGCGAGGTCGCGCTGCGGCGGATGGACCGGGCGCTGCGCGAGTTCAGCTGCGAGGGCGTGGTGACCAACGCCGACTTCCATCGAACCCTGCTGTCCGACGAGGGCTTCCGGGCCGGTGACTACCGGCTGGACCTGGTCGAGGACATCGTCGACAGGCTGTGCACGACCGAGAGGAGCACGACATGACCGCCTCCCTGGTGGACAAGGACGAACTGCGGAAGGTGATCGCGACGACGCTCGACATCGACGTCGACGAGGTCACCGACGACGCGCACTTCGTCCAGGACCTGGAAGTGGACTCGCTGATGGCGCTGGAGATCGCGGTGACGCTGGAGAAGCGGTTCCAGGTCAAGATCGACGAGACCGAGATGGCCGGGATCACCTCGTTGTCCAGCACGTACGAGCTGCTGTGCGGGTTGCTGGCGGAAGGGGCCGGACGGTGAGCGCGATCCTGCCGGCGGGCACGCCGCGTGACGGCGGCGTGCGCGTCGATCCGGGGCTGCCGGTGCTGGCCGGGCACTACCCGGGTTTCCCCGTCTTCCCCGGCGTGGGCGTGCTGGAGGTGGCCGACCAGGCGATCCGCGCGAAGTTCGGCGCGGACCTGGTGCTGAGCGAGATCGTCAGCGGGCGGTTCCTGCGGCCGGTCCTGCCGGGCGACACGATGACCGTGGAGGTGGCCGAGCAGGGCGAGGGGTTCGCCGCCGTGGTGAGCACCGAACGCGGCGAGACCGCCCGGCTTCAGGTGCGCTACCGGGAGACGGCATGAGCGGCCCCGAGGAGATCGGCGTCGACCGGATCAGGAAGGTCATCCCACACCGCTTCCCGATCCTCCTGCTGGACCGGGTCGTCGCCGTCACGCCGGGCGAGAGCCTGGTCGCGGTCAAGGCCGTCACCTGCACCGAGCCCTGCTACGAGGGCATCGGCGACGAGGCGGGGCCCGCCGCCTACGACTACCCGTGGCCGCTGCTGCTGGAGTCCTGGGCGCAGGCCGCGGCGCTGCTGGCGCTGTGGGAGTCGCCCAACCCCGACGTGCTGGCCGGGGACGTGGTGCTGGCCGGCGGCATGCGCAACGTGCGCTTCCACCGGCCCGTACGGCCCGGCCAGGTGATCGAGCACCGGGTGCGCATGGTCCGCAAGGTCGGCGAGAACGCCGTCATGGAAGGCGAGTCGCTGGTCGGCTCGGAGGTCGTGCAGGAGATGGGAACCATGATCGAGACGACTCGGCCGATCGGGGTGCTGGCATGACCGTCGCCCTGGTCACCGGAGGTTCGCGCGGCATCGGCCGGGCCGCCGCCGTCGCCCTGGCGGCGGACGGCCAGGACGTCGCGCTGTGCTACCAGTCCAACACCGAAGCGGCCGAGGAGGCCGCCAAGGAGATCGAGCGGCACGGCGTACGCGCCCTGATCAGGAAGGTCGACGTCACCGACCGGGCCGCGGTGCGCGCCTTCGCCGGCGACGTGGAGACCGAGCTCGGCCCGGTGCACACGGTCGTCACCTCCGCCGGGATCACCCGCGACCGGCCGCTGGCGCTGCTGCCCGACGACGACTGGGACCAGGTCCTCGACGTCAACCTGGGCGGCACCCACAACATCGTGCGCGCGGTCGTCCTCGGCATGATGAAGCGCGGCGGCGGGCGGATCATCACGATGTCGTCGGTCGCCGGGGTGGCGGGCAACGTCGGGCAGACGAACTACGCCGCGTCCAAGGCCGGGATCATCGGCTTCACCAAGGCGCTGGCCAAGGAGGTCGGCCGCTACCGCATCACCGCGAACGTGGTCGCGCCGGGCTTCATCGAGACCGACATGACCGCCGACCTGCCGGAGAAGGCCACCGCCCAGCTCCGCGACCGCATCTCGCTCGGGCGCTTCGGCGCCGCGGACGAGGTCGCCCAGCTCGTGTCGTTCCTCGCCTCCGAGCGGGCCGCCTACATCACCGGGCAGGTCATCCGCGTCGACGGGGGGATGGCGCTGTGAGGTTCTACTTCAACTTCCGCAGCCCCTACTCCTGGCTGACCCTCCACGACCTGCTCGCCGAGCGGCCCGGCCTGGCGCGGCGGCTGGACTGGATCCCGTACTGGGACCCGGAGGAGGCCACGCTGCGCGAGCTCGACGCGGCCGGCGGCCGGTTCGGCTACTCGGCCATGTCCCGCGAGAAGCACCTGTACATCCTCCAGGACGTGCGGCGGCTGGCCAGGGCGCGCGGCCTGGAGCCGAGCTGGCCGCTGGACCGCGGCCCCCGCTGGGAGGTGCCGCACCTGGCCTACCTGGTCGCGGCCGACCACGGCGTGGGGCAGGAGTTCGCGGCGGGCGTCACCGAGCTGCGCTGGCAGCGGGGGGCCGACGTGTGCGACCCGCGCGTGGTCGCCGAGCTCGGGCGCTCGCTCGGGCTCGACGAGGCCGCGCTGACCGGCGCGGCGGACGACCCCAAGCTGCGCGAACGGGGCATCGAGGCGCTGCGGACGGCCGACCGCGACGGCGTCTTCGGCGTGCCGTTCTTCGTCCACGGGCGGGAGAGGTTCTGGGGGCTGGACCGGCTGGCCGCCTTCGCCGAGTCGGCCGGCGAGCAGGAGGCGGACGCGTACCCGCCGGAGGACCACCCCGGTGGCTGTGGCTGAGAGGAGGAGGGGATGAGCTCCATGGACTTCATGAGCACGCTGAGCAGGCACGCCGCCGAGTTCGCCGGCAGGCGCGCCGTGCTCTTCCACGACCGGCGGGGTGAGAAGGCGCTCACCTACGGCGAGCTCGACCTCGCGGCCCGCCGGATCGGCGGCTGGCTGGCCGGGCGCGTCGAGCCGGGCGAGCGGGTGCTGCTGTGCTACCCCGCCGGCCTGGAGTTCGTCGAGGTCTTCCTCGGCTGCCTGGCCGCGGGCGTGGTGGCCGTCCCGGCGCCGTTCCCCGACGCCTCCTCCCTGCACCGCGAGCGGGTCCTCGCGGTGGCCGCCGACGCCGAGCCCGCCCTGGTGCTCACCTCGGCCCCGCTCACCGGGGCGCTGACGGCCGCGCTCGCGGACGGCGAGCCCGCCCTGGTGGCCGAGGCCGCCCAGTACGGCGAGCCGCTGCCCCGCCCGCACGCGACCGGGCCGGAGACGCTGGCGTTCCTGCAGTACACCTCCGGCTCGACCAGTGACGCCAAGGGCGTCATGGTCACCCACGGCAGCCTGGTCGACACCCTGCGGGTCGGCGCGGAGCTGCTGGACCTGCGGGAGGGCGCGCGGTTCTGCAGCTGGCTGCCCATGCACCACGACATGGGGCTGGTGGCCATGCTCCTGCTGCCGCTCCACCTGGGCGGGAGCACCGTGCTGATGTCGCCGACCGACTTCCTGCGCCACCCGTGGCAGTGGCTCGACCTCATCGGCCGGCACGGCGCGGAGGTCAGCGCGGCGCCGAACTTCGCCTACGACCTGTGTGTACGCCGCGTCACCGACCAGCAGTTGCGCGACCTGGACCTGTCCTCGTGGAAGCACGTGTGCAACGGCGCCGAGCCCATCGACGCGGGCACGCTCACGCGCTTCGCCGACCGGTTCGCCGCCGCCGGGCTCAAGCCGGAGTCGCTGACCGCGGGCTACGGCATGGCCGAGACCACGCTGTTCATCTCCGGCACCGCTCCCGGGCACGCCCCGGTCGTGACCACGGTCGACCCGTGGGCGCTGGAACGCGACACGCTGGACCCGGCCGCGACCGGCAGGGCGCTGGTGGGCTGCGGCCGGCCGAGGGCGCTGGAAGTCCTCATCGCCGACCCCGACACGGGCGCGGAGCTGCCGGAGGGCCGCGTCGGCGAGATCTGGGTGCGCGGCCCCGGCGTGGCCGCCGGATACTGGCGCAAGCCCGAGGAGACCCGGCGCACCTTCGGCGGCACCACCGCCACGGGCGAGGGCGGCTTCCTGCGCACCGGCGACCTGGGCGCGCTGCTGGAGGGCGAGCTCTACATCACCGGCCGGATCAAGGACCTGGTGATCGTCAACGGCCGCAACCTCTACCCGCACGACCTCGAACGCGCGCTGACCCGGGTGCACGCGGCGGTGGAGAACATGCCGTCGTGCGTCTTCTCCGTCGCCGTGCCGCGCGAGGAGATCGTCGTCGTCCAGGAGGTCAGGTCGCGGGCGCTCGCCTCGCCCGGCGAGCTGGTCGAGGAGATCAGGTCGGCGCTCAGCCGCAGGTTCGGCGTCGGGGCGGCCAACGTGTGCCTGGTGCGGCCGGGCGAGATCCGCAGGACGACCAGCGGCAAGATCCGGCGGCAGGTCACCAGGCAGCTCTTCGCCTCCGGCGGGCTGACCGCGCACCACGAGGCCCTGTCGCGCGCGGTGACCGCCCGCTACCGGAAGGGCGCCGATGGCTGAGCCGGTGCTGCCGTCGGTGCTGCCGTCGGTGCTGACCGTCGAGCGCTGCCTGGAGCTGGACGGTCGCGAGGAGTTCCCCGGCGAGATCTGCCGCGCCCTGACGGACCTCGGCGCGGAACGCCACTACCTGCCCGGCGTGCCCGCCGAACGCCTGCTCGCCCTGATCAGGAGCCTGGCCGGCCGCGACTTCACCGTGGCGCTCGCGCACTGCAAGACCTACCTGGGCTCGGTGGCCACCTGGGTCGGCGGCACCCCCGAGCAGGTGGCCGCGCTGTCGGCCCGCGTCTCGGGCGGCGCCGTGGTCTCCCTGGCGCTCACCGAACGCGACCACGGCAGCGACGTGCTGGCCGGGGAGGTCACCGCCACGCCCGTCCCCGGCGGCTACCGCCTCGACGGCGAGAAGTGGCTGATCAACAACGCCACCCGCGCCGACGTGGTGTGCGTGCTCGCCAGGACCGGCGACAGCGGCGACGCCCGGGGGTTCAGCCTCTTCCTGGTGGACAAGGACACGCTGCCCGCGCACGCCTACCGGTGCCTGCCGAAGGTGGCCACCCACGGCGTGCGCGGCGCCGACATCAGCGGCATCGCCTTCACCGGCGCCGTGGTGCCGCCGGAGGCGATGGTCGGGGAGCCGGGAACGGGCCTGGAGGTCCTGCTGAAGGGCCTGCAGCTCACCCGCACGCTGTGCGGCGGCATGTCGCTGGGCATGGGGGAGCACGCCCTGCGGATCGTGCTGGACTTCGCCGAGCGCCATCACATGTACGGGCGGCCGCTGGCCGACCTGCCCCTCACCACCCGCGCCCTGGCCGACTCGTACGTGGACCTGCTGGTCGCCGAGGCCGTCACCGTGGTCTCCACCCGGTCGATCCACTCGCTCACGGGCGAGCAGAGCCTCGTCTCGGCCGTCGTCAAGTACTACGTGCCCACGCTGATCGACCGGACCCTGCAGCGGCTGGCCAAGGTGCTGGGCGCCCGCGCGCTGCTGACGGACGGGCCCTTCCAGAAGATCTGGCGCGACCACGCCATCGTCGGCGTCTTCGACGGCAACACCTGGGTCAACCTCGGCACGCTGGTCAACCAGTTCCCGGCGCTGGTGCGCGGCTACCGGCGCGGGCGCGTGGACGCGGCCGGGCTGGCGGCGGCGACCGGGCTGAAGCAGCCGCTGCCGCCCCTCGACCCGGCCCGGCTGAGCCTGGCCGCGCGTGACGGCTGCAGCCTGGTGCAGAGCCTGGCCGGCGACCCGGACGCGCCGCTGGAGCTGCGCGAGCGGGCCGACCGGCTGCACGAGGCGATGGCCGGGTGGCGGCCACGCGGGCGGGAGGTCCCGCCCGAGCTGTTCGGCCTGGCGCGCGAGTACGCCCGGCTGTACGCGGCGGCGGCCTGCGTACGGCTGTGGGCGGACAACGCCCTGGACGACGTGTGGCTGCGCGCCTGCCTGGCCAGGGTCTTCGACCGCCCGGACGCGGCCACCGATCATCTGCTGGACCTGACGCGGCGCGGCCGCGCGTTTTCCTTCCTGCGAGGAGTCGACCATGACGCTTGACCACATCCGCAACTGGCTGCGCGCACGGGTCGCGTTCTACGTGGAGCGCGCGCCCGAGGAGATCGACCCGGACGTCAAGTTCGTCGAGGTGGGCCTGGACTCGGTGTTCGCGATGAGCCTGAGCGGCGACATCGAGGACGAGTTCGGGCTGGTCGTCGAGCCGACCGTGGCGTGGGACCACCCGACCGTCAACGCGCTGGCCGACTACCTTCACGCGGAAGCGGCCTGATGGAGCTGACGATCGGCCAGCAGGCCCTGTGGTTCCTGTACCGGCTGGCGCCGGAGAGCACGGCCTACCTGATCACCGTCGCGCTGCGCGTCCACGACGTGCTGGACCTCGACCGGCTGCGCCGGGCCACCTCGGCCGTCATGGCCAGGCACGAGGTGCTGCGCTCGGTGTTCGACGAGGTCGACGGGGCGCCGCGGCGGTCGGTGGCCGATCGGCCGCCGCCCTTCACGGTCACCGAGCTGGGGGCGGTGGGCGAGAGCGAGCTGCGGGCCGCGGCGGCGCGGGCGGCGGGGGAGCCGTTCGACCTGGGCGTGGGGGCGTTCCGGGTCACGCTGGTGCGCGGCGGCGGCGGGTCGGTGCTCCTGGTGACGGCGCACCACATCGTCAGTGACGCGATGTCGCAGTGGATGATCCTGCGCGACCTGCTGTGGGCGTACGAGCAGGACGAGCCCGGCTGGCCGGTGATCACGCGGACCTTCGGCGACTACGTCCGGCACGAGCGGGAGCTGCTGGGCTCGCCCCGGCGGGCGCGGCTGGAGCGCTACTGGCGCGGCGTCTGCGAGGGCGCCGAGCCCGGGAGGCTGCCGGCCGGCCGGGCGCGGCCGGCGGGGGCGTTCCGGGGGGCCTCGGTGACCGTCGTGTGGCCGGAGGAGACCGGGACGCGCCTGATCGAGCAGGCCAGGACGCTGGGGGTGACGCCCTTCGCGCTCGTGGTCGCCGGGGTCCAGGCGGCGCTGCACCGGCGGGGCACGGGCGGCGACTTCCTCATCGGCTGCCCGGTCAGCACCCGCTTCGCCGGGCGGGCGCGCGACGTCGTGGGCTGCTTCGCCAACACGGTGCCGCTGCGGGCGCGGCTGCGCCCGGGGACCACGCTGGGGGAGGCCGCCCTGGCCGCGCACCGCGAGCTGGTGGCGGCGACGGCGCACGGGGAGTTCCCGTCGGCGCTCATCCGGGAGCTGACGCCGGGCCGGGGCCTGCCCTACCAGCTCGTGGTGAACCTGCTGTCGATGGACGCGATGGACCCGCCGCTGCCGCTGGCGGCCGACGGCTCGATCGAGGGGCCGGTGACGACCTACCGGGGGCTGCGGTTCGCGGTTCTCGACCTCGCGCAGATGGAGGGCCAGTTCGAGCTGATGGTGGATGTGCGCAGGGCGGGCGCGCTGTTCACCGCCGTGGTCAAGTATGACGCCGCCCTGTTCGACCGGCTCACGATCGAGCGTTTCACCGGGCGGCTCCGTCAGGCGGTGGAGTCGGGTCCGGATTCGCCGATCGGCAGGCTGCCGGCGGTGGACGAGAGTGAGGTGGCGCGTTTACTGGCCTTCGGTGAAGCATGAGTCATGCTCATTGTTATTGGCTGACAAAGGCGCCCCGCAACCCCTAATAGAATATTGTTCCCCCCTTTTGGTTTCTGGGGTCTGTCCCGAATGATGGGTATAGTTGCGTTTGGCCCGATCGGGCGCAAGGTCCCATCCTTGTGAGCCTGCAAGGGGAGTTCGTATGGGGGATATTTCTGTTTTCGGGGCGATGCTTCGTCACGTCGAGGAAAGGCCGCAGGCTGACGCGGTCATATTCAAGGGGGACGGCGAAACTCGTATCGGCTACCTGGATCTCCACCTGGCCGCGAGGGAGGTGGCGTCGTGGCTGCAGACCGTGTGCAAACCGGGGGATCGGGTGCTGCTCTGCTACCCGACGGGCATCGAGTTCGTGCGGGCGCTGCTGGCCTGCCTCTACGCCGACGTCGTCCCGGTGCCGCTGCCGCTCCCCACGCACGCGGCTCACCATCTCAGCACGCAGACCGGCGTCGCGCTTGACGCGGACGCCCACCTCGTCCTCACCGACACGGCCCACGCCGACGCCATCCACGCCTGGCTGACCCACGACGACCTGGGCACCTACGCCTGCGTCGCCACCGACGGCGTCACGTACGAGGACCCGGCCGACTGGGTCGAGCCCATGCGGTCCGGCGACGACGCGGCCCTGCTCCACTACACCAGCGGCCTGGCCGGCGAGCCCGTCGGCATCCCGCTGTCGCACACCAACCTGCTGCACAACGTGGAGACCCTGGCCGAGGCCTGCGGCCTGCGCCCGGGGACGCGCACGGGCGGCTGGCTGCCGCTGCACCACGGGCTCGGGCTGTTCTCCATGCTGCTGGCGCCGCTCCTGTCGGGGGGCACGGCAGTGCTGCTGCCGCCTGAGACGTTCTGCGTCGACCCGCTCGCCTGGCTGCGCCTGCTCGACCGCCACCAGGTCGAGGTGAGCGCGGCCCCGAGCTTCGGCTACGACCAGTGCCTGCACGAGATGACCGACGAGGAGTGCTCGACGCTGGACCTGTCGCGATTACGTCACCTGCTCGTGCTGGAGATGACGGGGCTGCCCCCGATCGAGCCGGACATGCTGCACGACTTCGCCGGCCGCCTGCGCCCCGCCGGGCTGCGCGCCGACGCCCTGCGCACCGCCTACTGCCTGCCCGAGGCCACGATGATCGCCTCGATCGGCGCGGCCGGCCAGGCCCTGGCCGCGCCCGGCTTCGACACGCGGGCGCTGGACAAGGGCCTGCTGCTGCCCGGCGCCGACGGGCCCCGGCTCGCCGGTCTCGGCCGGCCCGCCGGGCACGAGCTCCTCATCGTCGACCCGTTCACCGGGGTCCCGGCGGCCGAGGGCGCCGTCGGCGAGATCTGGGTGCGCGGGCCGCACGTCGCCGCGGGCTACTGGCGCAGGGACCGGCTCAGCGCCGAGCGCTTCGAGCAGAGCACCGCGACCGGGGAGAAGGGGTTCGTGCGCAGCGGCACCCTCGGCGCCACCGTCGACGGCCGCCTCCACGTGACCGGCACCTCCCGCGACCTGGTCCTCTTCCAGGGCCGCCCGCTGCACCTGGGCCGGGTCGAACGCAGCCTCCTCGACCTCGGCACCCTCGTGGCCTGCACCGCCTTCCCCGCGCCCGACTCCGCCGAGAAGATCGTCGTGGTCGCCCAGCCGGGCGGCGGCCGGGCCGGCGACGGCCTGGTTCGCGCCGTCCGCGACCGGCTCGCCCTGCGGTTCGGGCTGCAACGGGTCGGCGTGGTCCTGGTCAGGCCCGGCCAGTTCCCGGTCACGCCTGACGGCGGCGTCAACCGCCAGCTCGTCCGGGAGCTGCTCCGGGCCAACGCCCTGGACGTGCTCGACCCCACCGTCGCGGAGAACCGCTGACGGCGTCGCCCGGCTTGACCGGCTCCATTTCTCCGCACGCGGAATATAGGCGAGATATAGCGGCGTGCCCGGATAGTGAGCTGGCTGGTTCTGGTTGCGGAACCGGCGCAATTTCATGGACGGAGCCAGCGCTGTGCCAATATCCACCACGACTGGAATTATTTCGGCTATTGGTGGGACGCCGCTTGTCGAACTCGAACGGCTGGTCCCCGGACTGTTGGTGTATGCGAAGCTGGAGCGGTTCAATCCCGGCGGAAGCCTCAAGGACCGCAGCGCGCTCAGCATGCTGAGCGCGGCCATCGACGCAGGTGATCTCGTTCCAGGGATCTCCGTCGTGGTGGAGTCCAGTTCGGGAAACCTGGCGATCGGCATGGCGCAGATCTGCCGCTACCTCGGCCTCAGATTCATCTGTGTCGTCGATGCCAGGACCACGGAGCAGAACCTCGCGATTTTGCGGGCATTCGGCGCCGAGGTCGAGGTCGTGGAGTTCCCCGACCCCGACACCGGCGAGTACCTGCCGCGCCGGATCCAGCGGGTGCGCGAGCTCCTTGACAGCGTTCCGAACTCCTTCCACCCCAACCAGTACGGGAACCGGCTGAACGCGCGGGCGCACGTCCAGACGATGCGCGAGATCGCCGAGGCGCTCAACGGGGAGATCGACCACCTGTTCGTCCCCGTGAGCTCGTGCGGCACGCTGGTCGGCTGCGCCGACTACGTCGCCGAGCACGGCCTGTCCGTCCAGATCACCGCCGTGGACGCGATCGGCAGCATGATCTTCGAGGGGCAGACGCCGGGTCCCCGCCTGCTGCCGGGCCACGGCGCGGCGATCCGCCCGGCCCTCTTCCGCGAGGGCGCCGCCGACCGCGTGGTCCACGTGTCGGACCTGGACTGCGTGGTGGGGTGCCGGAGGCTGACCGAACGCGAGGCCATCCTGGCCGGCGCGTCGTCCGGCGCGATCGTCTCCGCGCTCACCGCGACCCAGCGGGACATCGCGCCCGGGTCGACGTGCGTGCTGCTGCTCCCGGACGGCGGAGATCGTTACCTCGACACTATCTACTCCGACGAGTGGGTGCGCCGCACCTTCGGCGAGGTCTCGCACCTGTGGAAGGAAGGGATCTGACCCATGCTGGTCATCCGACACGACGAGGTGCGCGACATCCTCCACGGCGCCGAGGACGCCGTGCTGGACCTGGTACGCGACACCTACCGCGAGCACGACGCCGGTGAGACGGTCGTGCCCCACTCCACGTTCCTGCGCTTCCCCGGGGAGAGCGCCAACCGCATCATCGGCCTGCCCGCGTTCGTGGGCGGCGACCAGCCCGTCGCGGGCATCAAGTGGGTGGCGTCCTTCCCCGGCAACCTCGGCAAGGGGCTGCCCCGGGCCAGCGCCACCATCGTGCTCAACTCCATGGACACCGGCCGGCCGGTGGCCTTCATGGAGGGCGCGCAGATCTCCGCCGCGCGCACCGCCGCCTCCGCGGCGGTCGCCGCCCGCACCCTCACCGGCCCGGACCCCGTCCGGTCGATCGCCGTGATCGGCTGCGGCCTGATCAACCTCGAGGTCCTGCGGTTCCTGCCCGATGTCACGGAGCTGACCCTCTTCGACCTGTCGCGGGAGCGCGCCGAGGAGTTCGGCGAGCGCGCCCGCGCCCTGCTGCCCGGCCTCGGCGTACGCGTCGCCGCCACCGCCGCCGAGGCCGTCGCGGCGGCCGGGGTGGTGTCGCTGGCGACCACCGCCGTCGAGCCGCACCTGACCCTGGACGGGGCCCGGCCGGGAACGGTCGTGCTGCACCTGTCGCTGCGCGACCTCACGCCGGAGACCGTCCTGGCCGCGCGCAACGTCGTCGACGACGTCGACCACGTGCTGCGCGAGCGCACCTCGCCGCACCTGGCCGAGCAGGCCACGGGCGACCGCGCGTTCGTCCACGCCACGCTCGGCGGGCTGCTGCGCGGAACCGCCACGCTGCCCGGCGGCGACTCACCGATCATCTTCTCCCCGTTCGGCCTCGGCGCGCTGGACCTGGCGCTGGCCCGGTACGTGTTCCAGCAGGCCGTCGCCCGGGGCTCCGGGCTGGCCGTCGAGGCCTTTCAGCAACCCGCGTGAAGGAGCAGTCCGCCATGAGCGACAAGTACCTGGTAGTGCTCAACGACGAAGAGCAGTACTCCATCTGGTGGGCGGACCGGGACCTGCCCTCCGGCTGGCAGGCCGAGGGGACCCAGGGCACCAAGGACGAGTGCCTGCGCCACATCGAGCAGGTCTGGACCGACATGCGCCCGCGGAGCCTGCGGTGAGCGACGGTCTCCTCGGCGACCTGGTGTGGCGGCAGGCGGCGGCCACACCGGACGCGGTCGCCGTCGTGGACGGGGACCGCACCCTGACCTACGCCCAGCTGGCCCGCCGGGCCGCCCGCCTGGCCCACCTGCTGGGCGGGTGGGGCATCGGCCGGGGCGACGTCGTCTGCCTCAACCTGCCGCGCGGCGCCGACTTCATCGTCGCCGTCCTCGGGGTGTGGCGCAGCGGCGCCGCCTACCTGCCGACCGACCCCGAGCACCCGCGCGAGCGCCGCGACCGCATCCTGCGGGACGCCCGGCCCGCCATCGTGCTCACCCCGGAGCTGCTGCGCTCGCTGCCCACCCCGGAGGCCGCGCCCGTCCCGGTCTCCGGCGCGGACGCCGCGTACGTGATCTACACCTCCGGCTCGACCGGGCGGCCCAAGGGCGTCGTCGTGACGCACGGGGGCATCGCCAACCGGGTGCTGTGGACGACGCGGACGCACGAGCTGGGCCCGCGCGACAGGCTGCTGCACAAGACGTCCGTCACCTTCGACGCGGCCGGCTGGGAGATGGTCGGGCCGCTGGTGAGCGGCGGCACGGTGGTCGTCGCGCCGCCGGGCGCCGAGCGCGATCCGGCCACGCTCGTCGGGATGGCGCGCGAGCACGGCATCACCGTGCTCCAGGTCGTCCCGTCGCTGCTGCGCGAGCTGGTCCGCGAGCCCGGCTGGGCGGGCCTCGGATCGCTGCGGCTGCTGTTCAGCGCCGGCGAGCCGCTGCACGCCGGGCTGGCGCGGGCCGCCGCCCTGCCGGGGCTGGCGATGTGGAACACCTACGGGCCCACCGAGTGCGCCATCGACGTGACCGCGCACCTCGTCGACCCGGACCAGGACGGCGAGGCGGTGCCGATCGGCCGGCCGATCTCCGGCATGCGGGTGCGTGTCCTGGACGAGGAGGGCGGCCTGGCGCCCATCGGCGTGCCCGGCGAGCTGTGCGCGGGCGGGCCCGGCGTCGGCCGCGGCTACCTGGGCATGCCCGCCCTGACGGCCGAGCGTTTCGTGCCCGACCCCTTCGGCGACGGCGAACGGCTCTACCGCACCGGCGACCTCGTGCGCTGGTCCGAGGACGGCGTGCTGCACTTCATGGGCCGCCTCGACGACCAGCTCAAGGTCAACGGCGTCCGGGTCGAGCCCGGCGAGATCGAGGCCGTCCTCCAGGGCCATCCGGCCGTGGCGGCCGTGGCCGTCGTCGCTTCGGAGGGACGCCTGGTCGCGCACGTCGCCGGCGGCGTCGCCCCGGCCGAGCTGCGGCTGTTCGCCCGCGACGTGCTCCCCGACACCCACGTGCCGACCCGCTACGTCCTGCACGACAGGCTGCCCGTGCTGCCCAGCGGGAAGATCGACCGCGCGGCGCTGAAGGCTCCCGCCGAGGAGGCGGCCCACACGCCGCCGCGCACCCCCGCCGAGCGGCGGGTCGCCGCCGTCTGGTCCGAGCTGCTGGGCGTCGGGCGGATCGGCGCCGAGGACGACTTCTTTCAGCGGGGCGGCACCTCGCTGCTCCTGACCAAGCTCGCCAACCGGCTCGGCGTGCCCGTCCCCGACCTGTACGCGATCTCCACGGTGTCCGGCCAGGCCGAGCTCCTGGACCGGCAGGCCCCCGGTGTCGAGCGCGTCGGCCCGGCCCGGCGCGGGGCCGCCGCCGAGGTCTCCTACGGCCAGCGCCGCCTGTGGTTCCTCGACCGGATCCAGCCCGGCAGCCCCGAGTGGGTCGCGCCGCTGTTCGTCAGGCTGGAGCACGCCGACCCGGACACCGTCCGGGCCGCCCTGTACCGGCTGGCCGAGCGGCACGAGATCCTGCGCACCCGCTACGTCCCGGCCGACGGCGAGCCCCGGCCGGTCGTCGACGCCCCAGCGCCGGTCGAGCTGCGGGTCGCCGCCCCCGGCGAGGACCCCGCGACGCTGGTCGCCGAACAGCTCGCCCGGGGCTTCGACCTGGAACGCGGGCCCGTCTGGCGGGCGCTGCTGGCGGGCGACCTGCTGCTGATCACCGTCCACCACATCGCCAGCGACGGCTGGTCGACCGTGGTGATCGACCGGGAGCTGCGCGCGCTCTGCGCCGGCCAGGACCTGCCGCCCGCGCCCCTGCAGTACGCCGACTACGCGGCCTGGCAGCGCCGCACGCTCACCGAGGACAGCCTCGCCGGCGACCTCGCCTACTGGCGCGACCACCTGGCCGGCGTGCCCGCGCTCGACCTGCCCACCGACCGGCCCCGGCCCGCCCAGCGCGACCCGCGCGGCGCCATGGTCACCTTCGACATCCCGGCGGACCTGGCCAACACCCTGGCCGCGTGGGGGCGCGAGCGCGGCGCCACGCTGGTCGCCGTGCTGCTGACCGCCTGGGCGATGCTGATCTCCCGGCACAGCGGGCAGCGGGACTTCGCCGTCGGCACCCCGGTCGCCGGGCGCGATCGCGCCGAGTTCGCCGACGTCGTGGGGTTCTTCCTCAACGCCCTCGCCCTGCGCATGGACCTGACCGGCAACCCCTCCTTCGAGGAGGCCGTGGCCCGCGTCAACGAGGTCTGCCGCGCCGGCTTCGCCCGCCAGCGCCTGCCCTTCGACCGGCTCGTGGAGGAGCTCCAGCCGGAGCGCGACCTGACCCGGACGCCGATCTACCAGGTCACCTTCGACCTGCACGAGGTCGGCCACACGGACACGGCGCTGGAGGCGGCGGACGCCGAGGTGATGGCCGGGTCGTGGCTGATCGCCAAGACCGACCTCAGCCTGCTCGCGCAGCGGCGGCCGGACGGCTCGGTGCTCGCCTCGATCGAGTACGCCACCGCGCTGTTCGACCGGGACACCGCCACGCGGATGGCCGGGCGCCTGCTCAAGCTCCTGCGCGAGGTCGCCGCCCGGCCGCGCACCCGGCTGTCGGCCGTCGACCTGGCGGACTTCGAGCAGCCCGCGCGCCGCGCCGCCCCGCCCTCCCGCTGCGTGCACGAGGCGTTCCAGGAGCAGGCGGCGCGCACCCCCGGCGCCCCGGCCGTGGACGGCATGACGTACGCGGAGCTGAACGGCCGGGCCAACCACCTGGCCCGCCACCTGCGCGCCCGCGGGGCCGGGCCGGGCGGCCTGGTCGGCGTCTGCCTGGAACGCGGCCCCGAGCTGATCGTCACGCTGCTGGCCGTGCTGAAGTCGGGCGCCGGATACCTGCCCCTGGACCCCGGCCAGCCCGCCGAGCGGCTCACGTACATGATCGAGGACGCCGCCGCCGCGCTCGTGGTCACCACGCGGGATCTCGCGGACCGGGTCACCGGGCCGGTGGTGCTGCTCGACGCGTTCCCGGCCGGCTCCTCGCCCGACGACCCGCGGACGCCGGTCGCGCCCGACGACGTCATGTACGTGATCTACACCTCGGGCTCCACCGGGCGGCCCAAGGGCGTCGAGGTGACGCACGCCAACGTGCTGCGCCTGTTCAACGCGACCGAGGCGGCCTTCGCCTTCGGCCCCGAGGACGTGTGGACGCTCTTCCACTCCTACGCCTTCGACTTCTCGGTGTGGGAGATGTGGGGCGCGCTGCTGTACGGCGGCCGGCTCGTCGTCGTCCCCCGCGACGTGGTGCGCGACCCGGACCGGTTCCTGGACCTGCTGCGCGAGGAGCGGGTCACGGTGCTGAACCAGACGCCGTCCGCCTTCCGGCAGCTCGTCGCGTTCGCCGCCGAGGACGACCCCCGGGTGGGGGAGCTCGCGCTGCGCGCCGTGGTGTTCGGCGGCGAGAAGCTGGAGGTGGGCGAGCTGATGCCGTGGATCCGCCGGTTCGGCGCCGAACGCCCACGGCTGATCAACATGTACGGGATCACCGAGACCACCGTCCACACCACGCTCCACGAGATCCTCCCGGACGACCACGGCAGCCCGATCGGCGTCCCGCTCGCCGACCTCACCGTGCACCTGCTGGACGAGCACGGGGGCGTCGCGCCCGTCGGCGTGCCCGGCGAGATCCACGTCGAGGGCCCGGGCGTGGCGCGCGGCTACCTGAACCGGCCGGCGCTGACCGCCGAGCGGTTCCTGCCCGCCCCCGGCGGCGGACGGCTCTACCGCAGCGGCGACCTGGCCAGGCGCAACCCCGACGGCAGCCTGGAGTTCCTGGGCCGCGCCGACGACCAGGTGAAGATCCGCGGCTACCGCATCGAGCTGGGCGAGATCCAGGCGGCGCTGCTCGGCCAGCGGAGCGTCCGCGACGCGGTCGTCGTCGTGCGCGACCAGGCGCTGGTCGGCTACGTCGAACCGGCCGGCGACAGCATCGACGTGGGCGAGCTGAAGGAGGCGCTGGGCCGGAGCCTGCCCGACTACATGGTGCCCGCCGCCGTCATCGCGCTGGACCGCATCCCCCTGACCGTCAACGGCAAGCTCGACCGGGCCGCCCTGCCGCTGCCCGGACGCGAGGAGACCGGCGCGGCGAGGTTCGTCGCGCCGCGCACCACGGTGGAGACGCTGCTGGCCGAGATCTGGCAGGACGTGCTCGGCGTCGACAAGGTGGGCGCGCGCGACGACTTCTTCGCCCTGGGCGGCAACTCGCTCCAGGTGCTCAAGATGATCTCCCGGGTCCGGGAGGAGCTCGACGTGGAGCTCGGCGCCCGCGAGGTCTTCGAGCAATCCGAACTCGCCCTGCTGGCCGGCCGCGTCGAGGCCGTCCTGCTGGGCGAGGACTTCCGAGTGGAGGAAACGGCATGACGCCCCAGCACCTTATCTCGATCGACGACCTCTCGGACGAGGCCCTGCGCCACCTGGCCCGCCGCGGCCTGGACTTCCGCAACGGCGGCGTCACCACGCACCCGCTCGCCGACCAGATCGTCGGAATCTACTTCAGCAAGACCTCCACCAGGACGCGCACCGCCTTCACCTCGGGCGCGCTGCGCCTGGGCGCGCGCACGATCGCCTTCGGCCCGAACGACCTGCAGACCAACACCGGCGAGTCCGTCGAGGACACCGCCAAGGTGCTGAACCGGATGCTGGACGTCTTCGTCATGCGCACCGCGGGCGACCCGGCCGAGATGCGCATGTACGCCGCGGACAACCGCATGTCGGTGATCAACGCGATGAGCGCCACCGAGCACCCCACCCAGGCGCTGACCGACCTCACCACGCTGCTGTGGCGCTTCGGCGCGATCGAGGGCCTGCGCATCCTGTACGTGGGCGAGGGCAACAACACCGCCGCCGCCCTCGCCCTCGCCCTGAGCAGGTACGACGCGGTCGAGCTCGAACTGCGCACCCCGCCGGGCTACGGCCTGGCCGACGACGTGCTCGCCCGCGTGAACCCGAAGGTGGTCACCGAACGGCACGACATGCGGGACCTGCCGGAGGCCGTGGACGTCGTCTACACCACCCGCTGGCAGACCACGGGCACCGCCAAGCCCGATCCCGGCTGGCGTGACACGTTCGCGCCCTTCCAGGTGACCGGCGAGCTGTGGCGGGCCAGCCCCGGCGCGGCGTTCATGCACGACCTGCCCGCCCACCGGGGTGAGGAGGTCACCGCCGAGGTCATCGACGGCCCGCACAGCATCGTCTTCGACCAGGCGGAGAACAAGCTGCACAGCGCCATGGCCGTGCTCGAGTGGTGCCGATGACGACGCTGGACGAGCTTTTCGGGGACCCCTGGAACGCGGCGAACCCCACCGGGGTCCCCGCGGTCCTGGCCGCCGACGAGCGGGGCGAGCTGCTGGCCGCCGGGGAGGCCGTCCTCGACGGGGCGCGGCTGGCCGACCGGTTCGTCCCGGCCTCGCTCGGCGGCGCCTTCGTCGACGTGAACGGCCTCGTCCAGGAGATGCGGGCGGTCTTCAGGCGCGATCCCACGCTGGGCATCGGCTACGGGGTGACGAGCTTCATCGCCGCGGTCCCGGTGTGGACGGCGGGCGACGCCGCCCAGCGCGCGTGGCTGGCCGGGCGGCTGCTCGGCGGCGACCGGGCGGCGGCGGCGTTCACCGAGCTGGCCCACGGCGCCGACTTCTCGCGCATGTCGATGCGCGCCGAGGCGCACGGCGACAGCCTGGTGATGACCGGGACCAAGCAGCTCATCAACAACATCGGCCGGGCCCGCGCCGTCACCGTGTTCGCCCGCACCCGCGACGATCCCGGCAGCCGCAGCCACTCCATGCTGCTGGTCGACCTGGCCGGCACCCGCGACTACCGCATCCTGCCCCGCCACCACACGTCCGGGCTGCGCGCCACCCCGCTGGCCGGGGTGGCGTTCGACGGCAGCCGGGTGCCCGCGGACGCGCTGCTCGGCGAGCCCGGCACCGGCCTGGAGACCGCGCTGCGCGCCTTCCAGGTGACGCGGATCGCGCTGCCCGCCATCGCGCTCGGCGCCCTGGACACCCAGCTCCGGCTGGCGTTGAGCTTCGCGGGGGAGCGGGTGCTCTACGGCCGGCCGGTGGCCGACATCCCGGTCACCCGCGACTGCCTGGTGGGCGTCTTCGCCGACCTCCTGGTGTGCGACGCGTTCGGCGCGGTGGCCGGGCGCGCCCTGCACCTGCTGCCCGAGCAGACCAGCGTGCTCGCGGCGGCCTGCAAGTACGTGGTGTGCGCCCTGCTCGACTCGGCCTCCTACGACCTCTTCACGATCCTCGGCGCGCGCTCGTACCTGCGGGAGGGCCCCTACGGGATCTTCCAGAAGTATCACCGGGATCTCGCCGTGGCCGCGCTGGCCCATTCGAGCAGCGCCGCCTGCCTGGCGACGATCATCCCGCAGCTGCCCCGGCTGGCGCGGCGGAGCTGGCTGCGCGCCGACGCCGGGCCGGACGAGCTGTTCGACCTCGGCTCCGCGCTGCCCGAGCTCGACTTCGACAGGCTGGCTCCGGACGCGCGGGGCCGCGACAGCCTGACCGCCGCGCTGTCGCGGATCGAGGACGCCGAGCTGCGGGCGTTCTTCCTCGACCGGCTGGCCGAGCTGCGCACGCGCTGCGAGGAGCTGCCGCCGGGCGAGCGGACCGTGACGGCCTCGGCGGACACGTTCGCGCTGGCCGAGCAGTACGCGTTCACGCTGGCCGCCGCCGCGTGCGCGGGCGTGACGGCGGCGCGGGCCGGCGACTTCGGCGCCGCCTGGCAGCGGGTCGCCCTGCGCCGGATCGCCGCCCGCCTCGGGGCGCCCGCCCGGCCGGCGGGCGAGGCGGGCGAGGTGATGTTCGCCGAGCTGCTGGCCCGGCACGAGGACTCGCGCACCTTCGACGTGATCCCCCGGCGGCTGGCCAGGCACGGACGCCGGTGACGACCCGAGACGAGCTTCGTGATGAAAGGTGATGGGGTGCTGCACTTTCGCATACTCGGCCCGATAACGGTGAGCGGGGCGTCGGGGCCGGTCGAACTCAGCGCCACCAAGATCCGTACGCTGCTGGCGATCCTCCTGCTGTCGCGCTCGCGCATCGTGTCGGACTCCTGGATCGCGGAGATGCTGTGGGGGGAGGAGCTGCCCACCACCTCCGAGGCGCAGATCCAGATCTACGTCTCGCGGCTGCGGCAGAAGCTCGGCGTCTCCATCACCCGGCAGCGGCCGGGCTACCTCATGGAGGCCGACCCGGACGCGGTGGACCTGCTCGTCTTCGAGAAGCTCACCCGGCAGGGCAGGCACCTGCTGGAGAAGGGAGCGGCGGGCGAGGCGGCGCGCGTGCTGGGCGAGGCGCTGGCACTCTGGCGCGGCCCTGCGCTGTCCGGCGCCACCGACCTGCTCACCGCCGTGGAGCGGCCCCGCCTGGAGGAGGCCAAGCTCGCCACCCTGGAGGACCGCGTCGACGCCGACCTGCTCCTGGGCCGGCACAGCGGCCTGGTGTCGGAGCTGACCGGGCTGGTGTCCAGGCACCCGTGGCGCGAGCGCCTGCGCGGCCAGCTCATGCTGGCCCTGCACCGCTCGGGCCGGCAGGCCGACGCGATCAACGTCTACGAGGACCTGCGCGGCCTGCTCGCCGACGACCTGTCCACCGAGCCCGGCCAGGAGCTGCGCGAGCTGTACGGCAAGGTGCTCGTCGGCGACCCGGCACTCGACGCGGCCGGGGAGCGCGCTACGGTCACCACGCGCCTGCGCCCCGGCCAGCTCCCGCCCGACGTGGGCGACTTCACCGGCAGGTCCGCGGAGTCCGCCGAGCTCAGCGCCTCGCTCGGCGGCAAGGGCGGCCAGGGCGTCACGGTGGGCTCGGTCGTCGGCGGCATGGCCGGGGTGGGCAAGACCGCGCTGGCCGTCCACGTCGCCTACCAGGTCCTCGACCGCTACCCGGACGGGCAGCTCTTCGTCGACCTCGGCGGGCTGCGGGCCCGCCCGGTGTCGCCGTTCGACGCGCTCGGCGAGATGCTGCTGTCGCTCGGCGTGGACGCCTCGGCGGTGCCGGCCTCGTTCGAGGAGCGCGTCCGCCTCTACCGGAGCCGGATGATCCACCAGCGGATCATGGTGGTGCTCGACGACGCGGCCGGTGAGCAGCAGGTCCGCCCGCTGCTGCCGCCGGGCCCGAGGAGCGCCGTCCTGGTGACCGGCCGGGCGCGGCTGGTGCTCGCCGGGATGCCGGCACTGGACCTGGACGTGCCGGCCGAGCGGCACGCCGTCGACCTGCTCGGCCGGATCATCGGCGCCGGCCGCGTCCAGGCGGAGCCGGAGGAGGCCGCGCGCATCGCCGCGTTCTGCGGCCGGCTGCCGCTGGGCGTCCGCCTGGCCGGCATGCGCCTGGTGGCCAAGCCGCACTGGTCGCTGGGCCAGCTCGCCCAGCGGCTGGCCGACCCCCGGCAGCGGCTGGCGGAGCTGGGCGCCGCCGACGTCACGCTCCGGGACCGGCTGGGCCGCAGCTACCTGGCGCTGGCGCCGGACACCCAGCGGGCCCTGCGGCTGCTCGTGCTGCTCGACGTGCCCGCCTTCACGCTGTGGATGGCGGCCGTCGTCCTCGACACCAAGGTCACCCGGGCCCGCGACCTGGTCGAGCAGCTGCTGGACGCCCGGCTGCTGGAGAGCGTGCCCGGCACGCACGGGATGTCCGCGCAGTACCGCTTCCACCCGCTGGTCCGCGCGCTCGCGCTGGACTTCGCCGTGCGGGAGGACTCCTCACTGGACCGCCAGGCGGCCCTGGCCCGGATGACGGCCGCCTCCATCCAGATGGACGGCATCGGCTTCCGCGAGATCGCCCCGGCCCAGTGATCAAGAAAGACCAGTGAATCAGGAGACATCCGTATAGGGCGGATATGGCGGAGGCGTCGAGACTCCTCGCGACGACCACGCCGGCGCACCGGCGCCGCGCAGCGAGGAGTTCCCCATGACCGAGCAGCCAACCGCCGCCCCGTTCCTCGTCGTGCTCAACGACGAGGAACAGCATTCGATCTGGTGGGCCGACCGGGCTCTCCCGGCCGGCTGGAGACCCGAAGGGTTCACCGGGACCCGCGAGGAATGCCTCGCCCACATCGGGCGCGTGTGGACCGACATGCGCCCCGCGAGCCTGCGCCGCGAGACGGGCGCCCCCGTATAGGGCCCGTATAGGCGCTGATCCAAGGCTCGTTCTCTGATGGCCGACCACCTGTCTAGGGAGCAACGGGGATGAGCAACGAGCCAGTCTCGAATTCCGCTCGTGAGGAGCTGATCCGCCGGAGCCTTGAAGCCCGGCGAGCGCGCCGGGGATCACCCGCCGCGGGCATACCCCTGACCGATCGCAACGCGCGCCTTCCGCTGTCGTTCGGCCAGCAGCAGCTCTGGTTCCTCAACCGGCTGGAGACCAGCAACCCGGAGTACCTCGTCCCCGTCGCGTGGCGGCTGCGCGGGCCGCTCGACGTGGCCGCCCTGGTGGAGGCGTGGCGGGAGGTGCTCGCCCGGCACGAGATCCTGCGCACCCGCTACCGCATGGCCGGGACCGAGCCCGTCCAGGTCGTCGACGCCCCCGGCGACCTGCGGCTGACGTCGCTGGACCTGTCCGCCCGCGAGGACCGGGACGCCGCCGTCGCGGAGCTCAGCGAGCGGGAGGCGCTGGTCCCGTTCGACCTGGAGCACGAGTGGCCGGTCCGGGCCACGCTGGCCCGGCTGGCCGACGACGACCACGCGCTGATCGTCGTCCTGCACCACATCGCCTGCGACGCCTGGTCGCTGGCCGTCCTGACCGCCGAGCTCGGCGAGCTGTACGCGGCCCGCCACGAGGGACGCCCGCCGACGCTGGCCCCGCTGGCCGTCCAGTACGCCGACTACGCGGCCTGGGAACGCGCCCAGGACGCCGAGCACCAGCGGCACCTCCGCTACTGGCGGCAGCGCCTGGACGGCATGGAGCCGCTCGACCTGCCCGCCGACCGGCCCCGGCCGAGTCACCGCGACCCCGCCGGGGACGTCCTCGGCTTCGAGATCCCCGGCGACCTGGCCGCCCGGCTCCGCGACCTGGCCCGCGACCGCGGCACCACGCTGTTCACCGTCCTGCTGACCGCCTTCCACGTGCTGCTCTCGCGCTACACCGGCAAGACCGACATTCCCGTGGGCACGATGGTCTCCGGCCGCTCCCGCCCCGAGCTGCGCGAGCTGATCGGCTACGGCATCAACAGCCTCGTCCTGCGCGCCCGCTGGGACGACGACGCCGCCTTCCAGGACCTGCTCGCCGACGCCCACGGCATGGTCGCCGACGCCTTCGACCACCAGGGCATCCCGTTCGCCCTCCTGGTGGACGAGCTGCAGCCGCAGCGCGACATGTCCAGGACCCCGCTGTTCCAGGTCGCCTTCACCCTGCAGCAGGGCGAGCGGGCCGGGCTGCGGCTGCCCGGCCTCACGGTCGCGCCGATCCCCGGCTCCTCCCGCTTCTCCCGCTTCGACCTGACCCTCCTGGTGGACGAGAGCGAGCACGACAGGCTGCCGGCCAAGCTGGAGTACGCGACCGCCCTGTTCGACCGGGACACCATGACGCGCATGGCCGGCAACTACGTCCGGCTCCTCCGGGCGGTCGCCGCCGACCCCGCCGCGCGGGCGGCCACGCTCGACTTCATCGGCGCCGAGGAGCGCGCGTTGCAGATCGGCGCCGCCGAGCAGCCGGTCATCGACGGCCGCGTCCACGAGCTGTTCGAACGGCAGGCCGCCCGCACCCCCGGCGCGACCGCCGTGGTGTTCGGGCAGACCCGGCTCACCTACGCCCAGCTCAACGCCGAGGCCAACCGGCTGGCCCGCCACCTGCGCGCCCTGGGCGCCGGGCCCGGCTCGCTGGTCGGCGTGTGCCTGGACAACGACCTCGCCCTCGTCCCCGCCCTGCTCGCGGTCCTCAAGTGCGGCGCCGCCTACCTGCCGCTGGACCCCGCCCAGCCGGCCGACCGGCTCGGCTTCATGGTCACCGACGCGGCGGCCCCCGTGCTCGTCACCTCGACCGCCCGCGCCCGTACCGTCGCCGGGTTCTACGAGGGCACGATCGTGGACGTCGACCGGGACCGCGAGCTCATCGCCGGCCACTCCGGCGACGACCTCGCCGTCCCCGGCACGGCCGACGACCTGATCTACGTCATCTACACCTCCGGCTCGACCGGGCGGCCCAAGGGCGTGTGCCTGTCCCACGCCAACGTGGTCCGGCTGCTGCGGAGCGCCGAGCGGCACTACCGCTTCTCCGCGGCCGACGTGTGGCCCCTGTGCCACTCCTACGCCTTCGACGTGTCCGTGTGGGAGCTGTGGGGCTCCCTGCTGTACGGCGGCACCCTCGTCGTGCCGCCCCGCGAGGTGACCCGTTCCCCCGAGGACCTGCTCGCCCTGCTGGCCGAGCACGGGGTGACGGTGCTGAACCAGACGCCGTCGGCCTTCCGCGGCCTGGTCGGCCTCGCCCGGCAGGGCCACCCGGGCCTCGACCGGCTGAGGCTGCGCGCGGTCGTGTTCGCCGGGGAGAAGCTGGAGATCTCCGAGCTGGAGCCGTGGGTCGCCAGGTTCGGCCTGCGCTGCCCCGTCCTGGTCAACATGTACGGCATCACCGAGACGACCGTGCACACCACCTACCACGAGGTGAACGAGGCCGACCTGCGGCCGGGCGCCGGCAACGCCGTGGGCCGCCCGCTCGCCGACCTGCGCGTCCACCTGCTGGACCAGTGGGGGAACCTGGTGCCGATCGGCGTCCCCGGCGAGATCCACGTCGGCGGGCCCGGCGTCGCCCGCGCCTACCTCAACCGGCCGGCGCTCACCGCCGAAAAGTTCGTCCCCGACCCCTTCGGCGCGCACCCGGGCGCCCGCATGTACCGCAGCGGCGACCTGGCCCGCAGGCTCCCCGACGGCAGCCTCGAATTCCTCGGCCGCATCGACCACCAGGTCAAGCTGCGCGGCTACCGCATCGAGCTGGGCGAGATCGAGACCGTGCTCACCCGGCACCCCGGCATCAGCGAGGCCGTCGTCCTGCTCAGGGAGAGCGGCTCCGCCGGGGACAAGCAGCTCGTCGGCTACCTGATCAGCGACGGCGGCGACGTCCCGCCCCCGGCGGAGCTGCGCGAGTTCCTCGCCCGCGACCTGCCCGAGTACATGGTCCCCTCGGCCTTCGTCGTGCTGGACCGCTTCCCGCTGACCAACAACGGCAAGCTCGACCGCGCCGCCCTGCCCGCGCCCGGCCGCGCCGAGCTGGGCACCCGGGGCGACTACCTGGCCCCGCGCGACAGCGTGGAGGAGCGGATCGCCGCCATCTGGAGCGACGTGCTCGGCGTGGACAAGGTCGGCGTGCACGACGGGTTCTTCGACATCGGCGGCGACTCGATCCGCGCGGTGGCGCTCGCGGGCGCGCTGCGCGAGGCCGGGTTCGACGTCGGCGTCAGCGACCTGTTCGAGCACCGCAGCGTCGCCGCGCTGGCCGCCGCCGTCGGCGCGCCCCAGGACGACGCGCCCGAACAGGGGTACGTGCGGCCGTTCGAGCTGATCTCGCCGGCGGACCGGGCCAAGGTCCCCGCCGGGGTCGCCGACGCGTACCCGCTCTCCCGGGTGCAGGCCGGGATGGTCGCCGAGATGATGGCCGACCAGGAGCTGCGCGTCTACCACAACGCCACGTCGTTCCGGATCCGCGACGGGGCGCCGTTCTCCCCCGAGGCGTTCCGTGAGGCGGCCGCGATCCTCGTCGCCCGCCACGAGGCGCTGCGCACGGCCATCGACATGACCACGTACAGCGTGCCGATGCAGCTCGTCCACCGGGAGGCGGAGATGTCCGTCACCACGGCGGACCTCGGCGACCTCGACGACGCCGGCATCGAGCGGGCGATGCGCGCCTACGTCGAGGCCGAGCGCGCCCGCCCGTTCGAGGACCTGGGCCGGCCGTGCCTGATCCGGCTGGCCGCCCACACCTGCGCGGACGGCTCGTGGTGGCTGTCGGTCACCGAGCACCACGCGGTGATGGAGGGCTGGAGCCACCACTCGATGCTGATGGACCTGCTGGGCTGCTACCGGCGGCTGCGCGACGGCGCCGAGCCGGAGCCGTGGGAGGCCCCCCGGCTGCGTTACGCCGACTTCATCGCCGCCGAGCTGCGCTCGCTGGAGTCGGAGGAGAGCCGGGGCTACTGGCGCGACATCGTCCGCGGCCACCCGAAGTTCGCCGTGACGCCCGGAACGGGCGAGGCCGAGCGGAGCAGCCACACGGCCGTCGTCTCCTTCCTCGACCTGGAGCCCGGGCTGCGCGCGCTGGCCGACGCCGCCGGCGCCCCGATGAAGAGCGTGCTGCTGGCCGCGCACCTCAAGGTGCTCAGCCAGCTCACCGAGGAGGAGTCGTTCCTGGCGGGCGTGGTGTTCCACGGCAGGCCCGAGGTGACCGGCGCGGAGCACGTGTACGGCATGTACCTCAACACGCTGCCGTTCGCCCACGAGACCGGCGCCCGGACCTGGCGGGACCTCGTCGAGCGGACCTTCGCCGGCGAGCGCACGATGTGGCGGCACCGCCAGTTCCCGATGCCCGCGATCCAGGAGCTGGCCGGTGGCGGGCGGCTGCTGGACACCATGTTCGTCTACCTGGACTTCCACCAGGTCGACACCGGGCTGGTGGACTACCTGGCCAGCATCGACGACAGCCCGACGGAGTTCCCGCTCGGCGTGGCGGTGCGCGTCGGGCACATCGGGATCAGCGTCGACACCAGCGTCATCAGCAGGGCCGACGCCGACCGGCTGACCCAGATGTACCGCAAGGTGCTCGCCGCGATGGCGGCGGACCCCGGCGGCGACGCCGTCGCCACGTTCCTGCCCGACGGCGACGAGGCGCTGATGGCCGCCTTCAGCGGCGACGAGCAGATCACCGCGCCGGCCGCGCGGGTGCACGAGCTGTTCGAGCGGCAGGCCGCGCGCACCCCGGACGCCGTCGCCGTCGTGTCCGGCGGCACCGAGCTGACCTACGCCGAGCTCGACCGGCGCGCCAACCGCTGCGCCCACCGCCTCATCGAGCTGGGAGCCGGGCCGGAGACGCTGGTCGGCGTGTGCCTCGACCGGGGCGCCGACCTCGTGCCCACCCTGCTCGGCGTGCTCAAGTCCGGCGCCGCGTACCTGCCGCTGGACCCGCAGCAGCCGCACGAGCGGGTGAACTACATCCTGGCCGACTCCGGCGCGCCGATCGTGGTCACCGACGAGGGCCGCGCCGCGGACCTGCGCGGCGCGCTCGTCCTCGGCGACGTGTCGGGCTACCCCGGCACCGCCCCGGCCGCGCCGGGATCGGCCGGCGACCTGTGCTACGTCATCTACACCTCGGGCTCGACCGGACGGCCGAAGGGCACCGGCGTCACCCACGCCAACGTCACGAGCCTGTTCGAGGCCACCGCTCGGCACTTCGACTTCGGGCTCGGCGACGTGTGGACCCTGTTCCACTCCTACGCCTTCGACTTCTCCGTCTGGGAGCTGTGGGGCGCGCTCTTCCACGGCGGCACGGTCGTCGTGCCGTCCCTCGAACAGGTGCGCTCCCCGGACGACTTCGTCGACCTGCTGGTCCGCCACCGGGTGAGCGTGCTGAACCAGACGCCGTCGGCGTTCCGCTCGCTCGTCGCCCTGGCCAGGGACGGCGACCCCCGGCTGGACCGGCTGGCCCTGCGCTACGTGGTGTTCGGCGGCGAGAAGCTGGAGATCGCCGAGCTGCGGCCGTGGACGTCCCGGTTCGGGCTGTCCCGTCCGGCCCTGGTGAACATGTACGGCATCACCGAGACGACCGTGCACACCACGTTCCACCGGATCACCGAGGCCGACCTGGAGCCGGGCGCGGGCAACCCGATCGGCAGGCCGCTGGCCGACGGCCGGGTCCACCTGCTCGACCGGCACGGCGCCCCGGTCCCGGTCGGCACGCCCGGCGAGATCCACATCAGCGGCCTGGGCGTGGCGCGCGGCTACCTCGGCAACCCCGCGCTGACCGCGCAGCGGTTCGTGCCGGACCCGTTCGGCGACGGCGGCGTGCTCTACCGCAGCGGCGACCTGGGCCGGTGGCGCCCCGACGGCACCCTGGAGTTCCTCGGCCGCGCCGACGACCAGGTCAAGCTGCGCGGCTACCGGATCGAGCTGGGCGAGATCTCCTCGGCCCTGGCCGCGCACCCGGCGGTCGCGGAGGCGGCGACCGTCCTGGAGGGCGGCGCCGACCCGAGGCTCGTGTCGTACGTGGTGGCCGCCCCGGAGACGGACGTCGCCGAGCTGCGCGGGTTCGTGTCCGGGCGGCTGCCCGGCTACATGGTCCCGTCGGTGATCATGGTGATCGACCGGCTGCCCGTGACGGCCAACGGGAAGCTGGACCGCCGGGCGCTGCCCGCGCCGGAGGCGGCCGCCCCGGTCGTCAGCCGCGCGCCGCGCACGCCCCGCGAACAGGTGCTGTGCGACCTGTTCGCCGAGGTCCTGGGCGTCGAGCGGGTGGGCGTCGACGACGGCTTCTTCGACGCGGGCGGCAACTCGCTGTCGGCCGTCCGCCTGGTGTCCAGGGTGCGCGCCGTGCTCGGCGTGGAGCTGCCCATCCGGCTGGTCTTCGAGGCGCCGACGGTCGCCGCGCTGGCCGGGCACCTGGCCGAGGCGTCCGGGCGCGTCCAGCCGCCGCTGCGGCCCGTGGCCAGGCCCGACGTGCTGCCGCTGTCGTTCGCGCAGCGCAGGCTGTGGTTCCTCAACCGCATGGAGGGCCCGAACGCGACCTACAACATCCCCGCCGCGCTGCGGCTGACCGGGCCGCTGGACGCCGGCGCGCTGCGGCAGGCGTTCGCGGACGTGCTGGCCAGGCAGGAGAGCCTGCGCACGGTGTTCCCGGAGGTGGACGGGGTGCCGCGCCAGGAGATCGTGCCGGACGCCGCGATCGACCTGCCGTGCGCCGACGTCGAACCCGGGCGGCTCCGCGCGGTGCTGACCGAGGCGGCCGCCGAGGGCTTCGACCTGGCCACCGAGCTGCCCGTCCGCGCGCGGCTGTTCCGGCTGTCGGCCGAGGAGAACGTGCTGCTCATCGTCGTGCACCACATCGCGGGCGACGCCCTGTCGATGGGCCCGCTCGCCCGCGACCTGGCGGCGGCCTACTCCGCCCGCGTGCGCGGCACGGCCCCCGGATGGGAGCCGCTGCCCGTCCAGTACGCCGACTACGCCCTGTGGCAGCGGGAGGTGCTCGACTCGGCCGACGAGCTGGTCGCGTACTGGTCGAAGACGCTGGCCGGGCTGCCCGACGAGATCGCGCTGCCCGCCGACCGGCAGCGCCCCGCCGTGTCGTCGCACCGGGGCGCGTCCGCCGAGCTGCGCGTCGACGCCGACACCCACCGGGCGCTGGCCGCCGTCGCGGCCGAGCACCGGGTCACCCTCTTCATGGCGCTGCAGGCAGGGCTGGCCGCGCTGCTCACCCGCCTGGGCGCCGGCACCGACATCCCGATCGGCTCCCCGGTCGCCGGCCGCACCGACCAGGCGCTCTCCGACCTGGTGGGGTTCTTCGTGAACACGCTGGTGCTGCGCAACGACACCTCGGGCAACCCGTCGTTCCGCGAGCTGCTGGCGCGGGTCAGGGAGACCGACCTCGGCGCCTTCGCCCACCAGGACCTGCCCTTCGAGCGGCTGGTCGACCTGGTCGCGCCGGAGCGGTCGGCGGGCCGCCACCCGCTGTTCCAGGTGATGCTCAGCCTCGCGCCGGACGAGCACGCCACACTCGACCTGCCCGGCCTCGACGTCGCCGCGGTGCCGTTCGAGGAGGGCGTGGCCAAGTTCGACCTGCTCGTCCAGCTCACCGAGCACCGCACCGCCACCGGCGACCCGGCCGGCCTGAGCGGCGAGCTGAACTACGCCACCGACCTGTTCGACGCGGCCACCGCGCGGCGGCTGGCCACGCTGCTGGGCCGGCTGCTCACCGCCGTCGCCGCCGATCCCGACCGGCCGCTCGGCCACACCGCGCTGCTCACGGACGGCGAGCTGGATCAGGTCCTGGTCCGCTGGAACGACACCGCCCGGCCCGGGATCGCGCGGACGCTGCCCGAGCTGTTCGAGGCCGCCGCCGCCCGCACCCCCGGCGCGCCGGCGCTGGTCCTCGGCGACACCGAGCTGACCTACGCGCAGCTCGACGCCCGCGCCAACGGGCTGGCCAAGGCGCTGATCGAGCGCGGCGCGGGCGCCGAACGGCTGATCGCCGTGCTCGCCCCCGCCTCCGTCGAACTGGTGGTGGCGCTCCTCGCCGTCGCCAAGTCCGGATCCGCGTACGTCCCGATCGACCCGGACCACCCGGACGCGCGGATCGCCCAGGTGCTGGCCGCCGCCGAGCCCGCGTTCGTGCTGGCCGCGCCCGGCCTGGCCGCCCGCGTCCCGGACGGCCACGCCGTCGTGCCGATCGAGGACGTCCCCGCCACGGCGGACAGCCCGCGCCCGCCGATCGCGCTGGACCAGCCCGCCTACGTCATCTACACCTCGGGCTCCACCGGCACGCCCAAGGGCGTCGTGGTCACCCACCGCGGGCTGGCGTCCCTGGCCGCCGACAACATCGAGCGGTACGGGATCACCGGCACGTCGCGGGTGCTGCAGTTCGCCTCCTTCGGGTTCGACGCCTCCGTCGCCAACATGCTGATGGCGTGGGCGGCGGGCGCCGCGCTCGTCCTGCGCCCGCTGGACTGCCTGGGCGGCGACCGGCTCGCCGAGCTGATCGACGGCGCCGGCGTGACCCACGCGGTGCTGCCGCCCCAGGTCCTGGCGACCCTGCCCGAGCGCCCGTACCCGAGCTGGGAGACCGTGGTCACGGCGGGGGAGGCGTGCTCCGCCGAGGTGGTCGCCCGCTGGGCCCCCGGGCGCCGCATGTTCAACGCCTACGGCCCCACCGAGTTCACTGTGGCCGCGCTGGTCGCCGCCGCGC
Source organism: Nonomuraea sp. ATR24 (assembly GCF_041950485.1). Classification (NCBI taxonomy): domain Bacteria; kingdom Bacillati; phylum Actinomycetota; class Actinomycetes; order Streptosporangiales; family Streptosporangiaceae; genus Nonomuraea; species Nonomuraea sp. ATR24. The sequence continues at coordinate 282,186 of NZ_JBGNUU010000003.1, forward strand.
CGCCCGGCGCCGCCCCGCCGATCGGCACGCCGCTGCTCAACGCGCACGTGTACGTGCTGGACGAGCACTTCCAGCCGATGCCCGTGGGCGTGCCCGGCGAGCTGTACCTGGCGGGCGACGGGCTGGCGCGCGGCTACCTGCACCGGCCGGACCTGACCGCCGACCGGTTCGTGCCCTGCCCGTTCGGCGCGCCCGGCGAGCGGATGTACCGCACCGGCGACGTCGTCCGGTGGCGCGAGGACGGGCAGGTGGAGTTCCTCGGCCGCGCCGACGAGCAGGTCAAGATCCGCGGCTTCCGGATCGAGCCCGGCGAGGTCGAGGCGGTGCTGAACGAGCGCGCCGACGTCACCACCAGCGTCGTCGTGGCGCGCGAGGACCAGCCGGGCGTCAAGCGCCTGGTCGCCTACGTCGTCCCGGCGGGGGAGGCGGCGAGCCCGGACGAACTGCGCGCTCACCTGGCCGCCCTGCTGCCGGACTACCTCGTCCCGTCGGCGGTCATGCACCTCGACGCGATCCCGCTGACCCCCAACGGCAAGCTCGACCGCCGGGCGCTGCCCGAGCCGTGGTCGCGGAACCTGGCCGCGCACCGCGCCCCCCGCACCCCGCAGGAGGAGCTGCTGTGCGGCCTGGTCGCCGACGTGCTCGGCCTGGAGCGGGTCGGCCTCGACGACGGGTTCTTCGAGCTCGGCGGCGACAGCATCATGACGATCCAGCTCGCGGCGCGGGCGCACCGGGCGGGCTGGCAGCTGACGCCCCGGGACGTCTTCACCCACCGGACGATGGAGGCGCTGGCCGCAGCCATGCGCCCCGCTCCGGCCGGGGTCACCGAGGACCCCGCGGAGGCCGTCGGCGACGTGCCGCTCACGCCCATCATCGCCTGGCTGGCCGAGCGGCACGGCTCGATCGACGCCCACCACCAGTCGGCGTTCCTGCCCACGCCCCCGGGCGTCCGCCTGGACCTGGTCACCCAGGGGCTCCAGGCGCTGCTCGACCACCACGACGCCCTGCGGATGCGGCTGTCGCGGACAGACGGGCAGTGGCGGCTCACGGTGCCGGAGAAGGGCACGCTCGACGCCGCGACCTGCGTACGCCGGGTGGACGCGACCGGCCTCGACGCGACCGGCCTCGACGGCGGCGGGCTGGACGGGGGCGGGCTCGACGAGGCCGCGCTCGCCCGGCACGGGCACGCGGCCGTGGCCGGCCTGGACGTGGACGCGGGCGTGATGGTGCGCGCCGTCTGGTTCGACCACGGCCCGGACCGCGAGGGCCGGCTGCTGCTGGTGCTGCACCACCTGGTCGTCGACGGCGTCTCCTGGCGGATCCTGCTGCCCGACCTGCACGCCGCCTGGACGGCGCTGGCCGCCGGCGAGCCGGTCGAGCTGGACCCGGTGCCGTCCTCGTTCCGCCGGTGGGCGCGTCGCCTGCGCGAGCTGGCCGGCGACCCGGCCAGGGAGGCGCAGCTCCCGTTCTGGACCGACGTGCTCGCCACGCCGGACCCCCTCCTCGGCAGCCGCCCGCTCGACCCGGTGCGCGACACCTCCGACCGGACGGCCGACGTGCGCGTGACCCTGCCCGCCGAGGTGACGGAACCGCTGCTGACCAGCGTGCCCGCGGCCTTCCACGGGCGCGTCAACGACGTCCTGCTCACCGGGCTCGGGCTCGCCGTCTCGCAGTGGCGGTCCCGGCGCGCGGCGGCCCTGGCGGCACCGACCGCCGTCCTGCTGGACCTGGAAGGGCACGGCCGCGAGGACATCGCCGGCGACGTCGACCTGTCGCGCACGGTCGGCTGGTTCACCAGCCTCTTCCCCGTGGCCGTCGACCCGGGCCCGGCCGACTGGGCGGCCGTCCGCGCCGGCGAGCCGGCCGTCGGCCTGGCCATGAAGCGGGTCAAGGAGCAGCTCCGCGCCGTCCCCGAGAACGGCATCGGCTTCGGGATGCTGCGCCACCTCAACCCCGGCACCGCGCCCCGGCTGGCCGGGCTGCCCGCCCCGCAGATCGGCTTCAACTACCTCGGCCGGATCCAGCGCGCCGGCGAGGAGGCGCCGCCCGCGGCCCCCCGCCCGCGACTGGCCGTGGGGCACCCGCTGGAGATCAACGCCGTCACGTACGACCTGCCCGCCGGCCCGCGGCTGGAGGCCACGTGGACCTTCCCGGCGGACTGGATCGACAGGAAGGACGTGGAAGAACTCGCCGAGCTGTGGACCGAGGCCCTGCGGGGCCTGGTCACGCACGTGCGGCGGGGTGACGCGGGCGGCCACACCCCGTCCGACCTGCCGCTGCTCGAACTGAGCCAGGAAGAAATTGACGATCTTGCCACCGAATGGGACAACGAATGAGAGTCCGCTCATGAAGCGCCGAGGTCTGGCCGATTACCTGCCCCTGTCGCCGCTCCAGGAGGGAATGCTGTTCCATTCCCTCTACGACCACGACGCCGTCGACGTCTACATGCCGCAGACGGTCCTGGAGTTCCACGGCGAGCTCGACATCGAGGCGCTGCGCGTCGCCGTCCGCGCCCTGCTGGAACGCCACGTCAACCTGAAGGCCTGCTTCCGCACCCGCAAGAACCGGGGCGCGCCGGTGCAGTTGATCCCCGTCGACGTGGAGGTGCCGCTGCGCCGGATCGAGCTGGCCGACCTGCCCGAGGCCGACCGGGACGCCGAGCTGGAACGGCTGCTCCTGGCCGACCAGGCCGAGCGGTTCGACCTGGCGAAGCCGCCGCTGCTGCGGATCATGGTGATCCGCTGCGCCGAGGGCAGGACGCTGCTGGTGCTCACGCACCACCACATCCTGATGGACGGCTGGTCGGCGCCGCCGCTGTTCAGGGACCTGCTCACCCTCTACCGGCAGCACGGCGACCCGGCCGGGCTGCCGCCGGTGACCCCGTACAAGACCTACCTGGAGTGGCTGGCGCGGCAGGACGCCGACGCGGGGCGGCAGGCGTGGACGCGGGAGCTCCAGGGCCTGGACGAGCCGACGCTCGTCGCGCCCGAGCTCGGCGATCACATCCCGGGGCTGCCCGGCACGGTCACGGCCACGCTGAGCGCCGAGCTCACCGACGGCCTCACCCGGCAGGCGCGCCGGGCCGGGCTCACGGTCAACACCGTGGTCCAGGGCATCTGGGGGCTGGCCCTGGCCCGGCTGCTCGGCCGCGACGACGTGGTGTTCGGCGCGACCGTCTCCGGCAGGCCGCCGGAGATCGCGGGCGTCGAGGACATGGTGGGCCTGTTCATCAACACGGTGCCCGTCCGGCTGCGGATCACGCCGGGCGACTCGCTCGCCGACGTGTGCGGCCGGCTCCAGCGCACCCAGGCCGAGCTGCTGCCCCACCACCATCTCGGCCTGGTCGAGATCCAGAGGCTGGCCGGCGGCGGGACGCTGTTCGACACGCTGATGGTGTTCGAGAACTACCCGCCGGCGACCGACGCCGACCGCGACATGGGCGCGATGGTGAGCGTCGTGGGCACGGCGGGCACCGACGCCACCCACTACCCGCTGTCGCTCGCCGTGGCCCCCGGCACCGGCCTGGAGCTGCGGCTGGACTACCAGACCGACCTGTTCGAGCGGGAGTTCGCCGAGCGGGTCCTCGGCTGGCTGGTGCGGCTGGCGGAGTCGTTCGCCGACGACCCGGCCCGCCCGGTGTCCGGCGTGGACGTCCTGCACCCCGCCGAGCGCGAGCGGGTGCTGGTCACCAACAATGCCACCGCGCAGGAGGTGCCGCGCGCCACCCTGCCCGAGCTGTTCGAGGCCCAGGCCGCCCGCACTCCCGACGCGGTCGCGGTCGTGGCCGGCGGCGCCGCGCTCACGTACGCGGAGCTCGACGAGCGCGCCGGCCGTCTCGCGGCCGAGCTCGCCGCGCGGGGGGCCGGGCCGGAGCGCCTGGTCGGCGTGGCGCTGCCGCGCTCGCCGGACCTGATCGTGGCGATCCTGGCGGTCCTCAAGTCGGGCGCCGCCTACGTGCCCGTCGACCCCGACTACCCGGCCGCCCGCATCGCCTACCTCGTGCGGGACGCCGCGCCCGCCGTCGTCGTCTCGCGCTCGGACGTGCTCGGCGGCGGCGACCTGCCCGACGGGGTCGACACCCTGCTGATCGACGGCGACCGCGCCGCCGACCCGCCCGCCGTCCGGCTGCCCGCGCCGGACCCGGCGAACCCCGCGTACGTGATCTACACCTCCGGGTCCACCGGGACGCCCAAGGGCGTCGTGGTCACCCACGCGAACGTGGCGAACCTGTTCCACGACCACCTGGCCGGCCTGTACCGCCCGCTCGCGGGCGACGGGCGGTTCCGGGTGGCGCTGGCCGCGTCGATCTCCTTCGACGCCTCGGTCGCCGGGCTGCTGTGGATGCTGGCCGGGCACGAGCTGCACGTCCTGGACGACGACTGCCGCTACGACCCCGCCGCGTTCGTCGCCTACGCGCGGGCCAACCGGCTCGACCTGGTCGACGTGACGCCGTCGTTCGCCGAGCAGCTCGTCGCCGCCGGCCTGCTGGCCGAGGCGCCCCCGAAGGTGCTGGTCGTGGGCGGCGAGCCGATGAGCGAGCCGCTGCTCGACGCCCTCGCGGGCGCCACCGGGACCGCCGTCTACAACTGTTACGGGCCGACGGAGGCCACGGTCGACGCGCTCTACCACCGGATGGCCGGCGAGCGCGAGCAGGTCATCGGCAGGCCGCTGTGGAACGTGCGCGCCTACGTGCTCGACGCCCACGGCCTGCCCGTGCCGATCGGGGTCACCGGCGAGCTGCACCTCGCGGGCGCCGGGGTGGCCAGGGGCTACCTCAACCGTCCCGGGCTCACGGCCGAGCGCTTCGTGCCCTGCCCGTTCGGCGCGCCGGGGGAGCGGATGTACCGCACCGGCGACCTGGTCCGCTGGCGCGACGACGGCACCGTGGAGTACCTGGGCCGCGCCGACGAGCAGGTCAAGATCCGCGGCTTCCGCGTCGAGCTCGGCGAGGTCGAGAACGCCCTGGTCCAGCACCCCGGCGTGGCGCAGGCCGTCGCCGTCGCGCGGGCGGACCAGCTCGTCGCCTACGTCGTCCCCTCGGGCGGCGACGACGACGCGGCCGGCCGCCAGGTCGAGGAGTGGCTGAAGCTCCACGAGTCCATCGAGCACACCGACCTGGAGGAGACCCCGTTCGGCACCGACTTCGGCGGCTGGGACTCCAGCTACACGGGGGAGCCGATCCCGCTCGACCAGATGGAGAGCTGGCGCGCCGCCGTGATCGCGCGCATCGCCGAGTACCGGCCCCGGCGCGTCCTGGAGATCGGCGTCGGCACCGGCCTGCTGCTGGCCAAGCTCGTGGACGACGTGGAGACCTACTGGGGCACCGACCTGTCGCCCTCCGCGATCGCGCTGCTCGGCGAGCACGTCAAGGCCCAGGGCCTGACCAACAAGGTACGGCTGCGCTCCCAGCCCGCCGACGTGACCGACGGGCTGCCTGCCGGGTTCTTCGACACCGTGATCCTCAACTCGGTCGTCCAGTACTTCCCCAACGGCGCCTACCTGCGGCAGGTGCTCAACCAGGCGATCGACCTGCTCGCCCCGGGCGGCAGGCTGTTCGTCGGCGACGTCCGCCGCGGCGAGACCCTCCGCGCGCTGCACACCGCGATCCAGTTCGGCAGGGAGAACAAGGCCGCCGACCAGGCCATGCTCGCCGGCGTCGAGCGGGCGATGCGGCTGGAGCGGGAGCTGGTGATCGACCCCGAGTTCTTCACCACCCTGGCCGAGGAGAACGGCAGCGTCGGCGCCGTCGACATCCGGCTCAAGCGCGGCGCCGACCACAACGAGCTGACCCGGCACCGCTACGAGGTCGTGCTGCACAAGACGCCCGTCCCCGGCCGGTCCGTGGAGGCGGTGCCCGAGCTCGTCTGGGGCAGGGACGTGCACGGCCTCGGCGACCTGGACGGGCGCCTCGGCCGGCCGGTCCGCGTGACCGGCATCCCGAACGCGCGCCTGGTCAACGAGGTCGCCGCGGCGCAGGCGCTCACGCAGGGCGTGTCGCCGGAGCTGGTGCGGGCGCAGCTGACCGCCCCCATTCCGGCCGCCGACCCCGAGGCGCTGCACGCCTGGGCGGCGAGGACCGGCCACTCCGTCTACCTGACCTGGTCGCGCGGCCGGGCCGACGCCTTCGACGCGGTCTTCCTGCCGCACGCGGCGGCGCCCGCCGCGCTCGACGGCCTCTACCTGGCCCGGGCGGACAGGCGGTGGCCGGACACGGTCAACGACCCCGCAGGCGCGCGCCGCACCGGCGAGCTCGCCGTGTCGCTGCGGCGCTTCGCCGGCGAATGGCTGCCCGGCCACATGGTGCCCGCCGCGATCGTCGTGCTGGACGCCTTCCCGCTCACCGCCAACGGCAAGCTCGACCGGGCCGCGCTGCCCGCGCCCGACCTGTCCGGCCTGGTGTCGAGCGGCGAGCCGCGCAACGCCAGGGAGGAGACCCTCTGCCGGCTGTTCGCCGAGGTGCTGGGGCTGGACCGGGTCGGCGTCGACGACGGGTTCTTCGAGCTGGGCGGCAACTCGCTGCTCGCGATCCGGCTCGCCGCGCGGATCCGCTCGGTGCTGGGCCACGAGCTGCCGGTGCGCGTCGTGTTCGAGGCCCCGACCGCCGCTGCGCTCGCCCGGCGGCTGGGCTCCGACGCCAAGGACGCCGGGCTGGGGGTGCTGCTCCCGCTGCAGACCGGCGGGAGCCGGCCGCCGCTGTTCTGCGTGCACCCGGCGGGCGGCCTGGCCTGGCCCTACGCGCGGCTCATCGGGATGCTCGACGCGGACCAGCCCATCTACGGCATCCAGGCGCGCGGCATCGCCCAGCCGGACCTGAGCCCGCGCTCGATCGGCGAGATGGCCGCCGACTACGCCGAGCAGATGCGCACCGTCGCCCCCGAAGGCCCCTACCGCCTGCTGGGCTGGTCGTGGGGCGGCCGGATCGCCCACGAGGTCGCCGTGCACCTGCGCAGGTTCGGCCACCAGGTCGACCTGCTGGCGATGCTCGACGCCTACCCCGACGAGGAGCCGGGCGAGGTGCCGACCGAGGCCGAGTTCATCGGCAACATCCTGCGCGAGACCGGCGTCGACACCAGCGCCCTGGACGGCCGCCCGCTGTCGTTCGCCCTGCTGCGCGAGGTCCTCAGCGACATCGAGTCCCCGCTTCAGGCGATCAAGGACAACGGCGCGCCGCTGACGGACCTCGACGAGCCGACGCTGCGCTCGCTCTACCGCGTCTACCGCAACGAGGAGGGCATCGGATCTCAGCCGCCGGACGCCGCCTTCGACGGCGACCTGCTGTTCTTCACGGCGGCTGAGGGCAAGCCGGTGGCATCGCCGGGCGAGCTGTGGCGGCTGTACGTCGCCGGGAGCATCAAGGAGTACGAGATTTCCTGCGCACACCACCAGATGGCCGATCCGGGCCCGCTGTCCGAGATCGCCGCCCTGCTGAAGGCCCACCTCGGGCAGGTGAACCGATGAGCGCCACCCAGTCCTCCGAGCCGGTCAAGGACCCGGTCGAGAGCCCCGTCGAGAACATCGTCCCGCTGGGCCGCAACCGGGACTTCATGCTCCTGTGGACCGGCGCCGGGTTCACCTCGCTCGGCGCCATGCTCACCATGACGGTCTACCCGCTGCTGGTGCTCTGGCAGACCGGGTCCACCGTGGCCACCGGCCTCATCGCGGCGGCGACCTCGCTGCCGCACCTGCTGGTCCAGGTGCCCGCGGGCGCGTTCGTCGACCGGTTCGACCGGCGGCGCCTGATGATCCTCTCGGACCTCGGGTGCGTGGTCACGGCCGCCAGCGTGCTCGTCGCCGTCCTCGCCGACGCGATCTGGCTGCCCCACCTGATCATCGCCGCGTTCGTCCAGGGCAGCCTCAGCATCTTCTACGAGCTGGCCGAGCGCTCCGCCGTGCGCAACCTGGTGCACGAGAGCCAGGTGCCGGTGGCGCTGAGCCGCAACGAGGCCCGGATGCAGGGCGTGAACATGCTGGCCAACCCGCTGGGCAGCTTCCTGTTCAGCCTGGTGCGCTGGACGCCGTTCCTGCTCACCGTGGTCATGCACGTGATCTCGCTGGTGCAGCTGCTGTTCATCCGCAAGAGCTTCCAGGCCGAGGGCGCGCCGCCGCCGCGCGGCAGGCTGTACGCGGAGATCCGCGAGGGCGTCCAATGGGTGTGGGGGCAGCCGTTCCTGCGGGCTGCGATGACGCTCATCTCCGCCAGCAACATGATCTTCATGGGGATGACGCTGACGCTGTTCGCCGTCATCCATGACGGCGGCCACTCGCCCGCCATCGTCGGCCTCGTCGTCACCGCGGGCGGCATCGGCGGCGTGGCCGGCGCGATGACCGCCACCATGTGGCGCCAGCGGGTGACCATGCGCACGCTCGTCTGCGGCGGGCTGCTCGTCTGGGCGATCTGCATCGCGCCGCTCGCGGTGGTCACCGACCCGTGGCCGCTGGCCGCGGTGTTCGCGCTCAACGGGTACGTGTCCGGCGTGTTCAACGTCGCCGGCTCCGTCTACACCATGCAGGTGACGCCCGACCACCTGTTCGGCCGCGTGCTGAGCGTGATGATGACGCTCGGCTCCGGCGCGAACTTCCTCGGCAGCCTGATCGCGGGCGCCGCGCTGAGCTGGTGGGGCGTGACGAACTCGGTGTTCGGCATGACCGCGATGATGGGCCTGCTCGTCGTCGCCGCCGTGCTCAACCCGTCGGTCCGCGACGTCGTCAACACACCGCACGGAGGGCGGCTGCCGAGCGGCGGCGCGTGACCGCGCCCGTGCGTGAAGTCCCTGGCCGGGCCCCCGGTCAGGGACTTCGTCACGTCCGGGCGGGGGCTGTACCTAGTACCACCCGGAAACGGCAACAGGCACTCCCGACAGCCGCTCTCCCCGCTGCCACAGTGAAGAGCATGCTTAGTCGGATCGGCAGTTTCTGTTACCGCCGCCGAGGATGGGTTCTCGCGGCCTGGATCCTGATCGTCGTCGTGGGAGGGACGTCCGTCGGCCCCCTGCTCCACACCGTCAGCTCGGCCAACTACATCAGGGGCCTGGAGGCCGACGAGGGCCAGCGCGCCCTCGTGGAGGGCCGTACGCACGGCCGCGAGTTCACCACCGTGGTCGCCGGGATGGACCGGGCGGCCCCCGAGCTCGCCCGCGCGCTCGCCGACGTGCGGGCCATCCCCGGCGTGCACGCGGTCGGCGAGCCGTACGCCGGCGACCGCGGGACCGGCGCGGCCGTGCAGGTCCGGCTCGTGAAGGCCGGCGACCAGGGCGTGCCGCTGCGGCAGGCGCAGGAGCGCCTCGGCGACCTGGCCGAGGAGCGGCCCGGGGTGAGCGTCCGCTTCGGCGGGATCGACCTGATCTCCGACGACACGAACGCGATGGCGCAGCAGGACATGGCCAACGCGACCATGTACTCGCTGCCGATCACGCTGGTGGTGCTGGTCTTCGTGTTCGGCGGCCTGCTCGCCGCGAGCATCCCGGTGATCACGGCGGTGGCGACCATCGCCTCGTCGTTCGGGCTGATGCTGCTGGCGACCCGCGTCCTGCAGATCGACAACACCGTGCTCAGCGTCGTCGACCTGCTGGGGCTCGGCCTCTCGATCGACTACGGCCTGCTGCTGGTGGCCCGCTACCGGGAGGAGCTGGCGGCCGGACACGACCGGCCGGAGGCCGTCCGCCGGGCGTGGGCGACCGCCGGGCGCACGGTGCTGTTCAGCGCCCTCACCGTCGCCGCCGCACTGTCCAGCCTGCTGGTGATCCAGCAGCCCCGACTGCAGACGATGGGCGCCGCCGGCATCGCCTCGGCCCTGCTCGGCATGCTGGCCGCGGTCACCCTCGTCCCGGCGCTGCTCGGGCTGTTCGGCAAGCGGGTCAAGCCCGCACGGGTGCGGACCCGGCCGGACAACGGGGTGTTCGCCGGGATCGCCCGGGTCACCCAGCGCGTGCCGGTGCTCGTCCTGGCCGGCGTGCTGCTCGTGCTGGCCGTCGCCGGGAGCACGCTGACCGGGCTCCAGATCAGGATGGCCGGCGCGGAGAGCGTCCCGCCCGGCACGCAGTCGCTCCAGGTCGAACGCGAGGTCTCCGCCCACTACGGCTTCACCAGCAACCCGCCGCTGCGCGTCGTCGCCGAGACCGGCCCCGCCGAGCTGGCCGCCTGGAGCGCCGCCTTCCGCGACGACCCCGGCATCGCCAGGATCGAGCCGCCCCGCGCCGAGGGCCCCGGCCTGTCGTCCGTCGGCATCCTCGTCCACGGGGACCCGCAGGGACCCGCCGCCGAACAGGTGCTGGACCGGCTGCGCGCCGACCGGCCGGACGGCGTCCGCTCGTGGGTGACCGGCGAGACCGCCGGCATGTTCGACCTGCTCGACCGGACCTCCCGCGACCTGCCGCTCGCCGTCGCCGTCGCCCTGCTCGCGATGCTCGTGCTGCTGTTCCTCATGACCGGCTCGGTCGTCGCCCCGCTGGTCGCGGTCGTGCTCAACATCGTGTCGCTCGCGGCCACGTACGGCATGCTCGTCCTGCTCTTCCAGCACGGCCTGCTGTCCGGCCCGCTCGACACCCTGCCCGTCTCCGGGCTGAGCGTCTACCTGCTGGTCACCGTGTTCGCGTTCGGGTTCGCGTTCGCCATGGACTACCACGTGTTCCTGCTGGCCCGGATCAAGGAGTACGCCGACCGCGGGCACGACACCAACACGTCCGTACGCCACGGCCTGCAGCACAGCGGACGGCTGATCACCCTGGCCGCCGCCGTCATGGGCATCGTCTTCGCCTGCTTCGGCGCCTCGAAGATCGGCGACATGGAACAGCTCGGCGTGGCCCTGCTCGTCGCGGTGATCGTCGACGCCACGCTCGTGCGCTGCCTCCTGCTGCCCGCCACCATGACCCTGCTGGGCCGCTGGAACTGGTGGGCGCCGGGCCGGATGCGCCGCGCGCACGAGCGCGTCGGGCTGCGCGAGCACGAGCGCGACCCCCTGGCCAGGGTGTGATCACCGCGGGCTTGTCCCGGGGGCGGGCGCATGATTGCCTACCAACGGATTCGGCCGCAACGGGTGGAGAACGGGGAGGGCTCGTGACCGTCGGGGGACGGGTGTTACGCGCGCCGTGGCAGGCCCGCACCTGGCTGGCCACGTTCCAGATCGCCGCGGGCAGCGCCGTCGGGATGCTGGCGTTCACCGTGCTCAGCGTCGTCGGCTCCGCCGTGGTCATGCTCACCCTCGTCGGCGTCCGCTGGCTCCCCCTGTCGGCCCTGCTGTGGTGCGGGCGGACGTGCACGCGCATGCACCGCTCCCGCTTCGCCGCCCTGCGCGGCGCACCCATCCCGGCCGCCGTCCACCCGCCCCCCGAAGGCCAGGGCCTGCGCTCGGGCGTACGGGCCGAGCTCCAGCAGCCGGTGGTCCGCTCGCGCCTGGCCTACAGCCTGCTCAGCGGCCTGGTGCTCACACTGGGCGCGGCCGTCTCGGTGACGCTCTGGACGGCCGGCCTGCTCGGCGCCACGATCATCGGCTACGCGTGGGCGCTGCCGGCCCGCAACGGCTTCGGCTGGGGCCTGCACGAGCCCGCCACGCTGCTGGCGCTCACGGCGGCCGGGCTGCTGTGCCTGTTCGGCGCCCCGTGGGTGGTGCGCGGCCTGGCCGCCTGGGACGCCGCCGTCGCCACCCGCCTGCTCACCTCCACCCACGTCGACCAGCTCGCCCGCCGCGTCGAGGTGCTGTCGGAGAACCAGATCCGCCTCCTCGACGCCGCCGACGCCGAACGCCGGCGCATCGAACGCGACCTGCACGACGGCACCCAGCAACGCCTGACCTCCCTGGCCATGAACCTGGGCATCGCCAGGGAACTGCTCTCCGACCTCCCGCCGGACGCCCGCAAGCTGATCGCCGACGCGCACGAGGAGGCCAAGCAGGCCCTCACCGAGCTGCGCGGATTCGTCCGGGGGCTGCACCCTGCCGTCCTCGACGACCGCGGCCTCGACGCCGCGCTGTCCGGGATCGCGGCCAGGCTGCCGCTTCCCGTCCACCTCACCGTGGACGTGCGGCCACGACCCTCACGGACGATCGAGGCGGCGGCCTACTTCGTCGTCTCGGAGGCACTCACCAACGTCGCCAAGCACACGGAGGCCGACAACGTGCACATCGAGGTCAACCGGCGCGACGACCGGTTGCGCATCCGGATCGCCGACGACGGCGGCGGCGGCGCCAGCCTGGACAAGGGCTCCGGCCTGCGCGGGCTGCGCGACCGCGTCAGATCCGTCGGCGGCGAGCTGCGCATCGACAGCCCGGCCGGCGGGCCGACCGTGATCGACGTGGAGATGCCGTGCGTGTCGTGATCGCCGAGGACTCCGCGCTGCTGCGCGAGGGGCTGGTCCGGATGCTGGAGCTGGCCGGTATCCAGGTCGTCGCCACCGCCTCCGACTCCGACGGGCTGCTGGCCGCCGTCGAGGAACACCAGCCGGACCTGGCGCTGGTCGACGTGCGCATGCCGCCCACCCAGACCGACGAGGGCATGCGCGCCGCGCTGGTCGTCCGCGAGCGGTGGCCGCACGTCGCCGTGCTGGTGCTCTCGCAGTACGTGGAGGAGCAGTACGCCACCGAACTGCTCGTCGGGGAGTCCAGCGGCCTCGGCTACCTGCTCAAGGACCGCGTGGCGAACTTCCGCGAGTTCCTGGAAGCCGTGCGCCGGGTCGCCGCCGGCGGCACCGCGCTCGACCCCGAGGTGGTGTCGCAACTGCTCGTCCGCCGCAGGCCCGACAGCCTCTCCCGGCTGTCGGCCCGCGAGCGCGAGGTGCTGACCCTCATGGCCGAGGGCAAGTCGAACGCGGGCATCGCGATGGGCCTGGCGATCAGCGAGAGCGCCGTCGCCAAGCACATCAACGGCATCTTCACCAAGCTCGACCTGCCCACGACGGACACCGACCACCGAAGGGTGCTCGCCGTGCTGAAATACCTGAAGGCATGACCGCCTCACGCCGGGCCCGGGCGGGCTGGATCACGCTCGGCGCGGGGGCGGCGCTGCTCATCGCCGTGCTGATCGGCCTGACGCTGTGGTCCTGGCTGGCCAGGCAGAGCGAGACGCAGCGCCAGACCCACCAGCGCCCGGCCGCCCGCGTCACGGTGGACCTCAGGATCGGCGAGGTGCGCCTGCTCCCCGGCGAGGCCGGGCGGGTCGACGTCGAACGGCGGCTGACCTGGTCGGGCCCCCGGCCGGCGCTGACGGAGCGGTGGTCCGGCGACACGCTCGGCATCCAGGCGCGCTGCGACGAGGACCTGCTGATCGGGGCCTGCTGGGTCAGCTACACGATCCGGGTCCCGGCGGGGACCGCCGTGGAGGCGCGGACCGCCGAGGGCGACATCACGCTGCGCGACCTGACCGGGGAGCTGCGGCTGGCCACGGAGACCGGCGCGATCACGGGCACGGGGCTGCGGGCGGCCGACGTCGAGGTCAGCGCCCAGCTGGGCGACATCGCGCTGAGATTCGTCCGGCCGCCGGGCTCGGTGCGGGCGGATTCGCAGGCCGGGAACATCGACGTGGAGGTGCCCGAAAGTGACGGTTACGCGCTCGACATTCGCAGCGGCATCGGCGAGCCGGACGTCGGAGTACGCGCCACCGAAGGCGCGAAGAACAATATTTCGGTGCACAACAGTACGGGCGGGATACGGGTCGCGTATTTGGGGTCCTGACCAGCCGGGAGGCTCACGCCGGTCAGTCGCGGTCGCCGTCGGCCGGTCGCCCGGACGGGTCGTCAGCCGCCGGCTCCGCCCGCGCCCGGTTGGGGCACCCGGCGCATTCGCCGGGCTGCGTGCGGCGCAGCAGGACCGGGCACCATTCCCGCGAGTCCGTATCCGTCATGCACACATCGTGTCAGGTTTCCTGGCAGGTGTCGGTAAAGGGGGTGCTACTTCCCACCGGTAGCTAACTCCACCTCGGTCGTGGAGCAGGCACCCGGAGGGCCTCATTGAAATGCTGAAACGGCACCCTTTCATGAAATGCTATAGTCTCACTATATTTGGCGGGAGTATTGGAATTCTGTCCATTGACGGGCAGGATTAGCCTGCGTATCGAGCCATCCGGGGGATTTCGGCACGCGGCCCGTCCGGCCGCCGCACGGCTCGTCGACCCTGACTGTCAACACGATCGTCAGCGCGGCCGTCAAGACGGTCGCCGACGTCGTCCCCTCTGTCGCTGAAGGTGTGGAGGTTCGCCTGTGCTGAGCATCGCGATGAGCACGCTCCGGGAGCGGTGGGTGGCCTTCGTCGTGTCCCTCGTCGCCCTCGCCCTGGGCGTCGGCATCATCGCCACCATCGCGCTGGTGATGAACTCGGCCCTCACGGGCTTCCCCGGCCAGCGCGCCGCGCTGACCGGGACCGTGGTGCTGCTCAGCGTGTCGGCAGGGGTGACCGGGTTCGCCACCGTCTTCATCGTGGCCTCCACCTTCGCCCTGACGGTGATCCAGCGCACCCGTGAGCTGGCGCTGTTCCGGCTGATCGGCGCCACCCCGCAGCAGGTGCGGCGGATGATCGTGATCGAGGCGCTGCTCCTGGCCGCGATCGGCTGCGTGGCCGGGGTCGTGATCAGCCTCGTGGGCGCGCCGGTGCTGGCCTCGGTGCTGGCGTCGAGCGGCCTGGCGCCGTCCTGGTTCGAGGTGTCGATCTCGCCCGTGCCGCTCGTGCTGGTCTGCCTCGGCGGCATGGGGCTGACGGCGCTGAGCGTGTCGGTGGCCTCGCGGCGGGCGGCGACGATCCGGCCGACGCAGTCGCTGCGCGAGTCGGCCGGCGACCCGCCCGGGGCGCGGCCCGGCAGGTCCGCGCGCACCGGTTGGGGCGTCGCGCTCCTGCTGATCTCGCTCATGGGGATGGGCGTGGTCGCGGCCGTGCTGCCGGAGCTCGCCACGGTCCCCGTGGTCTACCTGTGGGTGCTGCTCACTCTGGTCGCGGCCGTGGCGCTGCTGGCCCCGGCCCTCGTCCTGCCCGTCCTGAGGCTGCTGACGCTGCCGTGGGCGCGCGGCGGCAGCGCGATCGGCACCCTGGTCCGGGAGAACACCCTCACGATGGCCCGGCGCACCGCCGCGACGACGCTACCCATCCTCATCACCGCCGGCATGTCGATCAGCCTGCTCGGCGCGCTGGAGACGATCGGCCACGCCCAGTCGGTCGAGGCGGGCGAGCGGTTACGCGCCGACTACGTGCTGGTGCCCGAGGGCGGCCCCGCCATCAGCGCCGAGGCGCTCGATCGGGCACGGAAGATCCCCGGCGTCCGGATCGCCCCGCTCGCGCCGACGACCGTCCAGGTCACCGGCGAGGCCGGGCTGGCCGACGGGTTCTGGGGCTACGCCACCGACGCCCAGCGGTTCGCCGCGATGACGTCGCTGCCGCTGATCGACGGCACGCTGGAGGACTTCGGGCCCGGCGGCATCGTGGTGTCCGACATCTGGGAGCTCGGCGCCGGGCAGCGCGTCACGGTCACGCCGGACGGCGGCAAGCCGGTCCAGCTCACCGTGGCCGCGGTCGTCGGCGACAGCGCCGGAGGCGGCGACTTCTACCTGGACGTCTCCGACACCGGCCCGCGCCCGGCCGAGGCCGCGTACGTGCAGGCCGGGGGCGAGGCCGCGGCGGCGCTGCGGGAGCGGAGCGGCGAGCTGGGGGCCTCGCTGCTGACCAAGGCCGAATGGGCGGCCACGGTGGGCAACAGCGACCAGGGCACCGGCGTGATCGGCATGCTGGTGACGCTCGGCATCGCGATCGTCTACAGCTGCATCGCCATCGTCAACACGATGGTCATGGCCGCCACCGCCAGGCGGCGCGACCTGACCCTGCTGCGGCTGCTCGGAGCCACGTCACGGCAGGCGGTGGCGGCGCTGCTCGCCGAGTCGGTCGTGATCGCGGCGGCCGCGATGGTGCTGGCCACCGCCGCGTCCGCGATCAACTTCGCCGGGCTGCTGGCCGCGCTGACCCAGGTCGTGCCCGGGGCCACGCTGGCCGTCCCGTGGGCGCCCGTCCTCGCGTTCGCCGCCACGAGCGCCCTGCTCGCCATCCTCGCCACGACGCTGACCGCCACGGCGGCCGTGCGCACGCCCGCCCCGTTGTCAGAGTGACGCGCCAGAGTGACGACAGAGTGACGACAGAGAAGGTGACTGCCATGGACTTCGCCGTCGAGCTGCGCTCGGTGCGCAAGACGTACGGGACCGGGAGCGCCGCGGTGACCGCGCTGGCCGATCTGAGCATCGGCTTCGCCACGGGCAGCTTCACCGCCGTGATGGGGCCCTCCGGGTCCGGCAAGTCCACGCTGCTCCAGTGCGCGGCCGGGCTCGACCGGCCCGACTCCGGCCAGGTGATCCTCACCGGCGTCGAGCTGGGCGGGCTGGACGAGCAGCGGCTGACCACGCTGCGCCGGGAGAGGATCAGCTTCGTCTTCCAGGCGTTCAACCTGATCACCGCGCTGACGGCCGCGCAGAACGTGGGGTTGCCGCTGCTGCTGGCGGGCCGCAAACCGGCCGCCGACCAGGTGCAGCGCGCCCTGGCCGAGGTCGGACTCGCCGAGCGGAGCTCCCACCGCCCGGCCGAGCTGTCCGGCGGGCAGCAGCAGCGGGTCGCGATCGCCCGCGCCCTCATCACGCAGCCGGCGGTGCTGTTCGCCGACGAGCCGACCGGCGCGCTCGACACCCGCAGCGCCAAGGAGGTGCTGGAGCTCATCCGCGCGATGGTCGACCGGCACCGCCGCACCGTGATCATGGTGACGCACGACCCCGTCGCCGCCTCCTACGCCGACTCGGTGGTCTTCCTCACCGACGGGCGCGTGGTCGACACCCTGCACCGCCCCACCGCCGACCGCGTCGCCGGCCACATGACGAACCTGGAACGCCGATGAGCCCCTACCACGGCGACCTGTGGGTCCGCCGCTTCCACGAGCCCCGGCCCGGCGCGCCGCGCCTGGTGTGCTTCCCGCACGCGGGCGGCTCCGCGAGCTTCTTCGTGCCCCTGTCGCAGGCGCTCAGCCCCGGCCTGGAGGTCC
This sequence comes from Nonomuraea sp. ATR24, assembly GCF_041950485.1. Classification (NCBI taxonomy): domain Bacteria; kingdom Bacillati; phylum Actinomycetota; class Actinomycetes; order Streptosporangiales; family Streptosporangiaceae; genus Nonomuraea; species Nonomuraea sp. ATR24. The sequence continues at coordinate 299,174 of NZ_JBGNUU010000003.1, forward strand.
TGGTCATCCAGTATCCGGGCCGTCAGGACCGGGTCGCCGAGCCGTGCGTCGAGGACCTGAACGCGCTCGCCGACGAGATCTTCCTGCGGGTGCGCAAGCTCGCCGGCCCGCCCCCGGCGCTGTTCGGGCACAGCATGGGCGCCACGCTCGCCTTCGAGGTGGCGCAGCGGCTCGAAGGCGACGGGATCGCGGTGCCGCACCTGTTCGTGTCGGCCGCGCGCAGCCCCTCCTCCGAGCGGTCGGAGGAGGTCCACCTGCGTGACGACGACGGCATCATCGCCGAGATGCGCCGCCTCGACGGCACGGATGACGTGCTGCTCCTGGACCCCGAGCTGATGCGGCTCGTGCTGGGCCCGATCCGCAGCGACTACAAGGCGCTGGAGCGCTACCGCTACGCCGGTGGGGTGCTCGCCTGCCCGGTGACCGCGCTGGCCGGTGACGCCGACCCGGGCACCAGCCTGAGCGCGGCCCGCTCCTGGCGCGACCACACGGGCGGCGCGTTCACCTTCAGGCGGTTCCCCGGCGGGCACTTCTACCTGACCGACGAGCTGGCCGGGGTCGCCGAGGAGATCAGGCGGACCCTGCTGCCGCCCGATCCCGGGTCAGTCGTCTAGCGTCTCCGCGCCCAGGAACGGCTGGGCCAGCAGGCCGGCGGAGAAGGGCAGACCGGTGATGCGCTCGGCCAGGGCGAAGGCCCGCTCGATCGGACGGTCGATCTCACCGCCGGGGACCAGGCCGGTCGCGCGCATCTCCGCGGCGAACCGGTCCGCGTCGGCGCCCGAGGGGAGTTCCGGGTGGCGCGGGTCGAAGGCGACGACCGGCGTGCCGTCGACGATGTAGGCGAAGCTGTCGGAGGCGTAGTCGTGGCGGCAGATCGAGACCACCTCCGTCCCCTGGGACACGGGCCCGTACACGTCGGGGTCGACGGCGAGCTGCCAGCCGCCCGGCTCGACGACCACGGTCCAGTCGCCGGCCTTCGTGGCGCCGATGAAGCCGGCAGCGTCCTCGCGCATGGTGTCGATCGAGCGTTCGCCGAGGTCGTCGAACGCCACCTCCTCCAGGGTGTCCTCGTCCACGCCGAAGCGGCGCAGGACCTCGTCGGGGGTGAGGTTGCGTACGAAGGACACGCAGTAGACGTCGTCCAGCGTGTCGGCGCCGGGGAGAGGGACGAGGTGTCCGGGGATCTCGGTCATGGTCGCTCCTGTGTCGATGTGAGCGGAATGATCGCAGACGTGGCCGACAGATCGGTGCGCAATGGTGGGCGCACGAGCTGGCCAAAAACCTATACAAACCGGACAGAAGGCCATAATCTCTACTTGTCCCAGTCGGGGGACGACTGGGACGCCAAAACTTTACGGCTCGGCCTGCTTGCGCTGCATGACCGCCGAGATCACCAGCAGCGCGACGGGGACGAGCAGACCCAGCGCCAGGTCCTTGGGCTCGATGAGCCCGGCCAGCAGGCCGGCGGTGCCGCCCAGGCCGAAGGTGGCGAACACCACCCAGGCCCAGTGGCGGCGCGCCCAGCGCAGCGGACGCGGCCTCGGCCGGGCGGGCAGCAGCGGCTTCAGGGCCGCCGCCAGCGGCCGGTCACGGTCTCCGTGCCGGAGCACGACGACGCCCTCGGCCCAGACGACCCGGTCCGCGGCACGCGCCAGCGGCAGCGCGCGGATCCCGGCCAGCGTCTCCACGCACGGCCACACGCCCCACAGCGTGACGTTCATGTCGTGGTTGTTGGGCCACGAGCCGTCGTCGCACTGGTCGGTGACGATGCGGTGCACGGCCTCGGCCAGCCGGGCCGTCACGTCCGGCTCGGGCACGCGCGGGTGGCGCATGAGCGCCGTGGCGGCGACCGGCAGCGCGTAGTGCATGAGCGGCGGGGGCCGCCAGATCTCGCTGCCGGTGGCGCTCGGCAGCCGCACCGCCGTGCTCTCCACCCGGTTGTGCTTCTCGTCCAGCGAGCCGGTGTCGACGTGTTCGAGCAGCCAGTCGAACCGGCCCCGCAGCCGCTCGTCGGCCGGGTCGGCCCCGGCCGCCAGCAGCGTCGTCAGTGCCATCGCCGTGTGCGCCACCCTCGGCGTCGCGCCCGGCTCCGCGCCCCACGCCCGGGGGAACAGGCGCTGGTCGAGGAGCCAGGCCACGCCGGACTCGACGGCCGGATCGTACGGGGCCGCCGCCACGAGCGCGCGCAGCGCCAGGCAGGTGAGCCAGGTGCGCGGCGGGCAGTCGGCGAACGATCCCCAGCCGCCCGAGGGGTGGCGGTTGCGGCGCAGCCACTCCACCGCGCGGTCCAGGTCGGGGGAGTCGGGCCGGGAGTCGCAGCGGAGCGTCGCCAGGCACCGGATCACCCAGGCCGTCGCCTCGACGACCGGGCGCTCGCCGCTCGTGTTGGTCCACCAGCCGCCGTCGACGCGGGGATCGGCGTCGCGGAGCTGCCGGGCCCGCAGGAAGGCGAGGGCGTCGGTGAGCTGGTGCGGCTTCTCTCCGGCGGCGTGGAAGGCCAGAAGCGCCACCGCGGTGGCGGTGGCGCCCGGGGGAGGGGTTTCGAGCATGTGGTACCAGCCGCCACCGCCCGCGGGGCTTTCGGTGTAGGTCCGGCGCAACAGGCTCGTCGACCGGCGCAGCGCGCCCTCCACCTGGGTCAGGTCTATCTCGTACATCGAGCCCTTTCGTGCCGGGCCGCCTGAGATCTCGCACGCATCGTACCTATTGATGGTGTTGCCGGGGATGGTGCCGTTGAATATGTTTGGGGAGCCTTTCGTGATTGATCTGGATAAATCCTGTATTTCGGCGTCCCTTATGGAGCAGGAGCGCATGAACGAAGGCGACACGGCGGTCATCGGCGGAACACCGGAGTGGGCCGCCTCCCTCCGCGACGGGGCCGGGCTCGTCCATCTCGGACCGTCCCCGGACGGCTACGCGGTGGAGGGAGCCGTGGTCAGCAGGCCCGCGGGCGGGGCCCTGCCGTACCCTCCGGGGTTCTTCCGGCGCGTCCACTGCGACCTGACGGCCGCCGCCGGCCTCGCGGCGGAGGCGCTGACGCTCCCCGCGCCCGGCGGGACCGTGACCTTGAGCCGGGTGCCGGAGGCCGAGCGGGAATCATGGCGCGAACGGCTCACCGCCGCCGGGCTCACCGCCACGGAAAAGAACGGCGCGGTAATAGGGCGGAACAATGCAACCGCACGGGCGGAAGAAACGGACTGCGTTTTCTGTGCCCGTTATCGATTCCGGATGAACGCCGACGCCGGAGTGCCGGGAGCGGCCGGTGTGCTGTGGGGTGACGACGACCTGTGGTGCGCCCCCGACCTCGCCCCGCTGCGGCCCGGCCACCTGCTGATCGTGTCCACCGCGCACCGCCCGTGCTTCGGCGCGTGCCCGCCCGCCCTGCTGGACAAGCTCGCCGCCTGGCGCGCCCTGGTGACCGCCATGCTGGCCGGCGCGTACGGCCTGCCCGTCACCTTCTTCGAGCACGGCCCGGCGACCTCGCAGGGCGGCGGCGCCTGCATCGACCACGCGCACCTGCACTGCGTCCCCGGCCTGCCGTCCCTGCGCGAGCGCGTCGAGGCCGAGGGACTGCGGGCCGGCCCGTACGGGATGACGGGCCTCTACCGCCGCCGGACCTCCTACCTGTACGTGGAGGACGCCTCGGGCCCGGCCGTCTACCCGTGCCGCGCGGCGCTGCCCACCCAGTTCCTGCGCAAGGCCGCGACCGCCGAGGGACGGCCGTGGCGCTGGCAGGAGACCTACGGCACGTTGGCGACGCGCGAGCTCTTCCTGGCGACGTTGCGCGCGCTGCTGCCGTGGGCCGACCGGCTGCTCAGCGGCCAGGCCGACAGCAGCCAGCGCAGCTCGGCCGCCGTCACCGCGTCACCGAACCCCATGGGCTCGCGGGCCAGCTCGTAGCCGGTCTCGTAGTCGCGGTGGACGAGGCCGTGATGGTAGACCGTGGACCGGCCCATGTTGCCCGCCCCCGACCTGATCAGCCACACCGGTCCGCCCGGCAGCGCCGCGTCGAGATGCGGGAAGAGCTGCGCCGGCGTCGCGCACGGCGTGCCCAGCAGGCCGTTGAGCGTCTGCAGCTCGGCCACGACGACGTCGGCTGCGTGCAGCGCCGGCAGCCACCGGCGGGAGTCCACGCGCCGGTGGAGGTCATGGGGCACCATGTCGACGCAGACCAGGGTGCCGCCGGCGTGCGCGATGCCCGCCGCCTCCAGCACGGCGCGGGCCGAGCGCGGGTGGAGGAGCTCGTAGCCGGTCAGGAACAGCACGTCCGCCTCGGCGATCGCCCGCCCGGCCGCCCGCACGTCGGCGGGGGCGAGCAGCTGCCCCTCCGGCAGCGGCTCGGCGACCATGAGCCGCACCCCGTCACCCGGCCCGGCGTCGCGCACCACCACGACGCGGCCGGTGCAGACCCCCTCCACCACGGTCAGGCGCGGCTCGACGCCCAGGGCGGCGAGCTCGGCCAGGATCGTCTCGGTGAACGCGTCACGGCCGATCCTGGCGACCAGCTCGACCCGGTCGAACCGGCCGACCGCCTGCCGGGCCAGGCCGAGCGCCACCCCGGCGGGCGTGACGTCCACCGCGCCGTAGTGCAGGCGGTTGGCGTCCAGTTCGGCGAAACGCAGCGAGTCGAGCCGGACGCGCACGTCCACCCGGATCTCCCCGATCACGACCAGGCGGCCCGCACGCCCGCCCGGCGGCCGGGCCGCCGTCATGCCGAGAGGGAGTCGGTGAGCCCCCGCCGGAGCAGGCGGACGAAATGCTCGACGGCCTGGTCCATGCCGGGAATGAGCGGATATTCGGCAAGCTCGTCGAGCGCCACCCAGCGGACGTCGCTGATGTGGTCGCCGGGCACCTGGTGCGCGCGGGACAGGCGGCGCGACAGCGGCCGGCAGATCCGGCCCACCGCGATCGCGCGGACCCGGGAGCGGCCCTCACCGCGCATGAGCCAGTCCCACATGTGAAACGGCGGCCCCGGCTCGATGTCGATGCCCGACTCCTCGCGCACCTCGCGGACGATGTGCTCGTCCAGCCCCTCGGCGGGCTGCATGCGCCCGCCGGGCACTTCCCACAGCCCCGGATGGTAGGGGTCGGCGGCCGATTTGCGCACCAGGAGCAGCCGCCCGTCGTCGGCCAGGAACGCCTTCTGCACGAAGGTGACGTGCACGTGCTGACGGCCGGCGCGATCCGCCTCGGTCAGGCCGCCCAGGAGCTGCTTCGCCACGGATTCCACCCCTGCCGAATAGGGAACGTCCTTGCGTGAGCCGGCGCCCAACCATAGCGCCCTTTCATTCTTCGCAAGACTCGAATGCCCGGCTGCTTGCGATTCTCCCGGCTGGAAATGAGCGGATCTTGCATTCCCAGTATCGAGGTAAAGGCGCGGGAATGCCAGCACGAGTCGCCGGACGGCGGTTATTCCATTATCGAATCGGTGAATTTCGGGCGGCTTAATGCGGCGTCGCGTTGATCAACCCGTGGCCCGCGTGCTCTTGATCTTCGGGGCGTTCGCTGGGAACTTGTCGGGGTGTCCAAGTGGAGTCGCGTTCTCTGGAAAGGGCTGGCCGTCGTGCTGCCGGCCGCCGCGCTGGCCGGGCTCGGCGGCTACGCCATGTCGCTGGGCGGGTCCGGCCTGAGCGAAGCGCTGGCCTTGGCGCCGCCGGAGGCCACCTCCGTCACGGTCACCGGGCTGATCACGGCCGAGACGTACGCCCGCATCGACGGCGTCGTCCGCGAACGGACCGGGGCGGCGCTCGGCGGGGCCGGGGGCGAGCCGGCCACCCGGTTCCGCTCCGACGCCTACGCGATGCCCGGCCAGGAGAACCTGCGCCGGCCCGAGCGGCTCAGGTTCGACAGCGTGAGCGACCTGCGCGAGCACGCCAAGCTCGTCGAAGGCGCCTGGCCCGGTCACGGCGGCGCCGACGGCACCGTGCAGGCCGCCGTCTCCCAGCCCGCCGCCACGCTCGCCAGGCTCCGCGCCGGACAGGAGATCACCGTCCAGGGGCGCATCGACGGCAAGCCGGTCAAGGTCCGGATCACCGGCGTCTACCTGCTCGACGACCCGTATGGGCCGCGCTGGGCCGACGACCCGATGCTCGCCAGGGGCGTCGACGAGCGCGACTACTACACCACGTACGGCCCGCTGATGGTCGACCAGCGGACCTTCCTCGACAGATTCGCCACCAACGTCAAGGCGTCCTGGACGTTCGTCCCCGACCTGACCGGCGCCGACGCGCACGCGACGGCCGCCAGGGTCGAGCGCCTGCGCGAGAGCCTGCTGAGCGCCGGGTGCGCCGACTGCACGCCCGTCAGCGCGCTGCCCGCGACCGTGGCCCGGCTCGACGCCGTCACCGCCGCCTCCCGGGCCGCCGTGCTCGGGCTCGCCGGCGGGCTGGGCGCGGCCCTGCTCCTGCTGCTCGTACGGCGGCCGGGCGTGCGCGGGATCTCCGTCGCCCTGGCCGCCGCCCTCGTCGTCACCACCGTGTCCATCGCCGCCACCTGGCGCACCTCCCAGGCCGACCAGGCGACCCACCAGGCAGGCGCCGACCTGCGCGTGCACGGCCCCGCCGAAGGCGGCACCCCGCACGCGCTCGGCCGCGGCAGCGCCTTCGCCGCGCTGCCCGGCGTCACCGCCGCCGTGCCCGCCCACCGGGTGACGGTCGTGGTCGACCTGCACGACGCCACCCTCGTCGGCCTCGACGCCGACCGCCTCGGCCAGGCGTACCGGATCCGCCCCGACCTGTCCGACCGCACCGTCGCCGAACTGGCCGCCGGCCTCGCCGCCGGACGCCCGGCCATCGGCGGGCTGCCCGTCCCCGGCACGCCGCGCACGCTCACCGTCGAGGCCGAGACGCCCGACGGGCCGCTGCCGCTCGTCCTGGTGGTCTCCGACGCCCTCGGCGCCTGGCACGGCGTGCCCGTGCCGCCGCTGCGCACCGGCGCCACCGACGTCGACCTGTCCGCGCTGGCCGGCCCCGGCGAGGAGATCGCCTACCCGCTCACCGTCCGCGGGTTCCTCGGCCGCGTCGTCGACGGCGTCCCCCGCACCGCGACCGTGACCGCCCTGCGCGCCGGCGGCCAGACGCTCACGCTGCCCACCGGCCAGCAGTGGACCGGCGGCGAGCAGGCCGACAGCGGGCTGTTCACCGTGCGCGTCGCCGACAGCGCCGTCACCGTCCGGCCCGTGCCCACCGCCGCGCCCGTGGACGGGCCGCTGCCCGTCGTCGTCACCGCCGACCTCGCCGCCGCGCACAACCTCGAGACCGGCCGCGAATCGGTCATCCTTCTCGAACGCAAACCCGTACGCGTCAAGGTCGCCGGCATCGTCGACCGGCTGCCCGCGACCACGCCCGCGCTCCCCGGCATCCTCGCCGACTGGCCCACCCTCCAGGTCCGCGAGCTGGCCGCCGGGCGGCTCCCCGCGCCCGCCACCGACTGGTGGCTCGCCACCGGCGACCCCCAGCGCACCCGCGCCGCGCTCGCCGCCCACCCCGGCTGGGACGTCCACCTCGCCCGCTCGCGCGACCTGGCCGCACCCCTCCTCGGCGACCAGCGGGCCGCCCTCCTGCTCGGGCTGGCCGCCGCGCTCGCCGTCCTCGTCCTGGCCGCGCTGCTCGCCGGGGCCCGCGCCCTCTTCTACGCGGCCGGGGGAGTGGCGGCCGGGCTCGGGCTCGCGTACGCGCTCGCCCCCGGGCTCGTCCGCGCCGCCCAGGCCGCCCCCGTCGTCCCGGAACCGGTGCCCGACCTGGCCTGGCCCGTGGCCGTGGCCATCCTGGTGCTGCTCGCCGGGCTGTCGGGCCTCGTCCACGTCCGGCGCGGCCGGGCCCGGCCGGAGGCGGTCCCCGTGCCGGTACGCGTCTGAGACCCTTTCGCCGGACAGCCGCGGGCGGGCCCGTATAGCCTCGCCGATGGTTCCCCCGCTGTCCCCCCGCTTTCTCCCCCCGACGAGGACTGGCCTGTGGTGCGCTCATGGTCGCGATCACCGGCCGGCCGGGTGGTGTGGGCCGGGGCCGACCCCGACGCGATCGAGCTCGCCGCCGATCCGCTGCCCGAGGACGGCCCCGCGATCGTCACCTACACCGCCCGCCCGGCCCGCACCGCCGCCGACCTCGTCGCGGCGGTCCTGGACGAGCTCGACGCCGCCGCGCTCGCCCTCTTCCCCGCCTGGCTGCCGGCCGCCGCGACGCTCGACGGCCCCGGCGGCGCCGCCCCGGCCGCGGTCCGCGCCCTGGCCCTGCGCGAAGCCGCGACCAGCCCTCACTTCGGCCCCTTCCTCGCCGCCCTGGCCACCCGCGCCCTGGCCACCCGCGCCCTCGCCACCCACACCCCCGTTTCCGCGCCCGGCCTCGTCCCGGGCTCCGCGCCCGGCTTCGGCCCTCTCCCGGGTACGGGTCCCACCCCTACCTTCGACCAGGACCAGGACCAGGACCAGGGCGAGGGCCGGGGCCAGGGCGCGGCCCGGGATCAGGCCGGGGCTCGGGGCCAGGGCGGGGGCGGGAGCCGAGACCAGGGTTGGGGCCAGAACCGGGGTCGGGGCCGGGGGCGGGGGCGGTTCGGGCCGGAGGCGCGGGCGGCGGGGCTGGCGCGGGTGCTGGCCGCGAGCTTCCGGCGGGAGTGGACGGCCATCCTGGTGCGCGTCCCCGGTGAGCTGCCGCCCGCCGAGCAGGAGGTGCTCGTCGCCGGCTGCGAATGGCTCGCCCACCGGGGTGGGTTCGGCGTGTGGCTGGCCGGGGCGCCGCTGCCCGCCGTGGACCGGGTGCCCGCCGTCCCGCTCCCGCTCCGGCCGCTCCGCCTTCCCGCCGTCCACACACTCCCCGGCGAGCGCGTACGCATCCCCACCGACCAGGCGGAGAGCGTACGGCCGGCCGGTTGGACGCCGGATGACCCGCGCCCGCCGCACGGGGAGGCGGAGGGCGGAGGGCTGGGGTATCCGCCGGTGGCGGGGCGGCCGCATCCGGCGAGCCGCAGCGAGCAGGCGCTGGAGGACGCACTCGCGCCCCGGCCCTGGGCCGCCGGGCGGGCGTGGAACCGGACGTACCAGCCCCACCCGCTGGCCCCGCCCATCCGGGTGGACCTGCTGTGGCAGGCGGAGCGGTGCGTCGTCGAGATCGACGGCCCCGACCACCGGCGGCCGGCCAAGTTCGCCGACGACCGGAGGCGGGACGTGCTGCTCCAGCTCGCCGGTTACGCGGTGCTGCGCTTCACCGATTCCCATGTGTTGACCGATCCCGGATCGGTGGCCCGGCAGATCGAGCTGTTTCTGCGGAGCCGCCGCGGGACTACCGAAGGATGAGCCATGTCAGACAAGGCCCTGTCGCTGCCCGAGTTCTCGGCGCTGGTGGCGCTGGCGGTCGAGGCCCGGGAGATCTCCAACACGGAGCTCAAGGCGCGGCGCGGGCTGTCGATCGACGGGAAGAAGCGGGTCAAGCTCAATGAGCTGAAGCTGGTCGACAGCTGGAAGCAGGGGCGCGGGTTCGCGCACGTGCTCACCGACGCGGGCTGGGCGCGGCTGGGGGAGGACCTGCGCGCGGGGCGGCTGCCGGTGTTCGGCGGCTCGTCGGGGGTGATCGCGCGGGCGCTGCTCGGCTGGCTGCCGGAGTTCCTGGAGCGTACCGACCAGCGGCTCGCCGACGTCTTCCAGCCGCTGGAGCCGCAGCCGCCGGGGGAGAGCGCGGACGTGGAGGGGCGGGTCCGGGACGCCTACACCCGGCTCGCGGCCTCGCCCGGCGCGTGGGTGAGCCTGACGCGGCTGCGGGCGCTGCTCGGCGACGTGCCGAGGGAGGCGCTCGACGGGACGCTGACCCGCATGGAACGCCTCGCCGACGTCAACCTCGTCCCCGAGTCCAACCAGAAGACGCTCAGCCCGCAGGACCGCGAGGCCGCCGTCCGCATCGGCGAGCAGGACAAGCACCTGCTGTGGATCGGGCAGTGACGGCCGGGGCCGCGGCCCTGGCGGCGCTCCGCTTCAACTACGCCGAGGGCGCCGACGACGTCTGGCGGCACTCCGACCACCACGTGGACGGGCTGCACGGGCCGTCCGCCGGGATCGTGCTCACCGGCCTGACCGAGGCCGCCGAGGGGCGCGACACCAGCCCGATCGGCGTCGTCGTCCAGGGGCAGCGCGGCACCGGCAAGACCCACCTGCTCGGCTGGGTACGCGAACAGGCGCAACGCCGCGGCGGCTACTTCGTCCTCGTCGGCCTGCTCGACGCCAAGGGCTTCTGGGAGAGCACCGTCGTGTCCGTCCTGGACAGCCTGTCCCGCGACGCCGCCGAAGGGCAGAGCCAGCTCGGCCTGTTCCTGACGCGGCTGGCCTCGGCGGCCGACCTGTCCCGGATGGAACGGCGCGCCGTCAGCGGCAGGAAGGCCGTCACCCGGGAGGTGCTGGACCGGTTCGTCACGGCGCTGCGCCGGCTCGACCGGCAGGTCGGCAGCCAGGCGCAGGACACGGCGCGGGCCCTGGTGCTGTACGCGTCCGACGACCTCGCGCTGCAGGACCTCGGCGAGGCGTTCCTGTCGTCGGCCCCCGAGGGGGAACCCGGCGAGCGGGCCCGCTGGGGCATCCGGCAGGTCGACCGCACGCCGCAGGAGATCGTCAGGGACGTCTCGCGGCTGCTGGCCCTCACCGGGCCCGCCATCGTCGCCGTCGACCAGATCGACGCGCTCGTCGCCCAGTCGCCCATCGCCACCGATCCGCTCGCCCGCGAGCCGGGCGAATCGGCCATGATCGAACGGATCGCCGGCGGGCTCATGGATCTGCGCGAGGTCACCCGGCGCACGCTCACCGTCGTCACCTGCCTGCCCGCGACCTGGACGCTGATCGAGAAGGTGGCCGTCGACACCGTACGGGACCGGTTCCGGCAGGCCGTGCAGCTCAAGACCCTGCCCGACGCGCAGACGGCGGCGCGGCTCGTGGCGCGGCGGTTCGAGGTGCAGTACGCCGCCGCCGGGTTCGAGCCGCCGTACCCGACCTGGCCCGTCCGGCCGGAGGCGTTCGAGCAGGCGCCCGGGTTCACGCCCCGGCAACTGCTCATCACGATCGACGACCACGTCCAGGGCTGCGTACAGGACGGGCAGGTCCGCGAGCTGACCCGGCTCACCGGATCCGGCACCGGCACGACGCGTCAGAGTCCCGTCCCCGACGCGGGCCTGCTCGCGGCGATCGACACGCGGTTCGCCCGGCTGCGCGACGCCGCCGAGCCGCCGGAGCTCGACGCCGCGACCGAGGACGTCATCGTCCCCGCGCTCCTCGCGGCGGGGCTGGCCGCCTGGGTCGGCGAACGCGGCGAAGCGGGCAAGGCGTTCAGCGTCGACCCGCCGCCCAGCGCCAAGCCGCCGCTGCACGCCCGGCTGCGGCACACGCTCGACGAGGAGACCGAGGACGAGGCGCACTGGGCGTTCCGCGCGGTCAGCGCCGCCCACGGGAACGCGGCGCTCAACCGGGTGCGCAAGGCGTCCGTCGCCGCCGGGCTGGATCCGCGCGTGCCCAAGCGGCGGCTCTTCCTGCTGCGCAACGCGCCCTGGTCTCCCGGGGTGCGCACCAAGGAGGCGATCGCGGCCTTCGAGCACGCCGGAGGGCGCACCCTGCCCGTGACGCGCGGCGACCTCAAGGTCCTGGCGGCGCTCAAGGCGCTGCTGGCCGAGAACCCGCCGGGGCTCGCTTCCTGGCTCACCACCCGCCGTCCCACGTCCGCCATCGCCTTCCTCACCCAAGCCCTCACCGGCCCCTGGACCGTTCCCCCCGAACCGCCCCAGTCCGATGCGTCCACACCCGGGGTGGCGCCGTCCGGTCCGGGCGGTGGCACGCCGGAGGCGCCCGCCCCCGCTCCTGGAGCGGCTGCGTCCGGTTCGGGTGGGGGCGCGCTGGGGGCGCCCGCTGCGGGAGGGGCGGGGCCGCAGACGGCCGCGCCCGCTCCCGTCGTGTCGGGTGTGCCCGTTTCCGGGGACTTCGGCGGTGGGGAGTACGTGGACGTCGGGGTGCGGGTGCAGTTGGAGGGGCTCAGGAAGCATGTGGCGATCTTCGCCGGCACCGGGTCCGGCAAGACGGTGCTGATCCGGCGGCTGGTGGAGGAGTGCGCGCTGCGGGGTGTGTCGGCCATCGTGCTCGACCCGAACAACGACCTGGCGAGGCTGGGGGACCGGTGGCCGGAGCGGCCGGAGGGCTGGGCGGAGGGCGACGAGCGCAAGGCGGAGGCGTATCTGGCGGGCACCGATGTGGTGGTGTGGACGCCGAGGCGGGCGGCGGGCCGGCCGTTGAGTTTCCAGCCGCTGCCCGACCTGGCCGGGGTGGCCGCCGATCCGGACGAGTTCGGCGAGGCGGTGGAGGCCGCGATGGCGGCCGTGGCCCCGAGGCTGAAGCTGACCGCGCAGACCGTGAAGGCGCAGCGCGGCCAGGCGGTGCTGCGCAAGGCGCTCGAATGGTACGGGCGGCGGGGCGGGACGACGTTGCGCGGCCTGGCCGGGATGCTGGCGGCGCTGCCGGAGGGCGTGAGCGAGCTGGCGGACGCGGAGCGCATCGCCGCGGATCTGGCCCAGTCGCTGCGGGCGGCGATGGACAACGATCCGCTGTTCGGCGGCGAGGGGACGCCGGTGGACCCTGGCCTGCTGCTGACGCCGCCGCCGGGCAGGCGGGCCCGCGTGTCGGTGGTGAGCCTGGCGGGCCTGCCGGGGGACGAGCAGCGGCAGAGCTTCGTCAGCCAGTTGCAGCTTGCGCTGTTCGCCTGGGTCAAGAAGAACCCGGCGGGTGACCGGCCGCTGGGCGGCCTGTTCGTGATGGACGAGGCGCAGACGTTCGCCCCGGCGGCCGGTGGTGTTACCGCGTGCCTGCGCAGCACGCTGGCGCTGGCGTCGCAGGCCCGCAAGTACGGGCTCGGCCTGGTCTTCGCCACGCAGGCGCCGAAGGGGCTGCACAACCAGATCCCTGGCAACGCCGCCACCCAGTTCTTCGGCCTGCTGAACGCGCCCATCCAGATCGGCGCGGCCCGCGAGATGGCGCGGGCGAAGGGCGGCGACGTGCCCGACGTGTCGCGGTTGCGGTCCGGGGAGTTCTACGTGGCGCTGGAGGGGCGGGGCCCGGTCAGGACGCGGGTGCCGATGTGCCTGAGCCACCACCCCAGGGCGCCGCTCACGACGGAGGAGGTCATCGCGCGGGCGGCACGGCCATCTCCCCCAGCTCCGACCAGCCGTCCTGCGCGATCGTCGTGTTGACGATCCGCGGGGTCTCCGCGAGGTGCGGCGGCAGCGTCCGCTGCGCCTCGCGGAAGTGGTCCGACCGGACGTGCGCGGCGCCGGCCTCGTCGTCGCGGAACGCCTCGACGAGCACGTACTCGTTCGGGTCGTCGAGGCTGCGCGACCAGTCGAACCACAGGCAGCCGGGCTCGGCCCGGGTGGCGGCGGTGAACTCGGCGGTGATCTCCGCCCACCTGGCGGCGGACTCGGGCAGTACGCGGAACTTCGCGGTGATGAAAATCATCGGGCCTCCTCAGGTCTCGGGGACGATCGTATGGCGGGTGGCCTGACCTGCCGTGACGCGCCCGGCGGAAAACTTCTCCGGTCGCGTGTCGATCCGGCGGCCGGTCGTTCGACGCGCTGGTGAGGGGGAGGTTCCCCCGCACGAGAGGACGACGTCATGCAGAAGGTCACGACATTCCTGTGGTTCGACGACCAGGCCGAGGAGGCGGCCACGTTCTACACCTCGCTCCTGCCGGACTCGCGGATCGTGGACGTCCAGCGGGTGCCGGGGGGCGCGGCGATGACGGTGACGTTCGAGCTGGCCGGGCAGCGTCACATCGCGCTGAACGGGGGACCGGGCAAGGAGTTCAGCGAGGCGACCTCCCTGTACGTGGACTGCGCGTCGCAGGAGGAGGTCGACGAGCTGTGGGCCCGGCTGACGGAGGGCGGCGAGGAGGGCCGGTGCGGCTGGCTCAAGGACCGCTACGGCCTGTCCTGGCAGATCATCCCGCGCGCCCTGCCGGACCTGATGGGCGGCCCGGACCCGGCGGTCGCGGCCAGGGTCGCGCAGGCCATGCTCGGCATGAACAAGATCGAGGTGAAGGGTCTGCTCGAAGCCGCCGCGGGCTGAGGTAAAACCTGTTGTCCCGGCGGCCGCCGATCTGGTGTGCTGCCGGGACACCGACGAGCGGAGGAGCTTCACGATGCGAGCCACAACCATGTCCCCCCAGCTGAGCACTTCCATCCACTCAGAGGACATGGCGGTTCGTGAAATTTCTGAATTTGGGCGTCCTTGCGCATGTAGACGCCGGTAAGACCAGCCTGACCGAGCGGCTGCTGCACGCCGCCGGAGTCATCGACGAGCTCGGCAGCGTCGACGACGGCAACACCCAGACCGACTCCCTCGCCCTCGAACGCCGGCGCGGCATCACCATCAAGTCCGCCGTCGTCTCCTTCCCGCTGGGCGACGTGACGGTCAACCTCATCGACACGCCCGGCCACCCCGACTTCATCGCCGAGGTCGAACGGGTGCTCGGCGTGCTCGACGGCGCGGTGCTCGTCGTGTCCGCCGTCGAGGGCGTCCAGGCGCAGACCCGCGTGCTGATGCGGACGCTGCGGCGGCTCGGCATCCCCGTGCTGATCTTCGTCAACAAGATCGACCGGGGCGGGGCGCGCTGCGCGGGCGTGCTGCGCGACATCGCGGCCAAGCTCGCCCCGGCGAGCGTCGCGATGGGCGCCGTCACGGGCGAGGGCCGGCGCGACGCCCGGTTCGTCCCGTACGGGCCGGGCGACGCGGACGACGCCCTGGCCGAGACGCTCGCCGAGCACGACGACGCGCTGCTGGCCGCGTACGTGGAGGGCACGCCCGTCCCGTACCGGCGGCTGCGCCGGGCGCTGGCCGGGCAGACGCGGCGGGCGCTCGCGCACCCGGTGTTCCTCGGCTCGGCCATCACCGGCGCGGGCGTCCCCGAGCTGATCGGCGGCATCCGCGACCTGCTCCCGGCCGCGCGCGGCGACGCCGGCGGGCCGCTCTCCGGCACCGTGTTCAAGGTCGAGCGCGGGCCGGCCGGGGAGAAGGCCGCCTACGTGCGGCTGTTCTCCGGCACGGTCCGCGTACGGGACGTCGTGCCGTTCGGCGACGGCCGGGAGGGCAAGGTGACGTCGATCGCGCTGTTCGACCGGGGCTCGGCCGTCCGCGCCCCGGCCGTCGAGGCGGGGCGCATCGCCCGGCTGCACGGGCTCACCGAGGTGCGGATCGGCGACGCCGTCGGACGGCCCCCGCGGCTCGCCCGGCAGCACTTCGCGCCGCCCACGCTGGAGACCGTCGTCGTGCCGGGCGACCCGTCCGGCCGGGCCGCCCTGCACGCCGCGCTCTCCCAGCTCGCCGAGCAGGACCCGCTGATCAACCTGCGCCAGGACGACGTGCGCCAGGAGATCTCCGTCTCCCTGTACGGCGAGGTGCAGAAGGAGGTCATCCAGGAGACGCTGGCCGCCGAGTACGGGCTCGGCGTCACCTTCCGCGAGACCACCACGATCTGCGTCGAGCGCCCCGCGGGCACCGGCGCGGCCGTGGAGCTGATCGGCAAGGGCGGCAATCCGTTCCTCGGCACCGTCGGGCTGCGCGTCGAGCCCGCGCCGATCGGGTCAGGCGTGGACTTCAGGCTGGAGGTGGAGCTGGGCTCGATGCCGTACACGTTCATGCGGGCCGTCGAGGACACCGTCCGCGAGACCCTGGGCCAGGGGCTGTACGGCTGGCAGGTGCTCGACTGCGTGGTCACGCTCACGCACTCCGGCTACTGGGCCAGGCAGAGCAGCGCGCACGGCGGGTTCGACAAGAGCATGTCGAGCACCGCCGGAGACTTCCGCCACCTGACGCCGCTGGTGCTCATGGACGCGCTGAAGCGGGCCGGCACCCGCGTGTACGAGCCGATGCACCGCTTCGCGCTGGAGCTGCCGGCCGACGCCTCCGCCGCCGTGCTGGCCGAGCTGGCCCGCCTCGGCGGCGTGCCGGGCGCCGCCGGGCCCGCCGGGAGCGCGTACCGGGTGGACGGGGTGATCCCGGCGGCCCGGGTGCACGAGCTGGAGCAGCGGCTGCCGGGGCTCACCCGGGGGGAGGGGATGCTGGAGAGCGCGTTCGACTCCTACCAGGAGGTGCGCGGCCCCGCGCCCGCCCGGCCGCGCACCGACCACAACCCGCTCAACCGGAAGGAGTATCTGCTTCACGTGATCCGGCTCGTGTAGGTCCGGAAGTGCGATACAGTTGAGGAGTCGACGCGGGGTAGAGCAGTTCGGTAGCTCGTCGGGCTCATAACCCGAAGGTCGTAGGTTCAAATCCTTCCCCCGCTACTCTTCACGAGATCCCGTCCGGTTGGGCGGGATCTCGTCGTTTCCCGGCAGATACGCGCAGCGGGCCCCCGTCCGCACGGCGGCCCGCAGCTCCACGCCGATGACCGGGTCCGCCTCCGCGATCCGCGCCAGCGCCCGCCTGACCGCCTTGCCGACGGCGATCCTGGCCCGCTCCCCGCCGCCCGCCCGGTCCTCCTCGACCAGGTCGGCCGCCGGGACCTCCCGGCCCGGCCGCGCCACCAGGACGGCCAGGTGACGCATGCCGACGCTGTCGGCGACGAGCGTGCGCCGCCCGCCCAGCGTCACCCGCCACTGCCTGCCGTGCGGCTCGATCCGGCACGCGCCCGGCCCGGCGGGCAGCATCATGCCCAGCTCCCTGGCCTCCTCGGCGGCGGCCGACCGCTCCCGGCGGGCCGCCTCGTCGTCGAGGCCGTGGCGCAGCGCCAGCGCCTGCGCCAGCCGGTGCCGCGACAGCGCCGCGGCGGGCCGGTGGCCCAGCGCCACGTTGTCGCGCACCGCCGCGCGGAGCTCCGCCACCGCGCCGTCCACGTCGCCGGTCGTCAGCGCCGCCATCCCCAGCGAGTGCCGCACCGAGCCGAGACACGTCACGCCCGGCCCGGCCACAGCCGGCAGCCCCGCGTAGGGCGCCAGCAGCTCGCGGGCCCGCGCCGCCGTGCCCGTGTCACGCAGCAGGTACGCGGCCTCGGTCAGGAAGTAGAGCGTCGCCAGCCAGCTTCCCGAACGCGGCAGGTTCTGGCCGCGCAACCGGGCCAGCACCCCCGCCGCCGTCCGGTGATCGCCGGCCGTCGCGGCGGACACGGCCAGGCTCGCCGCCACCGCGTGGTCCACCGGGCTGAGCGTCGGCGACCCGGCCAGCTCGCGCAGCGACGGCACCAGCTCGCCCGCCCGCCCCTGGAACCAGCGGATCGCGCCGAGCTGCTCGCCGTACCAGCCGGGCGCGTCCACGTGCCCCGCCTCCGCGCCCCGCTGCGCGCACGCGCCCGCCAGCGCCTCCGCCTCCTCGAACCGGCCCGCCCGCGTCGCCAGCATCACCTCCGCCGCCCGCGCCACGAACCCGACCGCCAGATGGTCGCCCGCCGCCAGCGCCGCCCGCAGCTCCCGCAGCGACGGCTCCGCCTGCGGATCGGCCGCCTTGAACAGGTCGACCGTCCGCCACATCAGCCCCATGAGCAGGTCGCCGCGCCGCCCGGTGCGCGCCGCCACGCCCGTCAGCTCCGACGCCAGCGCCAGCCGCGTGCCCGCGTGGGCCGGGCCCAGCAGGCAGTGGTGCGCCAGGCTCAGCGCCTCCGCGAGCGCCACCGGGTCACCCGCCGCCCTCGCCTCCTCCAGCAGGCGCAGGGTCCCGGCGTGCTCGCCCGCCCGGTAGTCGTCCTCGCCGCGCATCCTGATCCGCAGCCGCAGCGCCAGCGGGGAGCGCGGGCCGACCAGCGCCAGCGCCCGCCGCTGCCGCGCCCGTACCGTCTCCTGACGCGGGCCCGGCCGGTGCTCCTGCACCCAGATCCCGCCCAGCCCGAGCGCCGCCCGCGCCAGCGCGGCACGGTCGCCGCTCGCCTCGGCCCGGCCGTGCGCCGCCTCGAAGCAGCGCCGCGCGGCCCGTAAGTCGCCCTCCTCGTACAGCGCCCGCTCGCCCGCGGTGATCGCGAACGCACCGTCGTCACAGCGGGCCAGATCCACGCCCCCCACCGAACAGCCACCTCCCGGGAACGCGCGCGCACGCCATCCCAACAGGCCCCCGCCCCCCGGCGCACACCACGCCTGCGCATCGTCGCACGGGGACGGGCGAAAAGGGTAGGCGCGCAGGTGTCATACGCTTGCGCACATGATTCGC
Organism: Nonomuraea sp. ATR24; assembly: GCF_041950485.1. Classification (NCBI taxonomy): domain Bacteria; kingdom Bacillati; phylum Actinomycetota; class Actinomycetes; order Streptosporangiales; family Streptosporangiaceae; genus Nonomuraea; species Nonomuraea sp. ATR24. The sequence continues at coordinate 317,313 of NZ_JBGNUU010000003.1, forward strand.
CCCGCCACTCCCGACGACGTGCCCGTGATCAACCAGCTGGTCCGCGACCTGGCCGAGTACGAGAAATCCCTGCACGAGGTCAAGCTCACCGACGAGCGGCTGAAGGACGCGCTGTTCGGCGACTCCGCGGCGGCGTACGCCCACGTCGCCGAGAGCGACGGGCAGGTCGTCGGCTTCGCGCTGTGGTTCCTCAGCTTCTCCACCTGGACCGGGACGTACGGGATCTATCTGGAGGATCTGTACGTTCGGCCGGAGAGCCGGGGCGGCGGGCACGGCAAGGCGCTCATGACGGAGCTGGCCCGCATCGGCGTCGAGCGCGGCTACGAGCGGTTCGAATGGTCGGTGCTCGACTGGAACCAGCCGTCGATCGACTTCTACCGGTCGATCGGCGCCGAGCCGTGCGACGAGTGGATCCGCTACCGGCTCTCGGGCGACGCCCTGACGACCTTCGCCGGTCAGTCCCGGTAGCCGGTCAGTCCCGGTAGATCGTCAGCTCGTAGGAGTAGCGGTCGGCCCGATAGAGCGACAGCGCGCGCTCGACCGCCCGGCCGCGCGCGTCGTAGGCCGTCCGCTGCACCAGGAACGCCGGCGAGAACGCCGCCACCCGCAATTCCCGCGCGTCGGCCGGGTCCAGCACCGTCGCCCTGATCGTCTGCTCGGCCCGGCGCGGGGCCAGCCCGTGCCCGGCCAGCTCCTCGTACAGCGAGCCGCGCAACGCCTCGCCCAGCGCGCCCGGCACCAGCGCCGACGGCAGGTAGGAGTGCTCCAGGCAGATCGGCTCGCCGTCGGCCGTACGCACCCGCCGCACGTGCAGCACCTCGGCCGACGGGCTGATGCCCAGCGCGTAGCCGACCTCCGCCCCGGCCGGGATGCGTTCCTCCGTCACCGCCAGCGACCCCGGCCGCAGCCCCCGCGCCCGCATGTCCTCGCTGAACGAGGTCAGCTCCACCGACTTGGCGATGCGCGGCTCGCTCGCGAACGTCCCCGAGCCCTGCACCCGGTAGACGCGGCCCTCCCGCTCAAGCTGGTCGAGCACCAGCCGCACCGTCAACCGGCTCGCCCCGAACTCCTCCGCCAGACTGCGCTCGGTCGGCAGCCGGTCGTGCGGGGCCAGCTCGTCGCCCAGCAGCGAGAGCAGATGCCGGCGCAGCCGTGCCGACTTGCCCTCCGCCTCCTCGTTCACAGCGGGCAGTCTAGCCCTCCCCAGAATTGGGCTATACCATTTCGCCGAGCGAATTCCCCTTGTCGTGGGGGATCAGGTGGATTGGGCTATACAACCATGCTGGAACAGATCCGGGGCGGCCTCGTCGTCTCCTGCCAGGCGTCCGACGGGCACCCGCTGCGCGACCCCGAGACCATCGCCCGGCTCGCCCGCTGCGCCGAACTCGGCGGCGCAGCCGGGCTCCGGATCAACTCCGCCGCCGACATCCGCGCCGTCCGGCGCCACACCGCGCTCCCGGTCATCGGCCTGCACAAGATCCCGTACGCGCACCGCCACCTCATCACCCCCACCCTCGGCCTCGCCCGCGACCTGGCGGCGGCCGGGGCCGCGATGGTCGCCGTCGACCTGACCCGCGAATCGCCCGCCGACGCCGAGCTGCTCGCGGCCGTGCGCGCGTTCGTGCCCGTGATGGCCGACGTCTCCACCCTCGACGAGGGCCTCGCCGCCTGGGACGCGGGCGCCGCCGTGGTCGGCACCACCCTGTCCGGCTACACCGCCGCCCAGCTCCCCACGCCCGACGACCCCGACCTCGCCCTCGTCGCCGCCCTCGCCGGGCACGGCGTGCGGGTCGTCGCCGAGGGGCGCTACCGGACCGAGGACCAGGTACGGCGCGCGTTCGAGGCCGGGGCGTGGGCCGTCGTGGCCGGCGGCGCGATCACCGACCCGGTGTCCCTCACCGCCCGCCTCACCCACGCCACCCCGGCAGCCTCCCGATGACGGCGAACCGGCCAGGCGACCTGTCCTGGGACCGCGGTGGGGAGCCGGGCACCCGTTCCGAGGCGCCCGGCGTCGACTCCCGGGCTTCCAGCGGTGGTGGCGGGGCGCTGGCCGTGGCGGTGGACATCGGCGGCACCAAGATCGCGGCCGGGCTGGTGGGCGCCGCCGGGCGGCTGACCGGCGCGCGGCGCACGCCCACCCCGGCGGCCGACGGCGGCGAGGCCATCATGGCAGCCGTCCTGGACTGCGCCCGCCCCCTGCTGGCCCTCGGCGGTGACCGGGTGGTGGCGTGCGGCATCGCGACGGCCGGCGTGGTCGACGCTGGCGGACGCATCTCCAGCGCCACCGACCTGCTCACCGGCTGGGCCGGCACCGACGTCAGGTCCATCGCCGGGCACGCCCTCGGCCTTCCGGTGGCCGTGGTGAACGACTGCCATGCCGCCGGAACCGCCGAAGCCCGCCTCGGCGCCGCCCGGGGCGCCCGCACTGCCCTGGTCGTCGCCGTCGGCACCGGCATCGGCGGCGCCCTGGTGACCGGCGGCACCACGTACCCCGGCCCCACGGGCACCGCGGGCGCCCTCGGCCACCTCCCCGCCCCGGCCTCCGCCCTGGTCGCCGGTCGCAAGTGCTCGTGCGGCGCGACGGACCACATCGAAGCCCACGCCTCAGGCCCCGCGATCGAGCGCACGTACCACGAACTGACAGGCCGCGAGCTGACAGGCGACCGCCTCGATTTGGCCGCCATCGCCGCCCTGGCCCGATCCGGCGACCCGCGCGCCACCCAGGTGATCACCACCGCCGCGACCCTCCTGGGCCGTACGCTCGCGGGCGCCGCCAACCTCCTGGACCCCGACGTGATCGTGATCGCGGGCGGTGTCTCGCGACTCGGCCCCCTCCTGCTGGACCCGCTCCGCCTGGCCTACCGCGCCGACGCCCTGCCCGGCCCCCGCCGCGCCCCGATCCACCCGGCGGCCCTCACCGACCAGGCGGGCCTCATCGGCGCCGGCCTGACCGCCCTCCCCCCACCCTCCTGACCAGCCCGTCCTGGCCGCAGCAGGCCGAGATCCGGGCAACCACCCGCCCGTCCGGACCGCGCCCGTACGGACCGCCCCGCGCCTCGTGGGCCGCCCCCGCGCCGAGCTCGCCCGAACGGTCGTCTCCCAGGGGCGGCTCCCGTAACTGCGGACGGGCCTCGGCGGGGCGTGGTGGCGGCCCGGGGCCGGTTAGGATGCCGCGCATGCCGCGTCCCCCCGCTCTTCGGCTGGCTGCCGGGCTGCTCGCCGTGTTCTGGCTAGGTCTCGTCGGCGGCGCCGTGCTCGTGTGGGGGACCGCCGCCGCGCCGTTCGAGATCTTCGCCGGGGTGTTCTGGAGCTCGGTCTGGTGCTTCTGGCTCGCCCGGGTGTGGCTGGGCGGGCCGATGGCGATCGGGTTGATGCGCGTGGCGGTGCTCGGGATCGGCTCGGTCCTGCTCGTGGGCGCGGTGCTCGCCGCAGGGGTCTCCGGTGGCGGGGTGTATCCGTCGCAGGGGATCGGGGCCGGGGCGGCGCTGTGCGGTGTCGCGGGCGGGCTGCTGCTGGGGCGCGAGGACGTCAAGCGGTGGAGCCGTTCCACGGCCAGGGTGCGGGTGGTGCGGCAGCCGCCTGACGGGACCGCGTTCGACCTGCGGGGCGCCGCGCTCAGGCAGGGCCGGGGGATGTTCGGCTGCCTGATGGTCGTCATCTCCGTCGCCGTGCTGGTCGTCGTCGGGGTGATCGGCGCGACGCTGCCCGAGGACCGGGGGGTGGACGCGCCGGACTACCTCGCGTTCATGGCCGGCGTGGTGCTCGTCGTGATCATCGGCATCGCCGGATATATCCGGATCAATCTGCGCGCCAAGGCCCTGGGCGTCCTGACCGTCACCGAACGCGGCATCAACGAGCACCCCTGGCCCAGAATCCGTTCGGCCGCCCTCTCGTACACCGGCGAAGCGAAGACCGTCGACGGCGTCCGCCGCTACCCGGGGGCCCGGCTCGACCTGTCGTTCCACGACGAGCCCGGCGAGCGCCACCTCGCCCTGCCCGGCGACGCCCACCTGCACGGCTCGATCGCGGCGGCCCTGGCCACGCACTGCCCCGAGGGCACGTTCCTGGGCTGGGTGCCACGTACCACCCGATGACCGTCCGCGCCGGGCCGGTGACCGTGCCGCCGCGTCGCCCCCGCCCGCCACCTCGGCAGACGCGGAACCGACCGGCTCCGCCACGCCCTGACCCGCCTCCGCGAGATCACCGACCCCTACCGCTGACCTTCCTCCAGAGCCGCCTCGATGCCCGCGACGAGCGTGCGCAGGCCGTGCTCGAACGCCTCTTCACCCAGCGGGCTGTCCCCTTCGCGCAGCGCCGCCGCCAGCGTCTCGCCGGGCGGCCCGGCCGGCTGTCCGCTCTCGGGACGTTCCGCCTGCTCCTGCAGCACGAACCCGTTGACGTAGTGGGTGACGTGGGTGATCGCCCGCAACGCGAGCACCGGCCCGAACCCGCGCCTGACCAGCTCCGCCAGCTCCTCGTCGAACCTCGCGACCGTCTCCGCGCCGAGCCGCGTGGCCCCGGCGACGATGCGGGCGCTGTCGCGGTGCGCGAGCAGGCAGCGCCGGTACGCGCGGGCGCGCCGGGCCAGCCACTCCTGCCACGTCTCGTCCGCGCCCGGCGGCCCCATGCCCGCCGCCAGCACGATCGCGTCGGCCATCCCGTCCAGAAGCTCCTGCTTGGTGCGGATGTGCCAGTAGAGCGCCGGTGACCGCACGCCCAGCTCGGCGGCCAGCCTGCGCACGGTCAGCCCGTCGAGCCCGACCTCGTCCAGCAGCCGCAACGCGGTCTCGACCAGCACCTGTGGGGACAGCGCGCCCCGCCTGTTCTCGCCCATCGACGCCCTACCTTAGCAATGCTAAAGTCGCCCTTAGCGTTGCTAAGGAGGCACCGTGCTCACCATCCCCACCCCCGACGGCGCCGGCATACACGCCACCGACGAGGGCCGTGGCCCCGCCGTCCTCGTGGTGCACGCGGGCCTGGACGACGGTTCGCAATGGCACAAGGTCGCCCGCCTGCTCAGCCCCCGCCACCGGGTCGTCCGGATCCACCGCCGCCAGTACCGCCTCGACCTGCGCCCCCGCTGCACCATGGCCCAGGAGGCCGACGACGTCCGCGTGGCGGCGGCGGCGCTCGGCGGCCCGGTGCTGCTCGCCGGCCACTCCTCTGGCGGCGTCGCCGTCCTGGAGGCGCTCGCCGCCGCCCCCGGCGCGTTCGCGGGCGCGGTCCTCTACGAACCCCCCGTCGTCACCGGCCCCCCGCTCGGCGGCGAGGCCACCGCCCGCACCCGCGCCCTCGCCGACGCCGGCCGCCCCGGCAAGGCCATCGAGATCTTCGTCCGCGACGTCGTCGGCATCCCGCCGTTCGCCTCCCGCCTCGTCGGCCTGTACGTGGCGGCCGCGCCCAGGATGCGGGCCCTGGCGCCCCGGCAGATCGACGACCTCGAGGCGATCGACGAACTCGGCGACCGCCTCGACGCGTACGCCGCCATCGACGCCCCCGTCGTCCTGCTCGGCGGCGACCGCAGCCCCGCCCACCTGGCCGCCCGCCTCGACGCCCTCGAACGCCGCCTCCCGAACGCCCGCCGCGTCACCCTGCGCGGCCAGGGACACAGCGCCCACCTCCGCGCCCCGGCCGAGGTCGCCCACGTCATCGAAACCCTCGCCACGGAAGTCCTCACCACCCCCGGAAATGCGTAGGCCCCAGGAGCCCGCTCCGCAGCGCAGGATGCCGAGCCGATCGCGACGGTTCGCCTACACTGTGAGATGTGAGTGCCGCGCCGGAAGAGTATGAGGACATGCATCGGCTGGTCGACCGGCTGACGGCGGATCAGCTGCGCGAAGTCCGCGCCCACACGCTGAGGCTCGTGCACGGCGCCGGCTCCGACGGCGACACCCACTGGCCCCCGGCCTGGTTCGCCTCCATCACCACCGACCGTGACGACAATGCCGAACGCGCTGAGCGTCGTTACTCCTGACACGGCACCGATGACCCTCGCGTGACAGCCCGGACAAGCCATCGAGCGGGTGTCACTCCGCATCTCCGGCGCTTCTTGGACCGGTATGCCGGGCCGATCACATCGGTCAGGGGCGGGTGAAGAAGGCTCGGAGGTCGGCGGCCAGGGAGGTCAGGTGTTGCCCGGCTTCGATCCAGGTGGTGACGGACGCCTCCCACTCCGGGAGTGTGAACCCTTGGGGGCGGAGTGTCCAGGTCAGCGCGATGTGCCCGCCGGAGTGGAAGGCGGCTGTGAGGGTGAGCTGGTTGGTGTGCCAGGTGCGCTCCCCGGTCCAGCCGCGGAAGTCGTCCACGAGTGCCTGCAGGAAGCCGGGGATGTCGCCGTCCCTGTCCCAGACGGAGACGATCGCGTCGGGGACTCTGGCCAGCAGGCCGTCAGCCTGGGCCTCGATGGTGAAGCTGGTTTCGTAGGCATCGGTGAACTGCCTGCCGGTGAGGTGAACGGTGAGGCTCGGATCCTGCGAGCACCGGACAGTCACGCAGGGCGGCTCGGGGGGTTGGTGATCTCCAGTGTTCACCTGGGCAGGGTAGCCCCCGTCCCGGGTATGCGGGTTCGACGCCTGCCGTGCCGAAACGGCCAAGGGTGCGGCGAAAAGCCGGGAAGACGTCCGAACGAAGTGAGGCCCATCGATCCCGAGCGGGCGGAGGGGCGCAAGCACGGAATCGGTCAGCGAGTGGGGGAGAGAGGCGTCCGAACGAAGTGAGGTCCTTGGGGGTTGGCGACCACGGAATCGGTCAGCGGGTGGGGGAGCAGGCCATGTCCGGTGAAGGACATGGCCTGCCTGGTGTTCACACGCCGGCGCCTGCCCGGATCCTCTCCGACTGGCGGCCGGTGTGGCCGTACATCTCCTCCTCCGTCTGCGCGTCCGGCCCGTGGGTCTCCTCGATGCGGAGCGCCACGCCCATGCAGAACAGCGTCGGTGCCCACTGGCCGATGAAGATCCCCCACCGGTCGGCGCGGTCCATGCCCGCGTTCTCGACGTTCTTGGACGTCATCCAGGTGGCGAAGGCCAGCCCAATGGAAGCGATACCGGCCAGATAGCAGTGGTTTGACTTAATGCCCATCTTGTGGAGCGTTTTGATCATGATTCCCCCCTTGCTGTGATGCTGTTACCCCGCGTGACCTTCCGTAATCGTTCCTGGTGGCTGGGGGAGGGAGGCTCGGCCGGCGCGTTCCGACAGGGTGCGGAAGGCGGCCAGGAGCTCGGGCGGGCCGTCGACGTGGAAGTCGGCGTCGAGCATGAGGATGTGCAGCGCGAGCCGCATCGGCGTGTCGCCGCCCGCGTGGACCGCGCAGGCGTGGTCGCCGCGCGGCTCGACGGCGACGGACGGGGGCAGCAGGGCGCGGACGACGGCGACGGGCGCGTGCACGGTGACGGTCGCGCGGTGCCGCATGAGCGCCGTGTCGACGCCCTGCGGCACCACGTCCGCCGGCGGCGCGGCGCGCGGGGTGAAGCGGGGGCCGTGCGGGGTGCGTACCGTCATCCGGTCGACCCGGAAGGTGCGCCAGCCGGCGCGGTGCACGTCCCAGGCGATCAGGTACCAGCGCCGTCCGGTGTGGACGAGCTTGTACGGTTCGACGTCGCGGACGCGTCCGTCACCGGTGTGGGTGCGGTAGTCGAACCGGAGCCGGTGCCGGTCGCGGCAGGCGGCGGCGACGGCCGTCAGCGTGCCGGTGGCGACGGGCGTGCCGGGCGGCCGGAGCGACACGGTGTGCCGGTGCAGCGCCTGGACGCGGTGGCGCAGGCGGGCGGGGAGTACCTGTTCGAGCTTGACCAGGGCGCGCAGCGCGGTCTCCTCGAACGCCCCGGCGGTGCGCAGCGCGACGGCGACGGCGACGGCCTCCTCGTCGTCGAGCAGCAGCGGCGGCAGCTTGGCGCCCGCGCCGAGCCGGTAGCCGCCGGCGACGCCGGGCGCGGCGTGCACCGGGTAGCCGAGGCTGCGCAGTTTGCCGATGTCGTAGCGGACGGTGCGCGGGCTGACCTCCAGCCGTTCGGCCAGCTCGGCGCCGGTCCAGTCGGCCCTGGCCTGGAGCAGTGAGAGCAGGCGCAGCAGCCGCGCGGAGGTTCCCAGCATGCCCGCATTCAATCCAGGCAAGGACTTTGCCACAAGGGCTGCGACGGTGGGGTCATGAGCGAAGAGATCAGGGACTTCCGCATCGACATCCCCCAGGCGGACCTGGACGACCTGCGCGAGCGGCTGGGCCGGGCCCGGCTGCCGGTGCAGACGCCGGGGGCGGGGCCGGAGCGCGGCCTGCCGGTCGCCGCGCTGGCGGAGCTGGCCGAGCACTGGGCCACGGCCTACGACTGGCGCCTGCACGAGAAGCGGCTCAACGCCCTTCCGCAGTACGTCACCACGATCGACGGCCAGGTCATCCACTTCCTGCACGTCCGCTCGCCGGAGCCGGACGCCACGCCGCTGGTCCTGACGCACGGCTGGCCGGGCTCGGTGGTGGAGTTCCTGGACGTGATCGGCCCGCTGACCGACCCGAGGGCGCACGGCGGCGACCCGGCCGACGCCTTCCACCTGGTCGTCCCGTCGCTGCCGGGGTTCGGCTTCTCCGCGCCGCTGGCCGGCCCGGGCTGGACGCTGGAGCGGATCGCCCGCGCCTGGGCCACGCTGATGGCCAGGCTCGGCTACGACCGCTACGGCGCGCAGGGCGGCGACTGGGGGTCGGGCGTGTCGCGGGAGCTGGGCCGGGTCGACGCCGGGCGCGTGATCGGCGTGCACGTGAACTACCTCATGACCTTCCCCCACGGCGACCCGGCGGAGCAGGCCGAGCTCGGCGAGGAGGACCAAGCCAGGCTGGCCGGGCTGGAGCGCTTCACGGGCGAGCTGGGCGGCTACCTGGCGATCCAGTCGACCCGGCCGCAGACGCTCGCGTTCGGGCTGGCCGACTCGCCGGTGGGGCAGCTCGCCTGGATCGCGGAGAAGTTCGCCGAGTGGACCGAGAACGGCGTGGACCGCGACCGGCTGCTCACGAACGTGTCGCTCTACTGGCTGACGAACACGGCCGACTCGGCGGCGCAGATCTACTGGGAGTTCGCGCACGCGTGGAGCATGCCGGAGCGCTCGCCGACGCCGACGGGCGTGGCGGTGTTCGCCCACGACTACGTCAAGCCGGTCCGCGCGCTGGCCGAGCGGACCGACACGATCGTGCACTGGTCGGAGTTCGCGCACGGCGGGCACTTCGCCGCGCTGGAGCAGCCGCAGGCGCTCACCGAGGACGTGCGGGCCTTCTTCCGGGCCCTGCGGGGCTGATTACCAGCATGTTTCCGGCGTGACGCATATGTATTGCGTGTTGCCCGGGTGAGTCACATGTAACCGGCGCACAGCCACGGACCGTCCATGTGCGTAACGCCGGGTTCCTACGTTCGACCTCACCAGAACGTAGGAGGAACGATGACGCGCTGGATCGCCGAGTGGCATCCCGACGACGCGGCCTTCTGGCAGCACACGGGCCGGAAGGTCGCCCGCCGGAACCTCGTCTTCTCGATCCTGGCCGAGCATCTCGGCTTCACCGTCTGGACGCTCTGGAGCATCGTGGCCGCCCGGATGGGCGCCTACGACTTCTCGACCGACCAGCTCTTCTGGCTCGTGGCGGTGCCGAACCTGGTCGGCTCGGCGCTGCGGGTGCCGTACACGTTCGGACCGGCCAGGTTCGGCGGGCGCAACTTCACGGTGGCGAGCGCGCTGCTGCTGATCGTCCCGGCGGTGCTGCTCGGCGTGGCGGTGAGCAGCCCGGACACCCCGTACTGGGCGTTCCTGGCCATCGCGGCCGTCGCCGGCGTCGGCGGCGGGAACTTCGCCTCCAGCATGGCCAACATCACCTACTTCTACCCGCGCGCCCGCCAGGGCGTGGCGCTCGGGCTGAACGCGGCGGGCGGCAACATCGGCGTCAGCTCGGTGCAGCTCGTGATGCCGCTGGTGATCGGGGCGTTCGGGCTGGCGGCGGCGGGCTGGTTCTGGGTGCCGTTCATCGTGGTGGCCGCCGGCTGCGCCTACTTCTTCATGGACAACCTGTCCAGCGCCAAGGCGAGCCCGCGCGAGCAGCTCGCGGTGGCGGGCCGCGCCCAGACGTGGATCCTGTCGTTCCTGTACGTGGGCACGTTCGGCTCGTTCATCGGCTACGCGACGGCGTTCCCGCTGCTGAGCATGAGCCTGTTCCCGGACGCGCCGTGGGCGGCGGTGGCGTTCGCCGGGCCGCTGGCCGGGTCGCTGATCAGGCCGGTGGGCGGCTGGCTGGCCGACCGGCTCGGCGGCGCGCCGGTCACCCTGTGGAACTTCGCCGCCATGGGCGCGGGCGTCGTGCTCGTCTGGCTCGCCTCGGCGTCCGGCGGCTTCTGGCCGTTCTTCCTCGCCTTCCAGGTTCTCTTCCTGACGGCCGGGATCGGGAACGGGTCCACGTACCGGATGATCCCGGCCATCTTCCAGGCCAAGGCGGTCGCCGAGCGCGGCACCGGCGAGGAGGCGCTGCTGCACGGCAGACGGCAGGCGTCGGCGGCCATCGGGATCATCTCCGCGGTCGGCGCGCTCGGCGGGTTCCTCATCAACCGGGCGTTCGGCATGTCGTTCGCCGCGACGGGCAGCCCGGCGGTGGCGTTCGCCGCGTTCGGCGCCTTCTACGCCGCCTGCTTCGCGCTGACCTGGTGGTGCTACACGCGCACCGTCGGCGTGACCCGGATCGCCTCCCTCGCCCATGCGCGGGTGTGAGCGATGACCACCGTCGACACCCACTGCCCGTACTGCGCCCTGCAGTGCGGGATGGCGATCGGCGCCGAGGGGACCGAGATCACGATCACCCCCCGGGCCGACGTCCCGGCCAACGCCGGCGGCGCGCTCTGCCAGAAGGGCTGGACCGCCGCCGAGCTCCTCACCAACGGTGAGCGGCTGACCGGCCCGCTCCTGCACGGGAACCCGGTGTCCTGGGAGGAGGCGCTCGACCACGTGGCGGCGCGCCTCATCGCTCTCAGGGACGAGCACGGCCCCGACGCCGTGGCCGTGTTCGGCGGGGGCGGGCTCACCAACGAGAAGGCGTACCTGCTCGGCAAGCTCGCCCGGGTCGCGCTCGGCACCAGCCAGATCGACTACAACGGCCGCTTCTGCATGTCGTCGGCCGCCGCCGCGTCGATCCGCGCGTTCGGCATGGACCGGGGGATGCCGTTCCCCGTCACCGACCTGGCCGGGGCCGACGTGGTGCTGCTGGCGGGCGCGAACCCGGCCGAGACGATGCCGCCGTTCGTGCGCCACCTGGAGGGCGCGCGGCTCGTGGTGATCGACCCGCGCCGCACCGCGACCGCCCGGCTGGCCTGGCTGCACCTGCGGCCCGCGCCCGGCACCGACCTGGCGCTCGCGCTCGGCCTGCTGCACCTGGCCGTGGCCGAGGACCTGGTCGACGCCTCGTACGTGGCCGGGCGCACGACCGGGTTCGAGGCCGTGCGCACCTCGCTGGCCTCCTGGTGGCCCGAGCGGGTCGAGCGCGTCACCGGCGTGCCGGTCCAGCGCATGCGCGAGGCCGTGCGCGCGCTGGCGTTCGCGAGGAACGCGTACGTGCTCACCGGGCGCGGCGCCGAGCAGCACGCCAAGGGCACCGACACCGTGAGCGCGTTCGTCAACCTGGCGCTCGCGCTCGGCCTGCCCGGCAGGCCCGGCTCCGGGTACGGGTGCCTCACCGGGCAGGGCAACGGCCAGGGCGGCCGCGAGCACGGGCAGAAGGCCGACCAGCTCCCCGGCTACCGCAGGATCGACGACCCGGCGGCGCGCGAGCACGTCGCGGGCGTGTGGGGGGTGCGGCCGGAGGACCTGCCGGGGCCGGGACGGTCGGCGTACGAGCTGCTGGACGCGCTGGGGACGCCCGGCGGGCCGCGCGCGATGCTGCTGTTCGGCTCCAACCCCGTCGTGTCCGCGCCGGATTCGTCCAGGATCGCCGCCCGGCTGCGGGCGCTGGACCTGCTCGTCGTCTGCGACGTGGTGATGTCGGAGACGGCGGCGCTGGCCGACGTGGTGCTCCCGGTCACCCAGTGGGCCGAGGAGACCGGCACGATGACGAACCTCGAAGGCCGCGTCCTGCTGCGCCGCCGGGCGCTCGCGCCGCCGCCCGGCGTCCGCGGCGACCTGGAGGTGATCGCCGGGCTGGCCCGCCGGCTCGGCCACGACTTCGCCGACGACCCCGCCGAGGTGTTCGAGGAGCTGCGCCGCGCCAGCGCCGGCGGCACGGCCGACTACGCGGGCATCACCTACGAGCGGATCGCCGGCGAGACCGGCGTGTTCTGGCCCTGCCCGGAGCCGGGGCACGCCGGAACGCCCCGGCCGTTCCTGGACTCCTTCCCCACGCCCGACGGCCGGGCCAGGTTCGTGCCCGTCGAGCACCGGCCCCCGGCCGAGGAGGTCGACGACGACTACCCCGTCCATCTGACGACGGGCCGCGTGCTCGCCCACTACCAGAGCGGCGCGCAGACCCGCAGGATCGCCTCCCTGACCGCCGCCTCGCCGCACCCGTACGTGGAGCTCCACCCCGACCTGGCCGAACGGCTGGCGATCGAGGCGGGCGACCTGGTGCGGGTGACCAGCAGGCGCGGCACGGACGAGGCGGTGGCCAGGATCAGCGACGCGATCAGGAGCGACACCGTGTTCATGCCCTTTCACTGGGAGGGGGCGAACCGGTTGACCAACCCCGCGCTCGACCCCGCGTCCCGGATGCCGGAGTTCAAGGTCTGCGCCGTACGGGTGGAGCGGGTCTCATGAGGCTCGTCGTGGTCGGCAACGGCATGGCCGGCTCCCGGCTGGTCGGCGAGGTCCGGGCGCGCGACCCGCGGATGACGATCACCGTGTTCGGCGCCGAGCCCGGCCGCCCCTACAACCGCGTGCTGCTGTCGAACGTGCTCGCCGGCAAGGCCAGGCCCGAACAGCTCGGCCTGCACGACCTGTCCTGGTACGCCGCCAACCGGGTCGAGGCCGTGCTCGGCGGCGAGGTCGCCTGGATCGACCGGGAGGCCCGCGCCGTGCACACCACCGACGGCCGCCGCGAGCCGTACGACCTGCTCGTGCTCGCCACCGGCAGCGAGGCGATCGTGCCGCCGATCCCCGGCGTGGCGCGGGCCGTCCCGTTCCGCACGCTCGACGACTGCGAGCGCATCCTCAAGGCCGCCGAGCACAGCCGCCGCGCCGTCGTCGTCGGCGGCGGGCTGCTCGGCGTCGAGGCCGCCCGCGGGCTGGCCGGGCGCGGCCTGCCCGTGACGCTGCTGCACCTGGCCGGCCATCTGATGGAACGCCAGCTCGACGCCGAGGCCGGGCTGCTGCTCGGCGAGACGCTGGCCGGGCTCGGCGTCGAGACCCGCACCGGCGTGTCCGCCGCGTCCGTCGAGGAGACGGGCGTCCGGCTGGCCGGCGGCGAGCTCGTCGAGGGCGACCTGGTCGTGCTCGCCTGCGGCGTCCGCCCGCTGACCGCGCTCGCCGCCGAGGCCGGGCTGGAGGTGCGGCGCGGCGTCGTCGTGGACGACGAGCTGCGCACCGACGACCCGTCGATCTTCGCGATCGGCGAGTGCGCCGAGCACGACGGCACCGTGTACGGGCTGGTCGCGCCCGCCTGGGAGCAGGCGTCCGTGGCCGCCGACGTGATCACCGGGGGCAAGGCGCGCTACCGGGGCTCGCGCCTGGTCACCCGGCTCAAGGCGAGCAGCGTTGAGCTGGCCGCCATGGGCGAGACCCAGCTCACCGACGAGCACGCCGAGGTGGTCCGCTTCAGCCACCGCGCCAGGGGCACCTACCGCAAGCTCGTCATCCGCGACGACCGCCTGGTCGGGGCGATCCTGCTGGGCGACAGCGACGCCGTCGGCACGCTCACCCAGCTCTTCGACCGCGGCGGGCCGGTGCCCGGTGACCGGGCCGGCCTGCTGTTCCCCGGGCTGTCGGCCGCGCCGGTCGCCGACAGCCCGGTGCTCATGCCCGACGCGGCCAAGGTGTGCCAGTGCAACAACGTGACCAAGGGCCAGATCAGGGCCTGCTGGGAGGCGGGCGCCAGGGACGTGGCCGGGGTGGCCGCCGCCACCCGCGCCACGACCGGCTGCGGCACCTGCCGTGACGCCGTCGCGGGCATCGTCGGCTGGCTGTGCGAACAGGAAGGGGTCTCCGCATGAAGAAGATCGTCGTGGCCGGGTTCGGCCCGGCAGCACACCGGCTCGTGGAGGCGCTGCTCCAGCGCGGCTTCGACGGGCGCGTCACGGTCATCGGGGAGGAGCCCCGCCCGGCCTACGACCGGGTGGCGCTGACCTCGTACCTGTCGGGCGTGAGCGCCGAGGACCTCGCCTACCCGGTGCCGTCCGGGGCGGTGACCAGGCTGAACAGCCGCGTCACCGGCATCGACCGGCAGGCCCGCGTGGTCACGGTCGAGGGCGGCGAGCCGGAGCCGTACGACGTGCTCGTGCTCGCCACCGGGTCGGCGCCGTTCGTGCCGCCGGTGCCGGGGGCCGGGCACGCCTTCGTCTACCGCACGATCGACGACCTGGACGCGATCCGGCTGGCCGCCAAGGAGGCCGCTGACGGCGTCGTCGTCGGCGGCGGGCTGCTCGGCCTGGAGGCGGCCGACGCGCTGCGCTCCCTCGGCCTGCGCACCCACATCGTCGAGATGAGCCCGTGGCTCATGCCCCGCCAGGTCGACGAGGGCGGCGGCTCGGTGCTCAGGTCGCACATCGAACGGCTCGGGCTGAGCGTGCACGCCGGCTCGGGCGTCCAGGAGATCGTCACCGACGACCGGGGCCGGGTGGCCGGCCTGCGCACGCCCGGCGGCACGCTGATCGAGGCCCAGGTCGTCGTCTTCTCCGCCGGCATCAGGCCGCGCGACGAGCTGGCCAGGGCCTGCGGGCTGGAGGTGGGGGAGCGCGGCGGCGTCGTCGTCGACCCCGGCATGCGCACCTCCGACCCGTCGATCTACGCCATCGGCGAGTGCGCGCTGGCCGGCGGCATGGTGTACGGGCTCGTCGGGCCGTGCTTCACCATGGCCGAGGTCGCCGCCGACCGGATCATGGGCGGCGACGGCACGTTCGACGGCGCCGACCTGTCCACCAAGCTCAAGCTGCTCGGCGTCGAGGTCGCCCAGTTCGGCGCCATGACCGGGGCGCTCGACGTCACCTACATGGACCCGGTCGCCGGCGTCTACAAGAAGCTGTTCATCAGCGACGACGCCCGGACCCTGCTCGGCGGCATCTGCGTCGGCGACGCCGCCCCGTACACCTCGCTGCGCTCGTTCGTCGGCAAGCCGCTGCCCGCGCCGCCGTCCGACCTGCTGTTCACCGGCGGCGGCGCGAACCTCGACCTGCCCGACGACGCCCAGGTGTGCTCGTGCAACAACGTCAGCGCGGGCGAGGTGCGCGCCGCCGTCACCGACCGGGGCTGCGCCGACGTGCCCGCGCTCAAGGCGTGCACCCGCGCCGGCACCACCTGCGGAAGCTGCGTGCCCATGCTCAAGCAGCTCCTGGAGAAGTCCGGCGTCGAGGTCAGCAAGAACCTGTGCGAGCACTTCGCCCACTCCCGCGCCGAGCTGTTCGACATCGTCCGGGTGCGCGGCATCACCACGTTCTCCGAGCTCATCGCCCAGCACGGGCAGGGCCGGGGCTGCGACATCTGCAAGCCGGCCGTCGCCTCCATCCTCGCCTCCCTGCACAACGGGCACGTCCTCGACGGCGAGCGCGCCGCGCTCCAGGACACCAACGACCACTTCCTCGCCAACATCCAGAAGAACGGCACGTACTCGGTCGTCCCGCGCATCCCCGGCGGCGAGATCACCCCGGACAAGCTCATCGTCATCGGCGAGGTCGCCCGCGACTTCGGCCTCTACACGAAGATCACCGGCGGGCAGCGGATCGACCTGCTCGGCGCCCGCGTCGAACAGCTTCCGGAGATCTGGCGGCGGCTCGTCGAGGCCGGGTTCGAGTCCGGCCACGCCTACGGCAAGGCGCTGCGCACGGTCAAGTCGTGCGTCGGCTCCACCTGGTGCCGCTACGGCGTGCAGGACTCCGTCGGCCTGGCCATCGCGCTGGAGCTGCGCTACCGGGGCCTGCGCTCGCCGCACAAGCTGAAGTCGGCGGTCTCCGGCTGCGCCCGCGAGTGCGCCGAGGCCCGCTCCAAGGACTTCGGGATCATCGCCACCGAACAGGGCTGGAACCTGTACGTCGGCGGCAACGGCGGCTTCAAGCCCCGCCACGCCGACCTGCTCGCCGGCGACCTCACCACCGACGAGCTCATCAGGACCATCGACCGGTTCCTCATGTTCTACATCCGCACCGCCGACCGGCTGCAACGCACCTCCGCCTGGCTGGAGTCGCTCGACGGCGGCCTCGGCTACCTGCGCTCGGTGATCGTCGATGACGCGCTCGGCATCTGCGCCGACCTCGACGCCCACATGGAGCGGCACGTCGCCACCTACGTCGACGAATGGCGGGCGACCCTGGACGATCCGGACAAGCTCTCCCGGTTCGTCAGCTTCGTCAACGCGCCGGGCGTGCCCGACCCGTCCATCGTGTTCGCCGCCGAGCGCGGCCAGATCAAGCCGGTGGTGACCCGATGACCTGGGTGGACGTCTGCGGCTACCAGAACCTGCTGCCCGAGCGCGGCGTGTGCGCGCTCGTCGGCGACCGCCAGGTGGCGCTCTTCCGCACCCACGACGGCTCCGTGCACGCGCTCGGCAACCTCGACCCGTTCAGCGGCGCGTACGTGCTCTCGCGCGGCATCGTCGGCACCAGGAAGGGCGAGCCGACCGTCGCCTCGCCGCTGCACAAACAGGTGTTCTCGCTGGTCACCGGACACTGCCTGGACGAGCCCGACATCGCCGTGCCCGTCTACCACGTCCGGCTCGACGGCGACCTCGTGCAGGTGGCCGTGAGCGTTTAACGGGTGGAGCCCCGGGCATTCAGCTGGCATTCACGTGCTGGAACTCGGGGGAGGTGCGGATGCCGGCGTTCGACGCCTCCGCTTACGGCCGCGGCATCGCCGACATCTACGACGCCACCGTACGCGGCCTGCCCACGGACCAAGCTGTCGACCTGCTTCACGAGCTCGCCGACGGCGGGCCGGTGCTGGAGTTCGGCATCGGCACCGGCCGGCTGGCCCTGCCGCTGGCCGCCCGCGGCCTGGAGGTCGCGGGCATCGACGGCTCGGCGGAGATGGTCGAGGTGCTGCGCGGCAAGCCCGGCGGCGACCGCGTGCCCGTCACGATCGGCGACTTCTCCACGGCCACCGCCGACGGCTCCTACGCGCTCGTCGTGCTCGCCGCCAACACCGTCTACGCGCTGCCGTCGCAGGACGCCCAGGTCGCCTGCTTCCGCAACGCCGCCGCCCACCTGCGGCCCGGCGGCAGGTTCGTAATCGAGGCGTGGGTGCCCGATCCGGCCGCCTTCCGCGACGGCAGCGCGCTGCGGCTGCTGTTGATGACCGAGGACGCCGTCGTCGCCGAGGCGGCCGTGCTCTCCCCGGCCGGGCAGCACATGCACACCACCCGCATCCGGCTGACCGCCGAAGGGGTGCGCCTGCTGCCCGCCAACCACCGCTACGCCTGGCCCGCCGAGCTCGACCTGATGGCCCGGCTGGCCTCGATGGAGCGCGAGCATCGCTGGTCGGACTGGGCGCGCACCCCGTTCGGCGACGACAGCCGCGCGCACGTGTCCGTCTACCGCCGGAGTGCCTGATGCGCCTGCCTGCCGCCCGGGGCCCGATCAGCGACCAGCTCTTCTCCTGCCTCACCGGGCCGCCCGGGGAGCTCGGGGAGCTCGGCCCGCTGGAGCCGGGCGCGCTGCCGCTCGGCGACGACGACCTGCAGCTCGCCCTGTTCGCCTGCTACGAGCTGCACTACCAGGGCTTCGACGACGTGGACGAGCGCTGGGAGTGGGAGCCGTCGCTGCTGCGGGCCCGCGCCGCCCTGGAGCGCGGCTTCGAGGACGCGCTCGCCCGCGCCGTGCCGCGCCCCGCCCCGGTCGAGCCGCGCCACGTGCGGCGGGCGCTCACCGCGCTGGCCGTCGCCGACGAGGGCCCGCCGCTGTCGCAGCACCTGCAGCGCACGGCCGACCTCGCCCAGTTCCGCGAGTTCGCCGTCCACCGCTCGATCTACCACCTGAAGGAGGCCGACCCGCACACCTGGGCCATCCCGCGCCTCCAGGGCGGGGCCAAGGCGGCGCTGGTCGAGATCCAGGCCGACGAGTACGGCGGCGGACGCCGCGAGCGCATGCACTCCGAGCTGTTCCGCGCCACCCTGCGCGGCCTCGGCCTCGACGACTCCTACCTCGCGCACCTCGGCCGCGTCCCCGGCATCACGCTGGCGATCTCCAACGCGATGTCGCTGTTCGGCCTGCACCGGCGGCTGCGCGGCGCGCTCGCCGGCCACCTGGCAGCCCTGGAGATGACCTCCTCGCTGCCCAACCGCCGCTACGCCACCGGCCTGCGCCGCCTCGGCGGCGACGCCACCGCCACCCGCTTCTACGAGGAGCACGTCCAGGCCGACGCGGTGCACGAGCAGATCGCCGCCAACGACCTGTGCGGCGGGCTCGCCGCCGCACAGCCGTCGCTCACCGGCGACATCCTGTACGGGGCCGCATGCGCGCTCACCCTCGAACGCCTGTGGGCCGAGCACGTCATGGACTGCTGGGAGCGCGGCGTCTCGTCACTGGCCGAGCTGGAGACGGCCGTCGCGAGCCCGTGATGGACCTCGACTACGTGCTGCCGCTGCGGTGGGAGGACGACGCCGGGCTGGACGAGCTCACCGCCTACCTGACCGGCCTGGCCCGGCACGCCCGCGTGATCGTCGTCGACGGCAGCCCGGCCGCCCTGTTCGACCGGCACGCCCGCCGCTGGCGCGGCCTCGTCACCCACGTGCCTCCCGACCCCGAGCTCGGCTACGCCAACGGCAAGGTCACCGGCGTCACCACCGGCGTGCGCCTGGCCCGCGCCGCGCACGTGGTCATCGCCGACGACGACGTACGCTACGACCCGGCGGGGCTCGCCAGGATGCGGGAGCTGCTCGCCGGGGCCGACCTGGTGCGCCCGCAGAACTACTTCTCCCCGCTGCCCTGGCACGCCCGCTGGGACACCGCCCGCAGCCTGCTCAACCGGGCGTTCGGCGCCGACTACCCGGGCACCCTCGGCGTCCGGCGCGACTTCTTCCTGGGCATGGGCGGCTACGACGGCGACGTGCTGTTCGAGAACCTGGAGCTGATCCGGACCGTCCGGGCGCGCGGCGGGCGGGTGGTCTCCGCCCCCGGCCTCTACGTGCGCCGCCTGCCCTGCCAGGCGCGGCGCTTCTGGTCGCAGCGGGTCCGGCAGGCCTACGACGACCTCGCGCAGCCGTGGCGGATGGCGGCGTTCCTGGCGGTGGCGCCGGGCGTGGCCGTCGCGATCGCCCGCCGCCGTCCCGCCGCGCTGGCCGGGGCCGCCGCCGTCACCGTGGCGGTCGCCGAGCTGGGCCGCCGCCGCTGCGGCGGCCACCGGGTCTTCCCGGCGACGTCGTCGCTGTTCGCGCCCGTGTGGGTGGCCGAGCGGGGCGTCTGCAGCTGGCTCGCCCTGGCCGCCGCGCTCACCGGCGGCGTCCCGTACGCGGGGCGGCGGCTGCGCCGGTCAGCCAGCTCCGTCCGCAGGCTCCGCCTCCTGGCCGCTGGGGGCGCGGAAGCCGGCCGTCTTGTGTGAGCCGTCGCAGAACGGCTTGGCCGCCGAGCGGCCGCACCGGCACAGCGCGACGGTGGCCCGGCCGGGCGGGATGCGCTCGCCGTCCTGGGTCACCAGCGCGAACTCGCCACGAATGAGCAGCGGGCCGTCTTCACAGGGGGTCACCGTGACCGGTTCATCCGACATTCGCGTCAATTGCCCGAAATGGCACTTTTGAAACGATGTCAGAGGCGGAGGTCCGTCTCCGCGGGTGGGAAAACATGCGCGCCATGATGGGCGGGCGGGAGGACGCATCGCCGCCCCGAATCGGCGGAGGCGCAACGCTCGGCGTCGTCGCGCTGCGGCAGAGGATCGGCGGGCGGAGCGGGGTTCGCCTTGATATGCGGCACTAGAGGGACGGTATCGGCGGCGCGCCGGGCAACGGGTCTCAGTGGGGCAACGATCAGACCTCTGAACGATCTCGCCGAATTCTGTGAAGCCGAGGGTGAGAAAATACCGCGTACGTTAAAAGGGTCGTGCGAACTGGATAAAGAGCGCATTCGCCCTTGATCGGGGCGGGAATCAAAGCGGCCATGAGCATGAATTCTCTGCGCAGGGGCCTCCTGCTGGCCGCGATCGTACCGGCCCTGTTCACCGCCGGCTGCGCCGCGGGCGGCACCGGGCAAGCGATGAAGGGCGCCGCGAGCCCGGCGTCCCCCACAGCCACCGACACGGGCATGACACCCGGCGACTCCGCCTCGCCGACCGACACCACGACCGGCACCGGCAGCCCGTCGCCCACCGACACCGGCGCCGGCCAGGGCTCGCCCCGCGGCGTCGTCGAGGGCTTCTACAAGGCGCTCGAATCGGGCGACGCCGCCCAGGTCGTGAAGCTGTTCACCTCCGACGCCGTGGCCGCCGTGGCCGGCGAGCAGACCGCCGAGGGCACGCAGGCGCTCACCACGCTGTTCGAGGGCATGGGCGAGGGCCAGGGCGGCACGCCGACGATCGAGGAGTCCCAGGTCGCCGGCAAGCAGGCGTTCGTCCGCGCCACCAGCGGCGAGGGTTCCGAGGAGACCCGCGCGTTCTTCCTGCTCACGCAGGACAACGGCGACTGGAAGATCGACCGCTACATGAGCAACAGCCCGTCCTAGCCCTCCGGCCCACGCCCGGACCTAGGCTGGGGTGATGCAGGACCTCTCGAAGTACCAGCACCCGCGCTTCGCCCGCGCCTACGAGAGGATGACCGAGCGCGCCGATCCCGCCACCGCCGCACTGCGCGAGCGTCTGCTCGCCGGGCTGACCGGGCGGGTGATCGAGATCGGCGCGGGCAACGGGCTCAACTTCCCGCACTACCCGGCGGGAGTGCGCGAGGTCGTCGCCGTCGAGCCCGACCACCTGCTGCGCGCCGCGGCCGAGCGGGCCGCGGCCCGCGCCCCGGTGACCGTCCGGGTGGTGCCCGGCCACGCGGGGGCGCTGCCGGGCGGGCCCGGCGCGTACGACGCCGCCGTGCTGTCGCTCGTGCTCTGCACCGTGCCCGACCCGGCGGCCACCCTCGCCGAGGTGCGACGGCTGCTCGCGCCCGGCGGCGAGCTGCGCTACTTCGAGCACGTCCGCTCGCCCCGGCCGGTCCGCGGCGCCCTCCAGGACCTCATCACCCCGCTCTGGCGGCGCGTCGGCGGCGGCTGCCACCCCAACCGCGACACCGCCGCCGCCATCCGCGCCGCCGGGCTGCTCGTCGAGGAGCAGCGGAGCTTCGCCCACCGGCCCGTCCCCGGCAGCCCTGCGCTCACCCACATCCTCGGGCGGGCCCGCAACCCCTGACCGGTCAGCCCCGCCGCTGATCCACCAGCGCGGAATGGACGGCGACCGCGCGAAGCCTCCCCGAGTCCCCCATTCTGGGCCCCGGCCGGAACTCCGGGCGCGCCGCCGGTGTATGCACGCCGGAGGTGTCCCATGAGAAGACTCGCCACCGTCGTGGCCGCCCTGCTGCTGGCCGCCGGGCCGCTCGCCACCCCCGGGACGGCCGCCGGCGGATTCGCCGTCACCTACCTCGACCCGCTCCCGGGCAACCTGCAGGCCGGCACGTCCTACACGGCCGGCTACTGGGTGCTCCAGCACGGCAACCACCCCTACCAGGGCGACCTCGGGCCCACCGGGCTCCGGCTCACGGACGCCCGGGGCGAGGCCACGCTGTTCGCCGGCACGCCGCTGCCCGAGCCCGGACACTACGCCGCCGCCCTCACCGTCCCCGCCGCCGGGACGTACCGGGTCGAAGGCATCCAGGGCATCTTCGCCCCGTACGCCGTGGGCACCCTCACCGTGCCGGGCGGCCTTGCCCTCAACCCCTTGCAACCCGGCCTCGCCCGCGCCCTCAAAGAGCCGCAGAACCACTGGGGCGCCATCCGCCCCCCAGGCTTCCCTCCAGGCCGCCCCACCCCGGACCCCGAGCACCCCGCACCGGTCACCCCCGACCGAGGTGACGCCGAGCTGGGCGCGGCCGAGGAGGGGCGCGCCGAGCCGGGCGCGGCCGTGGCGAGCCCGCTCGCGGCGGGGCCGTCGCCGGGCACGCGGCCTTCCGGCACCCCGGACCCGGACGAGGCGGCCACCGGCGACGGCGCGGTCACCCAGGGCGGGGCGGCCACGCGGGGTGGGGCGGGCTCCGGTGGGGTTCCGGTCTATGGGCTGGTGGTCGCCGCCGTGGGCGGGGCGGTGCTCGCCCTGGTCGCCGTGCGGGGGCCGTGGGGGAGGCGGGAGCCGGAGCCGCCCGTGGACGACGAGGCGGACACGATCACGATCGGCGGGTGAGCGCTCGGGTCACAGGTCGCGTTCCTGGCGGTCGAGGATGCCGACCGAGACCGCCACGGCCGCCGCCGCGTCACCGGCCTCGATGGCCGCCAGCAGCTCGTGGTGGGAGCTGTCGGGCCGCAGCGCCGCCTCCTCCAGGTCGCGGACGCTCTCGCGCACCGACTCGCTCATGCTCCGGTAGAGGTCGCCGAGCAGCGGGTTGTGGGCCGCGTCGGCGACGCACAGGTGGAAGGCCACGTCGGCGTCGGCGAAGGCGTCGAGGTCACCGGCGCCGGCGGCGGCGTCGCGGCGGGCCAGGGCCTCGCGCATCCCGGCGAGGTCCTCGTCGGTGCGCTGGGCGGCGGCCAGCCGGGCGGCCACCAGGTCGAGCCCGCGCCGCACGTCGATGATGTCCATGGCCGCCGCCCGGTCCAGCCGCCGCCGCAGCGCCACCTGCGACTCGTCGGTGGCCGTCACGTACGTGCCGTCGCCCTGCCGGGTGGCCAGCAGCCCGGCGTGCGCCAGCACCCGCAGCGCCTCGCGCACCGACAGGCGGCTCATGCCGAGCGTCTCGGCGAGCCGGCTCTCGGACGGCAGCTTGGTGCCGACCGGCCACGCGCCGCTGGTGATCTGGTCGCGCAGCTGTTCGATGGCGGCGTCCACCAACGAGGTCCGTGCCACGTTCCGCATGCCCATCCTCTCGACCCGCATGGTCAGATCTTGTCAGGCTTCCGGGCGTCTGAGAGATTGCTCGTACTTTTGGTACAGCCACGGAGGTCACGCGTGCCACAATTACGCCCGGCCCTCATCGCCGCAGTCCTCGTCCTGGGCACGGCGACCCCCGTCCACGCCGCGGCCCCAGCACCCGCGGTCACCGTCGAGAACGGCCGCACGCAGCCGGTCTTCTCCTACGCGGACGCGGTCCGCGAGCACGTCTACGTCGAGTCGCCGGTCGACAGCGACGCCGACGGCCGGCTCGACCGGGTGCGCGTCGACATCATCCGTCCCAAGGAGTCCGGTCCCGGGCTCCGCGTCCCGGTCATCATCGACGAGAGCCCGTACTACGACAACTCCGGGCGCGGCAACGAGGGGGAGCGCAAGGAGTACGGCGCCGACGGGAACGTCACGAAGTTCCCCCTGTTCTACGACAATTACTTCGTGCCGCGCGGCTACGCCGTGCTGAACGTCGACATGATCGGCACCACCCGCTCCGACGGGTGTCCCGACGTCGGCGGGAAGGCCGACGTGCTGGGCGGCAAGGCGGTCATCGACTGGCTGAACGGCCGGGCCAAGGCGTACCGGGCCGACGGCAGTCCCGCCGTGGCCGACTGGACGACCGGCAAGTCCGCGATGATCGGCAAGTCGTACGACGGCACGCTCGCCAACGCCGTGGCCGCGACCGGCGTGCGCGGCCTGGAGACGATCGTGCCGATCTCCGCGATCAGCTCCTGGTACCGGTACCAGCGCTCGAACGGCGTGATCTACAACTACGACTACGCCTCCTGGCTGGCCAACTACGTCGACACCGACCCCGAGGCCAAGTGTCAGGCGGTGCGCGACCGGATGGACGCCGGGGACGGTGACGACACCGGCGACCACAACCCGTTCTGGGCCGAGCGCGACTACCTCGGCGGGCTGCTCGGCGACGTCTCCAAGGTGCGGGCCAGCGTCTTCGTCGTCCACACGTCCAACGACCTGAACGTCAAGCCGGACAACTTCTCCACCTGGTGGCAGGCGCTGGCCGAGCGCCGGGTGCCGCGCAAGATCTGGGTCGGCCAGTACAACCACGTCGACCCGTTCGACTTCGAGGGCCGGCGGGACGTGTGGGTCGACACGCTGCACCGCTGGTTCGACCACTGGCTGCACGGCGTGCGCAACGACATCATGCGCGAGCCGCGCGCCGACGTGCAGGTCGGGCCGACGGAGTGGATCACGCAGCGCGACTGGCCGGCGCCGCACGCCACCCGGCTGACGCTCCGGCCCGCCGCCGACGGCACGCTCGGGCTGCGGCCCGACCGGCGCGCCACGGCGACGTTCACGGACGTGGCCATGACCGAGTCCGCGATGGTCGCCGACGTCGGCGCCGCGAACCCGGGACGGCTGGCGTTCACCACGGGCGCGCTGCCGGTCGACCTGCGCCTGTCCGGCACGCCCACCGCCGACCTGCGGGTCAAGCTCGACCGGCCCGCCTCGAACCTGACCGCCCTGCTCGTCGACTTCGGCGACGACACCCGCCTGGACTGGCGGCGCGGCCAGGGTGTCACCACGATCGCCGAGGAGGACTGCCACGGCGAGAGCACCGCTGCCGACGACGGCTGCTACAAGAAGGTCGTCACGAACGTGGCGAACCGGCCGGTGGAGGTCGTCGCCCGGGGCTGGATCGACACCCGCAACCGCCATTCGCTGACCCGGCCGTCGCCCATGCCGGTCGGGAAGTACGCCAAGGTCAGGTGGGAGACGCTGCCGCACGACTACACCTTCAAGAAGGGGCACCGGATCGGCCTGATCATCGCGGGCACCGACGCCTCCTACAGCTCCGAGACGGGCACCGGGGCCGCGGTGACCGTCGACCTGTCGAGGACCGGCGTGACCGTCCCGGTCGTGCCCGGCGCCCCGCTGGCCGACGTGCCGAAGGACACCGCCAGGTTCCTCGGGCCGCGTGAACTGACGCTGCCGGAGCCGGAGCCGGGCTTCTCGTTCTTCTGACGGGAGACGGGCTTCTGACAGCTGACGGCCCCGGGCGCGATGCCCGGGGCCGTCACGTGCGTGGCTGGTGCATGGTGCTTGCCTGTTTCACTCGCCCTTAGGGCAATTGCTCCAATAACCGCCTCCGTTCGTGTCGGGGATGAACGCTCCTCGGTTCGTGGTCACGGTCCACGAAACGATCATGGTGAGGGTGCCGTCGCCGGCCGTGGCGCCCTCCGTGGTCCTGCCGTCGCCCGTGGTGGTGCCCGACCAGCCGACGGTGATCACGCCCGACTCGGTCACGGGCGGCCCGGCGCAACCCGGCCGCTCGGCGGGCGCCCGTACGGTGAAGGTGTTGCCGTCGACGGTGATGCCGTTCGTCCCGGAGAACGAGGTGACCCGGCAGTCGCCGGTGCAGGTGAGCCTGAACCGGCCGCTGCGCTTCTCGCCCAGCCGCACGGACGCGGGCGTCAGCTTGGCCACCGGAGGCTCGGGCGCGGGCAGCGCCGTGCCGGGCTCCTCTGCCGCGCCGGTGGGCTCCCGCGCGGGAGGGTCCTGGAGCGTGGGCTCCTGGACGAGCGGCTCCTGTGCGGTCGGTTGCGGGGCGGTGGGGGGCTGGGCCGCCGCGGCGGGGGCGGCGGTCGTCGCCGCCTGACGGGACTGGGGCTTGAGCACCGACCACGTCAGGCCCCCGGCCAGCAGCACCAGGCCGAAGATCAGCGCCGTCCGGACCAGCCAGCGCAGGGAGATGCGCGCCTCCGGGTCGTCCTCGTCGGGGCGCTCCCGCCAGAAGTCCTCCCACCGGGCGTCACCCCCGTCGTCGCGCGGCGGCGGCCGGTCACCGGCGTGGACGAGCTTGTCGCCGGGCTCGGCCCTGCGCCGCTCGCCCGGCCGCGCCGCCGGCCGGGCGCGCTCCCTGGCCCGCAGCGGGTCGTGCGGGGGGACGGGGTCGGGCGGCAGGTAGTACTCGCGCCGCTGCCCCGACCCCGGATGCGCGGCGTGCACGAGCGCCTGCCCGGAGCCGGCGCCGTTGCCGCCCCGCCGGACCCGGGCCTCCTCCACGACCCTGACCCCACGCCCCTCCCCTTCCTCCGCCACCGGGGCGCGCGGCACCGGGCGAGGGGGCGCCCAGTCGTCCTCCGGAGGCTCGGGCGGGGTGGGGGCGGGGAGGGGTTCCTGGCCGGCGACGGCCGCGCCCGTCGCCGGCCAGGGGTTGTCCCTGGTCTCCGTCGTGGGGCCGGGGACCAGGGAGATCATGGCCGGAGGCGGCTCCGCCAGGCCGCGCGCCTGGACGGGGAAGCCGTCCGGGCGCCACGCGGTGTCGTCGTCCGGCAGCGGCTGCCCCCAGGCGGGCTGCTCGCGCAGGGTGCCGGGGGTGTCTGCCAGGGGGAGGCGGCGCAGCAGCGTGGCCGCGCGGAGCGTCCGGGGCGCCGCCTGACATTCCGGGCAGGTCAGGATGTGGCGGGCGATCCGCGTGCGGTTGCGGCGTCCGGGGGTCCTGGCCCAGTCGGTCAGCCGGGAGGCCAGCCGGGCGCAGCCGTCACGGGTCCTGGCCGCCCGCACCGCCGCGAACCACTGCTCCAGCGTGTCGGCCGCCTCCGTGACGATGGCGGTCACGTCACCGGTGTCCGCGTCGAAGATCAGCGCGATCTCGTCGTCGGACAGCTCGTGCCGTACCGAGAGGTCGAGCAGTTCGCGGTGCGGGCCGTCGAGGGCCGTCAGACCCTCGGGCACCAGGTCGGGCGCGGGGCCGGGACGGGACCAGGAGCCGATGCTGGCCGGTCTGGTGGCGGCGACGGCGGCGCGGTGGGCGCGGGCCAGGGCGTACAGCCACGGCCGCAGCGCGTCCGGCGACGGGAGCCGGCCGGCGTGCGCGTGCGCCGACAGCAGCGCGCCCGCGACCGCCAGCTCGGCGTCGGAGCCCGCCAGCGCCGTGCGGCAGTAGTCGTACAGGTGCCGCCCGTGCTCGTCGCAGAGCGCGCCGATCGCCTCGCGCGCCTCGTCCGTCAGCGTCCGCCACATCTGATCGAGCACTCCTCACGTCACCGCGCCGACCCTCGCCCGGTCCTCGCAGGGGATGGGCCCGTCAGGCGGCCTCCGCGGCGGCGCCGGGATCGCCGGCGCCGGACCGCGTGCCGCCCGGACCGGCCGCAGGCCCGGCACGGCCGCGAGCCGGAGCGCCGGCGACCCTCGTCAGGGGGCAGGGGAGGGCGAGCGCGCCCGGTGCGGCGCTCACGAGGCCCTCCGGTGCGGGGAGCGGTTGAGCGTGACGGGCTTGCCGGTCGCCCGCGACAGCGCCCACCAGGCGGTGCACAGGTTGGACGTGAGCAGCACCCGGTCGTTGCCGGCGCCCAGCGTGCCCAGCGCCGGCAGCGTCGCCATGCCGCTGCCGACGAACAGCAGCACGCCGTCCCGGGGCAGCCGCGCCTGCTTCACCTGCTCCACCAGCTCGGCGGGAGTGATCGTGTACGGGGACCAGCCGCCCTGGGCGCGGACCGGGAGCACCCCGGCGATGCGCAGCCCGGCGGCCTTCCAGAAGCGCTCGGCCAGCTCCGTCAGCCACGGCTGGAACGGCGAGACGATGTGGACCTCCTCCAGCCCGAGATGCCCGATCGCCTCCAGGATGGCCACGGTCGCCGAGGCGAACGGCACCCCGCACCGCTCGGTCAGCCGCAGGCAGCCCTCGCGGTCCTCGTCCGGGTCGAGCAGGTAGCGGGGGGCGTCGCAGGCCATGACGAGCGCGTCGAGCGGCAGGTCGCCGAAGGCGTGCGTCATGGCGGGCAGCGCCGCGTTGTAGCTCTCCAGCCGCTCGGCCGGGGCCAGCCCGGGGCGTACCGGGAAGCGGGCGGCGTGCATGTCGGCACGTGAGCCGAGCAGGCGGGTCAGCTCCGGCTCCGCCGACGGGTTCGCGGGCGGCACCAGCACGCCCACCCTGCCGCGGCTCATGTCCGCCTCCCGCCGTGCCGCCGCGCGGGCCGCAGCCGCCGCACCGGGTGCGTGATCGGCGTGACGTCCGCCCGTGGCCCCGCCGCCTGGTCGAGGGGCGGCCGGTCGGGGGGTGGCGGCGGGCGGGTGCCGCGTACCGGGACCTCGCAGGGCCGGTGGCGCGGCCCGCGGACCTCGTCGGTGAGCATGATCACTCCTGTCAGGTCAGGGCGCCTGCGTCCGATGGGGACAGCAGGGCGTGGGGCGGCGCGGTCGCCTGGTTGGGCACGCTGGCCGCGACCAGCCGCTCGGACAGGCCCGTGGCCAGGCCCGCCGTCAGGCGCGGGAAGCCGATGCGCGGGGGCGGCTTGCCGCCGGTGACCGAGGTGGCCACCCGGCCGGCCAGCGACAGGTGCTCGGCGCAGCGGTCGCGCACCCTGGCCTCCAGGCCGGCGATCTGGGCGAGCCGGTGGCGCAGCGGCTCCAGCGTGGCGGTGCGTTCGAGCCCGGCGAGGTCGGCCAGCCGTCCCGGCCAGCGCAGCTCCTCGCGCAGGCGCGCCTCCACCTCCGGGACGACGCGTTCGGCGGCCAGCCCCTCCTGGAGCAGCCGGGTGGCGACGGTCACCGCCATGAACGACGTCAGGTCGTAGTCGGCCAGCCGCCCGGCCAGCGCGGCGTCGAGCACGAGCACCCGGTACGACAGGGCTTCGGCGCTCCAGCCCAGCACCATGAGGCGGTCGGTGCCCGCCTCGGCGTGCCAGCCGGCGAGCCGCAGCTCGCGCGCCATCCGCTGGTACAGGCTCCACGTGCCGGCGTCGCCGTCTGTCCAGATCTGGACCCCGCCGAGAGGCAGGTCCGATACGTTGACCGTTGTCCCGGCCGGAGCGATCCGGGAGCAGATGCGCTGGATCACCCGCTCCTGCGCCGGTGAGGCCGTGCTCTTGGTGAACCAGGGGCTTATCTGGTGATCGATGGTCACGTTCGGCCACCTCCCTGCCGGGGGCCTCCGAAGGGGCCGGCTGTCAGGTAACAGTTTCCACGTGTCGTACGATACTGGCCAAATGCGGGTTATGGTGTCAACTCTCAGTTTTCGACAATACGTGAGCGGCTCCGGTACGGGAAGAGCGCCCTGCGCGGACGCGCCGGGCGGCGTCTAGGCTGGAAGAGCGTTCACGGGTAGCAGGAGGTCCGCGTGGCGAAGTTCGCCGAGCGACTCGATCTCGCGCTCAACAAGCGAGGTTTCACAGGCGCTCAAGTCGCCGCCGCGCTCACCGAGGCCGGCATCCCGATCACACGCGCCTACGTCAGCCAGTTGCGCACCGGCAAGCAGACCAACCCGACGCTCCAGGTGCTGCGCGCCCTCGCGGCGTGCCTCCAGGTGAGCGTTGGCTGGCTCGTAGGTGAGGATTACCTGGAGTCCGGGGCGGTGGAGGACCTCCAGCTCCGCGCCGCCGCCATCGGCGTGTCCGCCTCCGGGCTGTCCGACGCCTCGCTGACCGTGCTGCGGGGGGTGATCGAGCTGGCCCGCAAGGCCGAGGGCCTGCCCGAGGAGCCCGAGCCGGCCATGGAGATCCCCGACGCGGCGGCGCCGCTGGAGGAGCCGATGCGGGTGGCGCTCGGCGAGCGGCTCCGATCACTGCGCCTGGCCGCGCAGATCAGCCCGGAGAAGGTGGAGACCGCGCTCGGCAAGGGCGCCGTCGCGGTCGAGGCGATCGAGGCCGGCCGCATCACGCCCGCGCCGGCCACCGTCGAGCGCCTGCTGACGCTCTACGGGGTGACCGCCGTGCCCGCCCGCGAGTACGTGCTCTCGCTGGCGCGCGGCGAGCGTGAGCTGGCCTGGTACGACGCCAGCTCGTTCCCGGTGTGGCTGGCGACGACCTGCGCCATCGACAGCCGGGCCTCGGTGATCCGCACCTATCACACCCACTTCGTGCCGCCGCTGCTGCAGACCGAGTCCTACGCGCTGGCCGCGATCGCCACGGCCGACCAGGGCTCGTTCCGCCACACCACGGCCGACGCGGCGGTCGACATCCTGGCCGCCCGGCAGCGGCTGATCTTCGGGCCCAACGGCCCGGTCGTGTGGGCGGTCATGGACGAGGGTGTCCTGCTGCGCTCGATCGCCGACCCGGAAGTCATGCTCGACCAGCTCGACCGGCTGATCGCCTACGCCAAGCGGCCCAACATCTCGCTGCACATCGTGCCGATGGAGGACCCGGCGTACGTGCCGCGCACCGGGCCGTTCACGCTGTGGCGCTTCGCGGAGGCGTTCGAGCCCGACATCGCGTGCTCCCACGCGCTGGAGGCCGACGAGCTGATCACCGACGGGGTAGTGGTGGAGGCGTACCACCAGGCGTTCACCAAGCTGTC
Source organism: Nonomuraea sp. ATR24 (assembly GCF_041950485.1). NCBI lineage: Bacteria > Bacillati > Actinomycetota > Actinomycetes > Streptosporangiales > Streptosporangiaceae > Nonomuraea > Nonomuraea sp. ATR24. The sequence goes on from NZ_JBGNUU010000003.1 coordinate 347,712, forward strand.
GGTCACCACGACCACCCGCGACGAGACGATCGACATGCTCTGCGCGCATCGCGAAAGACTTTCACGTACGCCCGCGAATTGATCTCCGGGAATGCGAAAAGTCATATTTCCTCAAAATACACTGCCCCATGTAGTTGAATAAGAGAATTTATGGATCATTATTAACATTGGTCATCCGAGTGGGGTCAGAGACCGGAACTTTCCCGAATGGACGCGGCGAGGGGAAAGGGGCGACACGCAATGCGGCAACGTGCCATCCGAAACCTGGCCAATCTCGACACCGCACACGCGAGGATCACGCGCATCCTTGATGCCGCCACCGGAGGCAAGAACAACTTCCGGGCCGACCGTGAAGCGGTGAACCGGTACGACGTGGCAGCCGCGGTGACGACCGCCGCGGCTCGGGCCGTCCAGGGGTATCTGTGCCGGGCCGTACGGCACCTGGCCGGTGAAGGCGTTGACCAGTTCATGATCGTGGGAAGTGGTGTCCCCAGCGGCCTGCCACCCGGCGGGCAGCTGCATGACATCGCCCGCGACACGCTCCGTACCTCTTGTGCGCGTGTCGTCTATATAGAGAATGACCCGATGGTGCTGGCCAACGCGCAGGCCACCATCGAACCGATCACCGACTCGGTCCGCGTGGTCGAGGGCGACATCCGCCAGATCGACGAGATCCTCGACGACCGGGTCGTGCGCACGTTCGCCGACTGGAACCGGCCGATGGCCTGGGTGGTGGTGTCCACCCACAGCCTCAGCGACGACGAGCAGGCGCGCTACGTCGTCAAACGCCTGCGCCAGTCGGTGCCGGAAAGGAGTTACCTGGCGATCCTGCAGACGACGTTCGACGGCATACCGCCGGAGTTGCTGCCCGCCATCAACGACCTGCTGGCCATGACGCTGCCTGGGCACGCGGTGCGCTCCCGCGACCGGGTGGAGGCGTTGCTCGACGGTCTGGACCTGCTGGAACCGGGATTGGTGTGGGTCCCGGAGTGGCGGCCTGACGAGGGCGACCCGCACTGCGCCGACCAGCCGGGGACGTCGGGCAACTACGGGGCGGTGGCCCGCCTGCCGTGATCGGGACCCGCCGCCCGCCGCCGGGCGGGCGGCGCCAGTCCCGGCGCGAGTCCTGGCAGCGGCGGGGCGTCAGTCCCACCAGAACGACCAGGCGTGCTCGCCGATGATCTGCTGCGCGTAGCCCCGCAGGTCGCCCGGCCCCTGGACGACGTTGTCCGGGCAGAACGTCCAGTGCTCGGCCGCGACGCGCATGGCGTGCTCCGGCTCCACGGGCGGCGCCGCCACGCTCAGCTCCAGCGTGTTGAAGCCGACGCCCACCACCCGCGCGCCGAAGCGCTCCTCCCAGCTGCGCACCACGGCGGCCAGCGGCACCATCCACTCGTTGTGGTGCAGCGCGCCCTGCCAGCCCATCACGGCCAGCGCGTCGGCGCCCCGGGGCGCGGCCACCAGCCCCAGCGGCATCCCCCGCTCGGCCAGCACCCCGGCGTACCAGGCGGCGACCTCGTCCGGGTGGGCCACCGGCGTCCCCGGCGGGGCCAGACCCGGACAGATCGCCCCGTAGGGGTCGAGCTCGTCCAGGGCGTCCTGGGCGGGCATCTGCGACACCCACTCCTGCCACACCTCGGCCATGAACCCCTCGGCGGTGAAATGGTCGATCTGCACCGGCTCGTCGGGCACCACCTGCCCCACCGACCACGGCTGCGCGCTCTCGTCCAGCAGCACCGGCCACAGCCCGCTGCGCGGGTGCTCGGCGTGGAAGCGCCGCCAGTCGGCCCCGGAGACGGGCTCGTCGCTCATCCAGAACGCCGGCCGCGCCGCCGGCCCCTGCCCGGTGTAGCCCGGATCGGGCCAGACCATGCCGCCCTCGGGCACAGCGATCCCCAGAGCCCGTCCCCTGCCGCCGTCGGCGAACAGCGGGCACAGCTCCGGCGGCAGCTGATGATCGTTCATGCCCTACCGTTCCGATACCGAATCCCGTCTCGCAGATGGTAATGCCGGGGACATTTGTCCTGGGCGATCCCGGATGCATGAACCTTCCGGCGCCCCGGGCGCTTCCGCGACCGTTGAGGCATGAGAACACTTCTCGCACTGGCCGTCCTGCTCACCGCCTGCGGGACCGCGACGAGCACCCAGGCCGCCCCGGACCCCGCGGTCGTCCGGACCGACGCCGGGACGGTGCGCGGCAGCGTGTCCGGCGAGCACCGGATCTTCCAGGGCATCCGCTACGCGACCGCCGGCCGCTGGGAGCCGCCCCGCCCGGCCCCGGTCTGGCAGGGCGTCCGCGACGCCACCGCGCCCGGCGCGATGTGCCCGCAGGTCGGCTCGCCGTACGCGCCCGTCCGCAGCGAGGACGAGGACTGCCTGTTCCTGAACGTGACCACCCCCGCCGAGCCCGCCAAGCCGGGCACGCGGCGGCCGGTGATGGTGTGGCTGCACGGCGACGGCGCGCTCGGCGCCGGGCACTACTCCGACGCCCGCCGGCTGGCCGCCCAGGGCACGGTGGTCGTGACGATCAACTACCGGCTCGGCGTGTTCGGCGGCTTCGGGCATCCGGGCCTGGCCGACGGCGGCACGTACGGGCTCCAGGACCAGATCGAGGCGCTGCGCTGGGTGCGGCGCAACGCGGCGGCCTTCGGCGGCGACCCGGGCAACGTGACCGTGTTCGGCATCTCCTACGGGGCCTCGTCCATCGGCGCGCTGCTCACCTCGCCGGGCGCCAAGGGCCTGTTCCACCGGGCGATCATGCAGAGCGGCGAGGCCATGATGGACATGCCCGCCGGCAGCATGGTGCCGGGCCTGGAGGCGCTGCCGTCGTTCATGTGGCGGCCGAAGGCCGAGATCGCGGCCCTGGGCGAGGCGTACGCCCGGCAGCTCGGCTGCGACAGCCTGGCGTGCCTGCGCGCGCTCCCGGTCAAGAAGATCCTCGACGTGCCGCAGATCATGAACGTGTTCCAGGTGTACGCGTACGGCAACCGGGTGCTGCCGCAGTCGCCGGACGAGGCCCTGCGCAAGGGCCGCTTCCACCGGGTGCCGGTGCTGGCCGGGGCGACCCGGGATGAGCATCGCCTCTTTGTCGCGATGAATTACGACATTCAGGGTAAAACGCCGAATTATCCCAAACTTGTACGGGAAGCGTTCGGCAGGAAGGCACCTGACATTCTTCGTAAGTACCCGGTAAATCGGTATAAGTCTCCTAGTATTGCGTGGGCCACCGTCCTCACCGACCGCATGTGGGCCCGCGCCACCCACGAACAGAACACGCTCCTGGCCCGGCACGTCCCCGTGTACGGCTACGAGTTCGCCGACCGCGACGCGCCGATGTTCCTGCCGCTGGAGACCGGCTTCGACTGGGGCGCCTACCACGCGGGCGACTTGCCGTACCTCTTCGAGGAGAAGGACACCCCGCTCCCGCCCGCCCAGCGCGCGCTGTCGGACCAGATGATCGGCTACTGGACCAACTTCGCCCGCGCCGGCGACCCCAACGGCGACGGCCTGCCCACCTGGCCCCGCGCCTCCTCCGGCACGCTCGCGCTGGAACCCGGCAAGATCCGCGTCATCGACTACGCTGCCAGGCACCGGCTCGGTTTCTGGAAGTAGGACGGCGTTGATCAAGCTCCTGATCGCCGAGGACCAGGGCATGATGCGCGACGCGCTGGCCCTGCTCCTCGGGCTGGAGGACGACCTGGAGATCGTCGCCCAGGTGTCGTCCGGCGACGCGATCATGGCGGCCGCCGAGACCCACCGGCCCGACGTGGCGCTGCTCGACATCGAGCTGCCCGGCCGCTCCGGCCTCGACGTGCTGCCGGAGCTGCGGGCCGCGCGGCCGGACTGCGCGGTGCTGATCCTCACCACCTTCGCCCGGCCGGGCTACCTGCGCCGCGCGATGGAGGCCGGGGCCGCCGGGTTCCTGGTCAAGGACGGGCCCGTCGAGGAACTGGCCGCCGCCGTCCGCCGGATCGCGGCGGGGGAGCGGATCGTCGACCCCGCCCTGGCCGCCGCCGCGCTGCGCGCCGGGCCCAGCCCGCTCACCGACCGCGAGCGCGACGTGCTCGCCGCCGCGCTCGACGGCGCCACCATCGCCGACGTGGCCGCCCGGCTGCACCTGTCGGAGAGCACGGTGCGCAACCACCTGTCGTCGGCCATCGGCAAGACCCACACCCGCAACCGCATCGAGGCCGCCAGGCTCGCACGGCACAATGGATGGCTGTGACCTCCACCGAAGCGACGCCCGCCGGCCAGACCCCCGCCGGCGCGTTCCCGTACGACGCCGTGCTGTGTGACCTCGACGGCGTCCTGCGCCTGTTCGACCTCGACGTCCAGGACGCCATCGAGGCCCGCTACGGCCTCCCCGTGCGGCGCACCGCCTTCGCCCCCGAGATTCTCTCCCCGGCCACGCTCGGCCGCATCACCGAGGCGCAGTGGGTCGACTCCGTCGCCGCCGCGCTGGGCGGCGACGAGCGCGCCAGGCAGGCCGCCGCCGAGTTCGCCGCCGTGCCGTTCCGGGTCGACGAGGAGGTCAGGGCCCTGCTCGCCAAGGCCCAGGAGCACGCCCCGGTGATCATCGTCACCAACGCCATGGACAGCCTGGACGAGCACCTCGACCGGCTCGGCCTCACCTACTTCGCCGACGCCGTCGTCAGCAGCGCCCGCGTCGGCGTCGCCAAGCCCGACCGGCGCATCTACGAGATCGCCGCCGAGCTCGCCGGGGCCGCGCCCGAGCGCTGCCTGTTCGTCGACGACCGCGCCGAGAACGTCGCCGCCGCCGTCGCCCTCGGCATGACCGGAGTCCACTACCGGCAGGCCGCCGACCTGGCCGCAGCCCTCGGCTGACTGAGGGCCGTGCCTGCCGCCCTCGGTCAGCCGAGGGCCATGTCTGACGCCCCCGGCTAGCCGAGGGCCATGTCTGACGCCCCCGGCTAGCCGAGGGCCATGTCGAAGAAGCGGCGCTCCAGTTCGACCGCCCGGCCGAACACCTCCAGCACGCGCCGCCTGCCCGCCTCGCCGAGCCCCGGCCCGAGCCGGTCCAGCTCGCCGCGCAGGAAGTCCACCCACGCGCGGAACTCGGGGCCCTCGTGCAGCCCGATCCACTCCCGGTGCACGAAGCCCTCCGGCAGCGGCTCGACCGCCCTGGACGCCCAGCCGAGGTAGGACCACTCGGCCACGCACAGCACCGCCGCGATCGACGGGTAGTCCTGAGAGGCGCGCGCCTCGTCCATGAGCTGCCGGAACTCCGCCGTCACCGGCTCCGTCGCCGCCTGCGTGCTGCCGCCGAGCGCCGCCAGCGCCCGGTGGAAGTACGTCTTCTCCTCCGTCGTCGCCACCTGGCCGAGGAACTGCCCGTACGGGACGCGCGCCTCGAAGGTGTCGGCACAGGCGACGGCCGCGCCGAGGAGCGCGGTGAAGGAGTCGACGAACTGGAAGTCCTGCTCCAGGTAGCGCCGCATGTCGGCCTCACCCGTCGTGATCGCCGTGGCGAACGGGTGGGTCACCACCGCCGTCCACTCGGGCTCGCACTGCTCGCGCAGCCATGCGCTGAAGGTCTCGGTCACGTACCCGACTCTAGGCCCTGGCCCCCGGCTCCCGGCGCGGGCCGGGGGCCGCGCGCCGGGAACGCCGGAGGGTCAGTAGCCGCCGTACGGCTGGCTGGGGGCCTTCGTCGGGGCCTTCGTCGGGGCCTTGGTGGCCGGGGTGGCCGGGGCGGCGGGACGGGAGCCCGCCGGGCGGATCACGCCGAGCAGGCCGTGCGTGCCGCCCTCCAGACCCGCCGAGAACCACAGCGCGTTCTCGCCGCCGTTCGCCGCCGTGCCGGGCTCCAGGTCCCACAGCCCCGGCAGCGTGATCGCCTTGCCGCCGGCGGTGCGCAGCGCGCCCAGGTGGCGGTTGCCGCGGTAGGCGTGGATGGTGCCGTCGCCGAAGTTGCCGACCAGCAGCGCGCCCGCGTACTGGCCGAGGCGGCGCGGCGCCTTGGTGATCGCCCACGGCGCGTTCAGGCCGGTCCGCGCGATGCGCCCGGTCAGCCGGCCGTCGAGGTCGAAGCGGCTGACGAAGCCCTTGCCCGCCCCGGCGACCGACTTGCCGGTCCTCGGGTCGCGCAGCGCGTACGCCACCCACACGTTGCCGTTGACCACGGCCACGTTGAACGGCGAGTAGTTCGCCGGCACCGCCGCGTCCCTGAACTGCGAGCGCGACAGCCGCACCCGCCGGAAGTCGGCGTCGAAGGCGTGGATCCGGCCGCCCGCGAAGTCGGCCGCCAGCAGGAAGTCGCCGTCGTCCGTCTCGGCCAGCGCCAGGCCCTTGTAGTCGGCGCCGCGCGTGAACGCGCCGATGATCGCGTTCTTCGGGTCGGCCTCGGCGTTCCAGCCGCTGATCGCGCCGCTCGGGCTGGAGAAGACGAACGTGGCGGGTTTGCCCTTGACGGTGAAGCCGTCGCCGGGGTTGAACACCTGGCCGGTCGGGGCGCCGCCCGGCACGACCACCTCCGTCGCCTCCTTCTTGCCCTGGCCGGAGTAGACGGTGGCGCTGCCGGTGCCCGTGTTGGACACCCACAGCGTCTTGCCCATGGCCAGCCCCCAGGGGTTGACCAGCTTGGGATCGGTGAGCGCCGCCTTGCCCTTGACGTCCGACACCAGGTTGACGACGTCGAACCGGGTGCGGTGGCTCGTGGCCTGTGCGGGGGTGTTGAGAGTGCTGCCCATGACGACCGCGACAGCGCCCAGGGCGATGATGCGTGACCGCATCCGTACCTCCTTGATAGCGCTTGTGACGCGAGATACGCGAGAGCCGCCTCCCGGGTTCAGTTAGGGTCCCTGGAGGCGTTTCGCGGCCGTGTACGGGGGAGTGGAAGACGCATGGACGTGCTGGGCATCGACATCGGCGGATCGGGCATCAAGGGCGCGCCCGTCGACCTGGAGACCGGCGAGCTCACCCGGGAGCGGCTGCGCGTGCCGACGCCGCGCCCCGCCGTGCCCGGGGCGGTCGCCGCCGAGGTGGGGCGGATCGTCGAGCACTTCGCCTGGACGGGCCCCGTCGGGGTGGCCGTGCCCGGCGTGGTGCACGGCGGCGTGATGCGCGACGCCGTCAACCTGCACGAGTCGTGGGCCGGGGCCGACGCCGCCGAGCTGTTCGGCGGGGCGGCCGTGGTCAACGACGCCGACGCGGCCGGGCTGGCGGAGATGACCTACGGCAAGGGGCGCGGGGAGCGCGGCACCGTGCTCATGCTCACGTTCGGCACCGGGATCGGCAGCGCGCTGTTCGTCGACGGCGTGCTCGTGCCCAACACCGAGCTGGGCCACCTGGAGCTGCACGGCCACGACGCCGAGCACCGCGCCTCCGACCGGGCCCGCGAGGAGCACGACCTCGGCTGGCGGGAGTGGGCCGGGCGCGTCCAGGACTACCTGGAGCACGTGGTGATGCTGCTGTCGCCGTCGCTGATCATCATCGGCGGCGGGGTCAGCAAGAAGGCCGACAAGTTCCTGCCGTACGTCCAGGTGGGCGTGCCCGTCATCCCCGCCGCGCTGCGCAACGAGGCGGGCATCGTCGGGGCCGCCGCGACAGCCGGTAATCGGCGCAGCACAGCGCTGCCGTAAACGTGATCAAACAGAGGCAACCCGGAGGCTGTTCCAGGAGTCTCATAGACGTGACCGTGGCCCGCCACGACTCAACTCTGGGGAGAGTGGGCCGGTCGTGGCGGGCCACGGTCACCCAGCGGCACGACGGGGGCCCCGATATTGGGATGCGCCGCGCCGCGCGGTGGGGCACGATGGGCCGTTGGCTCCCGGCGAGCGGGGCCCGAATATCCTTGAAGCAGTATGGGAACTCCTGCGTTGTCCTCTCCACTCACCGAGCTCCAGTCCCGCCTGCCCGGTCTGATGCCGCGCGACCAGCGGCGGCTGCGGCGCAGGCTCGACGGCGTGCGCCGGGTGCGCTCCCGCGAGGCGCGCGAGAAGATCGCCGCGGAGATCCTCGCCGACGTCGAACGCGCCGAGCAGCGGCTCGCGCGACGCCGCGAGGCCCTGCCGGTCGTCACCTACCCGGACAACCTGCCGGTCTCGCAGCGCAAGGACGACATCCTGGCGGCCATCCGCGACCACCAGGTCGTGATCATCGCCGGTGAGACCGGGTCCGGCAAGACCACCCAGATCCCCAAGATCTGCCTGGAGCTGGGCCGGGGCGTGCGCGGGCTGATCGGCCACACCCAGCCGCGCCGCATCGCCGCCCGCACCGTGGCCGAGCGCATCGCCGAGGAGCTCGGCACCGAGCTCGGCCAGGCCGTCGGCTACAAGGTCCGCTTCACCGACCAGGCGAGCGACCGCACCCTGGTCAAGCTGATGACCGACGGCATCCTGCTCGCCGAGCTGCAGCACGACCGGCTGCTGGAGCAGTACGACACGCTGATCATCGACGAGGCGCACGAGCGCAGCCTCAACATCGACTTCATCCTCGGCTACCTCAAGCAGCTCCTGCCGCAGCGGCCCGACCTCAAGGTCGTCATCACCAGCGCCACCATCGACCCCGAGCGGTTCTCCCGCCACTTCGACGACGCGCCGATCATTGAGGTGTCCGGCCGCACCTACCCCGTCGAGGTCCGCTACCGGCCGCTCGACGACGAGGACGACCAGACGCAGGGCATCGTGCACGCCTGCCGCGAGCTGATCGGCGAAGGCCCCGGCGACATCCTCGTCTTCCTCAGCGGCGAGCGGGAGATCCGCGACGCCGCCGACGCGCTGGCCAAGGCCGAGTTCCGCAACACCGAGATCCTGCCGCTCTACTCCCGGCTGAGCGCCGCCGAGCAGCACCGCGTCTTCCAGCGCCACACCGGCCGCCGCATCGTGCTCGCCACCAACGTGGCCGAGACGTCGCTGACCGTCCCCGGCATCAAGTACGTCGTCGACCCCGGCTACGCCCGCATCTCCCGCTACAGCCACCGCACCAAGGTGCAGCGCCTGCCCATCGAGGCCATCTCGCAGGCCAGCGCCAACCAGCGCAAGGGCCGCTCCGGCCGCACCTCCGACGGCATCGCCATCCGGCTGTACGAGGAGGAGGACTTCCTGGCGCGGCCGGAGTTCACCGACCCGGAGATCCTGCGCACCAACCTGGCCTCGGTCATCCTGCAGATGACCTCCATCGGGCTGGGCGACATCGAGGCGTTCCCGTTCGTCGAGCCGCCCGACCGCCGCCAGGTCAAGGACGGCGTCAACCTGCTGCACGAGCTGGGCGCGTTCGACGCCCACGGCAAGCTCACGCCCATCGGCCGCAAGCTCGCCGCGCTGCCCGTCGACCCGCGCCTGGGCCGCATGGTGCTGGAGGCCGAGCACAACGGCTGCCTGCGCGAGGTCATGGTCATCGCCGCCGCCCTGTCGATCCAGGACCCGCGCGAGCGGCCCTCCGACAAGCAGCAGCAGGCCGACGAGAAGCACCGTCGCTTCGCCGACCCCGAGTCGGACTTCCTGTCCTACGTCAACCTGTGGAACCACCTGCGCGAGAAGCAGCAGGAGCTGTCGTCCAGCGCGTTCCGCCGCATGTGCAAGGCCGAGTTCCTCAACTACCTGCGCGTGCGCGAATGGCAGGACATCTACAGCCAGATCCGCCAGTCGCTCGGCGCCCACCCCGGCACCGAGACGGCCGACCCGCGCCAGGTGCACGCCTCGCTCCTGGTCGGGCTGCTGTCGCACATCGGCGTCAAGGACGTCATGGACAAGCGCGGCGACGGCGGCCGCCGCCCCGTCCAGGAGTACATCGGCGCGCGCAACGCCCGCTTCGCCATCTTCCCCGGCTCCGCGCTGGCCAAGAAGCAGCCGCAGTGGGTGATGTCGGCCGAGCTGGTCGAGACGTCCCGGCTGTGGGCGCGGGTCAACGCCAAGATCGAGCCCGACTGGGTCGAGCCGCTGGCCCAGCACCTGGTCAAGCGCTCCTACTCCGAGCCCCACTGGGAGAAGAACCAGGGCGCGGTGATCGCGCTGGAGAAGGTCACCCTGTACGGGCTGCCGCTCGTGGTCGGCCGCAAGGTCAACTACGGCCGGATCGACCCCGACCTGTCGCGCGAGCTGTTCATCCGGCACGCCCTCGTCGAAGGCGACTGGGACAGCCACCACAGCTTCCTCAAGGCCAACCGCAAGCTGCTCGAAGAGGTCGAGGAGCTGGAGAACCGGGCCCGCCGCCGCGACATCATGGTCGACGACGAGGCGCTGTTCGACTTCTACGACCAGCGGGTGCCCGCCGACGTCGTCTCCGCCCGGCACTTCGACGCCTGGTGGAAGAAGGCCCGCAACGAGCAGCCGGAGCTGCTCACGTTCTCGCCCGACATGCTCGTCAACGAGGGCGCCGACGTCAGCGCCCGCGACTACCCCGACACCTGGCGGCAGCTCGGCCAGCGGATGAAGCTGACCTACCAGTTCGAGCCCGGCGCCGACGCCGACGGCGTCACCGTGCACGTGCCGCTGCAGGTGCTCAACCAGATCAACTCCGACGGGTTCGACTGGCAGATCCCCGGCCTGCGCGAGGAGCTCATCACCGCGCTCATCCGCTCGCTGCCCAAACATTTGCGCCGCAACTTCGTGCCCGCCCCCAACTACGCCAAGCAGGTGCTGGCCGCCGTCAAGCAGGGCGGCGAGCCGCTGCTGGAGGCCGTCGAGCGCGAGCTGCTGCGGCTGACCGGCGTCCGCGTGCCGCACGACGCCTGGCAGCTCGACCAGATCCCCGACCACCTGCGGATCACGTACCGGGTGATCGACGAGCGCAAGCGCACGATCGCCGAGGACAAGGACCTCGACGCGCTCAAGCGGCGCCTGGCGCCGCGCCTGCGCAAGTCGCTCTCGCAGGCGGGCGACGACCTGGAGCGCACCGGCCTGACCACGTGGAGCTTCGGCACCCTGCCCAAGGTGTTCGAGCAGGGCCGCATGAAGGGCTACCCGGCGCTCGTCGACGCCGGCGACTCCGTCTCCATCAAGATCTTCGAGACGGAGGCCGAACAGCGCCGCTCCCACTGGACCGGCACCCGCCGCCTGCTGCTGCTCAACGTCACCAACCCGGCCAGGTCGCTGCTCGGCGGCCTGTCCAACCAGGCCAAGCTCGCGCTGTCACGCAGCCCCCACGGCGGCGCGGTCGCGCTGTTCGACGACATCGTCAACGCCTCCGTCGACAAGCTGACGAGCGACGTCGGCGGCCCCGCCTGGGACCCGGTCGCCTTCGACCGCCTCTACCAGCACGTACGGGCCCACCTGTGGGACACCTCCGCCGATGTGCTGTCGCGGGTGGAGCAGATCCTCACCGTCTGGCACGCCATCGGCACCCGCCTGGACGGCCTGCGCGCCGGCGCCTCCACCCAGGACGTACGCGACCAGCTCGGCAGGCTCGTCTTCCCGGGGTTCGTCACCGCGACCGGCCACCGCCGCCTCCCCGACATCCTGCGCTATCTGCGTGCCGTCGAGCGCCGCCTCACCAAGCTGCCCGAGGAGCCGTGGCGCGACGAGGAGTGGATGGACCGGGTGCACCGGGTGGAGGACGACTACCAGGACCTTCTCGACCGCCTGCACCCGGCCAGGCGCTCCGACCCGGACGTGGTGGAGATCCGGTGGATGATCGAGGAACTGCGGGTCAGCTTCTTCGCCCAGACGCTCGGCACCCCGACCCCGGTGTCGGAGAAGCGCATCGCCAAGGCGATGGACAGGCTCAGCCCTTGAAGATCGACGTGTCCAGCTCGAACCCGACGGGCTCGGGCAGGGTGATCGGCGAGCCGACCGTCACCTTGGTCATCGAGGTGTAGGCGCCGTCGACCGGCTTGCTGTAGACGGTCACGCCCGGCTCGTCGCCGATCGGGTCGATGAGCAGGTAGATCGGCACCTTGCCGACCGCGTAGCCCTTGGGCTTCTCCTGGCGGTCGTCGTGGGCGCTGCTCGGCGAGACCACCTCGGCGGCCACGAAAATGCCGGAGGACAGCAGCTCGAGATGCCCCCAGCGGGGGCAGTCGGCGGGTGCGAGCAGGTAGTCGGGCTGATAGGAGTCGCGGGGGCCTTCGATGCAGAGGCTCACGCCGCCTGCGGACTGCCACCATCCGCGCTCCCTGCTGAGCGGAAGGAGCTCGTAGGCCAGTTCCATGGCCATGCGGTGGTGCTCGGGGGTGCCTAGTGGGCTCAAGATGACCTTCCCTTCGATGACCTCTGCCCGGACGCCGGGCAGGGGGGGTAGGGCGTCGAAGACGTCTCGGAGATGATGCGGTGCGGTGTCGCTCACGGCGGGCTCCGGCTTGCTGATCGTCATGGTCGTCATGAACATGTCCCTTCGTGTTCGAGCAGGCACGCTCAGTATTTCACGCGGGAAGGCTGGACACGTCCCGGTCGTAGAAGCGGTGGGCGGCGACGGCCTCGGCGAACGGCTGGGCGATGTCGTCGCCGGCGACGACGCCGGTGCTGCCGGGCAGGCGGGCGGCCTCCACGAGCTGCGCGCCGGAGCCGACGGCGCCGATGGGCTTGCCGTGCTTGTACGCCTCCATGATCCAGAACTGGGCGCGGCCCATGGCGGCCAGGGCCTGGCCGTCGGCGGCCACGACCGCGTCGTACAGGACCGAGTTGGCGGCGCTGAGCTGGCGGTCGACCGGGATGCCGCCGATCGAGCCCTCGTGCGGCGCGATGATCTCGCAGATCGCGCCCTGCCCCTCCAGCGCCTGCTTGAGCGCGGTGACGGCGGCGGCGTCGGTGCCGTCGGCCATGAGGATGGCGATCTTGCGGGTGGCGACGCCGCCGGGCTGGTTCGTCATGCTGAGCGCGGGCGAGGCGTCGGAGTGCACCGGGCCGCCCTGCGGCACCGGCAGGCCGAGGCCGTGGGCGACCTGCTCGGCCAGGTCGGGATGGACGGAGCCGAGCTGCTTGAGCACGCCCTCCTTGATGTGCTTGCGCTCGACGTGTCCCAGCTCGAACAGGAACGCCGAGACGATGTGCCGCTTCTCCCAGTCGGCCATGCTGTTCCAGAAGAGCGTGGCCTGGGTGTAGTGGTCCTCGAAGCTGGGGCTGCGCTTGCGGATCTTGGTTCCGTCGATCTTCTCCTGGTAGTGCTTGTAGCCGTCGATGGCGGCGGGGCAGCCGCCGCTGATGGAGTTGATCGCGTAGCTGGTGCGCGACTCGTGGATGAGGTGCTGGTGGAAGCCGTCACGCTGGTCGTTGCGCACCGGGCTGACGGGCTGGTTGACGGGGATCTGCGGGAAGTTCGGCCCGCCCAGGCGCAGCAGCTGGGTGTCCAGGTAGGAGAAGAGCCTGCCCTGGAGCAGCGGGTCGTTGGTGAAGTCGATGCCGGGCACCACGTTGCCGAGGTGGAAGGCGACCTGCTCGGTCTCGGCGAAGAAGTTCTGCGGGTTGCGGTTGAGCACCATCCTGCCGATGGGCTTCAGCGGCACCTGCTCCTCGGGGATGATCTTCGTGGCGTCGAGCAGGTCGAAGTCGAAGTCGTGCTCGGCCGACTCGGGCACGAGCTGCACGCACAGCTCGTACTCCGGGTAGGCGCCCCGCTCGATGGCCTCCCACAGGTCGCGCCGGTTGAAGTCGGGGTCGTTGCCCTGGATGCGCAGCACCTCGTCCCACACCAGCGAGTGGGTGCCGAGCACGGGCCGCCAGTGGAACTTGACGAACGTGGCCCGCCCCACGTTGCTGACGAACCGGAACGTGTGCACGCCGAAGCCCTGCATCATCCGGTACGAGCGCGGGATGGCCCGGTCCGACATCAGCCACATGACCATGTGCATCGTCTCGGGCTGCATCTGGACGAAGTCCCAGAACGTGTCGTGCGCCGACTGCGCCTGCGGGATCTCGTTGTGCGGCTCCGGCTTGACGGCGTGCACGAAGTCGGGGAACTTGATGCCGTCCTGGATGAAGAAGACGGGGAAGTTGTTGCCGACCAGGTCGAAGTTGCCCTGGCTGGTGTAGAACTTGGTGGCGAAGCCGCGCACGTCGCGCACGGTGTCGGCCGACCCGCGCGAGCCCGCCACGGTGGAGAAGCGCACGAACACGGGGGTCCGCGCCGTCGTGTCGTTCAGGAACTCGGCGCACGTCACGTCGGCCATCGACTCGTAGACCTGGAAGTAGCCGTACGCGCCCGAGCCCCGGGCGTGCACGACCCGCTCGGGGATGCGCTCGTGGTCGAAGCGGGTGACCTTCTCGCGGAAGTGGAAGTCCTCCATGATGGTCGGACCCCGGGTGCCGGCCTTCAACGAGTTGTCGGTGTCGTCGACCGGGCAGCCCTGGTCCGTGGTCATGGGCGCGTCGTCCAGCGGCACCCGGTACTGGCGGAGCTGGGTGTCCTTGGCGTCGGTCTCAGGCTTCATGAGGTCCCCCCTGGCTGTCGAACCACACCTACCCCGGGGGCATCACTGGCCACTCCGGCGGATCCGTACAGTGGAGGGAAAATTCCAGATAACGGATGGGTTTTGATGATCAAGGCAGTGGTGCTGGACGTCGGTGAGACGCTCATCGACGAGACGCGCATCTGGTCGCGGTGGGCCGACCGGCTCGGGGTGCCCAGGTTCGTACTGATGGGCGCGCTCGGCGGGATGGCCGCGCTCGACCGGTCCCACAGCGAGGCGTTCGAGCTCGTCCGGCCCGGCTTCGACTTCGAGGCGGAGAACGCGGCGTGGGAGCGGGACGAGCCCGGCAGCCTGCGCAACCATTTCGACGCCGACGACCTCTACCCGGACGTGCGGGAGGCGCTCGCCGCGCTGCGGGCGGCCGGCTACCAGGTGATCATCGCGGGCAACCAGCCGGAGCGGGCCTACGACGCGCTGGTGGCGATGGAGCTGCCGGTCGACTCGGTGCACACCTCCGACGGGTGGGGGGTGGCCAAGCCCGCGCCGGAGTTCTTCGCCAAGGTCGCGGCGGTCGCCGGGCGGCAGCCGGGGGAGATCCTGTACGTGGGGGACCGGCTGGACAACGACGTGCTGCCGGCCTCGGCGGCGGGCATGCGCACGGCGCTGCTGCGCCGGGGGCCGTGGGGCTACCTGCACGCCGAGCGGGCACAGGCCGCCCAGGTCGCCGACGTCATCGTCGACGACCTGCACGCCCTGCTCCCCGCCCTGCGCGGCATGGCCTGACGGCGGGGAGTCACTCGTCGTCGCGCTCGATGTGCACGGCGCGTTCCTCGGCCGACAGGTCGCCGCCGTCCTCGCCCCAGTCGGAGCCGATCTCGCGGTCCTCCGCGTCGGCCTCCAGGCCCTCGTCCGGCTGGGTCAGCCGGTGCTCGGGCCGGGGCGCGTGGCGCAGCCTGTCGGGCAGCTCGCGTCTGAGCCGTTCGTCGAGTGAGTCGCGATGCCGGGGATCGTCCTCGGTGATCTCGTAGTTGAGACCCCGGTCGTCGGTCCATTCCTCGACCGTGATCCCCTGCTCGTCGCTGTATCCGTATCGGTCCGGAGGCTGTTCGGTCATACGCGTCCCCTACCCCGTGGACGGGCCGGAATCCTAGGTTCCGGCCTGCCGCAGGGCGTCACGCAGTTCCTGCTTGTCCATCCGCGACCTGCCGGGGATGTCGGCGCGCTGCGCCTGCTCGTACAGTTCGGCCTTGGTCTCGCCGGTGACGGTCAGTGCGCGCAGCTCCTCGTCGCGGCGCTGCTTGAACGCCTGGCCGAGCTCGCGCAGCCGTTCGGGGGTCGCGGACTCGGTCAGCTGGGGGAGGAGTTCGTCCTCTTCCTCCTTGACGTGGTGGGTGACCGCGTCCTCAAGCTGCTGGAGGGTCTGGCGGAACTCCGCGGTGCCGGGCTCGGCGCGTACCAGGGAGTCGAGCAGGACCTCGGCCTCCTTGTGCTCCTCCACGCCGTGGTGGGCGTCGAGCTGGGGGTAGACGCGGTCCTCCTCGGCGCGGGAGTGGGCGGTGAGCAGGGCGTGCAGCTCGGCCGCGGTGGCGGCCTGGTCGCCCTGGCCGCTCCTGAGCCGTTCGAAGAGGGCTTCGACCTCGCGGTGGTCCTGGGTGATGAGGGAGATGACGTCGCTTGTCATGAGCACCGGGGCTACCCCGCCGGCGGCGGTCCAATCACGGTGGCGGGCATTGGTCAGGCGTTCTCCAGAACCGGGTTCAGCGTGCGGGCGGGCGCGGGCCGTACGGGCTGCAGGGCGGGCTGCAGGGCCGGGGCGGGGGCGGGGCGGCGGGCGAGCCTGGCGAACGCCACGGCGGCCAGCAGCGTCGCCGCCACGCAGGCCACGCCGCCCGCCTCCAGGGCCGCGCGCGGGCCGAAGGTGTCGCTCAGCCAGCCGAGCACCGGGCCGCCGAGCGCCCCCGAGGCCGCGCCGACCATGCCGACCGCGGCGATGACCCGGCCGCGCATGGCGTCGGGGCTGTCGAGCTGTGCCCGCGCCGAGACCGTGGTGTCCACCAGGATGGCCCCGGCCGCGATCGGCAGCATGGCGACGGCGAACGCGGGCAGGGTCGGCAGCAGCCCGCTCAGCGCCTGCAGGACGCTGATGGCGAGGGCGGAGCCGAGCAGCAGCCGCAGCGTCAGCCGCGCGCGGGAGGCGGTGATGACGCCGCCCACCACGGTGCCCACGGCGAAGACCGTGGAGAGCAGGCCGTAGCCGCCCGCGCCGCCCTCCAGCGGGCCCGCGCTCATCGCGGCCATGGTGACCTGGTAGTTGCGCCCCAGGCTGCCCAGCACCAGCGACAGCGCCAGCATCACCAGCAGCCACGGGGTCCGCAGCACGTAGCGGAGCCCGGCGGCGATGGCGCCGGGCTCGCGCTCGGCGCTCTCCAGCTCGTGGAACTCCGACGCCCGCATGGCGGCGACCGCCGCGATCACCGCGAAGAACGTGACCGCGTTGATCACGAACAGCCCGCCCTGACCGGTGACGGGCAGCATCACGCCCGCGATCGACATGCCCAGGATGCGTCCGGCGGAGTTGATGACGGAGCCGAGCGCCATCGCGTTCGGCAGGTCCTCGCGCGGCACCACCTCCGCGCCGAACCGGCCGAGCGCGGGCCCGCCGAGCGCCGAGACGACGCCGCCCGCCAGCGCCACCGCGTAGATGGGCAGCACGGAGTCCACGCCCGTCAGCGCGATCACGGCCAGCACGGCGGCCAGCGCGGCCTGGGCGAGCTGGGCCGCGATCACCACCGGCCGGCTCGGCAGCCGGTCGGCCAGCGCGCCGCCCCACATGCCCAGCAGCAGCGTCGGCAGCGCCTGCATGACCAGGCTGAGACCCATGCTGGTGGCCGACCCCGTCATGGACAGCACGAGCCAGTTGACCCCGAGGACCTGCATCCAGGTGCCGGTGATGGAGACCAGGTCCGCGCCTGCCCAGAGCCGGTAGTTGTGATGACGGAGGGCGCGGAACGTGGAGGAGGTGAGGGACAAGACTTTTCCTGTGCTTGACGGGGGCGACAGGTGGTGAACACCCTCTTTACGGACACGGATTCCGGTATGTCCCAAAAGTGAGGTAAGTCACGTTTAAAACGCGCGGAAGTCGGCCAGGGTCGCCAGCGCCGTCACGTCCAGGATCTCGATCCGCCCGTCGACCGGCCGGATCAGCCGGCGTCGCCGCAGGTCGCGCAGGGCTTTGGCGGTCAGGTCCGGGTCGGCGCCCGCCAGCGCCGCCAGCTCCGGCCCCGACAGCGGCACGCCGACGTCCAGGCCCCGGGTCCCGTGCCTGCCGTGCCGCCCGGCCAGCGACAGCAGCAGCCGTGCCAGGCACGCCCCCGTGTCGTAGCCGGCCAGGTCGAGCCTGCTCTGCTCGGCCCAGCGCAGCCGGTCCACGATGAACCGGCTCATCGCCAGTCCTGCGGGCGCCGAGCCCCTGACGAAGTCCAGGAACGCCGGCCCGCTGACGACCGAGGCGCGCACGGCGCCGCAGGTGGTCACGGTGGCCGCGTGCAGGCTGTGCGTGAGCGGCACCATGTCGCCCACCACGTCACCCGCCACCCGGACGGCCAGCAGCGATTCGTGGCCGCCGCCGGGCCTGGCCGACACCTTGGCCACGCCCTCCAACAGCACGAAGATCGGCGTGCTGGCCTCGCCCTGGCGCATCAGCACCTGCCCGGCCGCGTAGCGGGCCTCGGCGCCCAGGGCCAGCAGCCGCTCGCGCACGGCGGGCGGCAGGTAATGGAGGAAGGTGCCCTCGGGAAAGCTGCGCAGACCGGTCATGTCCCCCTCCGGCATCCCTCGCCTGTCGCGAATATGGCACCGGATCGGGGATCAGACCAGTTCGAGTGGGCTATCCCGGTTGGCCAGAGCCGCGTAGTGCCCGCCGGCGGCCATGAGCGCATCGTGGGTGCCGCGCTCGACCACCCGGCCGCCGTCCAGCACGACGATCTCATCGGCGTCGCGGATCGTCGACAGGCGGTGCGCGATCGTGATCGTGGTGCGGCCCCTGGCCAGCGCGTCGAGGGCCTCCTGGACGGCCCGCTCGGTCTGGGTGTCGAGCGCGCTGGTGGCCTCGTCCAGGATCAGCACCGGCGGGTCGCGCAGCAGCGTGCGGGCGATGGCCAGGCGCTGCTTCTCGCCGCCGGAGAAGCGGTGGCCGCGCTCGCCCACGAGCGTGTCGTAGCCGTCGGGCAGCGCGGCGATGTGGTCGTGGATGCGGGCCGCCCGCGCCGCCGCCTCGACCTCCTCGTCGGTGGCCGACGGGGCGCCGAAGCGCAGGTTGTCCGCGATCGAGGCGTGGAAGAGGTACGTCTCCTGCGACACCACGCCGACCGTCTCGGCCAGCGACTCGAAGGTCAGCTCGCGCACGTCCACGCCGTCGATCGTGACCCGCCCCTCGGCCACGTCGTACAGCCGGGGCGGCAGGTAGCCGAGCGTCGTCTTGCCGGAGCCCGTCTCGCCCACCACGGCCAGGCTGCCGCCCGCCGGGACGGTGATGTCGATCCCGCTGAGCGTGGGCGCGTCGCCGTAGGAGAAGCCGACGCCCTCGAAGCGGACCTCGCCGCGCACCTCGCGCAGCGTGCGGGTGCCGGGGCGGATGTCGACGGGCAGGTCCAGGTACTCGAAGATGCGCCCGAACAGCGCCAGCGAGCTCTGCACCTCCACGCCCAGCCGCAGCAGCGACACCGTGGGCCTGAACAGCGCGGCCTGCAACGTGGTGA
Source organism: Nonomuraea sp. ATR24 (assembly GCF_041950485.1). Taxonomy (NCBI): domain Bacteria; kingdom Bacillati; phylum Actinomycetota; class Actinomycetes; order Streptosporangiales; family Streptosporangiaceae; genus Nonomuraea; species Nonomuraea sp. ATR24. Next base: position 366,771 of record NZ_JBGNUU010000003.1, read on the forward strand.
AGGCCACCAGGGTGCCGACCGAGATCGCGCCGGTGTGGCCGACCGCCCAGTAGACGGCCGCGGGCATCGCCGCCATGATCACCTGGATGGTCGACTGCCGCCACCGCCCGGCCATGCTCGCCTTGACGCCCAGCGCGGCAAGCTCGTCGGAGGAGCGGGCGAAGCGCCCGGCCAGATCCTCGGCGCGGCCCATCGTCCGGCCGAGCAGGATGCCGCTGATCGACAGCGACTCCTGCACCATGGCGGAGATCGCCGCCAGCTTGCGCTGCCGCTCGGCGGTGATGCGCTTGCGCTCGCGGCCCACCTTGCGGCTGATCCACACGAACAGCGGCAGCAGCAGGAGCGAGACCGCCGTCAGCCGCCAGTCGAGCGCGAGCATCGCGACGATCGTGGCGATCACCGTGGTCAGGTTGGACACCAGGGAGGTGGCGGTCGAGGTGACGACCGCCTGCATGCCGCCGATGTCGTTGGCGATGCGCGACTGGATCTCGCCCGTCCTCGTGCGCGTGAAGAAGGCCAGGGACATGCGCTGGAGGTGGCCGTAGACGACGGTGCGCAGGTCGTGCATGACGTGCTGGCCGACGGTGGTGGACACCAGCGTCTGCACCACGTCGAACACGCTGGTGGTGACGGCGACGGCGATCATGCCGAGCGCGAGCAGCGTGAGCAGGCCGGTGTCGCGGTTCGGGATCGCCACGTCCAGCACCTCGCGCAGCAGGAACGGCGAGGCGAGCGAGACCAGGGAGGCCAGCAGGATCAGCGCGCCGACCAGGGCCAGGCGGCCGCGGTAGGGGCGGAAGAGGGTGATGATGCGCCGCAGGGGCGCCCGTGGCTCATCGGCCAAATCGGTACCTCGTTTCTGATGTTGTCTCAAACTGAGGTTACCTCAGTAAGCTGGCGTCATGGAGGACACGGAGCTCGCCGAGCTGTTCCATCAGGTCGGGCGGCGGCTGCGGCACCGCTACGCGCACCTGCTGGAGCCGCACGGCCTCAACCCGGGCCAGGCGCGGGCGCTGCGCGCGCTCGCCGACGCGGGGCGCCCGCTCAGGATGGTCCAGCTCGCCGAGGCGCTGCGCATCGTGCCGCGGTCGGTCACGCCCGTCGCCGACGCGCTGGAGGAGGCGGGGCTGGTGCGCCGGGAGGTCGACCCGGCCAACCGCCGCTCGACGCTGGTCGTCCTCACCGGCGCGGGCCGCGCCGCCGTCGAGCGCGCCCGCGAGGCGCGCCGCCGGGCCGGGCAGGAGCTGTTCGCGGTCCTGTCCGAGGACGAGCGCGACCGGCTCAAGGAGCTGCTGCGGGCGGTGGACGGCCAGTTCTCCTGAAGGGCTCAGGTGACCGTCCGGCCGCCGACGACGGTGCCCAGGCAGCCGGGCCCGCCCAGCAGGGCCGCGTACGGGTGGCGTCCCCGGGCGTCGAAGACCGCGAAGTCGGCCCGGCCCCCGGCGTGCAGCGAGCCCGCGCCGCCCGGCCCGCCCGCCATCCCGAGCGCCCGCGCCCCGCCCAGCGTCGCCGCCCGCACCAGCCGCTCGTCCAGGTCCCGCACCCGGCCGCCGAGCCCGCGCACGCCCTCGCGTACGGCCGCCGCCCGGGCGAGCGGGCCGGCCGCGGGCGCGTCCCCGGGGCCGGTGCCGAACGCCAGGACGTTGCCCTCGTCCAGCAGCGCCAGCCACTCCTCCGGGTACGGCGGCGACGGGCACAGGGCGACGGCGGCGCCGCGCAGGCGCAGGAGCTTGCGCTCGCCGGGGTCCAGGGCCCGGGCGCAGGCGACGTGGCAGTGCGGGCCGAGCAGGCCCGCCTCGTCGAGGGTGGCGGGCGCGTGCCGGTCGAGACGCACCAGCAGCCGCAGGCCGAACGTCCTGGCCAGCACCGCCACGTCCTCCAGCACGTGCGGGTCGCGGGTGACCGGCGCGACGCCGACGCCGCACGGCCGGTCCACCTCGCGGATCGCGGTGATGAGGGCGTCGCGCCCGCGTTCCTCCCACTCCCGCTCCGAGGCGCAGCGCACCTCGGCGTAGCAGACGCCGGGGAGCGCGCCGGGGTCGGCGGCCACGACGGCCCGCGCGGTGACCCCGGGGGCGGGCGGGCCCGGCGCGGCGCAGGCGTCGACCAGCCCCGCGACGATCGTCCCCGGCCAGCGCCGCTCGCTCGCGACGGGGCAGGAGGCCAGCAGCTCCGCCCGGGGGCCCACCGCCAGCACCCGCTCGCCCCGCACGGCGACGGCGCCGTCGCGGACCGGTCCGGCGGTGATGGGCAGGACGAGCGGGGCGGAGTGCAGGACGACGGGCGCGGGCGCGCGGGCGTTCAGCGTGGTTCCGGAACGCCGCGCGGACCTCATCGGAGCTCCCGTCTCGACTGGCGGATTGTCCCCTTTATGGCATTAAACGGGGTCTTGTCCTACCTGCGCAATCACCTGGTGAACGCCACGCGGGCGGTAGCGGCCCGACAGCCGGGCCAGCTTGAGGCTCAGGTGGAGCGCCAGCCGCTCGCCGCCGTCCTTGAGGTCCGTGCGGGCCAGCTCCTCCACCCGTTGCAGCCGGTAGTAGAGCGAGGTCCGGTGCAGCCGCAGCGCCCGCGAGGTCGCCACCGCGCTGCCCGCCAGGTCCAGGTACGTCTCCAGCGTCTCCAGCAGCGGCAGGTGCTGATCCTCGGCGAGCAGCAGCTCCAGCCCGGGGTGCAGCTCGTGGTCGGGGAGCCCGGTGAGCATCCGGTAGACGCCGAGCCGGTCCCAGCGGGCCGTGTGCCCGAGCCCGGGCACCCGCGCCGCCACCTCGGCCGCGTGCCGGGCCTCGGCGTACGAGCCCGCCGCCTCGGCCAGCGACGGCCTGGGCCGCCCGACGCCGACGACGACCCGGACCGACAGGGCGGCGTGCAGCTCGTCCGGCGCGAACGGGGCGCCGGACACGAGCAGCACGGCGTGGTCGTAGCGGACCAGGTGCAGCGGATGGTGGCCGCTCAGCCGCCGCCGCACCGCCAGCAGGCCCTGCTCCAGCGCCAGCCGCACCGCCTCGTCCGGCTCGCCCGACGGCTGCCTGGCGACCAGCGCGGTCACCGGCTGGCCCTGCGGGAACGCGCCGGCCTCGATGAGCTGCCTGGCCGCGTCGCGCTCGCCGCGCAGCAGCCCGGTCACCGCCTCCAGCTCCCGGTGCGAGGCCAGGCCGGTGGCCAGGCTCTCGTGGTAGAGCGCCAGGGCCAGCCCGGGTGCCGCCGCCGCGGCCTCCTCGACCTGGTCGGCGGTCATGGGCGGCGGGGCGTCGATGAACCACAGGAAGCCCAGCAGCCCGGCCTCGTGCCGTACCGGGACGCACACGCGCGGCAGCAGGCCGAGGTGGGGCGCGCCCGGGGTGCGCAGCGGGCCGGGGGAGTCGTGCGCCCCGGCGTCGCGCAGCCACTGGCGGACCTCCGGCGTGGTGTGGCGGCGCAGGATGGAGTCGCGGCGGATGTCGTCCATGACGCCGTTCTGCTCGCTGTAGGCGACGACCCGTTGCAGGCGGTCCTCCAGCAGCAGCGGACGCTCGAGCCGAGCGGCGAGCTCGTCGACGATCCGCTGAAGATCCGCCACAGACGCCCCTTGATGTGGGTATTTCAACAAATGTCGGAACGGCCACTACAGCTCTTCCCTACAACTGAACGGTGATCTCGGTCAATAGGGTCTATACCGTCAACTCGTGAACGCCCCGAAGAAGCTGCTCAAAGGCTTGCTAGCGGTCATCGTGACGATCCCGCTGAGCCTGATGGCGACCCCCGCTTCCGCAGCACCCCCCGCAGACGACCCCGAGCACCCCTGGCGGCTGGAGCACTGGCCGCAGACCCAGCCGTGGCAGCGCGACGCGCCTGAGGAGGCCCCGTCGCTGCGCCGCGACCGCCCGTCCACCGGCGTCAAGCCGATCGACCCGCAGAACTGGGTCAACCCCGATCACATGACGTGGGCGGACTACAAGCAGATCCCCGGCACCAAGTGGAACGACCCCGCGGTCAAGGGCTCCAAGCGCACCTTCAAGGGCGCCCTCGTCCTGCTGGACTACCCCAACCAGCCGTTCGTGGTGACCCAGCCCCGGGGCTCGACCATCTTCGCCAACCCCAGCGCCCAGGCCCACGACGTGCCGCGCGACCAGGTGGCCAAGTTCTACCAGGACTTCCTCAACACCCCGAACGACCTCAACCGGGGTCACACCATCCACGAATACTGGATGGAGGACTCCGGCGGACGCTACGGCGTCGAGCTGACCGGGTTCGGCCCGTACACGATGCCCGGCAAGGACCACGAGTACGCCATGGAGATGCAGGGCGGCGAGGGCTGCCCCTCCGGCGACTCCTGCAACAAGAACCTGCGCGCCGACGGCAACGCCGCCTGGCTGGCCGACGTCGGCAAGGAGACCGCCGACCAGTTCGACTTCGTCTTCTACCTGAGCGCCGGCCAGGACGAGTCGTCGACCTGGCAGGAGTTCGGCATGATGAAGTTCCCCACCAAGGAGGACGTGCCCGACGAGTGGGGCCCCGAGGGCGACCCCGCGCTGCCCAACTGGTCCAGGACCCGCTACGTCGAGTGGACCTCCTGGCAGTCCGGCTCCACCTTCTGGCCCAACGCCCGCTTCGGCGTCGACTCCGTGCAGGCCGAGAGCTCCGGCATGGGCGTCTACGCCCACGAGCTGAGCCACATCATGGGCATCGCCGACAACTACAACAACCCGTACGGGAAGCCGCCCCGGCGCGCCTACACCGGCATCTGGGAGATGCTCAGCCGCGGCAGCTTCAACGGGCCGGGCGGCCCGCACTCCCGCTGGCTGATCCCGCCCACCTCCGGCGGCTCGATGGGCGCCCAGCACATGCTCCGCAACAAGATCAAGCTGGAGATGGTCGACGAGGCCAACGTGCTGCGCCTGTCACGCGAGGCGCTCGACGAGTCCGGCCTGGTCACCGCCCGGATCACCGCCCGCGCCGCGCAGCCCGGCCCGAAGGGGCTGGCCGGCGTGAACATCCAGTTCGACACCCGCGACGAGAGCACCGGCTCCTGTGACGAGAAGGTCGACCCGCTCTGCGACGGCGGCGGCTACGACAACTACACCGTCGAGGTCGTGGACCGGATGGGCACCGACTCCTTCACCCCCGACTCCGGCGTCCTGCTGGCCAAGACCAAGAACATCGACGACGCCCCGTTCGAGTGGGTGATCGACGCCAACCCGCAGGACATCGGCATGACCGACTACGTGATGCCCGACGGGACCAAGGTGCCGATCACGATCGGCGACTACCGGCAGCTGTCCGACGCCCTCTTCCACGCCGGCACCGACTCCGGCAGCGAGTACGAGTACGTCGACGAGGCCAACCGGCTGCACTTCTACATCACCGACGTGCACCGCGACCGCCAGGGCGTGCTGTCCTACACCGTCGCCGTCCGCTCCCTCGACGGCTCGGGCCCGCAGCGGCGCGGCGTCCGGCTGCTGCCCGCCGCCGGCGTCCCGACCGGCAAGAACCTGTCCACCTGCACGTTCCCGCTGTTCAACACCGGCCGCTCCGGCCCGGTGCGCGGGCAGCACCCCGAGGACGTCAGCGCCTACCTCGGCTCCGACGTCTACCGTCTCAAGGCCGAGGTGTCGGGCAAGGGCTGGACCGCCCAGCTGCCCAACGCGCTGGCCTCCGTCGCCGCCGGCGAGCACGCCAAGGTGACGGTCAACGCGCTCCGCGGCGACGGCGGCTCCCGCCTCGCCCGGGTCAAGCTGACCGCCACCTCGGAGAGCGACCCGGCCAAGTCGATGACGGCCACCTGTCACGTGATCGGCCTGTAGCTGAACGACGGGGCACGGGCTGGCGTGGCCCGTGCCCCGTCGGTTTGAATCACCCCCGGAAGGGGGGTCACGTACGTGACAGCTGAGTTGGACAAGCCGCAGCGCCGGCGCAGGCTCGGGGTGGCCGCGCCCGTCGCCGCCGGCGTCGCGGCCGCCGCGGCCAGCATCCTCGCGGCGGCCCTCGAATGGGAGATCCCGCCCCTGGCCAAGGTCGGGGTCACCGCCGCCGCCGCGCTCCTGGTCGGCCTGGCCACCTGGGCCACCACCGAGAGCCGGCCCCGGCGCGGCGTCCCCGCCGAGCCGTCCTCACGCCCGCCCGACCAGTGGCCGCCCGTCCCCGAGCACTTCACCGGCCGCGCCGAGAGCCTCGCCGAGCTGCGCGAGGTCTTCGCCGCCCGCCGCCGGTCCGCCGCCGGCTCCCCGCCGCTCGTGGTCTCCCTGTACGGGCGCGGCGGCGTCGGCAAGTCGGCCCTCATGACCCGCTTCGGGGACGAGGTCGCCGCCTGGTTCCCCGACGGCCGCCTCTACGCCGACCTGCGCGGCGGCGTCGACGCCCCGGTACGGCCCGAGGAGGTGCTGACCGGGTTCCTGCGCGCGCTCGGCGTCCGGCTCACCATCGACCCCGGCGGCCTGGAGGAGCTGCGCAAGCTCTGGCTGACCTGGACCAAGGGCCGCCGCATCCTCATCGGCCTGGACAACGCGCACGACGCCGAGCAGGTCAAGGCGCTGATCCCGGCCGAGCGCGGCTGCGCGGTGCTGGTCACCTCCCGCCAGCCGCTGTTCCTGAACGGCACCCACGACACGCGGCTCGGCGTGTTCAGCGAGGCGCAGGGCGTGGAGCTGCTGGCCCGGCTGGCCGGCGGCGCCCGGGTGAGCGACGACCTGGAGTCGGCCCGGCGCATCGTCCGCCAGTGCGACCACCTGCCGCTGGCCGTCACCATCTGCGGCGGCCGGCTCGCCACCCGCGAGCAGTGGACGCTGCGCCAGATGGCCGACCGGCTGCACGACGAGCGCCGCCGCCTCGACCAGCTCGAACTCGCGCCCACCGTGGACAAGAGCGTGCGCGCCTCAGTCCAGCTCAGCTACGACGACTGCACGGGCGTGCAGCGCCGGCTGCTGCGGCTGCTCAGCGCGCTGCCCGCGCCCGACGTGCCCGCCTGGGTCGCGGGGGAGCTGCTCGACGTCTCCGGGCTCGACGGCGCCGACCAGCTCGAGGCGCTCATCGACGCCCAGCTCGCCGAGTGCTCCGGCACCGACGCCACCGGCGCGCTGCGCTACCGGCTGCACGACCTCGTCGCGCTGTTCGCCGCCGAGCTGGCCGGCGAGGACGACCCCGAGCGGCGCGGCGACGCCATCGAGCGGGTGCTGCACGGCTACCGCCGCCGTGCCGAGGAGGCCGCGCAGGACCGGTGGCCGCAGGACTGGAGCAAGGGCGGCCGCCGCTCCAGCACGGAGGGGCAGATCCACGCCGGCGACTGGCTCAACGCCGAGCGGCTCACGCTCATGTCGATGATCACGCTGGCCAGGCAGCTGGAGATGTGGGAGCTCACCTGGGGGCTGGCCAGGGCGTTCTGCTCGCTGTGTCACTCGCTGCGCGCCTACTGGGCCGACTGGCACACGGTGGCCGACCTCGGCTGCGAGGCCGCCGGGCGGGCCGGCGACCGGCGCGCCCAGGCGATCTCCATGCTCGACCGCGCCGCCGTACAGGGTGGTCAGGGCGGGCAGGAGCGGGGCCGCGCGGACGCCGAGTGGGCGCTGGAGGTCTTCACCGAGCTCGGCGAGCCGTGGTGGGCGGCCAGGGCGATGCGGGCCATCGGCATGACGCTGTTCAGCGACGGCCACCTCGACCGGGCGCAGGAGCATCTCATCGGCGCGATCACCGCGTTCAGGGGCGAGGAGGACTTCTGGTGGATGGCGCGCACCCAGCGCAACCTGGCCGAGCTGCGGCTGGCCGAACGGCGGCCGGAGGAGGCCAGGCGGCTGCTGGAGGACTCGCTGGAGGTCTTCGAGCGGGCGGGCAACCGCTACTCGGAGGCGCAGACGCTGCGCGTCTACGGCGAGGTGCTGGCCGCCCAGGCGCGCGGCCTGCGCCGGGCCGGTGAGCACCGGGCCGCGCAGGACAGCTTCGCCCGGGCAGGCCACAGCCTGGACCGGGCGGCCGAGATGTTCCGGCAGCGCGGCGAGCTGTGGGAGGAGGCCCGCTGCCTGCGCGCCGCGGGCGAGGTCGGCGACCCGGCCAACGGCCCGCGCGAGCTGGAGCTGGCCCGGCGGGCCGAGGAGATGCTGGCGGTGCTCGGCGACTCCTGGGGGGTGGCCCGCACCGCCGCCTCCATTGGCCGGGCGCTCGGCCGGCTGGGCCGGATGGCGGAGGCCGAGCACGAGCTGCGCCGGGCCGTGGGCGCGTTCGAGGAGCTGGGCGACCGCTGGTGGATGGCGCTCAGCCTGCGCTACCTGGGCGAGGCGCACCTGGACAACGGCGGGCGCGCCCCGGCGGTGCCGCCGTTGCGCCAGGCCAGGGACCTCTACCGCAGCCTGGGCAACGAGGCGGGCATGAGCAGGACGCTGGAGCTGCTCAGACGAGCGGAGACCTGAGCAGCTCGCCGGCCGCCTGCCTGGCCTCGTGGATGCTCTGCTCGAACAGCCTGCGCACCTGCGTGGCCTGGTCGGACAGCTCCTTGATGTGCGCGCGGGCCAGGTCGTCGCGCACGGTCTCGGCCACGAGCTGCTGGTACTCCGGGGTGCGCGCGGCCAGCGCCTCCAGCCGCTGGTGCGCGTGGAAGACCCGGTCGGCCTTGACCACCTGCTTGGCGTACTTCTCCAGGTTGCGCACCCGTCTGCACAGGGACGTCCAGGCGGCGTCGAGCGCCGAGCTGTAGGGCTTGAACGCGTCCTCCAGACCGGAGGGCAGGTCGCGGGGGACCAGCCGGCCGTGCTCGGCGTGCATGGCCGACAGCTTGGCCAGCCGCCGGCTGATCTGCCACAGCTCCTCCGGGAGCGTGACGCGGTTGTCGGTCGTGTCGATCAGTCCGGCCCGGTGCACCTGTGAGCCGAGGATCGCGTCGGCCGCCGCCTGCGCCCGGCGCAGCAGCACCTGGCAGGGGTGGTCGAGGTCCTCGGGCAGCACGTAGTGGCCGGCGTACTCGTAGGCGAGCCGGAGACGCCGCCTGGCGGCGCGGTTGGTGGCGTCGACCGCCATCCACCGCAGCATCGCGATCAGGCTCAGGCCCACCGCCGTCATCGCCACGCCGGCCACGCTGCCGGTCGCCAGCCAGATGAACAGCAGTGCGCCCGGCACGACGAACAGCCAGGTCGAAGAGTGGGAGGGCTCCATCCGCCGGCCGGTCCTGGCCATGCGGAGCACCTGAGGGCTGGAGCGCAGTTCGGCCGAGATGTCCGGGGGCAGCGATGGATCGATCACCATCCGTGGGGGCAGGGAGCGCGGATCCATACGTTCATGCTGCGTTATGGAGACCGAATCCGCTCAGTTTTGCCGGACATATAGGGTCAACGTGATGAACGCGATGACGAGATGGATCGATCTGGAAGGCGCGGTCAACGTCCGGGACCTGGGCGGGCTGCCCACCCGGGACGGCGGCGTCACCCGCTACGGCCGGATCCTGCGCTCCGACAACCTTCAGGCGCTCACCCCCGCCGACGTCTCCCGCCTGGTCGGCGACCTGAAGCTCCGGCACGTCGTGGACCTGCGCTCCACGGCCGAGGTCGCCCTTGAGGGCCCCGGCCCGCTCACCGCGGTGCCCGAGGTGACCCACCACCACCTGACGCTGTTCGCCGAGGGCGGGCGGCACACCGACGTCGAGGCCGACACCATCGACGCCGAGCGCGTGCTGCCCTGGCACGAGCGGCAGATCGACGAGGAGCTGCGCGTCACCGGCTTCTACTACGGCTACCTGCGCGACCGGCCCGACGCCGTCGTGGCGGCGCTGCGCGCGATGGCGCTGGCCGACGGCGCGGCCGTGGTGCACTGCGCGGCCGGAAAGGATCGCACCGGCGTGCTGTCGGCGCTGGCGCTGGAGATCGCGGGCGTGACCCGCGAGGCCATCGTGGCGGACTACGCGGCCACCGGCGAGCGGCTGGAGGCCGTCCTGCGGCGGCTGCGCGGCAGCTCCACCTACCGCGACGACCTCGACTCGCGCCCGGCCGACGACCACATGCCGCGTCCGCGCTACATCCAGCAGTTCCTCGCGGTGCTCGACGACCGCTTCGGCGGGCCGCAGGGCTGGCTGGCCCGGCACGGCTGGACGCCGGACGACACCGCCACGATGCGGGCCCGCCTGCGCGAGTGATCGGCCGAGGCCACGGGCGAGCGGTCAGCCGAGGCTGATGACGGCCGACTCCTCGGCCGACCGGCGGGCGGCCTCGATCACGGTCAGCGCCTCGACCGCGCTCTCGGGGCGCACCGGCACGGGCGCGCCCGTGCGCAGCGCCCGCTCGACGCCGCGGTAGAAGCCGAGGTAGTCGCCGGCCTCGGTCGGCACCGCGCGCAGCTCGTCGCCGGCCCCGAGGACTCCCCACCGGTCCTCGGGCTCGTCGCCGAACCCCGCCTCGCCGGGCGAGCGCCCCGCCCGCAGCCGCTCCTCCTGGACGTCCAGGCCGTGCTTGACGTAGGCGGCCTTGGAGCCCAGCACCCGGAAGCGCGGCCCGAGCTGGGCGGCCAGCGAGCTCGCCCACAGGTGGGAGCGGGCGCCGCCCGCGTGCGTCAGCGCCACGAACGTGTCGTCGTCCGCGCCGACGCCCTCGCGCCGCACGTCGCTCTCGCAGTAAACCGACCGGACCGGGCCGAGCAGCTGGATCGCCTGGTCGACCAGGTGGCTGCCCAGGTCGTACAGCAGGCCGCCGGCCTCGCCGGGGCCGCCCGACTCGCGCCAGCCGCCCTTGGGCGCCGGCCGCCAGCGCTCGAAGCGCGACTCCAGCCGCAGCACCTCGCCCAGCTCCCCGTCACCGGCCAGCCGGCGCACGGTCAGGAAGTCGCCGTCCCACCGACGGTTCTGGAACACGGTCAGCGGCAGCCCGCGCTCGGCGGCCAGCCGCACGACCGGCTCCGCCTCCTCGGCGGTGCGGGCGAACGGCTTGTCGACGACCACCGCCCTGCCGTGGCGCAGCGCCTCGGTGGCCAGGCTCGCGTGGGTGCGGTTGGGGGAGGCCACCACGACCAGGTCGCAGCGATCCCACAGCAGGTCCACGTCGCCGACTCCCTCGGCGCCGTAGCGCGCGGCCACCTCGGCCTGCCGCTCCGGGTCGCGCGTCACCACGGCGGCCAGCCGCAGCCCGCCGGTCGCGTGGATCAGCGGCGCGTGGAAGAACGCCCCCGCGGTCCCGTAGCCGACGAGGCCCACCCGGACCGGCTGCTCACTCATCGTCGCGCTCCGCCAGGAACCGCTCGAACTGGGCGGCGAGCTCGTCGCCCGTGGGCATCGGGGTGGCGTCGGCGATCAGGTTCTCCCGCTCGGAGCCGGCCGCGAACGCGTCGTACTGCTGCTCCAGCCCGGTGATCGCGCTGGACAGCTCGGCCGACGCGCCGATCTGCTCCTCGATCTCCGACGTCGTGCGCTGGGCCGCCTCGCGCAGGCCGTCCATCGGGAAGACCAGCCCGGTGTTGCGGGTGACCGCCTCCAGCCCGGTGACGGCGGCGGTCGGGTATTCGGCCTGCGACAGGTAGTGCGGCACGTGCACGGCGTAGCCGACCGCGTCGCGGCCCTCGGCGCCGAGGCGGAACTCCAGCAGCGCCGCCACGCTGCCCGGCACCTGCACCCGGCCGAACGCGCTGGTCTGCGGGCCGATCAGCTCGGGGCGGCTGGCGTGCATGGTGATGCCGAGCGGCCGGGTGTGCGGCACCGCCATCGGGATGCCGTGCAGCGTGACCATCCGGCTCACGCCCAGGCGCTCGACCAGGGTGGCGACCGCGCGGGTGAACAGCTCCCACTCCCGGTCCGGCTCCGGGCCGCTCATCAGCAGGAACGGGGTGCCGGTGGTGTCCTCGGCCGCGTACAGGGCCAGCTCGGGGCTCTCCACCTCCACCCATCTGTCGGTGTCGAACGTCATGATCGGCCGGCGCGAGCGGTAGTCGAGCAACCGGTCCACGTCGAACGTCGCCACGACCCGGTGCTCCAGCTCGGCCAGCAGGTGGCCCAACGCCAGGCGCCCGGCGGCGCCGGCGTCGACGAAACCGTCGAAGTGGTACAGCAACACCGGATCGGTCAGCTCGGGGACATCGTCTGCGAGCTTGTAGAGATCCGTCGGGTCGAACACGTCTGGTCAGCCTTTCCTTAGGTACTCATCTCCAGAACCCACGGCGAGCCGGAACGATTCCGTGATCGGAACCCTATCGAGGCACAATGGGCTCATGGACGGGGACCCGGAGCTCGAAGAGTTCGCCACCAGGATGTTCGGCCTGGCCAGGAGCGGTGACACCGACGCGCTGCGCGCGTACGTGGAGGCCGGAGTCCCGGCCGATCTCACCAATGGCAAAGGTGACAGTTTGCTGATGCTCGCGGCCTATCACGGGCACGCGGCCACCGTGAGCATGCTCATCGAGCAGGGAGCCGATCCGGGGCGGGCCAACGACCGCGGCCAGACGCCGCTCGCGGGCGCGGTGTTCAAGAAGGAGCCGGCCGTGGTCAGGGCGCTGCTCGACGGCGGGGCCGACCCGGCCGCCGGGAACCCGTCGGCCGTCGACACGGCCAGGATGTTCGCACACGACGAGTTTTTGGAATGGTTTGGGGCAAAGTAGTTCATAATATGAAATATGTACGAATCAGGAGAGTATGGCCTTTCGAACGGTCCATCGTCATGCTGGATGAGTGGCTAATTCTGCGCATTCCTTCAGTAGGCGACCACTCCAGATCCCTCCGCTGCCCTGCCCGTTCCCCAATGAGATAAACGAGCACGCCGCCGAGGTCGACGCCGAGAGCCATAGCTGGCTGGCCGCCTCACACCTGCTGCCCGGAGCCGAGACCCTCGAGCACTTCCGGCGCTCCAAGATCGGCATGCTCGCCGCGCGGACCAACCCCTTAGTGCCCCGCGACGCGCTCCGACTGATCAACGACTGGTACAACTGGCTGTTCGCCTTCGACGACGCGTTCTGCGAAGGCGAACTGATGGGGCACCGCGCCTCCGCGCTCGCCCGCGCCCTCCCGCCCCTCCTGGAGATCCTCGACCGGCGCCGCGAACCCGACGGCGGCGACCCGTTCGGCGTCACCCTGCGCGAACTCCTCGACCGCATCGCCGAGTCCGGCACCCCCGCCCAGGTCGACCGGTGGCGCACCACCGTGAAGGAATACCTGTTCGCCCAGATCTGGGAGGCCGCCAACCGGGAGGTCGACCTCATCCCCACCCCCGAGGACTACGTGCTCATGCGCCGCATCACCGGGGCCACCTTCACCTGCTTCGCGCTCATCGACGTCGGCGGCGGCTACAGGCTCGAAGCCGAAGAATGGCACCACCCCGACGTGCGCATGCTCTCCGACCTGGCCTGCGACCTCATCGGCTGGGACAACGACCTGCTCTCGTACGCCAAGGAACGGGGCAACGACAAGGCCCGGCACAACCTCGTCACGGTGCTGGCCACGCACCGGACGTTCAACCTCCAGGAGGCGCTCGAAGAGGTGTCGAAGATGCACAACACGGCCATCGCCGCCTTCGTCGAGCGGCGCACGGCGCTCGACAAGTGGGCCTCGCTGCCCGTCCGCCGATACGTGCGCGGACTCGAACACTGGGTGCGCGGGCACATCGAGTTCTCCCTCGGCAGCGCCCGCTACGTGCACGCCTGGCCCACCGACACCCGCTGGCCGCAAGCCGTCTAGGTGAGCGCGGGCTCCATCGTCACACCCCGCGGTCCAGGTCCCGGACCCCCTCAGACAACGCCGTCCTCCGAGGCGTCCAGGTCGCCGAGCGCGAGCGCGGACGCCTCGTCGAGGTCCAGCCGCCCGCCCTCCTCGAACGCCGCCTGATAGTCCCGCTCGCCCATCGCCTTCTGGCACTCCTTGACGCACTGATCGTGGTCACCGGTCAGGAACGGCGCGCCCAGCATCGGCAGGCCCGCCGTCTTCCAGTTCTGCTGCAACGCGCCCAGCAGCCGGGCCGCCAGCGGCTCCTGCCCCATCGCGGCGAAGATCCGCGCCGTCGTCTCCAGCACCAGCAGCGTGCCCAGCGTGTCGTGGAAGTGACGCTTGATCCGCAGCCCCTCGCGGGCCGCGTCCAGCGCCTCACCCGGCCGGTTGCTGCCCAGCTTGGTCAGCGACATCGCCCACTGCGCGTAGGAGCTCACCCACAGCTCGCCGCGCTCCTTGCACACCTGGAGGCAGTCGTTCAGCAGCGACTCGGCCTCGTACAGCTCGCCCTGCGCCGACAGCACCAGCGACAGCTCCACGATCGCCGGCAGCAGGCCCGGGTTGAGCTCCTTGTTGTCGGTGTTGAACTCGATCGCCACGCCCAGCAGCGCGCTCGCCTTCTGCAGGTCGTCCTGCAGCAGCGCGGCGGTGCCCTGCATCTTCGAGGCCAGGATCACCGCCCTGGAGTCGCCGACCCGCACCGCCTCGGTGCTGCACCGCTCGGCCGCCTCCAGCGCGCCCACGCTGTCACCCTGGGCGCTGCGCACGTACGACAGCACCCACAGCGCCTTGCAGCGCTCCTTGCTGAAGCCCTTGTTGGCCTCCAGCGCCCGCTCCAGATAAAGGCGGCCCTCGCGGACGAAACCGCAGCACACCCACATGAACCACAGCGACGACAGCAGCGTCAGCGCCAGAATCGTCTCCCCCGGCGTGCGCAGCGCGTGCTCCAGCGCGAGGCGGACGTTGTCGTGCTCCTGCCGCATGCGCACGAACCAGTAGATCTGCCTCGGCCCCGACCAGGCGTCCTCGCTGCGCTGCGCCAGGCTCAGGTAGTAGGCCAGGTGCTTGTGGCGCAGGTTCTGCTTCTGGCCGAGCTTCTCCAGCCACTCCTCGCCATACTCCGCCAGCGTGTCGATCAGCTTGTAGCGGACGCCGGCGTGGTTGCTGCTGATCATCAGGATCGACTTCTCCACCAGCCCCGTGACCAGGTCGGTGATGTCGCCTTCCGGCAGCCGCTCGTCGGAGCAGACGGCACGCGCCGCCTCCAGCTCGAAGTCACCGGCGAACACCGACAGCCGCGCCCACAGCAGCCGCTCGGCCGGCTCGCACAGCTCGTGACTCCACCCGATCGCCGCGCGCAGCGTCTGATGCCGCGGCAGCGCCGTCCGGCTCGCGCCCGCCAGCAGGCTGAACCGGTCGGCCAGCAGCGCCAGGATCTGCTCCACCGACAGCGCCCGCAGCCGCACCGCCGCCAGCTCGATCGCCAGCGGGATGCCGTCGAGACGACGGCACAGCTCCGCCACCGCGTTGATGTTGTACTCGTCGAGCGCGAAATCGGGCACCACCGCCCCGGCCCGCGCCGCGAACAGCTGCACCGACTCGTTGGTGAACAGGTTCTCCACCGGGTCGTCGCCCGGCACCTGCAGCGGCGGCACCGGCACCACGTGCTCGTACGGCAGGTGCAGCGACTGGCGGCTGGTGGCCAGCACCTTCAGGTTGGGCGCCGCCTCCAGCAGCTCGTGCACCAGCTCCGCGCAGCCCTGCACCAGATGCTCGCACGTGTCGATGATGAGCAGCATGTCGCGCGTGCCCACCCACTCCGACAGCGTCTCCGACTCCGCCCGCGACGACTGGTCGGCGATGCCGAGCGCGGACGCGATCGTGTGCCGGACCATGCCCGCGTCCTGCAACCGGGCCAGATCGGCGAACCAGACACCGTCGGGATAATGGTTGCGCACCTGGTGCGCCAGCCGCAGCACCGTGCGCGACTTGCCCACGCCGCCGATGCCCGTGACCGTCACCAGGCGGGACTCGCCCAGGTGCCGCTTGAGGTTGGCGAGCAGGCGCGTCCGGCCGACGAAGCTGGTGAGCTCCGCCGGCAGATTGCCTTCTCGCCGCCATCCTGTCGGGGTGGCCATGGGCAGCCTCTCGGGGGGATAGGCGACAACCTGCTTAGGCATCGTACCGCCGAGATCGCCGGGTGTCCCGGCGCCTGGAACGCCCGCGGGGTCGGCTTTGTATCACTCGGTAGCATGTATTCCGTGCAGAATTCTCTCCCGGAGCAGACCTCCGACGACACCGACCTCGGCTGGGGCGACTGGCCCGAGACCGACCCCGACGCCTTCTACCTCGACAACAAGCCGCCGCACTGGGCATAGTCCTTCAGCTCGATGCCGGTGGCGAACCAGTCCGTGGCCTTGAGCATCGCCCGCATCATCACCCTGCGGCGGAGCATCCAGTTGCGCATCCTGATCCGCGCCGGCGTCGCCGGCGCCAGGAACGGCCCGGCGTTCCCCTGCCGCGCCACCTTGGCGTAGCCGCGGAACGCCTCCTGATAGGCCGCGAACCCGGCCCGGTGATCACCGTCCGCCGCCGCCAGCTCACCCGCCAGCACGTACGCGCCCACGAGCGCCAGACCGCTGCCGAAACCGCCCAGTGTGTTCCCGTACGCCGCGTCGCCCAGCAGCACCACGCGGCCCCTGGCGTACTCGTCCGTCTCGACCCGGCTGATCGAGTCCAGGTAGATGTCCTCGACCCCCGCCAGCCTGTCCAGCACCTCCGGGATCCGCCACCCGGCGCCCCGGTAGGCGTCCATCAGGATGCGGCGCTGCTGCTCCACGTCATGACGGTCGTAGTCCAGCGGCTCGGAGGCGAAGACGAAGAAGCTCGGCGCCTTCCGCCCGCCCAGCGCCGCCATCCTGCCCGGCTCGTTGTACATCTGGCTGCCCGACTCCAGGTCGAGCTGCACCAGCGCGTAGTAGTGGCCCAGGAAGCGGACGAACTCCTCCTCCGGGCCGAACGCCAGCCGCCGCACGTTCGAGTGGATCCCGTCCGCCCCCACCACCAGGTCGAACGTCCGCGGCGCCGCCCGCTCGAACGTCACGTCCACGCCCCCGGCCGACTGCGTCAGCGACGTGATCGAGTCGCCGAAGACGTACTCGCAGCCCTCCCGCGTCCGCTCGTACAGCAGCTCCGCCAGGTCGCCCCGCAGGATCTCCACGTCGCCGCCGGTGAACTCGCCCGGCATCACGGCCAGCCGCCTGCCCCGCGCGTCGACGATCTCCTGGTCCGACCCGCCGGTCCGGCGGCGGTACACCTCCTCCAGGATGCCCATGCGCTCCAGCACGGTACGGTGCACGGCGCCCTTGAAGTCGACCGCCTGCCCGCCCAGCCGCAGCGCGGGCGCCTTCTCCACCACGGTGACGCGGCACCCGTACCGGTGCAGCCAGTAGGCGATCGAGGGGCCGGCGACGCTCGCGCCGGAGACGAGGACCGAGGTGTTCTTCATAGCGGTGTCCATGAGACCGAGCATGGGCGCCCCCGCTGACAACCCACCGCGCCCCCGCTGACAGTCCCCGCCGGCCGCACTCCCGCACTGTCAGCGGACCGCACCGGGCGCCGGCGGCCCGGGCGCCAGTGGCCCGGGCGCCAAGCGGACCGGGCGCCGACGGGCCTGGGGCCACGCGGCCCAGGCGCTAGCCGGTCCGGTGCGCCGGGGGGTCGCCCTCGCCGGTCAGGCGCACCACTTCGGCGGTCAGGGCCGTCAGCAGGTCCGCCCGCGTCAGGGCCCTGCCACGGGCGTGCGCGCGGTCGAACGCCTCGACCCCCAGCACCTCGCGTGCCGCCTCGGCGGTCGCGGCAACCTGCCGATCACCGGCCACCGCCGCCCCCCGCACCGCCACCCCCGCCCCCAGCAACACCGCCGCCCTCTCCGCCACCCCCGCAGAAACCGCGCCCTGCCCCGCCACCCCCGCGGCCCACCCGGCCACGCTCTCCAGGACCAGCGCCCCGGCCAGCCCCTCGGCGACGTCCGCCAGGTCGGCGGCCAGGCCGACGTCGAGCACCGCCGTCACCGCCTGCCCGTACAGCCGCCGCGCCTCCCCGCCGCCCCCGGACCCCCGTACACCGGACCCCCGTACACCGGCCCGCCGCTCGGCCCGCCGCTCGGCCCGCCGCTCGGCCGCCGTGAGGCGGGCCAGCGCGACGAGCACGCGCCCCCGCGCCTGCCGCGCCCCGAACCCGCCGCTCTCCGACGCGGCCAGCGCCCGCTCGAACCGCCGCCGCGCCTCACCCGTGTCACCCGCCGCCTGGGCCAGCTCGCCCAGCCCCACCTCCACCATCACCGGCGCCCCGCCCCGCCCGGCACGCAGCGCGGCCTCCTCGGCCTGCCGGTAGGCGGCGGCCCCGCCCGCCAGGTCGCCTTCGCGCACCAGCGCCTCGGCCTGCCGCCCGAGCACGTCCGCCATCTCCTCCAGCGCCCCCAGCTCGCCGAGCAGGTCCAGCGCCTCCCGCCACATCTCCCCGGCCCGCCGCCAGTCGCCACGCCACCCGGCGAGCATGGCCAGCCAGTCGAGCCCCTGCGCGATGCCCCACCGCTCGCCCACCGCGCGGAACCGCCCGAGCACGTCCTCCAGATCCCGCTCACCCCCGGCAGGATCGCCGTCGATCACCCGCAGCAGCGCCCGCCCGAGCCGCCCCAGCGCCTCGCTCCACGGGTCGGAGCCGAGCACCCAGTCGGTCTCCGGCCCGACCGGCCGCGCCGGCGGCCCCACCGTCATCCCCCACAGCGCGGCGGTGATCGGATGCCGCAACGGCCGGTCCAGCCCGGCGACGAACGCCGCCGCCCGCTCCCAGTGCTCCGCCGCGGCCGGGGGAGAGGCGTGCACCACGCACATCACGTACCCCTCCTCCAGCCCTTCGACGGGCCGCCCGACGGCCTCCAGCAGCTCGGCGGCGGGCTCCCCGGCCTGGCTCTGCCGCCCGCTCAGCCACCAGTAGGACGCCAGCACCGCCACCATGCGCAGCGCCCTGTCGCGGTCGTGGCGCACGGCCCAGCGCAGCGCCCCCATGAGGTTGCCGTGGTCGGCGGACAGCCGCCGCAGCCACTCCAGCTGTTCGCCGCGCCGCAGGTGCGGGTCGGCCCGCTGCGCCAGCGCCTCGAAGCAGCGCCCGTGCCGCTCCCGCGTCGGTTCGAGCTCGCCGGACTCGGCCAGCCGTTCCGCGCAGAACAGCCGGATCGTCTCCAGCATCCGGTACCGGCCGCCGGCGTGCTCGACGAGCGACTTGTCCACCAGGTCGCCCAGCAGCCCCGCCGCGTCGTCCAGCCCGCACACCTCCTCCACCGCCGCCACCGTCGCGCCGCCCGCGAACACCGAGAACCGCCGCGCCAGCGCCTGCTCACCGGCCGTCAGCAGGTCCCAGCTCCACTCGACGGCCGCGCGCAACGTCCGGTGCCGCGCCGCCGCCGTACGATCCCCGCGCGACAGCAGCCGGAACCGGCCGTCCGCCGCCAGCCGCGCCGCGATCTCCTCGACCTCGAACGACCGCAGCCGCGCCGCCGCCAGCTCGATCGCCAGCGGCACCCCCTCCAGCGCCGCGCAGATCCGCACGACCGCCTCCACGTTGCGGGGCCCCACCTCGAACCCCTGCCGCACGGCCCCCGCCCGGTCCGCGAACAGCCGCACGGCCGGGTACGCCATCGCCTCACCCACTGCCGTCCGTCCGGCGGGCGGCGTCGCCAGCGGCGTCAGCGTCACCAGCGCCTCGCCGGTGATCCCGAGCGGTTCGCGGCTCGTGGCCAGCACCCGCAACCCCGGGCACTCCCCGAGCAGCTCCCGCACCAGCCCGGCCGCGGCGCCCACCACGTGCTCGCAGTTGTCGAGGACGAGCAGCGTCTCCCGCCCGCCGCCCAGCGCCGCCGCCAGCCGCCGCACCGGGTCCACCGGGTACGGCGCCCGCAGCCCGCCCTCCCGCACGCCGAGCGCCCCCAGCACCACGCGAGCGACCTCCTCGCCCCCCACCCCCTCGCCGGTCAGCTCGGCCAGCGGAGTGAGATCCACGAAACACACCCCATCCGCCCCGGCCCCGCCCCCCGCAACAGGCCCGGCCGTCTCCCGCGCGGCCACCTTCTGGACGGCTGACTCGCGGGCGGCCGTCTCCCGCGCGGCCGCTTCGACCGCCAGCCGGGTCTTGCCGGTGCCGCCAGGCCCCACGACGGTGACCAACCGGGCATCCCGCAGCCGCCCGATCAGCGCCAGCTCCTCCTCCCGGCCCACGAAGCTGGTCAGCTGCGCGGGCAGACCCCGTCGCGCCACGGGCACCGGCTCGGCCCCCCGCAGCACGTCCAGGTGAGCGCCCGCCAGCTCGGCGCCGGGATCGACCCCCAGCTCGTCCGCCAGCAGCCGCCGCCCCTCCTCGAACACCTCCAGCGCCTCGGCCTGCCGCCCCGCCGCGTGCAGCGCCCGCATCAGCTGCGCCCGCAGCCGCTCCCGCAACGGATGCGCGTCCACCAGCCCCCGCAGCTCCGCCACCGAAGCCCCCTCGGGCAACCCCAGCTCGGCCTCCGCCAGATCCTCCAGCGCCCCGAGCCGCAGCTCCTCCAGCCGAGCCGCCTGCGCCCCGCCCGACGGCAGGTCGCTCAGCGCCGGCCCGCGCCACAACGCCAGGCCCTCCCGCAGCAGCGCCGCCCCCCGCGCGTGGTGCCCGGCCGCCACCAGCCGCCGCCCCTCCCGGGCCAGCCGCTCGAACCTGTGCGCGTCCACGTCGTCCGGATCGACCGCCAGCCGGTATCCGTTCCCGTGGAACTCGACCAGCCCGGCCCCGAGCCCCCGCCGCAACCGCGACACCTGCGCCTGCACCGCGTTGGCCGCCCCGGCCGGCGGCTCCTCCCCGTACTGGCCGTCGATCAGCTCCTCGACGGTCACCACCCGGCCGGCGTTCAGCAGCAGCATCACCAGCAGCGCCCGCGGCCGGGGCCCGCCGACGGACACCGCCTCACCGGAGGCCCCGCGCACCTCCAAGCCCCCCAGGACACCGAACCGCATGCGCCGATTCTGCCCGATCCCGGCAACACGCCCGCCGCGTCCCGATCACCGCACCCCCGTGGACCAGGGCGCGGCTCACTCCGCGAGGCCGTAGTCGGGAAGGGCGAGGCTGAGGCTGGCGGCGGACACCTGCTTCCCGGGCAGCAGCTCCGGGTCGCGCAGCGCCGCGTTGCGCGCGTCGAGCTCCTCCCGCGTACGGGGCAGGAGGGCGGAGCCGCCTCCCATGACCAGGGCCTGGTTCGTCTCGACGAACTCCCGCGCCGTATTCTCGTAGGCGTCGAACGCGGCCGCGTGCCCGTCCCGCACGGCCAGCTCGCCCGCCAGGATGTACGCGCCGACGAGGGCGATGCTCGACCCCTGCCCCGACATGAACGAGGGCGCGTACGCGGCGTCGCCGACCAGCGCGACACGGCCCCGCGACCAGGCGGGCAGATGGATCTGGCTGACGAGGTCGAAGAACAGGTCGTCGGCCTCGCGCATGGCGGCCACCAGCCGGGGCACCTCCCAACCGGCGCCCGCGAACTCGGCGGCGACCAGGTCACGCAGGGCGGCGGGGTCGCGCAGGATGTCGAAGGGCGGTTCGTCCCGGACGAACACCAGGAAACCGTGCACCGGAGTGCCGGGCTCGTGCGCGTTGAGGACGGCGGCCTTGCCCGGGACGTTCCAGATGAACGCTTCGTGCGCCAGGCCGAGGTCGCCGGGCAGCGTGAACCCGGCGAAGCAGCAGCCCAGATAGCGGTGGAACGGCCCCTCGGGGCCGAAGACGTGGGCGCGGGTGCCGGAGTGCAGGCCGTCGGCACCGATCACCAGGTCGTACGTCCGCGTCCGGCCGCTGTCGAACGCGACCTCCACCCGGTCGCCGTCGTCGTGCAGGACGGCGACGGAGTCGCCGAACAGGAACTCGACCCGGTCACGGATCACGTCGACGAGCGCGTCGGCCAGGTCGCCGCGCCGCACCTCCAGGTCGACGCCCTCCGTGCCGCCCACCACGTCCTGGGCCGGGATGGCGGCGATCACCTCGCCCCCCGGATCGACGAACGAGACCTTCTGCGAGTCGACGTGGGCGTCCCGGAGCCGGGGAAGCAGCCCCATCCGCTCGACCACGCCGAGCGCGGTGCCACGGATGTCGATGGCGTAACCACCGCCCCGGACCGCGGGAGCCCGCTCCACGACCGTGACGTCGAAGCCGTAGCGGTCGAGCCAGTAGGCCACGGCAGGACCGGCGATGCTGGCACCGGACACGAGTACGCGACGAGTCATGAGACCTCCTTACCCGCCCCAGCCCCCACCGCCGCCCACCCGTCCCGCACCCGCCACGTCCAACGGACCAGCGGGCTGCTGTGTCCCGTGTCGCGCGGATCAGCGGGCGTGGTCCGGTGGCGCATGACGGCGCGCCTCCGGACCACCACCGTCACCCCCGCCAGGGCGCGGTCAGCTCACCACGTCCTTGCTGCGGAAGCGGCGGAAGGCGATGGCGATGAGGATGGCCGCGTACGTGATCGACACCGAGGCGCCCTTGGCCATGCCGCTCCAGTCCAGCTCCGGGGCGAGCGCGTCGATCCAGGCGTTGTTCCAGAACGTGGGCAGGAACTCGCGCAGCGCCCCCAGCGCCTCCACCGCCTGCAGGATGGTGCAGACGATCCACAGGCCGACCGCCCCGCCCACGGCGCCCAGCGGCGAATCGGTCATCGTGGAGATCAGGAACGCCAGAGCCGCCACGACGAGCTGGCTGACCATGGCGTAACCGATCACGATGCCGAAGCGCGGGAGCACGTCGAGCGCCGGGATGGTCTCGCCGGTGCCGGGGACCTGGATGTCGGCCCAGCCGAACGCCAGGGTCCCCGCCAGGAGCGCCATCAGCGGCAGGCTGATCACGGCGGCGGCCGAGTAGCCGAGCGCCACGACGAGCTTCTGCCGCAGCAGCCGGTCACGCGGCACCGGCGCCGCCAGCAGGTAGCGCAGCGACGACCAGTTGGCCTCGCTGGCCACCGTGTCGCCGCAGAACAGCGCCACCGCGACCACCAGCAGGAAGCTCGCCGACACCGACAGCGCGAACGCCGCGAAGTTGAGCCCGCTGGCCGTGGCCAGGTCGGAGATGCGCAGCGACGACTGGTCGCCGAACCCGTCGGGGCCGAGCTGGAACGCGATCACCAAGATCCACGGCAGCGCCAGCAGCAGCCCGAACATGCCCAGCGTGCGCCGCCGCTTGAACTGCCTGACGATCTCGACCCTCAGCGGGAGGGTCCGGCGGGGCGAATAGCCCGTGGCGGCGGTCATGCCTTCTCCCCGATGAGGTCCAGGAACACGTCTTCCAGGCGCGGCCCGTGCCCGTTGCCGGTCGCGGCCGAGCTGAGCAGCGCCGACACCGGCCCGGCCGACACGAGCCTGCCGCGCTGCATGACGACCACGTGGGTGCAGGTCTGCTCCACCTCGGCCAGCAGGTGACTGGAGACGATCACCGTACGGCCGTCGCGCGCGTAGCGCTTGAGCACCTCGCGCATCTCCCGGATCTGGGGCGGGTCGAGGCCGTTGGTGGGCTCGTCGAGCACGAGCAGGTCCGGCAGGCCGAGCATGGCCTGGGCGATGGCCAGGCGCTGGCGCATGCCCTGCGAGTAGGTGCGTACGGCCCGCTCCAGCGCGGTGCCGAGACCGGCGATCTCCAGCGCCTCGTCGAACCGGGCGTCGGCGGCGGGGCGGCCGGTGGCGGCCCAGTAGAGCTCCAGGTTGTCGCGCCCGGACAGGTGCGGCAGGAACCCGGGGCCCTCGACGAACGAGCCCAATCGGGACAGGACCGGCGCCCCGGGGGTGACGGGCTCGCCGAAGATCCGGATCTCGCCGCCGTCGGGGTGGATGAGGCCCATCATCATGCGCATCGTGGTCGTCTTGCCGGCGCCGTTGGGGCCGAGCAGGCCCAGCACCTGGCCCTGCTCCACCCGGAACGACAGGCCGTCCACGGCGGGCTCCCCGTTGCGGTAGGCCTTGCTCAGCCCCCGGATGTCCAGCGGCACCTCGGCCGTCCCGGCGGGCACCGGCGCCCCCGCTTCGGCGGCGGAGGAAGCCACGGCGTCCGGTGACGTGCCGGCTCCGACGGAGGCCGGGGCCGGGGCCGGGCGGCGGCGGCCGGTGGCGAGGATGGCGGCGGCGACGAGGATCGCCGTCAGCGGCATCGCCCACACCCACCAGGCGATCCCGGCGGGCGGGGCGGCGAGGGTGGCGACCGTCGGGACGGACACCGAAGGGGAGGCGAGGGCGACGCGGTAGGAGGCCGGCTCGGCTGGGGTCGCGTAGCCCATGTCGGTCGTGGCGACGACCAGCCGCAGCCGGTGGCCGATCTCGAAGCGGTGGTCGACGGCCGGGAGCGTGACGGTGACCTCGGCGCTGCCCGCGTCCTCGGGGATCGTCACGCGCAGGGGCGCGACCAGACCGGCGGGCAGGGTCGGCGGCTGCATCGAGTCGGGGACGTCGAACAGCTTGGCGAACAGGGTCACCTCGCCCGAGCCCGACACCTTGATCCTGGCCGTGGGCGAGCCCGTGAGCTGGAGCGGCTCGGTGAGCGGCGCGGACTCGAACGCGGCGCTCTGGCCGGGCATGTCGAGCGAGACGCTCATGCCGCTCTGACCGCTGCCGCCGCCGAGCAGGCTGCCGACGCCCGGGACCGTGGAGATCGAGGCGGGTGAGCCGCCGGGCGGGTTGACGACGTGCTGCTCGGGTCCGGCGAGCGGGACGTCGGTGACGTCGGTGCCGCCCAGGCCGGGATAGGCGGTGGCCTCGGGGTGCAGGCGGATGCGCTGCCGGGTGCCCGGGTCGCGGCCGCCGTCGCGGGTCACGGTGAAGGCGCTGACAGGCGTCCCGGCGGCGGTTTCGGCGGTGGTGCCGGTGCCGGCGGGAGTGGTGGCGGCCTGCGGGGCGGTGGCGCCGGCGTTCTTCAGGTAGTGGTCGAACCAGGCCGCCGTCTGCTCGTACAGCCATTCGGCCTCGCCGTCGCCGCCGTCGTGGCCGCCGTCGAACCAGGCCAGGCTGACCGGGGTGCCCGCGGCGGCGATCGCCTTGGCGTTGGCGTCGGCGTGGTCGAGCGGGAACAGCGAGTCGCGCTGCCCCTGGATGAGCAGCGTCGGCGCCTTGATCCGGCCCGCGACGGAGACGGGGCTCGACTTGCGCAGCAGCTCGATCGCCTCCGGCGTGGCCTTGCCGGTCTTGGCGACCTCCTGGTAGATCTCGCAGATCGCGGGCAGGAACCGGCCGCAGCGCGCCTGCTCGGCGGTGAGCGGCTCGGGCCGCTCGGTGAGCGCCTCCAGGCCCTGCGGCACGCCCGCGCCGCCCCGGCCGAAGAAGATGCCCGCCCACATGCGCTTGAACACGCCGTTCGCGGGCCCCTGGCCGGTGGCGTCGGGGAAGAGCGCGTCGGCCAGGTCGGACCAGGTGATCTGGGGCACGATCGCGTCGACGCGGGCGTCATGGGCGGCCGTCATGAGCGCGATCGCGCCGCCGTAGGAGCCGCCCGCGATGCCGACGCGTGGGTCGCCCGACCCGTCGAGCGCGACCTCCGGCCGCTTGGCCAGCCAGTCGATGAGCTGCTTGACGTCCTTAACCTCGTAGTCGGCGGAGTTGAGCGCGATCTCGCCGCCGGAGCGGCCGAAGCCGCGCGCCGACCAGGTCAGCACCGCGTAGCCCGACCCGGCCAGGCGCTCGGCCTGCTCGCTCACGCTGCGCTTGCTGCCGCCGAACCCGTGCGCGAGCAGCACCGCGGGCGCCTTGTCAGCACCGGCCGGCGGGTAGAACGTGGTGTCGATCTGGACCCGCTGGTCGTCGGCGGGGCCGTCGACGACGGTGATCATCTGGTCCTGGCCGCGCGCGTCGGGCGCTGACGGCCACACCAGCCACGTCGTCACCCCCAGCAGGGCGAGCACCGCGACCAGCGCGGCCGTACGTTTCATGAGGTGGAATCCTACTTTCCCCACCTGAGAGATTTCTGAGACGCGATCATGCGAGGAGGGCGTAGACCGTCGAGGCGCGGGCGGCCGGGTCGCTCTCGCCCGCGGCGGTGAGCGTGACCTCGCTGAAGGCCAGCGTGCGCCCCAGCTTGGAGATGCGGACCTCGACCAGCACGTCCTTGTCCACGACCGGCCGCTGGAACGTCGTGGACTGCTGCACGGTCGTCATCGGCACGAACCCGCCCCGGGCGGCGGAGATCGCGACGACGGTGGCGGTGTCGGCGGCGGCCATCATCGCCTGGCCGCTCAGCCCGCCGCCCTCCCGGGCCAGCTCGGCCGACCACGGCAGGCGCAGCACGGCGTGCCGGTCGCCCACCTCCTCGACCAGCAGGCCGAGCCGCCGCACCCAGGGCGCGAAGTATTCGGCGAGGATCGCCTGTCCCTCTTCTGGAGTCACGCGCCCATCCTGCACCCTGGACGTCATGAGCGAGGAGACGCCGCGACCTCCTGTGGACGACACGCCCGGAACGGCCTCCCCTGTGGACGACACCGGCCACACCCAAGGTGACCTGCGGGAAGACGTCTTCCTGCCGTCCACGTACGAGCGGGCCGTCCCGTACGAGCTGTTCGCCCGGCTGCGCAGGGAAGCGCCCGTCTGCCGGATCCCCGAACCGGCGGTCGGCCCGTGGAAGGAGGGGCCCGGCTACTGGGCGGTGTTCCGGCACGCCGACGTCAAGCACGTCCTGCGCACCCCTGAGGACTTCTCCTCCCATCTCGGCGCCACCCAGATCCGCGACCCCGACACCCCGGCCGACCTGGAGTTCGTCCGGGCGATGATGCTCAACACCGACCCGCCCGCGCACTCCAGGCTGCGCCGGATCGTCGCCGCCGCGTTCACCCCGCGCGCCGTGCGGGCCCTGGAGCGGGAGATCGCCGAGCGTGCGCGCGGCCTGTTCGCCGAGGGCGAGTGCGACTTCGTCGAGGTGGCCGCCGACCTGCCCGTGTGGACGCTCGCGCACGTCATGGGCGTGCCGGACCGCGACCGGAGGCTGCTGTACGACTGGGCGTCGCGGGTGATCGGCTACCAGGACGCCGACTACGCGGGCCTGTCCACGGCCGAGACGGACGCGCTCACCCCGATGGGCCGCCAGGCGGTCGCCCGGCGCCCGGAGCCGCGTCCCGGCGTGAACCCGCGCTCCCGGGCGGCGCTCGCCGACATGTTCGCCTACGCGCACGCGCTGGCCGTGAGCCCGCCGGGCGACTCGGTGATGTCCGCCATGCTGCGCGGCGGCCTGACGGAGGCCGAGTTCGAGAACATGTTCTTCCTGTTCGCCGTCGCCGGGAACGAGACCCTGCGCAACGGCATCCCCGGCGGCCTGCTCACGCTCCTCGGCCACCCGGGGGAGCTGGCCCGGCTGCGCGAGGACCCGTCGCTGCTCGGCCCGGCCGTGGAGGAGATGCTGCGCTTCTGGCCGCCGGTGATGGACTTCCGGCGCACCGCCACCCGCGACCTCACGCTCGGCGGGCAGTGGATCCGCAGGGGGGACAAGGTCGTCGTCTACCACGCCTCCGCCAACCGCGACCCGTCGGTCTTCCCCGACCCCGACCGCTTCGACGTCGGCCGCGCCCCGAACGACCACGTCAGCTTCGGCGCCGGCCCGCACCTCTGCCTGGGCGCGCACCTCGCCCGCGCCCAGATGCGCGCCGTCTTCGGCGAACTGCTCTCCTGGGACGTCACGCTGACGGGCGCCCCGCGCCGCCTCACCTCCAACTTCCAGAACGGTCTCAAACACCTACCGGTACGGCTGCGCCGCCGCCGGGCCGTGAGCCGCCCACCGGCATGACCGTAAGATTTGCGCCGTGATGTCACCAGCGACGCTTAAGAACTGGGCCCTGCCCTACTGGACGAGGGGCCCCGCGGGACGCGAGACGCCGCATGATCTGTTCCGTGTGCTGTATTTCGGGTGGCTGGTGGCGTTTGCCCTGAAGGTCCTCGGCTCGGCGTGGGACGTCTCGTGGCACTTCATGTGGCTGCGCGACGACCTGGCCCCGCCGCACCTGCTCAACTCGGCCGGCACCGCCATCGTGGTCGCCCTGACGATCATCCACGGCTACACCGGCTACGGCGTCGACCGGGCCGCGCTCCGGCTGATCCAGTGGGGCACCGGCGTGTTCCTCGTCGCGGTGCCGCTCGACCTGATCAACCACCGCATCAACGGCCTCGACATCACGTCGTGGAGCCCGTCCCACATCATGCTGTACGTCGGCACGTTCTTCATGATCGCCGGCGTGGTCCGGGGCTGGTTCATGGGCGCGCCGCCCGGCCGCGAGCGCACGGTGGTGCTGGGCGCGTTCCTGGCGTTCTTCCTGGAGAACGTGCACTTCCCCGAGCAGCACCAGGAGTACGGCATCCTGTCGCTCGGCGCCTGGGACAACAAGGTGGTCTACGCCGAGAAGATCCTGCTCGACTTCGCCGCCGAGCAGATGGGCCGCCCGGTCGACCGCATCATGATCACCAACTTCACGCTGCCCGTCCCCGACACGCTCTATCCCGTGTACGCGGTCGTCGCCGGGCTGGGCGTGCTGGTCGCGGCCCGGATGATGATCGGCAGGTTCGGCGCGGCGACGCTGGTGGCCGCCGCGTACGTGGTGTTCCGGGTGGCGATCTGGCCCCTGCTCACCGTGGCCGGCTTCCCGCCGTCGGCGGTGCCGTTCTTCCTGGTGGTCGGCGGCCTGCTGGTCGACCTGGCGTTCGCGCTGCGCCATCCGGCCGTGCGCGCCGTCGTCGGCGCCGCCGGCGCGACCGCCGGCGTCTACGGCGCGCTCATCGCGCAGGACGCGGTCATGGGCCCGGTGTACGGGTTCCTCAAGGGGCAGGAGGGGCTGCACGGTTCGCCGCCCCTGGCCACGGCGTCGGCCGTGTGGGCGGGGCTCGGCCTGCTGGTCGTCTGGCTGGCCTGCGAATGGTGGGCCGGCCGCCGTCAGCCGATCGAGGCCCGGGTGATCGCCACCGCCACCCCGTAGGCCAGGCCCATCACCGCGACCTCGGCCGTCGCCCAGCCGGCGACGGCCGTGGCCCGGCCCGCGCGGATGGCCGGCAGCAGCCGGAACCTGATGTGCGCGGCCAGCGGCACCAGCAGCGCCGTCAGGGTCACCTTGACCACGACGAGCAGCCCGTACTGGCTGGTCACGATCGCCCCGGGCAGCTCCACGCCGGGCGTCAGCGCCATCGTGCCGAGGCCGCTGACCAGGCCCGACAGGCCCACCATGAGCAGGCACACGGTCGCCAGCCTGGAGAAGCGCGGCAGCGCCACGGCCAGCAGCTCCGCGCGCGGCGCCACGAACACCGCCAGCGCGATCAGCCCGCCCGTCCACGCGGCGGCGCCGATCACGTGCACCTCCATCATGATCATGATGGGGTCGTGCCACACCGAGTCCACCGCGTGACCGGTCACGGGGATCGGCAGCAGCCCGAACAGCGCGACCACGATGCGCAGCTCGGCCGGAACCTTCTCGCCGAACCGCACCGCCATCAGGCCGATCCCCGCCGCCGCCAGCGCGCACGCCGCGCTGAACAGCAGGCCCTGGCCGGTGCCGACGGTGTCGACGTACGAGGCGATCATGCCGAGCGTGGGGACGCGGCCGGGGTTCAGCTCGGCGGTCTGGAACACGATCGTCAGCAGCGCGCACACCGCCCACGCCCAGGCGGCGGTGACGGCGAGCGGCCGGACCCGGCGCAGCACCGGCTCGCTGCGCTCGGGGGCGTCGAATCCGAGCAGCTTCGGCACCAGGCTCAGCCCGACGACGGCCACGGCGGCCACGTCGAGCAGCACCCGCACCACCGGCAGGCCCACGGTGACCAGCGGCCCCGGCATCGGGATGCCGGGCACGGCCTCCTGCGCGGTCAGCGTGCTCGCGACGACGGCGGCGACCACCGCGCTCACGGCGAACACGCCGCCCGCGAGCTGCCCCCGGACCGCCCTCCCGGCGGCGACCTGCGTGGCCGTCACGCCCGCGCCCCCTTCCCGTCACGCCCGCCGGAACCACCGGACCCTACGCCCTCCGAAGCTCCGCCCTCGGCGGTGCTGGAAGGGCCGGTGGGAGGCGGGGCGGCGCGGCGGAGGGCCAGGGCGGTGCCGGCGGCCAGGATGAAGAGGGCGGCGACGATCCACACCACGGCCATCCCCGCGCCCCCGTTGGCCGCGGCCTCGGCGGCGGCGGCGCCCGCGTCGGGGGCGGCGGCGGGGGCGGTGGCGGCGTCACCGGACGGGGCGGCGGCGCCGGTCCCGGCGACGGTGAAGGTGAGCTTGCCGGTCACCGGGTGCCCGTCGGACGACAGGATGCGGTAGCCGACCACGTAGCTCCCGGCCGGCATCGGCCTGACCGCGACGGATACCTTCTCGGCCGACACCACGGCGGCCCCGTCGGCCCACGCGGAGCCGTCGCCGCCGGTGACGCCGATCTGGGCGTAGCCCTGGCGCGCGGGCTGGTCGAAGGTCAGCGTGATCCGCGACGGCGGCGCGGCCAGCGTCGCCCCGTCGGCCGGGTCGCTGCCGACCAGCACGTTGTGCGCCCACGCGGGGGACGCCAGGCCCGCCGCCGCGCAGGCCGCCAGCAGCAGGACCGTGAGTAGCCGCCTCAACGAACAACCTTCCATCGAGCGTGTTCAAATCCCGTCTATGGTGCCATCCATGAGTGACCTGTTCGGCGGTGCGGCTCCCTACTACGCCCGTTATCGGGCCCCGCACGGCGACGAGGCGATCGCCTACCTGGCGCGGGTGGCCGGCTCGGGCGCGTGCGTGCTGGACCTGGGCTGCGGGCCGGGCACGGTGGCGATCCCGCTGGCGGCGCGGGTGCGCGAGGTGATCGCGGTGGACCCGGACCCGGCGATGCTGGCGGCGGGCGAGCAGCTGGCGGAGGGGGCGGGCAACGTCCGCTGGCTGCGCGGCGACTCCACGACGCTGGCGGCGCTGCCCCCGTTCGACCACGTGGTGATGGGCCGCTCGTTCCACTGGATGGACCGGCGGGCGGTGCTGGCGGAGCTGGACGTGCTGCTGCCGCCGGGCGGCACGGTGATGCTGGTGGGCCCGTCGAGGGATCATCCGGACGAGCCGTGGGAGCCGGTGGTGCGGGCGGTGCGGGAGAGGTTCGGGCTGGGGGAGATGACGGCCCGCGACTCGTTCCAGGCGACCGGCGAGCACCACGATGACGTGCTGAAGCGCTCGCCGTTCTGCCGGCTGGAGGAGGCGCAGTTCGCCTGGACGCTGCCCCGGGACGTGGACGCCGTGGTCGGCCTGCAGCTGTCCTACTCCTACAGCTCGCCGGCGCGGCTCGGCGACCGGGTGACGCGGTTCGCCGCCGCCGTGCGTGAGGCGCTGCTGGAGGCGCGCCCGTCGGGGGTGTGGGAGCAGCGGGTCGTCACGTCGGTGCTGGTCGCCAGGCGGTACTGACAGGTCACAGGTCCTCGGCGGTCAGCCCCAGCTCGCGGGCGGCGGCGGTGCGGACGAGCCGGCTGGCGCGGCGGCGCGACAGGACCCTGCCGTGCACGTTCAGCTGGATGGCCAGCCCGTCGCTCAGCGCGAAGATGCGCCAGGTGGCGTCGTCGGGGTCGTCGCAGGTGAAGTCGCCGGAGGCGACGCCGGCCTCGATGATGCCGCGCATCACGAGCCTGCCCTGCACGTCGAGGCGCCGGGAGGTCTCCTCCAGGTCCTTGCTCCGCATGGACTCGGCCCAGGCGTCGATCCACAGCCGCCAGCCTTCGGGGGAGCCGCCGGGGGAGCAGAGCCGCAGCAGGGCGCGCAGCCGGTCGAGCGGCGGCCGGGGGGAGCGTTCCACTCCGGCCAGGGCGTCCAGGTGCCGCCGGGCGGCGTAGGCGAAGGCCTGGGCGAACAGCCCGTCCTTCGTCTCGAAGTGGTAGAAGAGCAGCGCCTGGCTGACCCCCGCGGCCCGGGCGATGTCGACTGTCCTCGTATGCCCGAATCCTTGTGCGGCGATCACTTCGCAGGCGGTCTTCAGCAAATCTTCGCGCCGTAACCGGCTAAAACCTGGAGTCACAGCCGGCTACTTTAATCAACGCTCAGAGGTATTCGTAGGGACAAAAAGGACGAGCATTACGTTTCCCGGAGCGGAAGGCGCAGAACGAACCGAGCGCCGGTCTCGGAATCCTCGATCGTGAGCGTTCCGTGATGGGCGGCGGCGATCTCCCGCGCGATCGGCAGGCCCAGCCCGGTGCCGCCCGCGTCGCGGCTGCGCGAGGCGTCCAGCCGGGTGAACCGGTTGAAGACCATCTCCCGCTTGTCCGGCGCGATGCCGGCGCCGTCGTCCAGCACCTCCAGCATCGCCTGGCCGTCCTTCCTGACGGTGACGATGACCGTGCACTCGGCGTGGCGGTCGGCGTTGTCGAGCAGGTTGGTGAGCAGGCGGGCCAGGCGCAGCCGGTCGCCGGTGACGACCACGCCGGGCTGGACGGTGACGACCACCCGGTGCGCGCGGGGCCTGCGGGTCTCGGCGGTGACCAGCTCGCCCAGGTCCACCGGCTCCAGCCGGGGCGGCTCGCCCGCGTCCAGCTTGGCCAGCGTCAGCAGGTCGCTGACGATCGCCTGCAGCCGGTCCAGGCTGGCCAGCAGCGCCTCGCCGGTCTGCGGCCAGTCGGCGTCGTGCGGGTGCAGCATCGCCTCCTCCACCTGGGCGCGCATGGCGGTGATGGGGCTGCGCAGGTCGTGGGAGGCGTCGGAGGCGAAGCGGCGCTGCTGCTCGGCGGCCTCCTCCAGCCGGTCGAGCGTCTGGTTGGCGGTCAGGGCCAGGTCGCGGATCTCGTCGTCGGTCTCCGGCACCGGCACCCGCATGCCGCTGCGCGTGGCGCTGACGTCGGCGAGCTTGGCGCGGATCCGGTCCACCGGCGCGAGCGTCCTGGCCACCACCCGGGACACGCCGAGCCAGGTCAGGGTCACCAGCCCGGCCGACAGCCCGAACAGGAAGAGCGGCACCTGCGGCGTGACGTACCAGGGGACGGTGGCGTCGCTGACGTACACCAGCCAGTCGCCCTCGGGCTGGTAGACGCGGAAGACGGCCAGCATCTGGCAGCCGTCGGGCAGCGCGGGCACGTCGCAGATGACGTCGACGTGGTTGACGCTGTTGGCGTGCGGCGACAGGTGGCTGATGCGCGGCGCCCCGGTGAGGTGCTCGCCGGCGGCGATCACCCGGCCGGAGGCGTCGACGACCTGGACGCCGTCCATCCCGGAGCTGATCCTGTCGGGCAGCCGGTTCCGCTTGATCATGTGGACGACGTGCAGCGCGTAGTCGACGACCTCGACGCGCTTGTACTCGACGGTCGCGTTGTAGAGCGCGTACAGCACGAAGGAGTTGACCACGACGCAGATCAGCGCCATGGCCAAGCTGGCGAACAGTGCCAGCCGGCTGCGCATGGAGCCGCCGATCCGCGTGATCACACCTCCCCCTCCGGTAATCAGGTGATCACATTAGGTCACGGCAATGCTAATTAGCGGAGATTCAACGACAAATCCCCCTAAAACACCTCCAGATCAATGCTCTGTACGCCCCGCCGCGCGCTGGTTAGAGTAAGTGAGCACTGATTGCCGAGGAGTCGATGTGAATCTCGCTGATTACCGGCGTGCGGCCAGGGACTGGCTGCGGGAGAACGCACCATCGGACGACGAACCCGGCGGCGACCCGATCGCCCGGGCGAAGGACTTCATGGCCCGGCTGCACGACGCCGGCTACTCCGGCATCACGTGGCCGGAGCGGTGGGGCGGCCAGGGCCTGACCCAGGCGGAGGAGCGGGCGTTCGCCGCCGAGGCCAAGGACTACACGCTGCCCACCTACGTCTTCTCGATCG
Organism: Nonomuraea sp. ATR24; assembly: GCF_041950485.1. Taxonomy (NCBI): domain Bacteria; kingdom Bacillati; phylum Actinomycetota; class Actinomycetes; order Streptosporangiales; family Streptosporangiaceae; genus Nonomuraea; species Nonomuraea sp. ATR24. The sequence goes on from NZ_JBGNUU010000003.1 coordinate 400,230, forward strand.
GCCTGGGCATGACCGGCCCGACGATCGTCGACCGGGGCACCGACGAGCAGCGCGAGCGCTTCCTGCGCCCGCTGCTGCGCGGCGAGGAGATCTGGTGCCAGCTCTTCTCCGAGCCGGGCGCCGGCAGCGACGTGGCCGCCCTCCAGACACGGGCCGTGCGCGACGGCGCCGGCTGGGTGGTCAACGGGCAGAAGGTGTGGACGTCGGTCGCCCAGCACGCCGACTGGGGGCTGCTGCTCGCCCGCACCGACGTGGACGTGCCCAAGCACCGGGGCCTGACGATGTTCGTGGTGGACATGCGCCACCCGGGCGTCACCGTGCGGCCGCTGCGCGACATGAGCGGCCGCGCCAACTTCAACGAGATCTTCTTCGACGACGTGCACATCCCCGACGAGCACCGCATCGGCGAGGTGAACGACGGCTGGAGCGTCGCCGTCACGACCCTGCTGCACGAGCGGCTGTCGATCTCCGCCGGCGTCGGCATGAGCGGTCAGCGTGACAACCCCGCCTCGCTGGAGGCGCTGCGCCGCACCCTCGACACCAGCGACCCGCTGGTCCGCGACGAGCTCGTCGAGCTGCACATCCGCACCCGCGCGCTGGCGCTGTTCAACCAGCGGCTGGCCCAGGAGACCAGCGCCGGGCAGTTCCCCGGCGCCCGGGGCAGCGCCGCCAAGCTGCTGCTGGCCGAGCTCTACCTGTTCCAGGCCGACCTGGCCACCCGCCTGACCGGCCCCGAGTCGGTCGTCGGCGACCACCCGCTCGGCTTCACGCTCGCCGCCGCCCCCGGCATGGCGCTCGGCGGCGGCACCAACGAGATCATGCGCAACATCGTCGGCGACCGGGTGCTCGGCCTGCCGCCGGAGCCCCGGGTGGACAAGACCGTGCCGTTCAAGGACCTGAAGGTGGGGACGCAGGCGTGAAGCTCGTACTCAGCCAGGAGCAGCAGGAGCTGCGCGCCGCCGTCCGCGCGTTCCTGGCCGCCGCCTCGCCGCTGCCCAAGGCCCGCGAGGGCTACGACCCCGCCGTCTACGCGCGGCTCAACGGCGAGCTCGGCCTGGCGGGCCTGATCGTCGGCGAGGAGTACGGCGGCGCCGGCGCCGGGTTCGCCGACCTGGCCGTCGCCCTGGAGGAGACGGGCGCGGCGCTGCTGCCCGGCCCGTTCCTGGCCACGACGTTCGCCGCGATCGTGCTGGCCGGCACGCCCGACAAGGAGCTGCTGACCGGCATCGCCGAAGGCCGGATCGCCGCCGCCCTCGTCCTGCCCGGGACCGCGATCCCGCTGCGCGACGGCGAGCTCACCGGCACGCTGCCGCAGGTGCTGTCCGGCATGGACGCGGACGTGCTGCTGGTGCCCGCGACGACGGACGGGGGCGCCGTCCTGACGGCCGTCACACTCGACGGGCCGGGCGTCACGCGGACGCCGCTGGAGACCCTCGACCTCACGCGCGGCCAGGCCCGCGTCGAGCTCACGGCGGCCGCCGCCCGGGTGCTCGGCCCCCTTCCGGACGCCGCCGGCGTCGCCGACCGGCTGGCCGTCGCGCTGGCCGCCGAGCAGCTCGGCGTGATGCGCGCCGCGCTCGACGCCATCGTCGCCTACGCCAAGGCGCGGGTCGCCTTCGGCCGCTACATCGGCTCCTACCAGGGCGTCAAGCACAAGCTCGCCGACATGCACGGCAAGCTGGAGCAGGCCGAGTCGATCGTCCGCTACGCCGCCTGGGCCGCCGACGAGTCGCCCGGCGAGCTGCCGGAGGCCGCCGCGCTCGCCCAGGCGTACGTGGGCCGCGCCTGCTTCGAGGTGGCCCGCGACCACCTGCTGCTGCACGGCGGCATCGGCTACACCTGGGAGCACGACGCGCACCTGTACTACAAGCGCGCCAAGACGGACGAGGTGCTGCTGGGGCCGCCGCGCGAGCACCGGGCCAGGCTCGCCCGCCTGCTGGAGCTGTGATGGACGTCAGCGCCCTGCCCGGCTTCTACGCCATCGCCCAGGCCGACCCCGCCCGGCTCGCCGTCATCGGCCCCGACGGCGCCCGCACCACCTACGGGGAGCTGCTCGCCCTGGTCAACCAGGTGTCCCACGGGCTGCGCGAGCGCGGCCTCGGCGGCGGCGACGTGGTGGCGGGCGTGCTGCCCAACGGCCTGGACGCCGTCGTCATGCTGATGGCGACCGGGCAGATCGGCCTCTACTACGTGCCGGTCAACTGGCATCTGACCGAGGCGGAGATCGCGTACATCGTCGGGGACTGCGACGCCAGGCTGGTCGTGACGGCGGAGGAGGGGACGGCGGGGCTGGCCGCAGGGCAGCCCTCGGGCGCGCCCGGCGAGCGGGCGGCCGGGGCGGTCATGTGGTACACCTCCGGCACCACCGGCTTCCCCAAGGGCGTGCAGCGCCCCCTGTCCGGCGCCGAGCCCGAGGCCGTCGTGCCGCTCTACACGTGGTTCCTCGGCGAGGTCGTCGACCTGCGGCCGGGCGACGGCGTCCACCTGGTGACCTCGCCGATGTACCACTCCGCGCCGTGCGCCCACACGCAGTTCGCGCTGCACCTCGGGCACACGGTGGTGATCGCGCCGAAGTTCGGGCCGCAGACCGTGCTGGAGCTGATCGGGCGGCACCGGGTGACGAACGCGATGATGGTGCCCACGATGTTCCACCGGATGCTGCAACTGCCGCAGGAGGTCCGCGACCGCTACGACGTGTCCAGCCTCCAGCAGGTCATCCACACCGCCGCCGCCTGCCCCGTCGCGGTCAAGCAGCAGATCATGGACTGGTGGGGGCCGGTGCTCTACGAGTACTACGGCTCCACCGAGTCGGCGATCGCCTTCGCCGTCAAGCCGCACGACTGGCTGGCCAGGCCCGGCACCGTCGGCAGGCCCGCGCCCACGTTCGAGGCGCGCGTCCTCGACGACGACGGGAACGAGCTGCCGCCCGGCGAGCCCGGCCTCGTCTACGTCAGGTCGAGCCTCGGCTCGTTCGAGTACCGCAAGGACCCGGCCAAGACCGCCGCCAGCATGCGCGGCGACTGGTACACCCCGGGCGACGTCGGCTACCTGGACAAGGACGGCTTCCTGTTCCTGTGCGACCGGCGGACCGACCTCATCGTGTCGGGCGGGGTCAACATCTACCCGGCCGAGATCGAGGCCGCGCTGCTGGAGCATCCGGCGGTGGCCGACGTGGCCGTCATCGGCGTCCCCGACGAGGAGTGGGGCCACAACGTGGTCGCCCTCGTCGAGCCCGCCGAAGGGGTCACGCCGGGCCCCGGGCTCACCGCCGAGCTGCTGGAGCACTGCGGCCCGCGCATCGCCAGGTTCAAGCACCCGAAGGTGATCGCCTACCGCGACAGCCTGCCGCGCACGCCCACGGGCAAGCTGTCACGCTCGAAGGTCAGGCAGTCCTACCTGGACGGGGAGTGAACACCAGCTCCTCGCTGTAGCCGGCCTCGTCGCCCAGGTAGAAGCGGGTCGACAGGGTGCGGTCGTGCGTGTCGAACACGGTGGTCCAGATCGTGCGCCAGGGCCCCTCCGTGCCCGCAGGCACGGCCACCGAGGCCAGGCTCGCGCGCAGGTCGTCCGGCGACATGAGCACGCCCTTGCTCCGCTCGTACAGCGTGCGCAGCCTGCCGTACGTGCCGAAGCTCGCCTCGCCGTCCTGCGGCAGGTTCATCGGGTCGGGGTTGCGGTGCAGCAAATGGTTGGTGACGCACAGCGGCCCGTCGCCGACCTCGATCACGTGCTCGGTGCCGTCCCGGCCGCGCTCCCACACGAACGCGCCGCCGCGCGCGTCGGCGACCAGGTAGTGCAGCGGGGCGCCGTGGTCGTAGTGCTTGGCGCCGAGCAGCGCCTGCTTGGCCTGCTCGACGTTCTCGCAGGTGTCGACGAGGAACCGGGGGAGCTGCACGCTGCCGAGCCCGACCTGCGGGTCGGCCGTCTCCGGCGGCGTCGTGTGCTCGATGTCGGCGATGAGCAGCATCACCGCCAGCCCGGCCTCGTTGATGCCGTCCATGCAGCCGTCCAGCTCGTTCATCGTGATCACGGTCGAGGCCAGGCCCTCGTCCGGCACCGTGGTGATCACGTACGGGCGCGAGGCGATCGGCAGCTCGCCTGGCGTGCTGTCCCGGCCCATGAACTCGCTGGTCGTCAGCGTGAAGAAGTCGTAGTTGCGGCCCGCCCTGCCGTGCCCGTCGGGGGCCGCCGACGGCGGGCACCACAGCGCCGAGCAGCCCGACCCGCCCGGGATCACGCTCAGGCCGTCCAGCGCCAGCTCGTCCTGCTCGGGGTCGAGGCCGAGCGCCTGCGCCGCGCCGTCCATGCGGGCGTGATGCTGCGGCCAGTGCCGCTCGAACCAGGTGCGGCGGGCCCGGCTCACCACCGGGTCGATCCGCTGCGGCTGCCAGCCGAGCCGCCGCGCCTCCTCGGTGAGCCGCCTGCCGATCTCCTCCTGGGAACCGCCGACGGTCAGGTGGTGCACGGTCTGGAAGTCGCCCCTGCCGCCCGCGATCTGCGTGATTGTCATGACCTCACGATGCGCGCGGGGGCTGACCGCCGTCCTACCGCCCGCTGACCGCGCGCCGGTAGCGCTCTGACAGCTCCCGTACGACCTCCGCCAGCTCCGGCGGGTCCAGCACCTCGAAGTCCAGGCCGAGGAAGCCCACCCAGACGGCCATCCCCGTCAGGTCGTCGCCGCCCAGCCGGAGCAGGCAGGTGGCGTCGTCGACCGGCTCCACGTCCAGCCCGGCGGTCGCGCCCAGCTCCCGCACCCGCTCGGCGGGGGCGTGCACCAGCACCGTGCCCCGGTGGCGCCACATCGCCGTGCTGACGGCCCGTTCCACGAACGCGGCCACGTCGCCGTCCTCCGGCAGCTCGCGCGGCGTGAACCGGGGCCCGCCCGGCGTGCGCGGCGTGAGCCGGTCCACCCGGTAGGTCCGCCAGCCGTCGCGGCCCACGTCGTAGCCGAGCAGGTACCAGCGGCCCCGGCGGTGCACCAGCCGGTACGGCTCCGCGTCGCGCTCGCTCTCGGCGCCGTCGTGCCCGGTGTAGCCGAAGCGGAGCCGTTCGCGGTCGCGGGCCGCGTTCGCGATCGTGGTCAGCACGCCGGGCGGCACCGACGGGGCGGCGCCGGGGATCTGCACGGTGTAGGAGTTCAGCGCGCTGACCCGGTGCCGCAGCCGCGACGGCAGCACCTGCTCCAGCTTGGCCAGCGCCCGCACCGACGACTCCTCGATGCCCTCGACGCCGCCGCCCGCCGCCCGGCCGAGCCCGACGGCCACGGCCACCGCCTCCTCGTCGTCGAGCAGCAGCGGGGGCAGCGCGGCGCCCGCGCCGAGCCGGTAGCCGCCGGACACGCCCGGGGTGGCGTGCACCGGGTAGCCGAGCGTGCGCAGCCGCTCCACGTCGTTGCGGATGGTCCTGGTGGAGACCCCGAGCCGCCGTGACAGCTCGGGGCCGGTCCACTCCCTGTGCGCCTGGAGCAGCGACAGCAGCTTGAGCAGGCGGGCCGAGGTTTCCAGCATGCCGACCAGTCTGCCGCCGATCGCGGAAGGAGCGCTTCCGCGTCAGCCGCCGAACAGCTTGCGTCCCTGCTCGATCAGCGTCAGCACGGTCAGCCCGCCGAAGAAGGCCACCGACCAGACCAGCGCGCCGAGCCGGTAGGAGCGCACCTTGATGGCGTCGGGCAGCGCGCCCCGGTTCAGCACGATGAGCAGGATCGAGTAGACGAACATCATCACGGCCGCGACGCTGCCCGACACCACCAGCAGGATGAGCGGCTGGTCGAAGCCCAGGAGGAGGATCGCGGCGCCGGCCAGCGCCATCGCCCACACGACGTAGAAGTAGACGCGGTTCACCGACACGGCCCGCTCGCGCAGGTAGACGGTCTTGATCGTGTCGGAGGCCAGCCGCGAGGTGTAGTCGACGATGCCCATCGCCGAGGCGAACAGCGCCAGCGCGCCGATCAGCCAGAACAGCACGCCGAACCAGGGCCCGACGACCTCCTGCAGCACCTGGCCCTCGATCCGCAGGAAGTCGATGCTGTTGGCCAGCCCCTCCCGGCCGAACACCGTCGAGTAGGCCAGCATCGACATGAACGCGATCGTCAGGAACGACACCAGCGCGAACGTGGCGCCCTGCTCCACGTTGGCGAAACGCCACCACTGCCGCCAGCGCTCCAGGTTCGCCTTCGTCGGCGCGAACTGGTAGCCGGTGGACGAGGCCGCCTCCTCCTGCCCGGTGACCGGGCTGACCAGGCGGGGCACGTACGCGCCCATGCCGAAGCCCTTGTCGCGGATCCAGTTGCTCTGGCACAGGTTCTGGCCGCCGCCCGCGCCGGCGTAGGCGATGGCGCCCATCACCAGCGCGAACCCCAGGTCGTCGGCGGGGAAGCCGGCGTTCACCGTCAGGCCGCGGCCGAGCTCGACCCAGCTCTCGGCGTTGATCGCGAACAGGATCGCGACGACGATCAGCGTGGCGACCAGCGCGATCTTCACGAAGATCACCCGCTCCAGCGCGGTGTAGATCACCGGCGCGAGCGTCAGCCCGAGCGCGATCACCGCCAGCATGCCGACCGCGATCCAGCGCACGCTCTCCGCGCCGGTGCCGGTCAGGTACGTCACCATCGTCGCCGACGTGGTGACCCAGCCGGGCCACAGGTTCGCGCAGAGCGTCATGAGCACGAACACCAGGCCCCAGTGCCGCCACATCCGGCTGAACCCGGTGAGCGCCGTCTCGCCGGTGGCCAGCGTGTAGCGCTCGATCTCCATGTTGAGGAACCACTGCGTGATGATGCCGATCGCCGCCCCCCACAGGAAGATCAGGCCGACCTGGGAGGCGATGTACGGCCAGAGGATGAACTCGCCGGAGGCCAGCCCGACTCCGGCGCCGACCAGGCCGGGGCCGATGACGCGCCAGGTCGAGCGGGGCGGTTCGGGAAGGTCGCGGACGGTGACGGGAGGCAGGACCCGCGTGGGCACGGTGGGGGTGAAGTCCGTCATGCGGAGCTCCTTGCTGCAGTCCTGATCGCCGCGCTTTACGCGGCTTTCGACAGCTTGTTACCCCCGCTCGACCACGTAATCCCCGTCGTCGGTGAACCCGGTGACGCGGGCGCCCCCGGCGAGCAGCCCGCCGAGCACCCGGCGCGTCGCCAGCCGCCACTCCCGGGCCGCGCCCGGGTCGGCGCGGCGCAGCGTCTCCACGTCGTCCGGCGTGGCCACCAGCACCACCGGCCCGTCCGCGTCGGTGACGACCGGCCGCTCGCCCACCGCGTCCAGCAGCCGCGCCGCCCCGGGCGCGGCCCGGCCGCCGCCCGGCGGCCCGGTCAGGTGCCACACCGCCAGCAGCCGGTCGGAGTCGTCGCCCTCGTTGATCGCGTCGGCCATCGCGCCGTAGAAGCTCTCCAGGTACGCCTCGGGCCGCGCGCCCAGCTTGGCCAGGTTGAACCGGGCGTTCCTGCGCACCAGCGGATCGAACGTCCAGGTGATGCGGTCCAGCCCGCGCCGCAGGCACCAGGCGCGCTGGTGCAGCTTGAGCGCGTAGCCGACGCCGCGCCCGACCAGCGCGCCGGTGACGTGCGAGTGCAGGGCGCGGCCGGCCGCCAGGAAGCCGACCGACGCGCCCACGAGCACGTCGTCCTCGTAGGCGCCCGCCACGTAGCCGCCCGCGTGCGCGAAGGCGATCATCAGCTCCAGCGGCACCGGCACGTTGCCCGGGTCGGGATGCCAGATGTCGTCGAACAGCCGCAGCGCCTGCCGGAACTCGGCCATCGCGTGCAGCTCGCGGATCGCCACCCCGCTCCGCGCGGCGGCCCCGGCCGCCAGGTCCTCGCCGGTCAGGTCGGTCACACCCTCACTGGTCACACCCTGGTCGTACCCGTGCTCGCGCCCGCCTGTCACACGAGCAGCTCGGCGAAGAGCCGGTGCACGTTGCCGCCGAGGATCTTCAGCACGTCCTTCTCCGGCACGCCGCGCCCGAGCAGGCCCTCGGTGACCATCGGCAGCCCCGACGGCCCCTCCAGGCCGGGGATGGCCGCCCGCGTGTCGACGCCCCTGAGCTGCAGGTCCTCACAGCAGGGCGGGGTCAGGTCGTCCATCACCTCGCGGATGAAGTCGGGGCCCAGGCCGACGTGGTCGATCCCGGCCACCGAGGCGACGTGCTCGATGTGGTCGAGCAGGTGGTCGAGGGTCGCCTCGTGCTCGCGCTCGGTGAGGAACGGCGCGAAGAAGTTCACGCACACCACGCCGCCCGTGGCCGCCACGGCGCGCAGCTGCTCGTCGGTGAGGTTGCGGTGGTGGTCGCGCAGCGCGCGGGCCGAGGAGTGCGTCGCGATGAGCGGCTTGGTGGTCAGCTCCAGCACGTGCGCGACGCCGGAGGCGCCCAGGTGGGAGACGTCGAAGACGACGCCGAGCCGCTCCATCTCGCGCAGCGCCGCCACGCCGTGCGAGGTGAGCCCGCTGCAGGTGGCGTCCTCGCCGCTGCCGTCGGCCAGCGGGGTGCGGCCCCAGTGCGCGATCGAGGCCACCCGCACGCCCAGCCGGCGCACCGTGGAGATCAGCTCCACGCTCGCGTCCAGGCCCGGCATGCTCTCCAGCGCCAGCACGAGGGCGATCAGGCCGGCGTCGAGCGCGGCGTCGATCTCCGCCGCGTCACGGCAGAGCCGGACGTGCTCCGGGTTGCCCTCGGCGATCACGTGGGCGCACTCGATCATGCGCAGCGTCTGGCGCAGCGCGCCCTCCGGCCGGTACTGGTCGTCGATGAAGACGGGCAGCACCTGGAGGTTCACGCCGCCCGCGACGAGCTGCGGCAGCCAGCGCTCGCGGAAGAAGCCCGCCCACCGCTCCGGCGGGCGCGCCGAGACGGCCATGAGCAGGTCGTTGTGGGTGTCCGCGACGAGCGCGCGCTGATGCAGGGAGGTCGTCATGCGAGGGACGCTACCGCCCCGGCCATGCCGGTGCCATGTGGCATCGTACGGAAATCGCGGCGCGCGTTGGACGCTCACACCTGCCGGTAGGCCGGGCGCGGCGGCCGGGCCGTCAGGCGGCGGTAGAGCGGTGCCGGACCCGGCCAGTTGTTGGTGACGCGGCCCTCGGCGTTCTTGTACCAGCTCCGGCAGCCATCACTCCACACCATGCGGGCCATCGCCGCGTCGAGCTGGGCGCGCCAGGCCGCCATCGCCTCCGGCCGCACCTCCAGCCGCCGCCCGCCCGACAGGTGCGGCAGGCACGCCATGACGTGCGCCACCTGGCATTCGAGCATGAACACGATCGAGTTGTGCCCCAGGTTCGTGTGGGGCCCGTACAGCAGGAACAGGTTCGGGAAGTGCGGCACCGAGATGCCCAGGTACGCCTCCGGGCCGCCGGCCCACTGCTCGGCCAGGTCGCGCCCGGCCCGGCCCGTCACCCGGATCGGCGCCAGGAACTCGGTGGCGCGGAAACCGGTCGCGAAGACGATCGTGTCGGCCTCGTACGCGGTGGTGGCCGTCTCGACGCCCTTGGGCGTGATGCGGGAGATCGGGTCGGTCACCACCTCCACGCCGGCGCGGCACAGCGCCGGGTAGAACGCGCTGTCGATGATCACCCGCTTGCAGCCGGGCGGGTGATCGGGCGTGAGCTTGGCGCGCAGCTCCGGGTCGGGCACCTGGTCACGTAGATGGCCCAGGGCCCGCTTGCGCAGCAGGTCGCGGCTCCAGCCCCCGGCGAGCGCGGGGTAGAGTGCGGCCTCGGCGTAGCGGAAGATCCACTCCCGGTAGGCGCGCTGGAGCCCCGGCACGAACCGGAACGCCAGCCTGGCCGCCGTGCCGAACTCGGCGTCGGGCTTGGGGATCACCCAGTTGGGCGTGCGCTGGAACACGGTCAGCCGCTCGGCGCGCTCGGCCACCCGGGGGATGAGCTGCGCCGCCGACGAGCCGCTGCCGATCACCGCGACCCGCCTGCCGGTCAGGTCGTGGCCGTGGTCCCAGCGGGCGGAGTGGAAGGCGGCGCCCTCGAAGTCGTCCATGCCGGGGATCTCGGGCAGCCGGGGGCGGTTGAGCTGGCCGACGCTCATCACGACGACGTCGAACGCCTCGCTCTCGCCCCCGGCGGTGACCTGCCAGCGGGAGCCGTCGAAGGCGGCGTCGGTGACCTCGGCGTTGAACCTGATTTTCCGCCTGACGTCGTACTTGTCGGCGCAGTGTTCTAAGTAGGCCAGGATCTCGGGCTGTTCCGGGTATCTGCGGGTCCAGCTCGCGTACTTCTCGAACGAGTACGAGTACAGGTGCGACGGGATGTCGCAGCCCGCCCCCGGATAGCTGTTGTCGCGCCACGTGCCGCCGAGCGCGCCCGCCTTCTCGAACACCGTGTAGGAGCCGATCCCGGCCTTCTCCAGCCGGATCGCCATGCACAGCCCGCCGAACCCCGCCCCGATGATCGCGACCTTCGGTGTCATGCGCCCTCCGCCCGAGTCAGGATTCACTTACATTACGCCCGAAGGGATGCCGCGCCCAGCCCCGCGCTCCTCGTTCGGCCGTAGATCCCGATAGTCTTCCCAGGTGGCTGCTGTGACGCTGACTGACGTGATCGACGTGATCGAGGCGGCCTACCCGCCCGCCCGGGCCGAGTCCTGGGACGCCGTGGGCCTGGTCTGCGGCGATCCCGCCCAGCCGGTGGGGCGGGTGCTGTTCGCGGTCGACCCGGTCGCCGCCGTCGCCGACGAGGCGCTGGAGTGGGGCGCCGACCTGATCGTCACCCACCACCCCCTCTATCTGCGCGGCACCACCAGCGTCGCCGCGACCACCCCCAAGGGCCGGCTGATCCACACCCTGATCAAGCACGACATCGCCCTCTACACCGCCCATACCAACGCCGACGTGGCCAACCCGGGCGTCTCCGACGCGCTGGCCCGCGCCGTCGGCCTCACCGGCGGCCTGACGCCGCTGCGGCCGCTGCCCGACGACCCCGCGTGCGGGCTCGGCCGCGTCGGCGACCTGCCGGAGGAGACCACGCTCGGCGACTTCGCCGCCCGCGCCGCCGCCGGGCTGCCCGCCACCTCGTGGGGCATCCGCGTCGCCGGCGACGTGAGCCGCCCCGTCTCGCGGGTCGCCGTCAGCGGGGGAGCGGGCGACTCGCTGCTGGCCGACGCGCGCGCCGCCGGGGCGGACGTGTTCCTCACCGCCGACCTCCGCCACCACCCCGCCAGCGAGTTCATGGAGGCGGGCGGGCCCGCGCTGATCGACGCCGCCCACTGGGCCACCGAATGGCCGTGGCTCGACGGCGCCGCGTCCATCCTGGCCGCCGGTGGCGTTAACGTTGAGACGCGCGTCTCCGCCGCGGTCACCGATGCTTGGACACGAGGATATTGATCATGAAAGCAGCCCCCGAGGCCCAGAAGAGACTTCTCGATCTGGCCGCGCTCGACTCCCAGCTCGACCGGCTGGCCCACCGCCGCCGCACCCTGCCGGAGCTGGCCGAGATCGACGAGCGGTCCAAGCGGTTCGCCAAGCTCGCCACCGAGGTGATCGAGGCCGAGACCGAGGCGGGCGACCTGGCGCGCGAGCAGGCCAAGGCCGAGAGCGACGTCGACACCGTCCGCGCCCGCGCCGACCGCGACCAGAAGCGCCTCGACTCCGGCGCCGTCACCTCCCCGCGCGACCTGGCGAGCCTGCAGTCGGAGATCGCCTCGCTGCAGCGCCGCCAGAGCGACCTGGAGGAGGTCGTGCTGGAGATCATGGAGCGCCGCGAGGCCGCCGACGCCCGCGTCCGCGACCTGGTGGCCCAGCGTGACGAGGTGGCCGCCGGCCTGACCGCCGCCGAGGCCGGCCGCGACGCCGCGCTCGGCGACATCGGCAAGGAGACCGACGAGGTGCAGGGCCGCCGCGACGCCCTCTCCGGCGAGATCCCCGCCGACCTGCTGGCCCTCTACGACAAGCTCAAGGCCCAGTACGGCGTCGGCGCCGCCATGCTGCACGGCGGCCGCTGCCAGGGATGCAAGGTGGCGCTGTCCATCGCCGAGATGAACCGCATCAAGTCCGCCCCGCACGACGAGGTGCTGCGCTGCGACGAGTGCCGCCGGATCCTCGTCCGCACCCCAGAGTCGGGCCTGTGACCTCCTACCTCATCGAGGCCGACGGCGGCTCGCGCGGCAACCCGGGCCCCGCCGGTTACGGCGCCGTCGTCAAGGACGCCGCCGACGGCCAGGTGCTGGCCGAGGCGGCCGAGGCGATCGGCGTCACGACCAACAACGTGGCCGAGTACCGGGGCCTCATCGCCGGCCTGCGGACCGTGCTGTCGCTGGCCGGCGACGGGGCGCGGGTGGCGGTCCGGATGGACTCCAAGCTCGTCATCGAGCAGATGGCCGGCCGCTGGAAGATCAAGAACGAGGGCCTGCGCCCGCTGGCGCTCGAGGCGGGCAAGCTGGCCCGGCGGCTGCGGATCACCGAGTGGACGTGGATCCCGCGCGCCCACAACGCCCACGCCGACCGGCTGGCCAACGAGGCCATGGACGCCGCCGCCAAGGGCCTGGCCTGGTCCGCGGGCGGCTCCACCGCGGGCGCCACCGCCCCACCGGCGACCGGCGACCGCCCGCCCCGGGTGGACGGCGGCGACCGCCCGCCGCCGGCGGGCAGCGACCACCGCCCGCCGCTGGTGGAGCAGACCGACCTGCTCGACCTGTCCGCCCCCGCCGCCTCCGTGGCCGCCTCCGTGGCCGCCCAGGAGAGCACGCCGGGCACCGGCTGGGCCCCGCCCACCCGCGTGGCCACCTCCCTGCTCCTGCTCCGGCACGGCGAGACCCCGCTGTCGGTGGAGCGCCGCTTCTCCGGCCTCGGCGACGCCGAGCTCACGCCCAACGGCCACGCCCAGGCCGAGGCGGCCGCCGCCCGGCTCTCCCGCGACCCGTACCGGCTCGACGCCGTCGTGAGCTCCCCGCTCACCCGCGCCCGCCAGACGGCCGAGGCCGTGGCCGGGCGCACCGGCCTGAGCGTCGAGGTGGACGACGACCTGCGGGAGGTCGACTTCGGCGCCTGGGAGGGGCTGACGTTCACCGAGGTGGGGCGCCGCTGGCCGGACGAGCTCACCGCCTGGCTCGCCGACCCCGCCACCCCGCCGCCCGGCGGCGAGAGCTTCACCGCCGTGGCCGACCGCGTCGAGCGCGCCCAGCGGCGGCTCATGGAGACCTACGAGGGCCGTACCGTCCTGGTGGTCTCCCACGTGACGCCGATCAAGACCCTGCTGCGCCTGGCCCTCACGGCGCCCCCCGCGGCCCTCTACCGCATGCACCTGGACGTGGCCTGCCTGTCGCTCATCGAGCACTACCTCGACGGCCAGGCCGTGGTGAAGTCGTTCAACGACACGTCCCACCTGCGCTGACCGGTTCCGGTCGTGCCGGGCGCCGCCAGAACACCCGGCACGACCACCGGTGCCTCCGCCCCCCTCAGGCGGTGACGGGTCCATCCCATCGCCTCGATCTTGCTATTTGCTTGCGGTTGGCTTGTAGCTGATAGCCTCACCCACAGACGAGCCGGCCGGGCGGCCGCGTCGGGCCCGCACGGGCCCGCCGAGGAAGGTCCGGGCTCCACAGGGCAGGGTGGTCGGTAACGCCGACCCGGGGTGACCCGCGGGACAGTGCCACAGAAAGCAAACCGCCTCCCGGTTTTCCGGGCGGTAAGGGTGAAACGGTGGTGTAAGAGACCACCAGCGCCCACGGTGACGTGGGCGGCTCGGTAAACCCCACCTGGAGCAAGGTCAAGAAGGGTCGCTCTCCGGAGCGGCCCGCGCGCGCCGTCCGAGGGCTGCCCGCCCGAGGCGCGCGGGTAGACCGCTTGAGGCCGCCGGCAACGGCGGCCCTAGATGGATGGTCGCCCCTCCGTCCCCGGTCACGGGGCCGGAGGACAGAACCCGGCCTACAGGCCGGCTCGTCTCCCGGCGTCCGGTGCCGTGGGCGGGGTGCGGGAGACTGGACGGGTGAGCACCGAGAACGACTCCCGCCCCGCGACTCCCGTGAGCAGCACCTCCATCGTGGTGCTCACCCTGGCGCGGCGGATCGAGACCGAGCTCAACGCCGCCCTCGCGCCGCTCGACCTCACCGTCAGCAGGCTCGGGCTGCTCGGCCACATCTCCGCCATGCCCGGGGTGTCGTTCAGCGACCTGGCCCGGATGTCCGGCATCACCGTCCAGAGCGTCCACGGGGCGGTCAAGGCGCTGGCCGGGGCCGGGCTGGTGCGCGACACGACGGCCCGCGCCGGGTCCGCCTCCGCCATCGAGCTCACCGCCGACGGCGCCCGCCTGCTGCGGGCGGCGCGGGCGGCGGTGCAGGAGGTCGACGAGCGGATGTTCGGGCCCGCGGCCGACCCGATCCAGCGGCAGGTGGGCGACGCCGTACGCGCCGCGTTCTCCGGCCTGGCCTGACCCCCGGCACCTCCGCCGGCGGCACGGTCCCTCCGCCACTCCGGCCCCTCCTTCAGGGCCTCCCCTCCGCCATTCCGGCCCCTCCTTCAGGGCCTCTCCTCCATCACTCCGGGCCCTCCTTCAGGACCTCTCCTCCATCACTCCGGGCCCTCCTTCAGGGACCCTGAAGGTTGTCTGCTAAGTTTCAGGCAACCTGAAGGTCCCTGAGGAGAACTCATGGAAGATTTCCTGCTGTCCGTGCACGTGCTGGCCGCCATCGTGTTCATCGGCGGCTCGGCGGTCGCCACCAGCCTGTTCCCCCGCTATGTGCCGGTCGCCGTGCCCGTGGCGGTGGGTGCGGGCTCGCCGGCGCCGCCGCCGGAGGATCGCAGCCGTGCCGTGGCCGTCGCGCTGCACCGCATCACCCGCGGCTACAGCCTCCTGGGCCTCGTGGTGCCCGCCGCCGGGCTGGTGCTCGCCTTCGCCCAGGGGCGCAGCGGCGAGATCTGGATCACGCTCTCGATGATCCTCACCGCCGCCGCCGGCATCCTGCTGGCCCTGCAGATCTACCCCCGCCAGCGCGACGCGCTCGCCACCCCCGGCGACCGCGACCGGCTGCGCCCGCTGTCCATGCTCGCCGGCGTCTACAACCTGCTGTGGGCCGCCGTCGTCGTCATGATGATCGTGCGCCCCGGCGCCGGCGGGGGTGCGTGACCGTGCTGCTCGCGCTCCGGATCGCCGCCGCCGTCGAGGCCGCCAGCCTGGTGGTCCTCCTCACCAACGTCTTCACCGTGCACCACGACGCGATCACGTCGCTCGGCGGCCCGCTGCACGGCTCGGCCTACCTCACCGTCCTGGTGACCACCATCCTGTCGCCCGCCGTGGCCTCGACCGCCACCCGCTGGCGCGCCGCGGTCCCCGGCATCGGCGGCCTGCTCGTGCTCCGGCACATCCGGCGCACCGACCCCCAAGGAGGCTGACGTGCTCGACACGTACGGGAACCTGACCTTCCCCTGGACCGGGCTGACGCTGAACGCCGTCCGCTTCGCCCGCGACCTGGTGGCGCGCCCGATCTTCAACCACTGCATGCGCGCCTACCTCTACGGGCGCTTCCTCGGCGAGCAGCAGGGGCTGCGGCCCGGCCAGGACTACGACGACGAGCTGCTGCTGCTCGGCTGCGTGCTGCACGACGCCGGGCTGAGCGAGCGCGGCGACGGCGACCAGCGCTTCGACCTCGACGGCGCCGACCTGGCCGCCGGGTTCCTCGCCGAGCAGGGCGTCGCGCCGGAGCGGGTCGAGGTCGTCTGGGACGCGATCGCCCTGCACCTGCACCCGCAGCTCGCCGCACGCAAGCGGCCGGAGATCGCCCTGGTCGCGGCCGGGTCCGGGTACGACCTCGGGCCCGACGGGCCGGCCCTGCCGCCGGGTTACGCCGACCGGATCCACGCCGTGCTGCCCCGGCTGCACGCCGCCGCCGTGCTCCACGACGCGATCGTGGGCCAGGCGGCCGCCAAGCCGCAGAAGGCGCCGCCGTACACCATGCCCGGCGAGCTCGTCCGCCAGGCGACCGGGCAGCGCTGGCCCACCTGGCGGGAGCTGATGGAGGCCGGCGGCTGGGGCGACTACGACGGCTACGAGGGCTGAGCTCACGGCGGGCCCAGGACCTCCGGGGTGAGCAGGGCGCGGGCGGCGGCGGCGAAGTACGGCTCCGGGGCCGTGTCGGCCAGGCCGAGCACGACGCCCTGGCTCAGACCCGTCAGCAGCCCCCTCAGTGCCGTCTTCAGGCGCCGCGCCTGCCGCTCGGTGATCCGGGCGCCGTCGTGCGTCCTGCCGGCCAGCAGCGCCACCAGGCGCTCCTCCTGGAGGCGTACGGCCTCGGCGAGCTTGGGGCGCAGGGCGGGCTCGCGCAGCCCGAGATCCTGGAGGCTGAGCTCGAACGAGAGCCGCGCCCGCGCCTCGGAGTCGTCGCACAGGCGGCGGTGGTGGCGGGCGAAGGCGTCGACCGTCCCGGCGAGATCCAGGTCGGGCGGGAAGGCGCGGGCCAGGTCCTCGTACTCGGGGTCGAGGTAGTCGGTGGCCAGCGCGACCAGCAGGCCGTTCTTGCTGCCGAACAGCGAGTAGACGGCCCCGGTGGTGAGCCCGGCCTGTTCGGCGATCTCCTCCAGCTTGGCGCGGTGACCGTCCCTGGCGACGATCCGGCGCGCGGCGTCGAGCAGGGCGCGCCGGTTGCGCTCCTTCGTCTCCGCCCTTGTCATTCTCATAATCCGATTATTACAGTAATCTCGTTAGGAGTCGACGACCAGGGGGAACGGACCTATGGACATCAGGGCGGCCATCGCGGCCGAACGCCGGGAGCTGGCGGACATGCTGGACGGGCTCTCGCCCGGACAGTGGGACGAGCCCACGCTGTGCGCCGGATGGCGGGTGCGCGAGGTCGCGGCCCACATGTCGCTCGGCTTCCGCTACCCGCTGCCCAGGATGGCGCTGGAGCTCGTCAAGGCCGGAGGAAATCTGAACCGGATGACCGACCGGTGCGCCCGCAAGGACGCCGCCGCCCTGTCCACCGCGCAGCTCGCGGCGGCGCTCAGGGACAACGCGCACCACCCGTGGAAGCCGCCCGTCGGCGGCGTGGCCGCGGCGCTCGGGCACGACGTGGTCCACGGCCTCGACATCACCGTCGCCCTCGGCCTGGAGCGCGCCGTCCCCGAGGAGCGCCTGCGCGTGCTCCTCGGCCAGGTCACCCCCAGGACCACCAGGTTCTTCGGCGCCGACCTGGCCGGCGTCGAGCTGCGCGCCACCGACCTCGACTGGTCCTTCGGCGCCGGCACCCCGCTCAGCGGCGCCGCCCAGGACCTCCTGCTGCTCGCCTACGGCCGCAGGCTCCCGCCGGGCCACCTCCAGGGCCAGGTCCGCGACCGCTACACCGCCGTGTGAACGCTCCGCCGCCCGGATGAGGGGCGATCCGCCCGCAGGCTGACGACCGTCCGCGCCCGCGCTGCCTAACGTTCGCGGCATGCTCAACGACCAAGTGACCTTCAGGCGCGTCTCGGCGGGCCTGCTGCTGATCGTCGCGCCGCTGCTCCAGGCCGTGGCCGTCGTCGTCGACCCCGGCACGTGGGGCGACGACCGCGAGGCGGTCAGCTTCGGCGACAACCCGGCCCTCGCCCAGACCCAGTCCGTGCTCTACCACTGGAGCTGGATGCTCATGGCCGTGGCCGCGTTCGGGCTGGTCCACCTCACCCGGCGCAAAGCCGTCACGCTCGGCCACGTCGCGGGCGCGAGCACGGTGATCGGCTACCTGTCGCTGTCCGGGCTGCTGCTCAGCGACCCGGTGGAATGGTGGCTGGGCCAGCGGCACCCGCCGGAGGAGGCGCAGCGCATCCTCGACGAGATGCTCGGCCTGCCGGGCGTCACGTTCGGCTTCCAGCTGCCGTGGATGTTCCTCGGCTTCCTCGGACTGCCTGTGCTCGTCGCCGCGGTCTGGCGGGCGGGGTTCGTCGGCTGGTGGGCGCCGGCGCTGGTCGCCGCCGGCTACGTGGGCTCCTTCACGGTCTCGTACGGGCCCCTCACCGTGATCTTCTGGACCGTGCCGGTCGTCGCACTCGGCTGGATCGGCGTGCGCATGCTGCGCATGGGCGACGAGGCGTGGGCCGCCTACTACCCGGCCCGCGCGTGAATGACGTGATTCAGCTCTTGACCGTGAGCGACGACGGCGCCGGCGGCAGGATGTGCACCCGCGCCGAGCCGATGTCGAAGTAGAGGCCCACCAGCTTCAGCCGCCCCGCCCTGACCTGCTCGTCCACCTTGCGGTAGGTGCGCAGGTTCTCCAGCTGCTGCTGGACGTTCACCCGGCACAGCACGTCCAGCGCGCCGCCGTCGAGCCGGTCGCCCTCCGTCTCGATGAACCTGGCCAGACTGTGGTTGCCGTGCCGCAGCCAGCGCCGCATTCCCGGCAGGCTGCCCGCCTTCACCCCGCCGCTCAGCAGCCCGGCCATCGCCCCGCAGCCCGAATGCCCGCACACGGTGATGGTGTGCACGCCCAGCACCTGCGTCGCGTACTCGATCGCCGCGCTCACCGAGTCGTCGTTCGGCTCGGCGCCCCGGCGCGGCACCAGGTTGCCGATGTTGCGCACGGTGAACAGGTCGCCGGGGCCGCTCGACGTGATCAGACTCGGCATGATCCGCGAGTCGGCGCACGTGATGAACAAGTGCGTCGGCTGCTGCTGCTTGCCGGCCAGCTCGCTGAGGATCGGCCGCACCAGCGGCGCCGTACGCCGGTGATATTCCCGCGCCCCCACCGTGAGCCGGCAGTCGGCCGGGTGCAGCGGCAGCATCCGGTGCGGCTTGCGGCGGCCCCGGTGCGACCACGGCAGCCACGACCGGTCCGGCGGGCGCGCCGGCGTCTTGGCCGGGTACATGCGGGCGCCGCTGGCCGCCAGGGTGTACCACTCGTCGTGCAGCTCGTCGATGTCGACGGTGCCGCCCGACCTCTCGTGATCCAGCCGCCAGGAGTGGATCGCCTCGAACGCCGCGTTGTCCATGAAGTCGATGTTGAGGTCGAGGTCCACCGACGCACCGGCGGGGATGGCGCGCAGCTCCTGGGTGAGCCTCGGCACCCCGAGGAACGTCAGCGAACCCGAGATCGTCGCGTGGTGCCGCCCGCCGGCCTCCTGCCGCGTCCTGACCGTCACCCACGTCAGCCGCCGCAGCGCCAGCAGCGCCGCCAGCGCCAGCCCGAACAGCACCCCCTCGGCCAGCCCCAGCACCACCACACCGGCCATCGTCACCATGTAGACCGGGACCTCGCCGTGGCCGTGCACCTTGCGCACGTGCCCCAGGTTGACCATCTGCACGCCGATGAACACCAGCAGCGCCGCCAGCGCCTCCATCGGGATCAGCTGGATCGCCCAGCCGAAGCCCAGCGCGAACAGCAGCACCCACACGCCGTGCAGGATCGCCGACATCCGGCTGCGCGCGCCCGCCTTCACGTTCGTGGTGCTGCGCACGATCACGCCCGCGAGCGGCAGGCCGCCCAGCGCGCCCGCCACCATGTTGGCCACGCCCTGACCGGTCAGCTCCTGGTCCAGGTCGCCGCGCGGGCCCTTGTGCATGCTGTCGACCGCCACCGAGCACAGCAGCGACTCCACCCCGGCCAGCAGCGCCAGAAGCAGCACGGCCGCCACGATCACGTGCCAGTCGCCCTGCGGCAGCACCGGGAACGACCACTCGGTGAACGTGCCGGACAGGTCGATGCGCGTCACGTCCCAGCCGAACGCCCACGCGCTCAGCGAGGCGAGCACCAGCGCGGCCAGCGGCGCCGGCACCGCCTTGACCGGCTTCGGCAGCCTGCTCCACACCGCCAGCACGGTGATCATGAGCAGGCCGACCGCGATCTTGTGGCCGTGCAGCTCGGCGAGCTGGCCGGGCAGCTCCACCAGGTTCGCCATCGCCGAATACTGCGGGCTGCCGCCCAGCACGACGTGGAGCTGCGCGAGCGCGATGACCACGCCGACGCCCGCGAGCATGCCGTGGATCACCGCGGGGGACACCGCCAGCGCCGCCCGCGCCGCCCGGAACACCCCCAGCACGAGCTGCACCGCCCCCGCCAGCAGGGTGATCATGCAGGTGGCCCGCCAGCCGTAGGTGTGGACCAGGTCCGCCACCACCAGCGACAGGCCCGCCGCCGGGCCGCTCACCTGCACGGCCGAGCCGCCGAGCGCCCCGGCCACGATCCCCCCGACCACGGCCGCGATCAGCCCGGCGGCGAACGGGGCGCCCGAGGCCATCGCGATCCCCAGCGAAAGGGGCACGGCGACCAGGAACACCACGAGCGAGGCGGGCACGTCGTATCGGAGCGTGGCCATGACGCTACTCTTCGTGACGCGGAACATGCGAAAACCCTAATGCCGCTGGGGCCGCGCGTGAGACGTGCACCCCGGGTTTTACCGAAGGGCCACGAACCCTCGGCCTTCGAGCCCGGGAGGAACCGCTCCCTGACGGGACAGTCCGCCGCTCCCCGACGGACGCTCCGGCCGTCGCTGGCGGACGGTCCCGCGTCCCTGGCGGACGGTCCTGCCATCCCCGACGGACGTTCTGCCGTCCCTGGCGGGTGGTCCGGCCGTCCTGACGGGACGGTCCGGCCGGACGCGCGAGATCCCCGCCCTGGGAACCAGGACGGGGATCTCGGCCGCCGGACGTCAGCGGTAGTAGTCGGGGAACTCCTGCTCGGGAGTCGGCCGCGGGCGCGGGGCGGGCCTGCCGCCCGGCTCGGGCGCGCCGTAGCCCGGCCACCCGGCGGCCGGCGCCGGCGGCTCCGGCCACGCGGCCTGACCCGGCTGGGTCATCGCGGGGCTGGTGAAGTCGCCCGTCTCGTACGCGTAGGACTGCCCGGGGACCTGCGCCGGAGGCGGCGCAGACAGCACGTCGTCGTAGGCCGACACCGCGCGGGCGGGCGCCGTCGGGGTGCCGGTGACGGGCGACGGGCCGGTCAGCGCGTCGGAGTCGTCGGCCACCGCCCACCCGGCGCGCACCTCGTAGGAGGCGGGGTAGGCCGGCTGCTGCGGCTCGAAGGCCGGCCAGGAGCCGCTCGGGGTGGAGGCGGGGCCCGGGTCGTCGAGGATGTCGGGAGAGGCCGCCCAGGAGCCGGACGTGGTGCCCGGGGAGGAGATGCCGGAGGAGGCGCCGGGAGGGGCGGGCCATCGGGAGTCGAGCGGGCCGGTGGAGCCCTGGGCGGAGCCGCCGTTGTAGGCCGGGAACGGGTCGCTGGTCGGGGCGCCGTGGATGGGGGAGGCGGGCACGGCGGTGAAGGCGCCCGTGGAGGCGGCGCTCGTGGCGGGGAACGAACCGCTCGACGGCGAGGCCGCGGCCGGGAAGGAACCGCTCGACGGGGAGCCCGCCGCGGGGAAGGAGCCGCTGCCCGGGTAGGAGCCGGTCGGCTCGGGGCGGGCCGGCGGCACCGGCTGGGCGCCCGCGCCGAGGATGGACAGCACGTCGGCCGTCGGGGCCGCGAACGTCATCGTGCGCTGGTCGGCCAGGTCGGCGCTGGAGCGGGCGGGCCGCTGCACCGGCTCGACCAGGTCGGCCAGGCCCGAAGCGGCGGCGGCCGGAGCCGGGGCCTTGGCGGGCCGCTGCGGCAGCGGCGCCTGCACGGTGGCGGCGTTGGGGTCGGCGGCGACGGGCTCGCGCTTGGCCCGGCGCGAAGGACGCTCCGGGCGCCCGGCGGGCCGCTCGGCGGCGGGCCGGTCAGCGGGCCGGTCAGTAGGACGGTCGGCGGCGGCGGGACGCTCGGCAGGACGGTCGGCGGCGGGACGCTCGCGCTCGACCGGCCGGGAGGCGCCCTTGCGCGCCGCGACCGTGCCGCCCGCGCCGAAGCCGCCCTCCTCCGCGTCGCTGCGGATGTTGGCCCAGAACTCCTCGTCCTCGTCGTCGGAGTGCGGGTTGCCCCACTCGTCGACGCCACGCTTGCCACGCTGACCCGTACGCACCGGTTTGGGCTTCGGCTCGTCGATCGGGCTGAAATCCGGGCTGAACTTGCTCATCCGCGGCTCGTGCGCGGCGAACTCGTCCGTCGACCGCGCGTGCGTCTTCTCCTCCTTCTCGGCCATCTCCTTCAGCCGTTCGGGAGGGAGAGAGCTCTCCCGCCGGTTCATGGAACGCATGCCCAGTGCCACGACGACGAGCACGAGGAGCACGACAGCGACCAAGCTCACGATAACCGCGGTCATTGCACCACCCTCAAAGCCATGGCCTCCCTGTGGCACCGGTGAGATCGCGCGGCCATCGACGCGATCTGCCCCCTTTGATCACCAGCGCCTAACAATTGGATCTGATTCTGGCGGACTACGACGAGCGTTGTCACACCCTAAGTGAAGAATTGGTAACCAGTACTACCGACTGCTTCCGGGCTGTCACTCAATGTCGACCGCCGTGAGCCGTCCGCGGGCAATGGTCTTGTCCGCGATCTCCTTCAAGATCGTGGAAAGCGGAGCGTCCTTCTCGGACTCCACCTTCCCGCTCAGTGTGTAGACACTGAAACGGTAGCTGCCCTTGTCGTCGCACGGGGGCTGATAGCCCGTCTTCCCTCCGGTGACCACCGCCTGACCCGAGCCCTCCGGCGGGCTCTCCGAGGCCCCCGGCCCCAGCTCGGTCGTGGTCGCCGGGATGTTGTAGATCACCCAGTGCACGGCAGGCTCGGCCTGGGTGTGGGAGTCCACCACGATCGCGATCGACTTCGCGTCGGGCAGCGGACGGCTCGACCAGCGCAACGCCGGGCTCCCCGCGGTGCCCTTGCAGGAGTGCTGGCGAGGCAGCGGCTTGCCCTCGCGAAGATCAGGCCCGGAGACGTTGATCCGCGCGATGTCGCTGGCTTCGGACCTTCCGAAGACGGTGGCGCACCCGGACAAAGCGAACGCGCTCGCCACCGCTGTCACCATGACGGCGATGCGTCGCACGCGTCCAGCCCTGTTACGCAGCCCCATGCCGGATGATGCTACGCGCGTCTCGGCGGTGCGCCGACCGTTTCGCCAGGGTCGGTGGCCGGTGGAGGGCCCGAAATCCGCCACAATCGAGGGATGGAGCGGGACACCAGCATCACCTTCGCCGTCCTCGGCCCGCTCGAGGTCCGGCGAGACGGCGAGCTCGTCGAAATCGCGGGACGGCGCCTGCGCACCCTCCTTGGCCTGCTCGTTCTCGACGCCGGCCGGACCGTTCCAGTCGAACGCCTCGTCGCCGGGATCTGGGACGACCGCGAACCCGCCGCCGTCGCCAACGCCCTCCAGGCGCTCGTCTCCAGGCTCCGCACGGCGCTCGGAAAAAACTGGGCACGCCAGCTCGTGGTGGCCGATCCGTCCGGGTATCGGCTGATCGCGGATCCCGATCAGGTGGACGCGCGACGCTTCACCGTCCTCGCCGGGCAAGGGCACGCCGCCCTCGCCGCCGGCGACCCCCGCACCGCCGCCGCCCTCCTGCGCGAATCCCTCGCCCTGTGGCGCGGCCCCGTCCTCGCCGGCCTCCCCGGCTGCGCCGCCGGCCCCGCCGCCCACCTGGAAAGCCGCCGCCTGTCGGCCGTCGAGGACCGTATCGAGGCCGACCTGCTCCTCGGCCGGCCCGCCGGCCTGCTCGACGAACTCGCCGGCCTCCTCGCCGCCCACCCCCTCCGCGAGCGCCTGCACGCCCAGCGCATGCGCGCCCTCCACGCCGCGGGCCGCCGCGTCGAGGCCCTGGCCGCGTACGAGGAAGCCCGCCGCACCTTCCGCGACGAACTCGGCGCCGACCCCTCGCCCGCCCTCACCTCCCTCCACCTCACCCTCCTCCGCGACGCCCACCCCACCCCGGAAACCACGCACACCCGGGGGAGCATCCCGGACCTCCCGGAAGAGCCCCCCGCCCCGGAAGCCCCCCACCCCGAGAGCCTCCAAACGGAAGCCGCCCGTCCCCCCGGCACCGAGCCACCCCCTCCAGCCCCGCGCCCCTCCAGCCCCACTCTCCGCCCACACCCCTCCGGCGAGGGCGCGCACCTTGCGGAGGGGGCGGCTGCTCACAGTGGTGCCCCCCGCCCAGGAGGCGCAGCCCGTGCCGAGGGGGTGTGGGCGGGGGAGGGCGGATCGGCCCGGGTCGGCGGGGTGGGGGCGTTCGAGTACGAGGGGGGCAAGCGGGGGAACGTGCGGGCGCGGTTGACGAGCTTCGTGGGCCGGGAGCAGGATCTCGCCTACACCGCAGGGCTGGTGGGCGGGCATCGGCTGGTGACGCTGATCGGTCCAGGCGGGGCGGGGAAGACGCGGCTGGCCACGGAGGTGGCCGGGAGAGTGGGGCTGCCCGACGGGGTGTGGCTGGCCGAGCTCGCGCCCGTACAGGACGAGGCGGGCGTGGTGCAGAGCGTCACGAGCGCGCTGGACGTGCGTGACGCGTTGCCGCAGGCGGCCGGGCTGGGCGTGACGGAGCCGCTGGACCGGCTGGTGGCGGCGCTGCGCGGCAAGCGGCTGCTGATCGTGCTGGACAACTGCGAGCACGTGGTGGAGCAGGCGGCCCGGGTGGCGGACCGGGTGCTGGCCGACTGCCCGGGGGTGCGGATCCTGGCGACGAGCCGGGAGCCGCTGGGCATCACCGGCGAGGTCACCTGGACGCTGCCGCCGCTGGGCCTGCCGCCGGCGGGGACGGGCGCGGACGAGGCCGGCGCGTACCCCGCCGTGCGGCTGTTCGCCGAGCGGGCCGCCGCCGTGCGGCCCGGGTACGAGGTGGGCGCGGACACCGAGGCGGTCGTGGCGATCTGCCGGGCGCTGGACGGGATGCCGCTCGCGATCGAGCTGGCCGCCGCCCGGCTGCGGTCGATGTCCGCCTCGGAGATCGCCTCCCGGCTGGGCGGCGTGGGCCAGTTCCGGCTGCTCAGCAGCGGCAGCCGGACGGCCCAGCCGCGCCACCAGACGCTGCGGGCGGTGGTGGAGTGGAGCTGGAACCTGCTGGACGAGCAGGAGCGGGCGCTGGGGCGGAGGCTGTCGGTGTTCGCCGGGGGCGCCGGGCTGGCGACGATCGAGCGGCTGTACGGGGACGTGCTGGAGCCGCTCACCCGGCTGGTGGACAAGTCGCTCGTGGTGTTCGACGGCGGACGCTATCGGATGCTGGAGACGATCCGCGCGTACGCCCACGAACGCCTCGCCGAGTCGGGCGAGCTGGAGGACGTGCGCCGCAGGCACGCCCATCACTTCACGGAGCTGGCCGAGGCGGCCGAGCCGGGCCTGCGGACCGGCGCGCAGCTCGACCGGCTGGCCGAGCTGACGGCGGAGCACGAGAACCTGACGGCCGCCCTGCGCTGGGCGACCGCCACCGCCACCGACAGCGCCGGCGCCGCCGCGTCCGGCGGGGGAGCGGCGGCGGTGGCGTTGCGGCTGGTCGGGGCGCTGGGCTGGTACTGGTGGCTGCGCGGCCACCGGCTGGAGGGCGCGCTCAGGGCGCGCGAGGTGCTGGAGGCCACGCCCGGCGCGCCGGGACCGGCGCGGGCCCTGGGCCTGGCCGTGTACGTGCTGAACGGGCTCGGCACGATGCTGTCGTGGGAGGAGGCGGGCGAGGCCCAGGCGGAGATCGGCAGGCTCAAGGGCCCGCCGCCGTACCACCCGCTGGTGGCGATGGTGGGGCCGATGTTCGTGATGTTCGGCGCCACCCAGCCGGAGGCCGAGCAGCTCATGGCGGAGATGGCCCGCCACCCGGACCCGTGGGTGGTGGCCGCGGGGCAGTTGTGCGGCGGGCTGGCCCACTACGCGGCCGGGCGCATCGAGGAGGGCGAGCGCGACTACCTGGCGGCGCTCGACGGCTTCCGCGCGGCCGGTGACCGCTGGGGCGCCGGCACCGCCCTGGCCGGCATGTCGGACGTCCTCCTGCTGCGCGGCGAGAGCACCCGGGGCATCGCCGTCATGCGGGAGGCGCTGCGGGTGATGGACGAGCTGGGCGCCCAGGACGACACCGCGTACATGCGGGCCAGGCTGGCGCTCGGGCTCAACCACCTGGGCCACCGGGCGGAGGCGGAGGAGATGCTGCGCGAGGTCGTCCGGCTGGTCACGGAGAACGGCGACCAGGTGGGCGAGGCGGGCGTGGTGGGCGCGTGGGGCGAGTTCGCCCGCCAGGACGGCGACCTGGCCACCGCCCGCGAGCTCTTCGCGCGGTCCGCGGAGATCATGGAGCGGGCGCGCGGGGTGCCGCTCCAGATGGTCTCGGCGGTCAACGCCTCCCGCGGCCTGCTGTCCGTACAGGAAGGCGATCTTCCCGAGGCGCGGCGGCTGGTGGCGCTCGGGCTGGAGCAGGCGGCGCAGTCGGGCGACGCGCAGCTTATCGGCATCGCGGTCATCGCCTGCGCCGCCGTCGCGCTCGCGGCCGGGCGGGCCGAGGACGCCGCCGCGCTGCTGGGCGGGGCCGAGGCGGTCAAGGGCATCGCCGCCGTCGTGGACTTCGACCATGTACGGATCACCGGCGACACCGAAGCCGCGCTCGGGGCGGCGGAGTTCGGCCGCCACCTCGCGCGCGGCCGCCGGATGGACCGGGACGCCGTCATCGCCCTCGCCCTGCGGGTCTGATCCGCGAGACCCGGAACCGGGCTCGCGGGAGCCGGTCAGAGGCGGGTGCGGAAGACCCTGATGGCCAGCGGCGCGAACACCACCACGAAACCCGCCGACCAGAGCAGCGACACCAGCGCCGGGGAGGCCACCTCGCCGCCGATCATCAGCCCGCGGATCGCGTCGGACAGGTGGCTCACCGGGTTGACGTCGGACCACGCCTTCAGCCAGCCCGGGAACGTGTCGGGCGACACCAGCGCGCTGCTGGTGAACGTCAGCGGCATCATCACCGAGAAGGCCACCATCTGCACCTTCTCCGGGCTCGACGCCTTGAGCCCGATCAGCACCGACATCCACGACATCGCCAGCGCCACGATCACCAGCAGCGCCAGCGCGCCCAGCAGCCCGGCCACGCCGGTCGTCACCCGGAACCCGAGCGCCATCCCGAACCCGACCAGCAGCGCGAACGCCCACACCTGCTTGAACGTGTCGGCGATGACCCGCCCGGCCAGCGGCGCGGTGCGCGCGATCGGCAGGCTCCGCAGCCGGTCGAAGACGCCCTTGGTGATGTCGGTGTTGAGCCCGATCGCCGTGGACAGCGTGTAGAACAGCGCGTTCTGCACGAGCAGGCCGGGCAGCGCGAACTGCAGGTAGTCGCCCGTCGAGCCGGAGATCGCGCCGCCGAACACGTACGTGAACAGCAGCAGGAACATGATCGGCTGGATGCTGAGATCGAGCAGCTCCCACGGGTTGTGCTTGATCTGCACCAGGCTGCGCCACGCCAGCGTCATCGTCTGGCTGACCGTGGCGCCGGGGCTCACCCGCCTCGGCGGCGCGGGCAGGGAGGCGGTGGTCGCGGTCATGCGTAGGTCTCCTCGTCGGTCTTCTCCGGCTCCTCGGCGCGGTGCCCGGTCAGCGCCAGGAACACCTCGTCGAGGCTGGACTTGCGCAGCGCCAGCTCGGTGGCCACGATGCCGAGGTCGTCGAGGCGGCGCACGACGGCGGGCACCACGGCCGGGTCGCGCACGGCGGCGGTGACCTTGCCGCCCGCGATCGCCGGGGTCTCCTCCACGACGTCGGTGACGACCTTGGCCACCAGCTCCAGCTGGTGCTCCTCCATCGGCCGCACCTCCAGCACCTGGGCGCCGGTGGTGGCCTTGAGCTGGTCGGAGGTGCCGGTCGCGATCACCTTGCCATGGTCGAAGACCACGATGTCGTCGGCGAGCTGGTCGGCCTCCTCCAGATACTGGGTGGTGAGCAGGACGGTCACCCCGTCGGCCATCAGGCCGCGCACCACGCCCCACAACTCGGTGCGGCTGCGCGGGTCGAGACCGGTGGTGGGCTCGTCGAGGAACAGCACCTTCGGCCGGCCCACCAGGCTCGCGGCCAGGTCGAGCCGCCTGCGCATGCCGCCCGAGAACGTCTTGGCGGCCCGCCCCCCGGCCTCGGTCAGGTCGAACCGCTCCAGCAGCGCCGTCGCCTCCCGCCGCGCCTCGCTCCGGGACAGGCCGAGCAGCCGGCCGATCATGATCAGGTTTTCCACCCCGGTGAGCATCTCGTCGACGGCGGCGTACTGCCCGGTGAGGCCGATCAGCGACCTGACCTGGTGCGCCTGGCGGCCGATGTCGTAACCGAGCACCGAAGCGCGCCCGGCGTCGGGCACCAGCAGGGTCGCCAGGATGCGCACGGCCGTGGTCTTGCCCGCGCCGTTGGGCCCGAGCACGCCGAGCAGCCGCCCGGCCGGCACGGCGAGGTCGACGCCGTCGAGCGCCTTGGTCTCGCCGTAGTGCTTCACCAGGCCTTCGGCTTCAATCGCGTATCCCATGGGCATCACCCTGCCCGACGCCACTGACACTTTGCCCACACGCTCCACCGGCCGCTGACAGATCGCTGACATGGGCGCGAGCCCTAAGCTGGAGTCGTGAACTCAACTGGCCCGCTCCGCGACCCGGCGAACCGCGTCTCGCCCAGAGCCCGCGGGCTCTGGCTGCTGGAGGCGCTGATCGGGTTCGTGCTGCTCGTGGGCGGGTCCATCCTCGTGGGCGGCTGGGTGGGCGGCAGCGGCTGGTCGTGGGTGCCCGGCTGGTTCGCCCGCGCGCCGTGGCTGCTGCCGGTCGTCGTGGGCGTGCTGACGACGCCGTTCCTGGTGGCGGAGCCGTTCGTGCGCTACGCGGTGCACCGGTGGGAGTTGTCGGGAGATGTCGTCTACGCCCGGCAGGGGTTCCTGACCCGGGAGTGGGTGTTCGTGCCGGTCAGTCGCATCCAGACGGTCGACAAGGGACAGGGGTGGATGGAACGGATGCTCGGGCTGGCGACCCTGGAGATCCGCACCGCCTCGCACGCCGGGTCCTCCACGATCAAGGGGCTCGACTACCAGGTGGCGGCCGGGCTCGCCGAAGAGCTCGCCCGCCGCGCCGAGCAGCTCAGGGACGACGCCACGTGACCGGCGCCCCGCCGCCGCCCCCTCCGCCGCCGTCCCTTCCGGAGGGTCCCGCGGGCCCGCCGCCGGAGGGGCCCGGTACGTTCCCGCCGCCCCGGGTGCCGCTCAGGCTGAGCCCCAAGGTGCTGCTCATCGACCCGGTCCGGATGCTGCCGTCGCTGCTCGTGCCGCTCGTCGGCGTGCTCGTCGTGGGCGGCTTCTCCGGCCGGTCCTACCTGTGGGCTGCGCTGGGCCTGGTCGGCACCGTGGTGTTCGCGGTCGTCCGCTGGGCCACGTTCACGTACGAGATCATCGGCGACCGGCTGGAGATCAAGCGCTCGCTGATCAGCCGGTCGGTGCGGACGATCCCGCTCGAACGGGTGCGCGGCGTCGACGTGTCCACCCCGCCCATGCACCGGCTCCTCGGCCTGTCCGTGCTGAAGATCGACACGGGGGCGAGCGGCGGCGACGGCGAGGCCACGCTCGACGGCGTCACCCGCCACGAGGCCGAACGCCTCAAGCCCGTCCTCCTGCGCCGCGCCGCCGCCGCCCGCCACGCGCACCCCGGCCCGGACGCCGCCGGTTCCGGGACGGCTACCGCTGTGCCCGAGGGCGCCCTCGACCCCGCCGGGCCGGGCGCCGTGCCGGAGCGGCCGCACGAGCCGGAGGAGCGCGTCATCACCGCCGTCCCGCGCCGGTGGCTGCTGTACGGGCCGCTGTCGGGGGCCTACCTGCTCACCCCGTTCGCGCTGGCGGGCGGCGCGGTGGGGCTGGCGTTCCAGTGGGGGGACGAGCTCGGGTTCGGCAGGGACGCCGCCTGGACGGCCGGCACCTGGCTCTGGGAGCACCCGTGGCTGCTCGTGGCGATCGCGGTGCTGCTCGTGGTGGCCATGCCGTTCGTGGGCGGCGTGATGTACGCGGTGTTCAACTGGGACTTCAAGCTCAAACGGCGCGACGGCTACCTGGTCGCCGAACGCGGGCTCGTCAACCGGCGCAGCGTGTCGCTCGAATCGCGGCGCGTACGCGGCTACGAGATCGCCGAGGGCCTCGCCGAACGCTGGGCCGGCGTCGCCAGGGCGTGGGCCATCGTGACCGGCCTGGGCGACTCCGAGACGCGCGGCCAGCTCCTGCCGGTGGTGCCCCGGGCCGTCGCCCGCCAGGTCACCAGCAACGCCGTCGGCCCCTACCGGGCGGAGCTGCGCCCCCATCCGCCGGTGGCGCGCAACCGGCGGCTGTTCCGCGCCGTCTTCCCGTGGCTGGCCGTCGCCGCGCTCGCCACCGCGGCCGCCGTGCTGACCGCCTCGCTGATCTGGTGGATCGTCCTGGTGCTGGCCCTCCTGCTGGCCGCCGTCGGGGTGCCGCTCGGGCTCGACCGCTACCGGTCGCTCGGCCACGGCTACGACGGCGAGCGGGTGACCGTCCGCGGCGGGTCGTTGCGGCGTACGCAGGCCGTGGTGGAGCGGCGCGCCGTCGTGGGGTGGCGGCTGCGGCAGACCTGGTTCCAACGGCGCGCCGGCGTCGTGACGCTGACGGCAGGCGTGGGCGCGGGCCGGGGCGGCTACTCGGCCGTCGACGTCTCCGAGGCCCAGGCCAGAACCTTCCCGGCCGAGGTGACGCCCGACTGGCTGGCCCCCTTCCTGGCACCCGTATCCGAGAGGCGCGGGGACCTTTCTGAGCGGCAGAGGGACCTCCCCGAGCGGCACGGGAACGGCCCCGAGCGGCACGGGGACCTCCCCGAGCAGGACGGTGAGAGCTCTGACAGCCCGGACGGCCCGGGAGGGTCCTGAGGGCCGGTCAAGCGGGGCGAGCGGCCAGCCTGGCGGCCACGGGCCGGTCGATGGGCGGCGATGACGGCCGCCGGCCTGGAACGCCTCGTGAGCCCGGACCCCGCCGACGACCTCGCCTTCTTCGACGAGCTGCAACCGTCCTGACCGCGCCCGTTCTTGGTGGATCCGGGGGGGCGAAGGAGGTCGCTTACGGCGGGTCTGCGACCGGGTGGGGCCGTCGTCCAGCTCCACCCGGTCGTCGTTTCGCGCGGATGTGGCGGGTCAGTCCTGGCGGCGGGCGCCGAACATGATCTCGTCCCACGTCGGCACCGAGGCGCGACGGCCCCGCGAACCCTTGCGGGCCTGCCGGGCAGCCGGGGCGGGCGGGGGAGACGGGACCGGCACCGGCGGCTCTTCCTTGGCCGCCGGCTTGTCCTTCGCGTCCTCCTCGCTCGGCCGTGCCGCAGGCACCGGCTTGGGCCCGGGCTTCGGCCCCGGCTTGGGCGCCGCCCCCTTGGCTTCGGCCGCAGCCTGTACGTCAGGCTCGGCGGGCGTGGTGGAGGCGGTGGCCTCCTCGGGCTCGCTTCGCACCTCGGGCTCGGCGGGCTCTTCTGTCTTCGCGGCGGTGGGCTCCTCGGCCTTGGTGGCGTCCGCCTGTGCGGGCTCGTCGGCCTTGGCCGCGACCGGCTGTGCGGGTTCCTCGGCCTGTGCGGGCTCGTCGGTCTCGGTGACGACGGGCTCTTCTGCCTTGGCGGCGGCTGGCTCCGCAGGCTCCTCCGCCTTGGTGACGTCGGGCTGCGTGGGCTTTTCGGCCTCGGTGGACGCGTCGGACTTGGCGACGGGCTCCTCGGCCTTGGCCGCCTCGGGCCGTGCGGGGTCGTCGGCTGTGGTGGTGACCGGCTCGGCGGGCTTGTCCGGCTCGGTGGCCTGTGCGGCCTCGGGCTGGGTGGGCTCCGGGGAGTCCTCGGTCTTCGCGGGCGCGGTGGGCTGCGCGGTGGCGGGCTCCGGGAACTGGGTGGCCGGCTTCTCGGCGGCCTCCGGCGCTGGTTCCGGGGTGGCGGCGGCCTCGGGCGCTGCGGGTTCCGGGGTGGCGGCGGCCGTGGGGGCCTCGTCCTGGGTTGCCTCGGCCGGGGTGGCGGACGGGGCCGGGGCCTCCTGGGCAGGGGGCTTCGGCTGGTCCGCTGTGGTGGGCGGGGTCGCGTCGGCGCGGGCGCTCTCTTCCTGTACGGGGAGAGCCGGGGCAGCGGGGGCCGGTGCCTCCGGGGAGGCGGTGGCCGCCTCGACGGGGGCCGGGGCAGCGGCGGGCGTTGCCGGAGCGACATCCGGCGTTGCCGGGGCGGCATCCGGTGTTGCCGGTGCGGTGTCCGGGGTGGCGGGAGCGGCTGCCTCGGCGGCCGGCGTGGGCGTGGGCTGGGACGGCGTTGCGGCAGGCTCGGAAGTGGTTGCCTGAGGCGCGGTGGTGTCGCCGGTCGCCGGTGAAGGCTCCGGGGTGGCGGGCTCGGTGGGCGTGGCAGCCAGCGGGGCCGGGGCCGGCTCCTGGGGGGCGGCCGGTGCCGTCGCGGGCTGGGCCTGCGCGGGAGCCTCGGTGTCCGGGGCTGGGATGTCGGCGGCCGGGGGAGCCGCAGCGGCGGCGGCGGGCAGGGACGGGACGGGAGTGTCCTCGGGCTGCGCGGAGGACGGTGAGGCCGATGGCGGCAGGAAGGAGGGCGCCGACGACCTGTACGGCGACGGCGTCTCAGGCGACCGGCTCTCGGCAGGCGGCCGGGGTTCGGCAGGCGACCGTGACTCGGCGGGCGCGTACGGCTCGGCCGAGGGCGACGACGCGGCAGGAGACGACGCGGCAGGCGACGGCGGCGCGGCCGGTGGCGGGGTGAAGGAAGGCTGGGGGTCGGGGTCGCGGGTGGGGCGGGGGGCGTAGAAGGACTCGGAGTCCGTCGCCCGTGACTGGCCGAAGTCGGGCAGCCAGGGTGAGGAGCCGGCCCGGCGGTGCGGGTCGGCGGGGCGGGTCTGGCCGGTCTCCCGGGCGGGGTCGCGCGGCGGCTGCCGGTCGAACGGCGCCTCCAGGGCGGGCTCCGGATCGGGCTCGTTGCGGATGACCGAGGGGAACGGCAGCGGGTCGGAGGCCAGCGGCGGCACCGGCTGGAGCTTGGCGACGCGGGGCGTGAAGGGCGTGACCGTGGTGTCCTCGGTCACGGGGTCGGGGTCGAAGTCGGCGGACGACAGGCGCAGCGCCTCGTCGTCGTGCGGGGTGACGTGGCGGCGGCGCGGGTCGAAGAGCCATTCGGCGTGTCTCGTGTGACCGTTCCACACGTAGCCGAGCTTGACCCGCCACAGGCCGTCGTCGCGCTTGGCGGAGTCCCAGTCGATCTCGTCGGTGGGCACGCCGCGGCGGTTGAGGCGCTCGGCGACGAGCTCGCCGAGGGTGGGGCCGGGCGAGGACTCGCCGGGCATGCGGACGGTGACGCGCTGGGCCTGCTGGGCGACGTACTCGCGCTCCTGGAGGACCGGGCCCTCGAACCAGCGGACGCGCTCGACCGGGATGCCGGCGGTCGCGGCGATCTCTTCCGCGGTCTCACCTGCTCGGATGCGGGCCTGGATCTCCTTGGGACGCAACGGGCTCTCCACTTCGATCTCGTACTGGCCGAGACGGGAGAAGTTGCCGCGGACGGCAGCACGGAGCCGGTCGTCCACGGGGAGCGTGAAGCGTGTACCCCGTCCGGCAGTCGCCAGCACGAGGTAGGTGCCGTCCTCACTCACCGCGACGAGTCGGAGCTCCTGCATGCGAGTCCCTTCGTCAGCGTCGCCATTCTTCCCCCGGACCCTTGAGTCTCTCGCGTGTGCCGGTTGCCTGCCAGCACCGTACCCGGCATGTCCGAACATCGCCTTCCTGGGATAGCCCGGAGGCGATGTGACGCCGGTCACATTTGACGAATCCATCCCCTTCAGAGCCCACCGGTGCGCAGGAGGAGGTTAGAGCTCCTCGACGGATTCTGGCGAATCGCGCCGCGCACCGACGGGCACTTGAGCCAAGTCGCCAGATCCGCCGGATTTGCGCCCGGATGGGACTCCAGGTATCCGGCTGCGGCGCCGGCGAGATGGGGTGCGGCGGCGGTGTAGGCGGGTTCGCCGGGCGCGGTCCGGCAGGCGCCGGGGCCGGTGGCGGTGACGAAGACGCCGGATCTGACGAGGGCGCGCAGGGCGGTGGTGAGGGCAGGGGAGCCGGCGGTGTCGAGCGGGACGCTGGTGACGGCGGGGCCGCGCGCGTGCCGGCGCACCCAGTCGAGCCCGGCGAGCACGTCCGAGAGCCTGCCGGCGCCGTGGCAGCCGACCGTCCGCACGGAGGCGATCCTGGCGTGGGGCGCGGTGGCGGCGACGGCGCGGGCGGCGCGGGTGCCGTGCCCGGTGCAGTCGTGGCCGGTGCCGCCCGTGGCGTCGAAGGCCCGCCAGGCGCGGTCGCCGAACCGGTCCACGTCCATGCCGCTGCCGACCACGTACACGGTGACGCCGCGCCCGCCGGGGGTGCGGGCGGGGGTGGCCGCGCGCCCGGGAGCGGGGCGGATGGCGCGGTCGGGTTCGAGGGCGAGCACGCGCGGGTCGGCGCGCAGCTCGGCCTCCTCGGCGGCGTTGAGCACGGTGGCGAAGCCGGGCAGGGCGGCGGTGTAGTAGCGGCGCACCCGCCAGCGCACCTCGCCGACGAGGTCGCGGGCGGCCGCCCGGTCGCGCGCGGTGACGATGTACGGGTGCGCGGGCTCGGCGTGGCGGGGCCGGGCGGCCAGGCCGGAGGCGGGCGTCATGAGGGGGACAGCGGTGGTGACGGCCGTCGCGGCGGCGGTGACCACGGCCGCCGCGAGGTACAGGGAGGGCAGGCCGAATCGTCGGGGCACGAGCGAAGAGGGTGCCGCCCGCGGGCCGCTCACGGAGTGCGGGACACGCGATCCCGTCGATTCGCCAGCCGGTTCTTTACCAAAGGCTTAGCCGAGGACGGTGTCCAGGTAGGCGTTGGCGAACAGGCGCCCGGGGTCGAGCCGGTCGCGCAGCGCGGTGAAGTCGGCGAAGCGCGGGTAGACGGTGGCCAGGTAGGCGGCGTCGCGGGTGTGCAGCTTCCCCCAGTGGGGCCGTCCGCCGAGCCGGGTCATGATCTCTTCGACGCCGGCGAAGTAGGCGGGGTTGGGCGTGGGCCGGTAGACGTGGCAGGCGAGGTAGGCGGTCGGCCGCCCGTACGCGGTGGACAGCCACGCGTCGCTCGGCGGCGTGACGCGGACCTCGACGGGGAAGGTGATCTTCCAGTCCGTCCGCTCGATCAGGTCGCGGGTCTCGCGCAGCGCCTGGCCGAGCCGTTCGCGTGGGATCGCGTACTCCATCTCCAGGAAGCGCACGTCCCGCCGGGCGGTGAAGATCTTGTACGAGGTGTCGACGGAGGCGGAGTCGCCGAGGGCGGCGGCGCTGACGGCGTTGATGCGCGGGATCAGCGCCGGGACGCGGGCGCCGGCGGCGCACGCGGCGCCGAACAGCGTGTTCTCCAGGAAGACGGCGTCGAGCCAGTGCCGGAACGCGCCGGGCGGGCTGGCCGGTCCGGGGTGGCGGTTGTTGGTCTTGACCAGGCACGCGTCGGTGTGCGGCAGCCAGAAGAAGTCCAGGTGCTCGTTGCCCGAGGTGAGCTCGTCGAGCGAGTCGAGGATGCGGGTCAGCGGCATCCGCCGGCGCTCGTTGCGCAGCAGGAACGCGGGCTCGACGCGGAAGGTGACGGAGGTGAGCACGCCGAGCGCGCCCAGGCCGACCCGGGCGGCGTCGAACAGGTCCTCGCCGGGCCCGGCGGTGGTCACCGTGCCGTCGGCGAGCACCAGCTCCAGGGCGGTGACCTGGTCGGCCAGGCCGCCGGTGTCGCGGCCGGTGCCGTGGGTGCCGGTCTGGATGGCGCCCGCGACGGTCTGCTCGGTGATGTCGCCCATGTTGGCCAGGGCCAGGCCGCGCTCGCCGAGCAGCTCGTTGAGCGTGCGGAGCGGGGTGCCTGCCAGGACGGTGACGCTGTCGCCGTGCCAGGAGACGACGCCGGTCAGCCCGTCGGGGCGGAGCATGAGGCCGTCGGTGAGGGCCACTCCGGTGAAGGAGTGGCCCGTTCCCACCATGCGCAGCCGCCGCCCGCTCGCCGCCGCGTCACGCACGGCCCGGACGACGTCGCCGGTGGAGGTGGGGACGCGTACCTCGGCGGGTTCGATGGCCTGGTTCCCCGCCCAGTTGATGAAGGCCACGCGCACACCCCTGTCGTCCGACTAAACGCGAACGATACTCACTTATCCCAGCCCTCGGGGAGGGGGAACGTGTCACCGGCTTTCAGATTCTCGTGCTTGACGATGTCGCTCACCTTGACGAGGTGGTAGCCGTTCTTCTGCAGCGTCCGGATGATCGACGGCATCGCGTCGACGGTCTGCTTCACCCAGTCGTGCATGAGGACGATGCTGTTCTGCTTGGCGACCTTGAGCGTCTGCTTCTTGATCGCCTCCTCGTTCTTGGAGCTCCAGTCGGCCGAGCCGCCGGTCCACAGGATGATCGGCATGCCGAACTCGGCGGCGACCTCCGACGTCGTCAGGTCCGACATGCCGTACGGCGGACGCAGCAGCTTGGGCTCGACGCCCGCCGCCTTCTTGATCTCGTCGTTGGTCCGCTGGATCTCCGAGCGGATCGCGGGCGCGGTCAGCTTGGTGAAGTCGGGGTGCTTGTAGCTGTGGTTGCCCAGCTCGTGCCCCTCCGCGACCATCCGCTTGACGTAGGAGGGGCGGCTCTTCACGTACTGGCCTTCGAGGAAGAACGTCGCCTTGGCGTCGTACTTCTTCAACGTGTCGAGCAGCGTGCCCGCGTACTTGCCGGGGCCGTCGTCGAAGGTCAGCGCCACGCACTTGACCTTCGTGCAGTCGACCTCCTCCTCGGCGGGGGCCGCGAGCGCGGGGGCGGGAGCGAGGGCGACCGTGACAGCCGCGATGGCCAAGAGTGAACTGAGATGTCGGGACATAAGCAATGTTTCCAATGTGATGGATGTTGCGAGGGATGTCTCGACCGTAGCGGATCAGCTCTTGGCCGGTGAAGGCGCTTCGGGAAGTCTCAGGAAACCCGAACCTGCGAGCCCGACGACGACGGCGAAGACCGCGGCCCCCAGGGAGAAGGCGTAGGCGTCGGACGGCCCGTACAGCTCGGTGAGCTGACCGCCGGCCCAGGCGCCCAGCGCGACGCCGAGCCCGATCGCCGTCGAGATCCACGCCATGCCCTCGGTGAGCAGCGACGACGGCACCAGGCGCTCGGTGAGCGAGAAGCCGGTGATGAGCGTCGGCGAGATGGCCAGCCCGGCCAGGAACAGCCCGGCCGCCATGACCGGCACGCTCCCGATGAACATGATCGGCAGCAGCCCGACGACGAACACGCCCAGCGAGCGGACGAACCGGCCGCGCAGCGAGATCTGCCAGTGCCGCGAGCCGAACCACAGGCCCGACACCATCGAGCCGCCCGCGAAGGCGGCCAGCAGGAACCCCGACATGCCCTTCGCACCGTGCTCGGTGGCGAAGGCCACCGTGATGAGGTCCACCGACCCGAAGACCGCGCCGAGCCCCAGGTAGACGCACGACAGCAGGGCGATGCCGGGGATGAGGATCGGGCTGCCGCCCCCGCCGGTCCTGACCGGCTGGATCGGCGGCTGGGTGCGCCGCTGGAGCGCGAGCGCGAGCGAGCCGGTGAACATGCACACCAGCGCCACGACCAGCCCGGCGAACGGGTTGACGGCCGTGGCCAGCACGGTGACCAGGGCCGGGCCGGTGACGAAGATCACCTCGTCGATGACCGACTCGAACGCGAAGGCCGTGTGCAGCTTGGCCGACCCGCTGTGCGCGTGGGACCAGCGGGCCCGCACCATCGAGCCGAGCGACAGCGACGTGGCCCCGACCAGCAGCGCCGACACGTACAGGGTCCAGTCGGGCAGGCCGAGCCCGGCGCTGAGCATGAGGGCGGCGAGCGCGAGCGCGTTCAGGGTGGCGAAGGGGACGATCACCCGGCTCTGGCCGAACCGGTCCGTCAGCCGCGCCGACATGGGGGCGGCCACGGCGAAGGCGACGTTGCAGGCCCCGGCCACCGCGCCGGCGACCGCGAAGGAGTCCGTGACGCCCTCGATGAGCAGCACGACCCCGATGCCGAGCATGGACATCGGCATCCGGCCGACGAAGCCGGCCAGCACGAAACCCTTGACGCCGGGCCCTTTGAACAACCCCCGGTAAGGCCCGACCATCCGCGTTTCTCCTTACTGTGCCGACACACCCTCGCGCATCATCTGTCCGGATCGCAACCTATTTCCGGCACGTGGGTTAACGTGTGCCGCGTGTCCGGTCTTCCCTCTTTGCGCGGCGCACTGCTCATGGTCGCCGCGGTGCTCACCGTCACGCTCGCGGCCGCGGGCGTCGTGCTGCTCCTGGGCGAGGACCCGTTCGAGACGACGACGGCGCCGCCGCCCCGGACCGTGCGGCGGGAGACCCCCGCGCTCGACAAGCTCGTTCCCACGACGGCCCCTGTCAAGGACTTCGGCCAGGGCGGCGCCGGTGTCACGCCCACCCCGCCCCAGGTGCTCGCCATCGCCCCCGGCACCGTGCCCCAGCAGGCCCGCCACCGGCTCGCCGCGCTCAAGCACGTGCAGAAGGCCCTCGTGGTCGACGCCGGCTCGGTCAAGGTGTCGGGCACCGGGCTGAACCTGCTCGCCGTCGACCCCGCCGACTTCCGCTCCTGGACCCCCAAGGTCGTCGCCGACCAGCCCGGCGTGTGGAGCGCGCTGGCCCGGGGCGAGGTCGTCGCCGACTCGGCGGCCATGCGCAAGTACGGCCTGACGCTGGGCGCGTACTACCAGGTGGACGGCGGGCCGAGGCTGCGCGTGGGCGCGTCGGCCCCGCTCGGGCTGACCGGCGTCGACGGCCTGGTCGGCGCCGACCTGGGCCGCACCCTCGGCATGGCGCAGGGCGTGGCGGTGCTGCTGCACGGCAAGGAGGGCGGCATCAGCGAGAAGGGCGTGCGCAAGGTGCTCGGCAAGGGCAGCCAGGTCGTCATGCTGGGCGCCGCGCGGCGTACCGAGGCCAAGCGCGAGCAGCCCGCCACGGCCACGGCCGCCCGGCCCGGCAGCTACCTGGAGCTGTACAAGCAGTCGGCGACCCGCTGCCCCGGCCTGTCGTGGACCGTGCTGGCCGCGATCGGGCAGGTGGAGAGCGGGCACGGGCGCAACAACGGCCCGTCCAGCGCGGGCGCGCTCGGGCCGATGCAGTTCATGCCCGCCACCTGGAAGGCGTACGGGGTCGACGGCGACGGGGACGGCGAGCGCGACATCTGGAGCCCGTACGACGCGGTGCCGGGCGCGGCGAATTACCTGTGCAAGACGGGCGCCGGCCAGGGCGGCGAGAAGCTGCGCAAGGCCGTGTGGCACTACAACCACTCGTGGGACTACGTGAACAAGGTCCTGAGCATCGCCGAGGCCTACGCCCGCGCCTACGCCTGACGGCGGCGCGGGGCCGGGCAGCAGGTCAGCGCGCAGGCGACCGGCTCGGGCTCGTCCATCAGCTCGCGCACCATCCGCACGAACGCCGGATGGGTGCCCGCGGTCGCCGCCCGCTCCATCGGCAGCCCGATCTCGGCGGCCACCTGACGGGCCTCGGTGTCGAGGTCGTAGACGACCTCCATGTGGTCGGAGACGAACCCGATCGGCACCAGCACCACCGAGCCCGCGTCGACCTGACGCAGGTGGTCGCAGACGTCCGGCTCCAGCCACGGCACCTGCGGCGGGCCGCTGCGCGACTGCCACACCAGGTCCCAGGGCTCGTCGCGGCCGAGCGCCTCGCTGACGAGCCGGGCCGTGCGGCGCAGCTGCGTCTCGTACAGGCCGCCCGCCGGGCCCGCGGTCTCGGCCATCGTGACCGGGATGCTGTGGGCGGTGAACACCAGCCGGGCGTCGTCGCGGCCCAGCCGCTCCAGCGCCTGCCGGGTGTGGTCGGCCATCGCCTCGACGAACGACGGATGGTCGCCGAAGTGGCGCATCTTGACCAGCTCGGGGCCGCCCTCGAAGGAGATGCGGGCGATGTCCTCGTAGTACTGGCGGCAGCTCGAATAGCCGGCGTAGGCGGAGGTGGCGAAGACCGCCGCCCTGCGCACCCCGTCGCCGGCCATCCGCTTGACGGTCTCCTCGCCGAACGGGTGCCAGTTGCGGTTGCCCCAGTAAACCGGCACGCCGGCGATCGGGCGCAGGGCCTCGACCAGGTCGCGGCACTGCTGATTGATCGGGCTGACGCCGCCGAAGCTCTGGTAGTGCTCGGCGACCTCCATCAGCCGCTCCCGGGGCACCCCGCGGCCCCGCACCACGTTCTCCAGGAAGGGCAGCACGTCGTCGGGGCCCTCGGGACCGCCGAACGACAGCACCAGCAGCGCGTCGTAATCTCCCACGTGAGCAACCTTATGCGCGCGTGCCCGTGGTCCTCTCACGAGGTAGGTTCGGATGGGTGACCGCATTTCACGACATTCGCGATTATGTCGCGATCCCCCGAGTTCTCTCCCTGAAGCTCTCACCCGACGGCTCCCGTCTCGTGTCGGCCGTGCAGTCGCTCAACCCCGACGGCAAGTCGTACGGGACCGCCCTGTGGGCCGTCACGCCGGACGGCGAGCCCGACAGTGGGCCCGGCAGCGAGCCGTACCGGCTGACCAGGTCGGCCAAGGGCGAGACCCAGGCGGTCTTCACCGCCTCCGGGGACCTCCTGTTCACCTCGGCCCGCCCCGACCCCACCGCCAAGGACGACGGGGACGAGACGCCCGCCCTGTGGCTGCTGCCGCGCCAGGGCGGCGAGGCCCGCCAGGTGGCGAGCCGCCCCGGCGGCATCGGCGCCGTCCGCACCGCCGGCGACGTGGTGGTGTTCGCCTCCGACGTGCTCGACGGCGACGAGGCGGACGAGGAGGAGCGGCGCAAGGCGCGCAAGGACGCCGGGATCAGCGCCATCCTGCACGAGGGCTACCCGGTGCGCTACTGGGACCACGACCTCGGCCCCGGCCGCACCCGGCTGTTCACCGGCAGGCTCGGCGCCGACCGCCTGGAGGACGTGCGCGAGCTGACCCCCGAGCCCGGCGAGGCGCTGCGCGACGCCGCCTTCGAGCTCACCCCCGACGGCCGCACGGTGATCACCACCTGGCGCGTCCCGCTGTCGGCCGGGCAGAGCCGGATCGACCTGGTGGCCGTCGACGTGGCCACCGGCGAGCGGCGCACGCTCCTCAGCGAGGAGGGTCACGACTTCGGCGGCCCGCTGGCCGTCTCGCCCGACGGGACCAGGCTGGCGTGCTCGCGCGAGCGCCACACCGACCTGGACGTCTCGGCCCGGGTCGAGCTGTGGATCGCCGACGTGGCCACCGGCGAGGGCGGCCCGCACGCCGGCGACCTGTTCCCGATGGACGTGGCCTGGGCGCCCGACTCCTCGGCCGTCTACCTGGTCGCCGACTTCCGCGGCCGCCGCCCGGTCTTCCGCGTCACCCCCGGCGGCGGCGAGGCCGTCCGCGTCACCCAGGACGACGCCTCCTACCTCGGGCTCAACGTCTCGCCCGACGGCGGGACCGTGTACGCGCTGCGCAGCGGCATCGCCCTCGCGCCCGCCCCGGCCCGCGTCGACGCCGGCACCGGCGAGGTCACCGACCTGCTCTCGCCCGTCCCGCGCCCGGAGGTACGCGGCACGCTCACCGAGATCACCGCCACCGCCGACGACGGTGCCGAGATCCGCGGCTGGCTCGTCCTGCCGGAAGGCGCCTCGGCCGAGTCGCCCGCGCCGTTCCTGCTGTGGATCCACGGCGGCCCCGTCGCCTCCTGGAACGACTGGCAGTGGCGCTGGCAGTCGTGGATCATGGCCGAGCACGGATACGCCGTGTTGATGCCGGACCCGTGCCTGTCCACCGGATACGGTCAGGACATGATCGACCGAGGCTGGGGCGACTGGGGCCCGCGCACCCAGGCCGACCTCGACGTGATCGTGGACGTGGCCCTGGCCAGGGACGACATCGACGCCGAGCGCATCGGCGCGATGGGCGGCTCGTTCGGCGGCTACATGGCCAACTGGATCGCCGGCCACAGCGACCGCTACCGCGCCATCGTCACGCACGCCTCCCTGTGGAACCTCGACCAGTTCGCCGGCACCACCGACGCCTCCGCCTACTGGCAGCGCGAGTTCGGCGCGCCCGGCTCCGACCGCTACGCCCGGCTCTCCCCGCACCGCGCGCTCGACAAGATCAGCACCCCGATGCTCGTCATCCACGGCGACAAGGACTACCGGGTGCCGATCGGCGAGGCGCTGCGCCTGTGGTGGGACCTGCGCCGCTCGGAGGTCGAGTCGAAGTTCCTCTACTTCCCCGACGAGAACCACTGGATCCTCAAGCCCGGCAACGCCGTCGCCTGGTACGAGACGGTCCTGGCCTTCCTCGCCCAGCACGTGCTCGGCCAGGAGTGGAAGCGCCCGGACTCGGTGGCGTGATGACGGACTTCCTGCGCCTGGCCGAGGACATCGCCCGCGAGGCCGGCGACATGCTGCTGGCCAAACGGCCCACGATGTCCGTCGAGCCGGGCGCGGTCCAGACCAAGTCCAGCCCCACCGACGTGGTCACCGCGCTCGACCGGGCCTCGGAGGAGCTCATCCGCGAGCGCATCCGGGCCGCCCGGCCGGACGACCGCGTCCTGGGGGAGGAGGGCGGCGAGGAGGGCGGCGACGGCTCCGGCGTGCGCTGGGTCGTCGACCCCATCGACGGCACCGTCAACTTCCTGTACGGCCTGCCGGACTGGGCCGTGTCCATCGCGGTCGAGGCCGGCGGCCGGATCGTCGCGGGCGTGGTGAACGTCGCGCCGCGCGGCGAGGTGTTCACTGCGGCGCTCGGCGAGGGCGCGTGGCTGGGCGGCGAGCGGCTGCGCGTCAACCCTGCGGCGCCGCTCGGGCAGGCCCTGGTGGCCACCGGGTTCGGCTACGACGCGGCGCGCCGGGCGGAGCAGGCCGCGGCGCTGACGGCCGTGCTGCCCCAGGTGCGCGACATCCGGCGCGGCGGCTCGTGCGCGGTCGACCTCTGCTCGGTCGCGAGCGGCCGGGTGGACGCCTACTTCGAGCGCGGCGTCAACTACTGGGACCACGCCGCGGCGGGCCTGGTGGCGGCCGAGGCCGGGGCCAGGGTCGGCGGGCTGCGCGGCCGGCCGGCCAACATCGACCTCACGCTCAGCGCCGCACCGGGGCTCTTCGAGGAGCTGCACGACCTGCTCGCGCCGCTGCACCCCGAGCGCGACTGACCCTGCGGCTGACCCGCGACCGACCGGTGCCGAGCATGCGACGGCCGGAGCCCCTTGCCCGGGGCTCCGGCCGTCGGTGGTTCAGCGGGGCAGCGGGACGCCGTGATCGTCGGCCAGGCGGCGCAGGTCTTCGATCTCGGCGGTGAGCGTGTCGGCGAGGTAGTCGTCGCCGGAGCTCCTGGCTTCGCGCAGGCCCTGGTAAGCCTGGTTCAGGCGGCTTTCGATCGTGGTCGTGAACTCGCCCATCTCACCTGCTCTCTCGGGGTCCGTTCTCGTGGGGGCGAAAGGTGTTTGGCTGGTGTACCCAGGCATCCGCGGTCCCGAAACATGAAATTGACTGTCGCTTGTGTCACCGCTGTCCTGGCGGGCCCGCACATGCCTTACCGTGCGCTTATCGAGGCTGTGGGCAGAATGAGGCACCACGATCGGGAAG
Organism: Nonomuraea sp. ATR24; assembly: GCF_041950485.1. NCBI lineage: Bacteria > Bacillati > Actinomycetota > Actinomycetes > Streptosporangiales > Streptosporangiaceae > Nonomuraea > Nonomuraea sp. ATR24. The sequence goes on from NZ_JBGNUU010000003.1 coordinate 443,541, forward strand.
AGGTGTACCAGGGTGCGAGTGCTGGTGGTCGAGGACGAGCGGGTGCTCGCCGACGCGATCGCGACAGGGCTGCGACGCGAGGCCATGGCCGTCGACGTCGCCTACGACGGCGGCGGCGCGCTGGAGCGCACCTCCTACATCGACTACGACGTGATCGTCCTGGACCGTGACCTGCCGGTCGTGCACGGGGACGAGGTGTGCCGCCGCCTGGTCGAGCAGCGCACCGCCTCGCGCATCCTCATGCTGACCGCCTCGGGCGACGTGGACGACAAGGTCGAGGGCCTCGGCCTGGGCGCCGACGACTACCTGGCCAAGCCGTTCGTGTTCATCGAGCTGGTCGCCCGGGTACGTGCCCTGGGCCGCCGCTCGGCCCCGGCGCTGCCGCCGGTGCTGGAGCGCGCCGGGATCCGGCTCGACCCGGGCAAGCGGCTGGTGGAGCGCGAGGGCAAGGAGATCGTGCTCACCAAGAAGGAGTTCGCCGTCCTGGAGGAGCTCATGCGCGCCGAGGGCGCCGTGGTCAGCCAGGAGGACCTGCTCGACAAGGCCTGGGACGAGAACATCGACCCGTTCACCAACGTGGTGCGGGTGACCATGATGACGTTGCGCAAGAAGCTGGGCGAGCCTCAGGTGATCGAGACTGTGCCTGGAGTTGGGTACAAGTTGTGACGGAACGGCCGGACCGTGCGTCGGCGCCGACGCATCCGATGATCAGCCCGCACTCGGAGCGGAAGGGGGTGCGCCCGCAGGCGCCGCCTCCTCAGGGGCCGCCCGCCTGGGACGGTCCGCCCCCGCCGTCGTCGCCGCCGTCCTCGCGCTCCACCATGGAGCGTGTGAAGGAGCTTCCCGGCAGGGTCAGCATCCGCTGGCGACTGACGATCACCTACAGCGCGCTCGTCTTCGCCGCCGCCGCCGTGCTGCTGTTCTCGGTGTACGCCATCGTGGGCAACGCGATAGACGACGCCTGGCCGACCCTCGACACCGGCGGCTGGCTGAGCCAGGCCCAGGAGCAGCAGACGCAGGCGATCTGGGACGCGGCGAGGCTTGACGCGGTGGCCAGGGCGCGGGACGCGCTGGTGCAGAGCTCGTTCATGGCGCTGGCCGGAGTCGGCATCCTGGCGCTCATCATCGGCTACTTCGTCGCCGACCGGGCGATGCGGCCCGTGGCGCAGATGACCGCCTCGGCGCGCAAGCTGTCGGAGAGCACGCTGGCCCACCAGCGCATCGACCTCAAGGGGCCGGACGACGAGCTCAAGGAGCTGGCCGACACCTTCGACGACATGCTCACCCGGCTCAACGTCGCCTTCGACGCCCAGCGCCGGTTCGTCGCCAACGCCTCCCACGAGCTGCGCACGCCGCTGACCATCAACCGGACGGTCCTGGAGATCGCCCTGTCGGACCCCGAGGCGTCGGAGGACCTCAAGGCGCTGGGCCGTACCCTCCTGGAGGTCAACGCCCGCAACGAGAAGCTGATCGAGGGCCTGCTGCTGCTGGCCAGGAGCGAGCGCGAGCTGGCGGTGCGCAAGCCCCTGGACGTCCGGGAGGTCGCCCAGACGGCGGTCGACCAGGTGCTGCCGTTCGCCGAGCAGCACGGGGTGACATTCACCACCGAACTGGTCAGCGCGCCTACCGTGGGCGACCCGGTTCTGCTGGAACGCTCGATCAGCAACCTCCTTGAGAACGCGGTCAAGTACAACATTCCCGAAAACGGAAAAGTCTGGATCCGGACGGGAATGGTGGACGGTGCCTTGGTTGTTCAGGTGGCCAACACTGGGCAGCACGTCCCGGCGTACGAGGTGAACAGCCTGTTCGAACCGTTCAGGAGGCTCAATGCCGATCGGGTGGATTCGGCCAAGGGAGCGGGCCTTGGGCTGTCCATCGTCCGCGCCGTGGTGCAGGCGCACGGCGGCAACGTCAACGCCGTCCCACGGGAGGGCGGAGGTCTTGTGGTCACCATGAGGCTTCCAAGACGTTGATCGGCGTGTTGCCCTGCACGGGGCGTCTCGTTCGCGTCGCACATGTGGTTGGATGTGCCGTCGAACACGGTGGGGCATGACGCCAAGGCTGTGGGTTCGGCCATATTTGGCTAACCATTGCCGGACGCGTCACGCCCTGGCGTGTTGGGAGGTTCGCCGTCCGTTCCCGCGGGGTACCGATGGGAAATCTCCCCGGCGGAACGGGCACAAGACGGGCCTCCCGGACGTTAGAAGACGCGCGACGAGCGCGACGACATATTTGATGAGGGGGATGGAGTAATCATGGCTACCGACTACGACAGCCCGCGCAAGACAGACGACGATCTTGGGGAGGACAGTCTCCAGGAGCTTCAGGCGCGGCGCACCGACAAGTCGTCCGGCAGCATCGACATCGACGAGACCGATCTGGCCGAGTCGCTCGAACTGCCCGGCGCCGACCTGTCGAACGAGGAGCTCAGCCTGCGCGTGATCCCGCGCCAGGCCGACGAGTTCACCTGCGCGCGCTGCTTCCTCGTGCACCACCGCAGCCAGCTGGCCTCCGAGAAGAACGGTCAGCAGGTCTGCCGGGAGTGCGCCGCCTGATAAGGAGGCAACCGCGTGGCCGCACCTGAAAAGGATCAACAACCAGGCGACGAGGTCGCCGCCTCCGAGTCGGAGGTCGGCGAGCTCGTGGGCAGGCTCACCGCACCCGGTGAGCTCGAGCCGGCCGAGCGGCGCAGGCTGCTCGGCCGACTAGCCCGTGCCCTGTCCACGGGCGCGAGCAAGGCCAGGAAGAGCGGCGCGGGCCGCGGTCGCTGGCTGGCCGACGTCTTCCTCAACATCGCCCCCCGCATCCCCATCAGGGACCTGCACACGCTGTCCGAGCACCACCAGGGGCTGACTGGCGAGGAGCTCGCCGACGACCTCGTCCGCACCGCGCAGAAGGCCACGATGACCGTCGGGGCCATCGGCGGGGCGCTCGCCGCGGCGGAGTTCGCCGCCCCACCCCTCCTCCTCTCCGCTCCCGCCCAGCTCGTCGCCGAGACCATCGTCGTGGCCGCCATCGAGGTCAAGCTCCTGGCCGAGCTGCACGAGGTCTACGGCGTGCGCGTGCAGGGCACCGGCGCCCAGCGCGCGGTGGCGTTCACCGCCGCCTGGGCCAAGCAGCGCGGCGTCGACCCGCTGGCGCCCGCCTCGGTGACGCTCGCGCTCGGCGCGGCGACCAAGACCGCGCTGCGCAACCGGCTGATGCGCACGCTGGGCCGCCACCTGACCACGCTGGGCCCGTTCCTGACCGGCGCCGTGGCCGGGGGAGCGCTCAACCGGATGGCCACCAAGAAGCTCGGCGAGGCCATCCGCAACGACCTGCGGATCAAGAGCCCGCTGCCGCCGGGGGAGCGTCCCGAGCTAAACCCGTAGCCCGCCGAACGTCATCGCGACCAGCGCGTCGGCCAGCTCGCCTGGCGAGCCGCCGCGCCCCGGCCGGTACCACTCGGTGATCGAGTTGACCGCGCCGAACAGCAGCCGCGTCACCAGCGCCGGATCGAGGTCCGGCCGGATGCTCCCCTCGGCCGCCGCCTCCTTGACCAGGTGGCTCACGAACGCGTCGAACTCCCGCCGCCGCTCCAGCGCCCGCTGCTCGGTCGCGCTGTTGCCGCGCACCCGCAGCAGCAGCGTCACGTACGGCAGCCGCTCCACCAGGATGCGCACGCTCTGCCGCACCACCCGCTCCAGCCGCTCGATCGCCGGGCCCGAGGCGGCGCGCTCGTCGGCGACCAGCGCGGTAAGCCCGTCGAGCGCCCGGTCGAGCGCCCGCGCGAGAAGCTGCTCCTTGCCCGGCACGTGGTAGTAGATGGCGGACTTGGTGACGCCGAGCGCCCTGGCCAGGTCCTCCATGCTGGTCCCGTCGTAGCCGCGCTCGTTGAAGACGCGCACGGCCACGGCGAGCACGGACTCCGGGTCATGTCCGCGTTTGCGTTCGCGTTCCACGCAAGTCTTCCTTGTCAACTGACCGAATGTTCGGTAAACACTCAACCGTCCGGTCGTTCCCTGTCAAGAGGGTGAACAACGATGTTCGAACGCAACCGCGAAACCCTGGACCAGGCCCTGACCGCCGTCGCCCGGCGCGCCTACTGGAGCGCCTACCCCGAGTCGCCGAGCCCCCGCGTCTACGGCGAGGGCGCGGCCGAGCGGGGCAAGGAGGCGTTCGACAGCCTGCTCGGCAAGCCGTTCCCGCTGGAGCAGCCCGGCGAGCGGATCGGCGCCGAGCGCTCGCCGTACGGGATCGACCTGGGTGTCACCTACCCGCGCACGCCCGCCGGCGAACTGCTCGACGCCGCGCGGGCGGCCATGCCCGCCTGGCGCGACGCCGGCCCCGAGGCCCGCGCGCTGGCCTGCGTGGAGATCGTCCGCCGGATCAACGAGCGCAGCTTCGAGCTGGCCCACGCGGTGCAGCACACGACCGGGCAGGCGTTCGTGATGGCCTTCCAGGCGGGCGGCCCGCACGCGCAGGACCGCGCGCTGGAGGCGATCGCGTACGGCTACGCCGCCATGACGGCGTCGGCCGCCACGGCCCGCTGGGAGAAGCCGGGCAAGGGCGAGCCGGTCGTGATGGACAAGCGGTTCACCGTGGTGCCGCGCGGGGTCGCGCTGGTCATCGGCTGCAACACGTTCCCGACCTGGAACGCCTACCCGGGGCTGTTCGCCTCGCTGGTCACCGGCAACCCCGTCGTCGTCAAGCCGCACCCCCGGGCGATCCTGCCGCTGGCCATCAGCGTGGGCGTGGCCCGCGAGGTGCTGGCCGAGGCGGGCTTCGACCCGGCCCTGGTGCAGCTCGCCGTCGAGGAGGGCAGGGGCCTGGCCGTCGAGCTGGCCACCGATCCCCGGGTGCGGGTGGTCGACTTCACCGGCTCCACCGAGTTCGGCGACTGGCTGGAGCGCAACGCCGGGCAGGCGCTCGTCCACACGGAGAAGGCCGGGGTCAACACCGTCGTCGTCGACTCGACCGGCTCCTGGCGCGGCATGCTCGCCAACCTCGCGTTCTCGCTGTCGCTCTACAGCGGGCAGATGTGCACCGCGCCGCAGAACATCCTGGTCCCCGCCGGCGGCATCGACACCGACGAGGGGCACAAGAGCTTCGACGAGGTCGCCCGGGGCCTGGCCGCGGCGGTCGACCGGCTGCTCGGCGACGACGCCAAGGCCGTCGAGCTGACCGGCGCGATCGTCAACCCGGACGTGCTGGCCAGGGTCGAGCAGGCGCCGGAGCTGGGCGAGCCGGTCCTCGCGTCGCGGGCGATCAAGCATCCTGCGTTCCCCGACGCGGTGGTGCGCACCCCGGCGATCGTCCGCGTCGGGCCCGAGCGGGCCGACGTCTTCGGGCGCGAGCACTTCGGGCCGATCTCGTTCGTCGTCCCGACCGACTCCACCGCCGCGAGCCTCGACCTGCTGCGCCGCACGATCGCCGAGCGCGGCGCGCTCACCGCGTCGGTCTACTCCACCTCGGAGGACGTGCTGGAGCAGGCCGAGCGGGCCGCGCTCGACGCGGGCGTCAACCTGTCGTGCAACCTCACCGGCGGCGTGTTCGTCAACCAGTCGGCCGCCTTCTCCGACTACCACGGCAGCGGCGCCAACCCGGCCGCCACCGCCTCGCTCACCGACCCCGGCTACGTCGCCGGCCGCTTCCACGTCGTCCAGTCGCGCCGCCCCGCCTCATGAGGATCGGCGTCATCGGCGGCGGCCGCATGGGGGCCGGGATCGCGCAGGTGTTCTTGGCCGCCGGCGACACCGTCACCGTGCAGGAGCCGCAGGCCGACGCCGCCCGCGAGCGGATCGTCCACGGGCTCGGCGTGGCCGAGTCGCGCGGCGGCGGCAGCCGGGCGCGGGCGCTGGAGCGGCTGGCCTTCGGGCCGGTCCCGGCCGACGCCGACCTCGTCGTCGAGGCCGTGCCGGAGGACCCGGCGCTCAAGGCCGTAGTGCTGGGCGAGGCCGAGTCACGGCTGGGGCCCGGCGCGGTGCTGGCCACCAACACCAGCTCGCTGTCGGTCACCGAGCTGTCGGCCGGGCTGGAGCGGCCCGGCCGCTTCCTCGGCCTGCACTTCTTCAACCCGGTGCCGGTGCAGCGGCTGGTGGAGATCGTCGTCACCGCCGCCACCGAGCCCGCCGCCCTCGACCTGGCCCGCGCCTGCGCCGAGCGGCTGGGCAAGACGAGCGTCGTCGTCAACGACTCGCCCGGCTTCGCCACCAGCCGGCTGGGCGTGCTGCTCGGCCTGGAGGCCATCCGCATGGTCGAGGAGGGCGTCGCCTCGGCCGAGGACATCGACACCGCCATGACGCTCGGCTACAACCACCCGATGGGGCCGCTCAAGCTCGGCGACCTGGTGGGCCTGGACGTGCGGCTGGCCATCGCCGACTACCTGCACGCCCGGCTGGGCCCGCGCTTCGAACCGCCCCGGCTGCTGCGCGAGATGGTCGCCGAGGGCAGGCTCGGGCGCAAGAGCGGGAAGGGGTTCTACACGTGGTGAGCAGACCGTTCGCCTCCTCGGCGGACCTGGAGGACAAGCAGCGCAGCTTCGAGGACCTGGGCGGCGGCGTCCACGCGCTCACCGCCGAGGGCGACCCCAACGTCGGCGCCGTCGAGGGCGAGGACTTCCTGGTCTGCTTCGAGGCCATGGCGACCCCCGTGGCGGCCCGCGAATGGCTCGCCCTGCTGCGCGAGCGCACCGACAAGCCGGTGCGCTACCTGGTCCTGTCGCACTACCACGCGGTCCGGGTGCTGGGCGCCTCGGCGTTCGGCGCCGACGCGATCGTGGCCCACGAGAAGACCGCCGAGCTGATCGAGGAGCGCGGCGAGCAGGACTGGGCCAGCGAGTACGGGCGGATGCCCCGGCTGTTCAAGGACCCGGCGTCGATCCCCGGCCTGACCAGGCCCACGGTGACGTTCGGCGACCGGATGACGATCGAGCTCGGCGGCGACCGGGGCCGGGTGGAGCTGCACTACTGCGGGCGCGGCCACACCGAGGGCGACCTGGTGGCGTGGCTGCCCCGGCAGGGCGTGCTGTTCGCCGGCGACCTGGTCGAGTCGCAGGCCGCCCTCTACACCGGCGACGCCTTCCACCGCGACTGGGCCGGGCCGACGCTGGACCGGGTCGCCTCGTTCGGCGCGACGACGCTGGTCGGCGGCAGGGGAGCGGTGGCGCGCGGCAAGGCCGAGGTGGACGCGGCGATCGGGCAGACCCGCGACTTCCTGGCCGTCATGCTCGCCGAGACCGGGCGGGTCCGCGAGCGCGGCGGCACGCTCAAGGACGCCTTCGAGGCCGTGCACCGGGCGCTCGCCCCCCGCTACGGCTCCTGGCCGATCTTCGAGCACTGCCTGCCGTTCAACGTCTCCCGGCTGTGGGACGAGCTGGACGGCGTGACGCGCCCGCGCGTGTGGACCGCCGAGCGCGACCGGCAGGTCTGGGCCCAGTTGCAGTCCTGAAGGGAGCCTCTCGTTGGCCGAGCCGCAGGTCATCGTCGTCGGCGCGGGCCCGGTCGGGCAGAGCGCGGCGCTGCTGCTGGCCCGCTGGGGCGTGCCGGTGCTCGTGCTCGACCAGCGCGAGCGGCGCGACGCCACCGGGTCGAGGTCCATCTGCCAGCAGCGTGACGTGCTCGACATCTGGGCCGCCGCGGGCGCCGGGCGCATCGCCGAGGAGGGACTGGCGTGGACCACCGCCCGCACCTACTACCGGGGCGAGGAGCTGTTCTCCTGGACGTTCGGCGGCCAGGGCCCGCTGCCGCCGTGCGTGAACATCTCCCAGGCCCGCACCGAGGAGATCCTCGACGAGGCCATCGCCGCGCAGCCGCTGATCGAGGTGCGCTGGGGCCACCGGGTGACCGGGATCGAGCAGGACAGTGGCGGCGTCACCGTGCGGTGCGGCGAGCGCGTCCTGCGCGCCCCGTACGCGGTCGTGTGCGCGGGGGCGCGGGCGCAGGAGCTGCGGCGGGCGCTCGGCGTCACGTTCGAGGGGGAGACGTTCGGCGACCAGTTCCTCATCTGCGACATCCGGGCCGACCTGCCGGGCTGGGAGCACGAGCGCCGCTTCCACTTCGACCCCGAGTGGAACCCGGGTCGGCAGGTGCTCGTCCATCCGTGCCCGGGGTCGTCGTACCGGATCGACTGGCAGATCCCGCCGGACCACGTTCCGTCCGCGGAGGAGGTGGACAGGCGGATCCGGCAGGTGATCGGCGGGCGCGACCACGAGCTGCTGTGGCAGTCGACCTACCGCTTCCACGCGCGGGTGGCCTCCCGGATGCGGGCCGGGCGGGTGCTGCTCGCGGGCGACTGCGCGCACCTGGTGGCGCCGTTCGGGGCGCGCGGCCTCAACTCGGGCGTGCCCGACGCCGAGAACGCGGCCTGGAAGCTGGCCTTCGTCCTCCACGGGTGGGCGCCGGAGGAACTGCTGGAGAGCTACCACGCCGAGCGGCACGCGGCGGCGCTGGAGAACCTGGAGGTGACCGGCGCCACCATGCGCTTCCTGGCGCCCCGCACCGAGGAGGAGCGGGCCCGGCGGCGCGCGGCGCTCGCCAGCGGGCGGCCCGAGCAGGTCGACTCCGGCCGGTTCGCCGAGCCGTTCTGGTACGTGGACTCGCCGCTCACCACGCCCGAGCCCACCCGTCCGTTCCGGGGCCGGCCACCCAGGGGATCGCCGTGCGAGCCCGCGCCGGGAGTGATCGTGCCGGACGTGCCGCTGCCCGGGGGACGCCTGCGCGAGCACTGCCGCGATGGATTCCTGGTACTCCTGGGTGAAATGTGCGATTCGGGTTTGTTTGCCCAGGTCTTGGGCAAGGTCACCTTGGCGCCGCTCGCCGTACGCGAGCTCGCGGAGATGGACGGGACCGGCACGCTCGCTGAGAGGCTCGGCGCTGGACCTGGCGAAGCATGGCTGATCAGGCCGGATGCCCACATCGCCGCGATCATCCCCCACGCGGGGCCCGAGACGGTGGCGGACGCCGTGAGACGCGCGTCGCGTCTCGCGTACCAATGAGCCTTTGGGAGGAGATCTCGGGTGGTTGGCCGTAGTTCGTTTCTGATCGTCGCGAACCGGTTGCCGGTGGACCGGACCGTCGACCCGGACGGAACGGCCTCGTGGCGCAGAAGCCCCGGCGGGCTGGTCACCGCCATCGCGCCGGTCATGCAGCGCCGCCACGGCGCCTGGCTCGGCTGGCACGGCGCGGCCGACGAGGAGCTGGAACCCTTCGAGCAGGACGGCATGAGCCTGATCCCGGTGCCGCTGTCGGCCGAGGAGGTCGAGCTCTACTACGAGGGCTTCTCCAACGCCACGCTCTGGCCGCTCTACCACGACGTGGTCGCGCCGCCGATCTTCGAGCGGCCCATGTGGGAGACCTACCGCGCCGTCAACGAGCGCTTCGCCGCCGCCGCGGCCGAGGCAGCCGAGGAGGGCGCCGTCGTCTGGGTGCAGGACTACCAGCTCCAGCTCGTGCCCGCCATGCTGCGCAAGCTCCGGCCCGACCTGCGCATCGGGTTCTTCCTGCACATCCCGTTCCCGCCGGTCGAGCTGTTCTGGCGGCTGCCGTGGCGCAGGGAGCTCGTCGAAGGGCTGCTCGGCGCCGACCTGGTCGGCTTCCAGCTGCCCGGCGGCGCCTCCAACTTCCGCCGCCTGTGCCGCCGGCTGCTCGGCGTCCCGTACAAGGGGAACGAGATCTTCCTGGAGGACCGGGTCGTCACCACGCAGGCGTTCCCGATCTCCGTCGACTTCGGCGAGCTTGACTCCCTCGTCCGCGAGCCGAACATCATCTCCCGGGCCAAGGAGATCAGGGCCGAGCTGGGCGACCCCGAGCACGTGCTGCTGGGCGTGGACCGGCTCGACTACACCAAGGGCATCGGCCAGCGCCTGGAGGCGTTCGGCGAGCTGCTCAAGGACGGCCGCATCGCCCCCGGCGAGGCGACGTTCGTGCAGATCGCCACCCCGAGCCGCGAACGGGTCGAGGAGTACAGGCGGCTGCGCGACGACATCGAGCTGCAGGTGGGCCGGATCAACGGGGAGAACGCGGTCTTCGGCGGCCAGCCGATCCAGTACTTCCACCAGTCCTACGGCAAGCAGGAGCTGGCCGCGCTCTACCTGGCCGCCGACGTCATGGTGGTCACGCCGCTGCGCGACGGGATGAACCTGGTGGCCAAGGAGTACGTCGCCTGCCACCACGACCTGAGCGGCGCGCTGGTGCTCAGCGAGTTCGCCGGGGCGGCCGACGAGCTGCGCCAGTCCTACCTGGTCAACCCGTACGACGTCGAGGACGTCAAGCGCCAGATGCTGGCCGCGATGCGGGCCACGCCGCACGAGCTGGCCCGGCGCATGCGCACGATGCGCCGCCGGGTCGCCACCTACGACGTGGACCGCTGGGCCAGCGAGTTTCTCACAGCTTTGGAGACGCCTGCTTCAGAGCCCGCCACGAGTCATAGCGCTTCTTGGCGGTCCGGTTGACCACGATCTGCGCCACCGACATGCCCACGCCCATCACGACCGCGTAGCCGATCGCCTCACCCATGTTGACCTCGGGCGAGTCGGGATCGACAGGAGGCTCCTTGCCCGTCGCCTTGACCCAGGCGTAGCCGAGGAGCTTCCTGGCCGCCCACGCGGTCACCAGCCCCACCAGACCGCCGACCACCCGCCAGGCGACATCGGGCTTGTCATCAGCCATCCGACCTTCTCCCTTCCCCTTTGTAACGAACACTAGTCTCTACCGCTTCTGCGCCCGCCAAGCCGTACCATAAGGAGGCATGACTCAGCAGCGACTACGCCATGCCCTCATGCCCGAGAAACCGACTCTCGACGGCTTGGAGCAGGTATGGGTAGCCCGCTGGGACGAGCAGGGCACCTACCGCTTCGACCGCACGAGCCCGCGTGAGCGGGTCTACGCGATCGACACGCCGCCGCCCACCGTCTCCGGCTCGCTGCACGTCGGTCACGTCTTCTCCTACACCCACGCCGACATCATGGCCCGTCACCAGCGCATGCTGGGCAAGTCGGTGTTCTACCCCATCGGCTGGGACGACAACGGCCTGCCGACCGAACGGCGGGTGCAGAACGTCTACGGCGTGCGCTGCGACCCGTCCCTGCCCTACGACCCCGGCTTCACTCCGCCGGACAAGCCGGGCAAGCGGGAGATCTCCATCTCGCGGCGCAACTTCGTGGAGCTGTGCCACAAGCTGACCGAGATCGACGAGCAGGCGTTCGAGGAGGTGTGGCGGCGCGTCGGCCTGTCGGTCGACTGGTCGCTGCTCTACACCACGATCGGCGACGACTCGCGGCGCGTGTCGCAGCGGGCGTTCCTGCGCAACCTGGCGCGCGGCGAGGCCTACCTGGCCGAGGCGCCCACCCTGTGGGACGTCAGCTACCGCACCGCCGTCGCCCAGGCCGAGCTGGAGGACCGGGAGTGGCCCGGCGCCTTCCACCGGATCTCCTTCTACGGCGAGAAGGGCCCGGTCTGGATCGAGACGACCCGGCCCGAGCTGATCCCCGCCTGCGTGGCGCTGGTCGCCCACCCCGACGACGAGCGCTACCAGCCGCTGTTCGGCACGTCGGCGCTGTCGCCGCTGTTCGGCGTCGAGGTGCCGATCCTGGCCCACCACCTGGCCGAGCCGGACAAGGGCTCCGGCATCGCGATGATCTGCACGTTCGGCGACATCACCGACGTGACCTGGTGGCGCGAGCTCAACCTGGAGACCCGCCCGGTCATCGGCTGGGACGGCCGGTTGCTGCCCGAGCCCCCGGAGGGCGTCGAGCCCGGCCCGTACAAGGAGCTGGCCGGCAAGACCGTCCACAGCGCCCGCGAGCGGATCGTGGAGCTGCTGCGCGAGTCCGGCGACCTCGACGGCGACCCGCGCCCGGTGCAGCGCACGGTGAAGTTCTACGAGCGCGGCGACAAGCCGCTGGAGATCGTCACCACCCGGCAGTGGTACATCCGCAACGGCGGGCGCGACGAGGCGCTGCGCGAGCGGCTGCTGGAGCGCGGGCGCGAGCTGGAGTGGCACCCGCCGCACATGCGGGTCCGCTACGACAACTGGGTGCAGGGCCTGTCCGGCGACTGGCTGATCTCCCGGCAGCGCTTCTTCGGCGTGCCGTTCCCGGTGTGGTACCGGCTCGACGAGGCCGGGCAGCCCGTCTACGACGAGCCGATCACGCCGCCCGAGGAGTCGCTGCCGATCGACCCGTCGTCCGACACCCCGCCGGGCTACACCGAGGACCAGCGCGGCGTGCCCGGCGGGTTCATGGCCGACCCCGACGTGATGGACACCTGGGCCACCTCGTCGCTCACGCCGCAGATCGCGGGCCGCTGGGAGACCGACGACGACCTGTTCCGGCGGGTCTTCCCGGCCGACCTGCGCCCGCAGTCGCACGAGATCATCCGCACCTGGCTGTTCGCCACCGTGGTCCGCTCCCACCTGGAGTTCGGCAGCACGCCGTGGAGCGACGTGGCGATCTCCGGCTGGATCCTCGACCCCGACCGTAAGAAGATGTCCAAGTCCAAGGGCAACGTGGTCACCCCGATGGACCTGCTGGAGCAGCACGGCTCCGACGCGGTCCGCTACTGGGCGGCGGGCGGCCGCTACGGCGTCGACACCGCGTTCGACGCCGGGCAGCTCAAGATCGGCCGGCGGCTGGCCATCAAGATCCTCAACGCGTCCAAGTTCGTGCTCGGGCTCGGCGAGGGCGGCGGCGAGATCACCGAGCCGCTCGACCTGTCGATGCTCGCCGCCCTGTCCGCCACCGTCCGCGAGGCCACTGAGGCGTTCACCGCCTACGAGCACACGCGGGCGCTGGAGGCCGTCGAGCGGTTCTTCTGGACGTTCTGCGACGACTACCTGGAGCTGGTCAAGGCCAGGGCGTACGAGGAAGGCGCGGCGGCGGCGTCGGCGCACGAGGCGCTGCGGCAGGCGCTCGACGTGCTGCTGCGGCTGTTCGCGCCGTTCCTGCCGTTCGTCACCGAGGAGGTGTGGTCGTGGTGGCGTGACGGCTCGGTCCACCGGGCCGCCTGGCCCGAGGCGGGGCAGCCGGGCGGCGACCCCGCTGTGCTGGAGGCCGCCTCCCAGGTGCTGCGCCAGGTCCGCAAGGCCAAGTCCGAGGCCAAGGCGTCGATGCGGGCCGAGGTGTCCCGGCTCACCGTCACCTCGCCGCAGGCCGCCCTCATCCGGCTCGCCCAGGACGACCTGTGCGGGGCGGGCGCGGTCGAGGAGTTCGTCCTGGAGCAGGGTGAGAGCCACACCGTCGAGGTCCTGCTCGGCTCCCCGGCCGTAGCCGCCGTCCCGTAGTCGCTGTTCAGTAGTCGCACACGCCCGTCGGGAAGATCTGCTCCAGGCGGGCGCGTTCGGCCGCCGAGGGCGTCCACGCGCCGTAGAGGCCGCGGGCGATCGCCCTCGACACCGGCTGGAGCCGGCACGCGTAGACGCCGCCCTCGATCGGCCCGCCCGCCACCACGCGGGAGGTCGAGTAGAGCGGGAACGCCTTCGTGCACGCCCCCGGCTCCCGCCGGTCCAGGACGCCGTCCCACACGTGCGGCCCGGCCGCGATCTGCGTGCCGTCCACGGCGAAGCAGCGGTCCACCGCCCCGGCGGGCCTGTTGCCCGTCACGCCGCGCCACGGCCGCTCCCGGATCGCGGTCAGCCACTCCTCCATCACGGCCAGCGCCTCGGGCGTCGCGTCGGAGCGCGGCTCGGGCCGGGCGTCGGTGAACCAGATGACCTGGTTGCCCGCCCGGCCGTCGTGGTCCAGCATGCGCTTGCGCGTGGCGAACGACTGGTGGGCGTTGTGCATGTTCAGCCGCTCCTCCAGGTACGGCCGCCAGTCGATCACCGGGATGTCGATGTCGCCGCCGAACACCAGGCCGCTGCGCAGCACGTTCCTGACCGCCACCGGGTCGGGCGCGCGGCGCGGCGCCGGGTCGCCCAGGTTCATGTTGCGCGCGCTCCACAGGTCGACGTCGCCGGGGCAGGCCGGCGGGGTGAACGGGCACCCCTCCTGCACCATGTCGGCCTGCTCCTTCCACGAGCCCGCCTTCGCGTTCACGTCCAGGAACTCCGCGGGCGTGATCACGCCGTCCGTGAGCGCCTTCAGCCCGTACTGGACGCCCACGTTGCCCCACGCCGAGCGGGCGTACCCGGCGGCGTCCACCCCGTACACCTTGCGCAGGTCGTCCCAGTGCGTCCACTGGACGCTCTCCTTGACGCCCGGCGGGTCCGTCCGCTCCCATTCCGGAGCGTCGTCGTCGGTCCACCGCGGGTTCATGGCCAGCGGGGTCAGGCCGCGCCAGCCGGTCACGCACTCGTCCGAGCCGGGCTTGCCGGTGAACGGGTTCACCACCGTGTCGCTCGCGTTCATGCCGATGAGCGCGGTGCGGTCCTCCCAGCGGGCCCAGCGCGGGTTGCCGTCCATGTACCGTTCGAGCAGCTCGCAGTCGCCCACGTGGATGGTCTGGGTGACCATGTCCGGATAGGAATACTGCGCGATGGCCGCGTCGATGATCCGGTTGCCGTGGTTCTGCCCGTAGATGTACTGCTGGATGCCGCCGCCCGAGCCGCCCACGCCCACCGTGTACAGCGGCACCCCGTACGTCTCGACGAAGCGCTCCTTGACCATGAGCGCCGTCTCGCCGCCCAGGATCAGGTTGTAGTGGGTCGAGGTGCGGGTGCCCGACGAGTGCAGGATCGCGTACCCCTTGCCCAGCCCGTACGGGTCCAGCGCCCCGGAGCCGAGCGTGCCCTGGTCGTGGCCGATCGCCACGCCGCCGTCGAACTGGTAGACCGCCCGGCCGGTGTAGCCGTCCTCCAGCGCCGCGATCGAGTAGACGAACCGGTTGATCACGCCGCGCTCGCGCCGCACCACGAAGTCGACCGTCCGGCCGTCCAGCGTCGTGGTCGTCGCCAGGTCCGCCGGGCGGCCCTGCGGCGGCATCGGCTTGAACGCGCCGCCGGTCGAGCGGTAGAGGCGGTCGGTGACCGGGGGCGCGAAGCAGTCGCGGCTCCAGCCGCCCGCCACCCGCATGCCCTGACCGTCCCGGTTGTCGGCCACGGGCGGGCCGAGCCCGCTCCGCTCCGTCTTGCACACGAACGGGTACTGGTGCTCGCCGGAGAAGATCGGGCCGGAGATCGGGTGGTTGCGCACCCGCAGCGAGTCACGGTGCCGGCCCGCGTACGCGGTGATCGTGCCCGTCCCGGCCGCCAGCCCCGTCACCAGGCCCGTGTACGTGCGCCCGCCCGGGTCGGCCCGGAAGGCCGCGCTGACGTCGGCGCCGTCACGCAGCACCCGCGGCCGCTCGCCGCGCGGCACCCGTACCCGGACCAGGGCGTCACCGCCGCTGACCTGGTCGGCCCGGCTGGAGAGCACCTCCACCGAGACCCCGCCCCCGCCCGCCTGCGCCGGGGAGGCCGGGACCGCCGTGAGCCCCAGGACGACCGCGAGCGTGATCGCGCCCGCCTTCACGACCCCGCCCGCCCTCATGACCCGGACCGGCCGCACGACCCCGACTGGATTCATGACCATGACGGTGACACGGCGGCCCCGCCTTGCCCAGGCCCGAACTTTTAACCGCGCGCATCCTCGGCTCCGGCGTGCCAGTCTTGAAACGTGCTGACCGACCGACCCACCAAACTCGTGCCCCCCGTGCTCGCCCGCATGGCCGCGTGGTGCCTGTGCCTGGTCCTCGTCGGCGTGGTCGTCTACTTCTTCGTCCAGGTGATCGCCCGGCTCAGCTTCGTGGCGCTGCCCGTCGCGATCGCGCTGCTGCTGACCGCGCTGCTCTTCCCGCTGACCCGCAGCCTGCGCGAGGCCGGGCTGCGGCCCATCTGGGCCACCTGGCTCACCATGCTCGCCGCGCTGGCCGTGCTGGTGGGCACCGGCTGGCTGGTCGGCGTGCGCGCCACCGAGGAATTCCCCAACCTGGTCAAGCAGGTCGAGGCCACCGTCGCCGACGTGCAGCAGTGGCTCACCACCGGGCCGCTGCACCTGGAGCAGGCGCAGATCAGCGCGTACGTCGCCGAAGTCGTCAAGATGATCAACGCCCAGCGCGACGCCATCACCGGCACCGTGCTGTCCGCCGGGGCGGTGGCCGTCGAGGTGCTCGCCTCCATCGTGCTGCTGCTGTTCGTGACGTTCTTCCTGCTCAAGGACGGCGAACGGATCTGGTCGTGGTTCCTCAAGGGGTTCGGCGGGATGTCGCCGCGCGTCGACCGGGCCGGGCGGGCCGCGTGGACCACGCTGTCGCACTACGTGCAGGGCAGCGTCCTGGTGGCCGCCGTGCACGGCGTCGTCATGGGCATCGTGCTGGCCGGCATGGGGGTGCCGCTGTGGGCGCCGCTGGCCGTGCTCATCTTCTTCGCCAGCTTCATCCCGATCGTCGGCATCTTCTTCGCCGGCACCGTCGCCACCCTGGTCACGCTGGGCGCCAAGGGCATCGTCTACGCGCTCATCTTCGTCGGCATCCTGGTCATCGAGCAGCAGCTGGAGAACCACGTGCTGCAGCCGCTGATCGTCGGCCGGGCGCTGCGGTTCCACCCGCTGGCGATCATTCTCGTGCTGTCCGTGGGCGGCATCCTGGCGGGCATCGCGGGCGCGGTCGTCGCGGTGCCGATCGCGGCGGTCATCTACCGCGCACTGCCCGAGCTGCGCTCCGACCCGCCCTCGCTGCCGCCCCCGCCCCGCCCGGCGGGCGACGCCGGGACAGGCCCGCCGGACGGACCGCAGGACGGGCCCACGGACGGGACCACGGATGATCCCCCGGAACAGGGACGTTCCCCCGCCGCGACCCGGGCCGGTGCCGACACGGAGTAGCCTCGTCACCCGTGACCCGTTCCACCGTTACCACCCCGCCGCCCGGCGCCGAGCCGCCCAAGGCGCACCCCGGCGCGCCCGGCCCCGGCGCCGCCCTCGGCTCCCACTACAGCCGCTGCTTCGGCTGCGGCGCCGACCACCCCACCGGCCTGCACATCAACGCCGTCACCCCGGACGGCAACACCGTCGAGGCCGAGTTCACCGTGGGGGAGGCGCACCAGGGCGCGCCCCGGCTCGCGCACGGCGGCGTGCTCGCCGCCGCCATGGACGAGGTCATCGGAATGTCCGTCTGGCTGTTCCACAAGCCCTATGTCACGGGACGGCTGGAGACCGACTACCTCCTCCCCGTTCCCGTGGGCACGACACTCCACCTGCGTGCCTGGTGCAACGGGATCTCGGGCCGCAAGGCGTACCTTGAGGCGGAGGGGCGCATGGGCGCCCCCGACGGCCCGGTCGCCGTCCGCGCGGCGGCGCTGTTCATCGAGGTGGACATGGCGCACTTCGCCGAGCACGGCGACCTCGCGGCCATCGCCGCCGAGCACCAGGACTACGAGGTGAACCCGTGACCGAGGTGGAGGTCCTCATCCAGCGCCTCGACCCCGAGCTGCCGGTGCCCCGCTACGCCCACCCCGGCGACGCGGGCGCCGACCTCTACTCCGCCGAGGACGCCGAGCTGCTGCCGGGGGAGCGGGCCGTCATCCGCACCGGCGTGGCGATTGCGCTGCCCGACGGCTACGCGGCCTTCGTCCACCCCCGCTCCGGCCTGGCCGCCAGGCACGGCATCACGATGGTGAACGCGCCCGGCACGGTCGACGCCGGCTACCGGGGTGAGGTCAAGGTCACGCTGATCAACACCGACGCGAAGGAGCCGTTCCGCCTGCGCCGCGGCGACCGGCTGGCCCAGCTCGTCTTCCAGCGGGTGGAGCGGGCGGCCTTCCGCGAGGTGGACAGCCTGCCGGAGTCCGCTCGGGGCGCCGGCGGGCACGGTTCGACCGGACGCTGAAAGACACTGACAAGATCAGGGAGAGTGAGACAACGTGTTGCGACGTCGCCGTCGTGAGCAGCCGGAGCAGGTGGCGGAGGAGACCGCCGCCGTCCCTGCGCGCGAATCCGGCCCGTGGGACGCCGACGAGCCCCACCCCGACCATGACCGCACCGACCTGGGCGGGCTGCGCCTGCCCCACAACCCGGCCTTCGACGTCCGGCTGGCCTCCGTGGGGGACCAGCACGTCGGCGTGGTCGCGCTGTGGGAGGAGAGCTCGCTGCAGCTCCAGGCGCTGGCCGCGCCGAAGAGCTCGGGCCTGTGGGACGAGATCAGGACCAAGATCAAGGCGAGCGCCCCGGCGCTGGAGGAGCGCGAGGGCCCGTTCGGCCCCGAGCTGGCCGGGCAGATCCCCGTCGAGGGCGGCAGCCGCCCGGCCCGCTACCTGGGCATCGACGGCCCCCGCTGGTTCCTGCTCGCCGTGATCAACGGCCGCGCCGCGGTCGACGACACGGTGGCGGAGGCGTTCGTCGAGTTCGTCAAGGACGTCGTGGTCGTCCGCGGCGACGAGCCGATGGCCCGCGAGGAATCGATCCCGCTGCGCCGCCCCAACGAGCAGCCGGTCGCCGAGCAGCCCGAGGCCCAGCAGCAGAACCCGTTCAAACGCGGCCCCGAAATCAGCGAGATACGCTGACGCGTCCTTATCACATAGGCTGAACCATCATGAGTACGGCAGAGCCTCCGAAACGCGGAGGATTGCGGGCCTTCTTCAGCAGGCTGGCCACGAGCCGGTCCGAGCTGGAGGCACAGGAGCTTCGTGAGGGCGCCGACGAGGCAGGCGCCACGCCCATCGCCTCGTGTGGCGGCCGACGCCGGTTCTGCGTAGCCGGTACGCTACGGACGGTCACTCTGCGTCCGCGAGGCGGCGCCCCCGCCCTGGAGGCCGAGCTGTACGACGGCTCCGACGTGATCGACCTGGTGTGGCTCGGCCGCCGCAAGATCGCGGGGATCGAGCCGGGCCGGCCGGTCAAGGCCGAAGGGCTGGTCAGCATGCAGGACGGCCGCAAGGTGATGTTCAATCCGCGATACGAGCTGCGCCCAGGGAGTTGATCAGGTGAGTGCTGAGGCCGGAGAAGCCGCCCACGACACCGTCGAGGCGGCGGTGCGAGCCCAGCTCGCCAAGGCGTTCGGCGGCGTGCGCGGCATCATCGAGGCGGCGGTGCCGACGATCGCCTTCACGCTGACCTGGATCACGACCGAGCAGCTCCGGCTGTCGCTGATCGTCAGCATCACGCTGGCGGTGGCGCTGCTGCTGGTGCGGCTCGTGCAGCGGTCCACGCCGCAGTTCGTGATCAACAGCCTCATCGGCATCGCGATCGGCGCGTTCTTCGCCAGCCGCACCGGTGACGCGAAGGACTACTTCCTGCCCGGCATCCTGTGGAACGCCGCCTACTCGGTCGGGATGCTGGTCTCGATCGTCGCCCGGTGGCCGGTCGTCGGCTTCCTCATCGGGTCGGTCACCAACGACCCGGTGGGGTGGCACAAGGACCCCGGCATCGTGAAGCTCTGCACCCGGCTCACCTGGCTGCTCATGATCCCGTGCGTGGTGCGGGTGGCCGTGCAGCTTCCGGTCTACCTGTTCGGCGGCGGCGACCCGGCGGTGGCGGCGCTCGGCTTCGCGAAGATCGTCATGGGCTGGCCGTTGCAGGTGGCGGCGCTGGCCGCGATGGTGTGGGTGCTCGGCCGCGGCCGCACCCCGCTCAACCCGCCCGCCCCGGCCTGACCCCTTCCGCCCGGCGAACCCGTCTCTCGAACGAGAGGCGGGTTCCGCCATTCCCGGGCTTCTCCGGGCCCGGGCCGGAGAAGCCGGGGCCGGAGTGGTGGGGGCCGGAGGCGGGCGGGGGGCCGAAGGGGGCCGCCCTCGTCGATCGCCAGGTGGACGAGCCCCACCTGGTTGGCGGCCACGCCCGCGAGGTGGTCGATCCGGCGGCGCAGCCCGGTGGACTCCGTCAGCCGCTGCCGTCCGGCCCGGTCGATCCCGTCGCCGCCCTCCGTGGGCGCCGTCATGGGTCAGTGCTGGGAGAGCAGGTGGGCGAGCTCCTGCTCGACCTCCTGGTTGGCCACGAACAGCAGCTCGTCGCCCGCCTCCAGGGGGTCGTCGGCGGTCGGCACCAGGACGCGGCCCTCGCGCAGGATCGCCACCAGCGCCGAGTCCGTGGGCCACGGCACCGTGCCGGCCCGCTGGCCCACCACCGGCGCGTCGTCGGCCAGCGTGAGCTCGACCAGGTTGGCCTGCCCCTGGCGGAACGTCATCAGCCGCACCAGGTCGCCGACGCTGACCGCCTCCTCGACGAGCGCGCTCAGCAGGCGCGGCGTGGAGACCGCGACGTCGACGCCCCACGACTCGTTGAACAGCCACTCGTTGTTGGGGTGGTTGATGCGCGCGACCACGCGCGGCACCCCGTACTCGGTCTTGGCCAGCAGCGACACGACGAGGTTGACCTTGTCGTCGCCGGAGGAGGCGACGACGACGTGGCAGTTGCTGAGCCCGGCCTCGTCGAGGGAGGCGATCTCGCAGGCGTCGGCGAGCAGCCACTCGGCGCGCGGCACGCTGTCGATCTTGATGGCCTTGGGGTTGACGTCGATGAGCAGGACCTCGTGGCCGTTCTCGAGGAGCTCGGCGGCGATGGAGCGGCCGACGGCGCCGGCCCCGGCGATGGCGACGCGCATCACTCGTCCTCTTCCGGTGCCTCGGCCAGCACCTGGTTGATCCGGTCCATGTCGTCCTCGGCGGCGATGACGTGCAGCACGTCGCCGTCCTGCACCATCGTGGTGCCGGTGATGACCACGGCCTCGCCCATCCGGTTGAGGAAGGCGATGCGGGCCCCGGCGTGCGCCTCCAGGTCGACGACGCGGGTGCCGATCCAGGCCGGGTTGACCGTCACCTCGGCCAGCACGACGGTGCCGGTCGGGTCGCGCCACAGCGGCTCGGCCCCCTCGGGCAGGACGCGGCGCAGGATCTGGTCGGCGGTCCAGCGCACGGTCGCCACGGTCGGGATGCCGAGCCGCTGGTAGACCTCGGCGCGCCGGGGGTCGTAGATGCGCGCCACCACGTCGTCGACGCCGAACGTCTCGCGGGCCACGCGGGCGGAGATGATGTTGGAGTTGTCGCCGCTGGAGACCGCCACGAACGCGGCGGCGGACTCGACGCCCGCCTCGGTGAGCACGTCGCGGTCGAAGCCGATGCCGGTGACCCGGCGGCCGCGGAACCCGGCCCGCAGCCTGCGGAACGCCTGCGGGTCCCGGTCGATGATCGCGACCGAATGCCCGTTGTCCTCAAGGATGTGCGCGAGGGTCGATCCGACCCGGCCACACCCCATGATCACTATATGCATACTCCCCCGCACTCCGCGGTCGGCCCGTTGCTCGACACCAGTATGGCGTCCACCGGGAGCGCCCCGTCGGCGGCACAGGCACATAGGACTAGCATTCCGTAACGTGGCGAAAGCATCGGATCTTGTCAAACGCCTGCTCGTGGGGCGGGCCCTGAGAAGCGGCCAGCTTCACGAGCAACTCCTGCCGAAACGCATCGCCCTGCCCGTGTTCGCCAGCGACGCGCTCTCCTCCGTCGCCTACGCGCCGCAGGAGATCCTGGTCATCCTGTCGCTGGCGGGTGTCTCGTTCTACGCCTACAGCCCGTGGATCGCGATCGCCGTCGTGGTCGTGATGCTGACGGTCGTGGCCTCCTACCGGCAGAACGTGCACGCCTACCCGAGCGGCGGCGGGGACTACGAGGTGGCCACCACCAACCTGGGCGCCAACGCGGGGCTCACCGTGGCCAGCGCCCTCATGGTCGACTACGTGCTCACGGTCGCGGTGTCGGTGGCCAACGGCGTCGACTACGTGGGCGCGACGATCCCGTTCGTGGCCCAGCACAAGCCCGCCGTGGCCATCGGGATCGTCATCCTGCTCACCGTCGTCAACCTGCGCGGCCTGCGCGAGTCGGGGGCCGCGTTCGCGATCCCCACGTACGCGTTCATGATCGCGGTGCTCGGGATGATCGCCGTGGGCGGGTTCGAGGTCGTCTTCCTGAAGGAGGAGCTGCGCGCGCCGAGCGCCGACTTCGGCATCGTGCCGGAGCAGACCGACCTGACCATGTTCGCGGCGGCGTTCCTGGTGCTGCGCGCCTTCTCCACCGGCTGCGCGGCCCTGACCGGCGTCGAGGCCATCAGCAACGGCGTGCCCGCCTTCCGCAAGCCCAAGAGCCGCAACGCCGCCACCACGCTGCTCATGATGGGCCTGATCGCGATCAGCATGTTCGGCGGCATCATCGCGCTGGGCCTGGCCTCCGGGGTCAAGGTGGCCGAGCCGTCGGTGGCCGCCACCGACCTGCTGCGGCCCGACGGCACGCCGGTCGGCCCCGGCTACCACCAGCAGCCGATCATCTCGCAGGTGGCCGACGCGGTCTTCGGCGGCGGGTCGCTGCCGTTCGTCGTCATCTCCGGGGTCACCGCGCTCATCCTGTTCCTGGCCGCCAACACCGCCTTCAACGGCTTCCCGGTGCTCGGCTCGATCCTCGCCCAGGACCGCTACCTGCCGCGCCAGCTCCACACCCGGGGCGACCGGCTCGCCTTCTCCAACGGCATCATCATCCTGGCCCTGATGGCCTGCCTGCTGCTGTGGGGCTTCGACGCCGACGTCAGCCGCCTGCTGAACCTCTACATCGTCGGCGTCTTCGTCTCGTTCACGCTCAGCCAGACCGGCATGGTCATCCACTGGACCCGCCGGCTCAAGACCGAGGAGGACCTGAAGGCCCGCCACCAGATGCACCGCTCGCGCACGATCAACTTCTTCGGCGCGGTCATGACCGGGCTGGTGCTCGTGGTGGTGCTGCTCACCAAGTTCGTGGTCGGCGCGTGGATCGTGTGCATCGCGATGCCGATCCTGTTCCTCATGATGAAGGCCATCAGGCGCCACTACGACAACGTCGCCGCCGAGCTGGAGATCACCGAGGAGTACGACGAGTCGACGCTGCCCGCCCGCAACCACGCCATCGTGCTCGTCTCGAAGATCCACAAGCCGACGCTGCGGGCCCTGGCCTACGCCCGCGCCACCCGGCCGTCCACGCTGGAGGCCATCACGGTCGGCGTCGAGGGCAAGGAGGCGCGGGCGCTGCAGGAGGAGTGGGAGCGGCGCGGCATCCCGGTGCCGCTCAAGATGCTCAACTCCCCCTACCGGGAGATCACCCAGCCGATCCTCGACTACGTCAAGACCGTGCGCCGCCGCTCGCCGCGCGACGTGGTGACGGTCTTCATCCCCGAGTACGTGGTCGGCCACTGGTGGGAGCACCTGCTGCACAACCAGAGCGCGTTCCGGCTGAAGGCGCGGCTGCTGTTCAAGCCGGGCGTCATGGTGACGAGCGTGCCGTGGCAGCTCCACTCCTCCGACCGGCTGCGCGGGCGCCCCGAGCAGTACGCGCCGGGCGTGGCGCGGCGGTCGGGCGGCGAGCAGGTCAAGAACCGCTGAGCAGCAGCCCGCGCAGCCTGGCGGTGTCGGCCTCGCTCCACCCGGGCGGCGCGGCCACGGCGGCCCACCCGTCGGCGATGTTGGGGCCGTAGCGGTGGCCGTGGCCGGGCGGCACCGACAGCCCCGCCGTCATGTCCACCAGCACCTGCCAGAACGTGACCAGCGGGAACCAGTTCATCTGCGGGTTGACGCCGGGCCCGCGCGGCCCCTCCAGCCAGCCGGGCCGGTCGTAGATCAGCCGGGGCGTCCACCACACGACCGGGTCGGAGGCGTTCTGCAGGTAGACGACCCGGGGCTCCTTCCACGGGCCGGGCGGCCGCTCCAGATCGCCGGGCCGCTGGGCGAACCGGACGGTGACGCCGTCCTGGTAGACGGGCCGCCACAGCGGGCTGCCCCGGTCGCGGCCGGCGGTGACCTCGTTCCAGATGGGGTTGGCGTTCGGCGGCCCGACGAACAGCGCGCCGTCGGTCCTGGCGGCCAGGTCGTCCACGTCGCGGAAGGCGTTCTCCAGCGCGAACGAGCCCAGGCTCTCGCCCGAGACCACCAGCTTGGGCCGGTCGCCGGCGGGCAGCTGCTCCCACCGGGAGCGCACCGCGTCGAACAGCGCCGCCCCGGCCTGCGCCGCCTTCTTCTGGTCGACCAGGAACGACACCCAGCTCGGCAGGTAGGAGTACTGCAGTGCGACCAGGGCCGAGTCGCCCCCGTACATGTACTCCAGCGGATCGGCCATGCCCTGGTCGACCCAGCCGGTGCCGGTGGTGCCCAGCACGGCCAGCACCGCGCGGTCGAACGCGCCCGTGCGCTCCAGCTCGCGCACCGCCAGCGCCGCCTGGTCACGCGGTGAGGCCGTCGTGTCGAGTCCCACGTACACGCGGATGGGCTGCCGGGCGGGCTGCCCGGTGAACTCCCGCAGCCGGGCCGGGGTGGTGGCCGTGCCGACGAACCTGCGCCCCTCCCGGCCCAGGGAGTCCCAGCTCACCAGCGACCCGGGGCCGCCGGACAGCGAGGCGGAGGCCGGCCGGTGGACGCCCGGGTGCGTGGTGGCGTTGGTCACGGACGAGATGTCGCTCATCGTCCGGACGAACCCGGAGAACAGCACGTCGTTGGCGAACACCGCCACCAGGAAGCCGACGACCAGCACCCCGAGCACGTGACCCACGTAGAACGGGACGAACCTGTCGAGCCAGGCGATCAGCTTGCGCCCGCCGAGCCGGACGAGCCGGGCCAGGCCGAGGAACAGCGCGAACAGCACCGCGGCCAGCGCCAGGATGACCGGCGGGAACCAGGTGATCGCGGTGTCCATGCCCATGAGCGCCCGCAGGTCGCGCTGCCAGTCGTAGCTGTACCACAGCGCGGCGGCGGTCAGCAGCGCGCAGCCGGTCAGCATGATCCGCCAGGCCGGCCGCCGCCACCGCTCCGGCGGACGCCGGCGCACCAGCGCCCGCCACACCGCGCCCGCCGAGGCTCCCACGGCGTAGCCGAGAACGGCCGTGACCGCGCCCATGACCCCCTGGTAGAGCCACGTCCGGGGCAGCAGCGACGGCGTCAGCGACGCGCAGAAGAACAGCGTGCCGAGCAGAGTCCCCCCGAACCCCAGCTTCCACAACTCAGCGTCCCCCCGAACCACTGACGAGCGTGCGACCACTCAGCGTAACCGGAGGAGTGCCACCCGGCTGGGCATAGGGTATGCGTGTGGAACAGGTATCACTCGAGCTGACAGTAGGTCCGGTCGCCCACGGCGGCTGGTGCGTGGCACGCCACGAGGGGCGCGTGGTGTTCGTCCGGCACGCGCTGCCGGGGGAGCGGGTCCGCGCCGAGGTCACCGAGGAGACCACCCGGTTCCTGCGCGCCGACGCCGTGGAGATCCTCGAGCCGTCGCCCGACCGCGTCGTCCCGCCGTGCCCCTATGCCGGGCCCGGGCTGTGCGGCGGCTGCGACTGGCAGCACGCCACGCTGGAGGCGCAGCGCGGGCTCAAGGCGGCCGTGGTCGCCGAGCAGCTCCACCGGCTGGCCGGCATCGAGCGTGACGTGGTCGTGGAGGAGGTGCCGGGCGCCAAGGACGGCCTCGGCTGGCGCACCCGCGTCCAGTTCGCCGCCCTGCCCGACGGCCGGCTCGGGCTGCGCAAGCACCGCTCGCACGACCTTCAGCTCATCGACGCCTGCCTGATCGCGCACCCGGAGGTGGAGGCCGTCGCCGCCGAGGACCACCAGTGGCCGGGCGCCGCGTCGGTCGAGGTGATCGCCTCCTCCGAGGGCGACCGGGCCGTCGTGGTCGCGCCGCGCCCGCGCCGCAAGGTGGCGGTGCCCGACCTCGACGCGCCCGCCTCGATCCTGCTCGACCAGGGCAAGGGCCGCACCGTGCCGCGCCACGGCTCCGGGCTGCTGCACGAGCGGGTGGGCGACCGCGAGTTCCGCGTCTCCGGGAGCGGCTTCTGGCAGGTGCATCCCGGCGCGGCCGAGACGCTGCTCGACGCCGTGCTCGCCTACGCGGCGCCGGAGCCGGGGGAGTGGGCGCTCGACCTCTACTGCGGCGTGGGCCTGTTCGCGGCGGGCCTGGCCGAGGCGGTCGGCCCCGAGGGGGCGGTGTTCGGGCTGGAGTCGGAGGCCGCCGCCGTGCGCGACGCCCGCGCCAACCTGCGCGACCTGCCTCAGGCGAGGGTCGAGCGCGGCCGGGTGGAGGAGGCGCTGGACCGCTTCCAGATCGAGCGGGCCGACCTCGTCGTGGTCGACCCGCCCCGCTCGGGGCTGGGCCTCGACGTGGTCGAGCGCGTCGTGTCGCTGGAGCCGCTGCGCGTGGTGTACGTGTCGTGCGACCCGGCGACGCTGGCCCGCGACCTGAAGTGGTTCGCCGAGCGCGGCTACGAGCTGGGTGACCTGCGCGCCTTCGACGCCTTCCCGATGACCCACCACGTGGAGTGCGTGGCGCTGCTCACCCGCCGGCCGAGCTGATCAGCGCGGCGACGCCGTCGAGGATGCGGGCGAGCCCGAACCGGTAGTCCAGCCGCCGCTCCCCGGCCGGGGTGCCCGCGGGATAGTCGTAGGCGCCGGCGTCGACGGCGGCCCGCAGCGCGGGGAAGCGGGCCCCGTCGACCAGCCGGCCGAGCAGGTCGCTGTAGGCGGCGATCGACTCGCCCGAGGCGGCGGGCCCGAGGTCGGCGCCGAGCCGCGCCACGGTGTGCAGGTGGCTGGCGACCAGCAGGGCGACGCCCGCCTTGTCGGCCTCGCTCAGCCCGGTGCCGCGCAGCGTGCGCAGGGCGCGGTCGGTCCAGGCGAGCTGGTTGGGCGTGATCGGCGGCCCGGTGATCGGCAGGTGCACGACCCAGGGGTGGGCGTGCAGCATCTCCCACTGCGCCCGGCACCAGCGCTCCAGGCCGTCGCGCCAGCCGTCGAAGGGCTCGTCCAGCTCGGGGGGCAGGGCCGCGACGCGGTCGAGCATCAGCAGCAGGAGCTCGTTCTTGCTCTTGACGTGCCGGTAGAGCGACATCGTGGTGTAGCCGAGCCGCTCGGCGACCCGGGCCATCGACACGGCGTCGAGCCCGTCGGCATCGGCCAGCTCGACGGCCGCGCCGGTGACGCGGGAGAGCGTCAGCCGGTTTCTCGGCGCGGGCTCGGGCGCGCCGAGCCGGGCCCACAGCTCGGCGAGGCCCGCGGGCAGCTCTTCCTTCATCGCTCCGCCTTCACTCGTTGACTCCTCCCGAAGTGTATGCCATATATTCGAGTGTATGGCATACACATCGCTGATCGCGGGCGGCGGCATCGCCGGCACGCTGAGCGCGATCGCGCTGCACAAGGCGGGCATCGCCGCCGTCGTCCACGAGGCCTACGACCGCGACGCCGACAACGCCGGCGCCTTCCTGACCCTCTCGGTCAACGCGCTCCACGCCTTACGCACCCTCGGCGTCGACGCCGGGGAGATCGGCTTCGCGACGCCGAGGATGGCCCTGACCAGCGGCTCCGGCAGGAAACTCGGCGAGCTCCGCTACGGCGACCCGCTCCCCGACGGCACCGTCAGCCGGACCGTCAAGCGCGCCGACCTCTACCGGCTGCTCCGCCTGCACGCCGAACGGCTCGGCGTGCCGATCGAGTACGGCAAGCGGCTCGTCGAGGCCGAGAGCGACGGCCGCCGGGTGCTGGCCAGGTTCGCCGACGGCGGCACGGCCGAGGGCGACCTGCTCATCGGCGCCGACGGGCTGTGGTCACGCACCCGCGAGATCATCGACCCGCGCGCGCCCGGCGTCCGTTACTCGGGACTGCTCAACACCGGCGGCTACGCCCGCGGCGTGTCCACCGGCGCCGAACCGGGGCTGATGTGCGCGATCTTCGGGCGGCACGCCTTCTTCGCGCACCTCACCCACCCGGACGGCGAGGTCTGGTGGGCGGCCAACCTCGCCAGGAAGGCCGAGCCCAGCCGCGCCGAACTGGCCGCGACCGGCCCGGAGGAGTGGCGGGCCCACCTGCTCGGCCTGTTCCGCGACGACGAGGGCCCCGCCGCCGACCTCGTCGCGGCCTCCGGCAAGATCTTCGACGCCTGGAAGACGTACGACGTCCCGGCCGTGCCCCGCTGGCACCGCGACCGGATGATCGTCATCGGCGACGCCGCCCACGCCACCGCCCCGTCGATCGGGCAGGGCGCCGCCATGGCCATCGAGGACACCGTCGTCCTGGCCAAGTGCCTGCGCGACAGCCCCGGCGTCACCGCCGCCTTCACCGCCTACGAGCGGCTGCGCCGCGCCCGCGTCGAGCGCGTCGTCGCCCAGGGCAACAGCACCGGCGGCTGGAAGGGGCTCGGGCCGATCGCCCGCATCCCGCGCGACCTCATCATGTCGGCCGCGCTGAAGCGGATGGCCCGGCGGGGCGAGGACCCGAGCCGGTGGATCTACGACTACCGCGTCGACTGGGAGGAACCGGTCCGCGCGGACGCCTGACCCGTCACAGCCAGCCCATGCGCTGGGCGGTGCGGATGGCCTCCAGCCGGTTCTGGGCGTTGAGCTTGGTCATGGCGCTCGACAGGTAGTTGCGCACGGTGCCCTCCGTCAGGTGCAGCTCCCCGGCGATCCGGGAGATGGCCATGCCGTCGGCCGCCAGGCGCAGCGCGTCACGCTCCCGGTCGGTCAGCGGGCTGTCGCCGGCCGCCATCGCCGCCGCCGCCAGCTCGGCGTCCAGGTAGCGCCCGCCCGCCTGCACCTTGCGGATCGCCATCGCCAGCTCCTCCGCCGAGGCGTCCTTGCCCAGGAACCCGCTCACCCCGGCGGCCATCGCGCGGCGCAGGTAACCGGGCCGGCCCAGGCTCGTCAGGATGACGATCTTGCAGTCGGCGCTGATCCGCTCGGCGGCGCTGAGCCCGTCCATGCCGGGCATCTCGATGTCGAGCACCGCCACGTCCGGCCGGTGCTCCGCCACGGCCGCCACGACCTCGTCGCCCCGGCCGACCTGGGCGACGACCTGGATGCCGTCCTCCAGGTCCAGCAGGGCGGCGATGGCGCCGCGGATCAGGTGCTCGTCGTCGGCCAGCAGCACGCGCGTGGTCATGCGGGCACCTCGACCCTGAGCAGGAAGGCGCCGTCGGGGGTGGGCGCGGCCGAGAGCGAGCCGCCGGCGGTCGCGACGCGCTTGGCGAGGCCGCCGAGACCGTTGGGGGCGTGCTCGCCCACGGCTCCGCTGACGCCGTCGTTGGACATCTCGAGGATTCCTTCCCTGATCGTGATCGTGCAGCGTTCGGCCCGGCTGTGCTTGAGGACGTTGGTGGCGCCCTCGCGGACCACGGTGGCCAGCAGCGTACGGGTCTCCGGCGCCAGGCCGGCGGTGTCGTCGGCCTCGACCGTGCAGCGCACGTCGGCGGCCTCCAGCACAGCGCGGACGCTGGCCAGCACCTCGTCGAAGTCGAGCGCCCGGTAGCTCTGCACGGTGGCGCGCACCTCGCGCAGCGCCTGCCGGGCCGTGTCGCGCACCTCGAACATCTCGCGCGCCGCGTCCTCCGGGTCGGCGCGCAGCAGCTCCTGGGCGCCCGCCGCGCGGGCCGCGATGCCGGTCAGGCTCTGGCCGAGCAGGTCGTTCAGGTCGCGGGCGAACCGCAGCCGCTCCTCCGACACCGCCAGCAGCGCCTTGGCCTCCTGCCCCTCGTGCGCCTCCTTGGCGAGGCGCCACAGCCACATGTTGGCCTGCATCCCGGCGCCGAGCGTCAAGCTGAGCGCGCCCTGCACGACCAGCGGCAGCGGCTGGAGGTCGCCGGCGATCAGGAGGTTGGCCGTGGTCAGCCCGAGCGTGGCCAGCGTCGCCGCGGCCAGGGTCCGGCGGCGCACGAACGGCGCGATCATGGCCAGCCACACGGGAGCGGCCCAGATGACCGGGATCACCAGCTGCAGCAGCGTGATCACCCCGCCGGCCACGAGCATGGCGGTCGGACGCCGCTCGCCGCGCACGGCGATCCGGACCGCGCGGCTCGCCATCACGATCAGGGCCAGCTGCAACGCCCCGGAGATCACGGCCACGGGCACCGGGAGGCCGTACTCGAGCACGAGGAGCGCCAGGTGCAGCAGCCCCACCAGGCCGATGAGGAAGCCGATGTCGCCGGAGTAGACGACGATCCAGCGGATCTTGTCCAGCTTGGTGGCCGCGCGCGTCCGGCCGGCGCGGAAGGGCCGGCTCATACGGGCACCTCCGCGCGCAGCAGGAACTCCCCGGCGGGCGTGGGCGAGGCGGAGAACGAGCCGCCCGCCGTCGCCATCCGCTCGGCCAGCCCGCGCAGCCCGCTCCCCGCGCCCGCGGGCGCGTCCGGCGGCACCCCGTCGTTGCGCATCTCCAGCACCCCGCGGGCGATGGTGATCTCGCAGCTCGTGGCCTTGCTGTGCTTGAGCACGTTGGTGGCCCCCTCACGCACCGCCCAGGCGAGCAGCGTACGGGCCTCGGGCGACAGGTCGTCGGCCCGGACGTCGGTCACGCAGCGGGCCCCGGCCCCCTCCAGCGCGGCGCGCACGCCTCTCAGCTCCGCGTCCAGGTCCAGCATCCGGTAGCCGTCGACGGCCACCTGCACCTCGACCAGCGACTCACCGGCCAGGCGGCGCACCTCCGCCATCTCGCGCCCGGCCTTGGCTGCGTCCTTGGTGGCGAGCTTGGCGGCCAGCTCGCTCTTCAGCGTGATCACCGACAGGCTGTGGCCGAGCAGGTCGTGCAGGTCGCGGGCGAAGCGCAGCCGCTCCTCGGCCACGGCGAGGCGGGCCTTGGCGGCCTGGCTGTCGTGCGCGT
Source organism: Nonomuraea sp. ATR24 (assembly GCF_041950485.1). Classification (NCBI taxonomy): domain Bacteria; kingdom Bacillati; phylum Actinomycetota; class Actinomycetes; order Streptosporangiales; family Streptosporangiaceae; genus Nonomuraea; species Nonomuraea sp. ATR24. Next base: position 474,062 of record NZ_JBGNUU010000003.1, read on the forward strand.
CGCGGATCGTCCGCCACAGCCAGCACCAGATCCAGGTGGCGGCCGGGATGAAGACCGCGCTCAGCGCCTGGCTCATCAGCACCGCCTGCCAGGGTTGGTCCAGCGCGGCCGAGACGTACACGGTGATCGCGGTGACGAGCGTGGCGCCGGCGCAGACGGTCACCCACAGCGGCAGATACAGCGCGACGGAGGAGAGCCACACGTACGTCAGCGTCTCCCAGGTGCCGCTGGCGTCGGGCGGCAGGGGCAGGACCGGCAGCATCGCGGCGGCGGTGAGCAGCCCGCCGGCGACCAGCTTCGCCGTCGGCCGGGGGCGCTCGTCGTAGGCGTCGCGCATCACGAGGGAGTACAGGACCATCACGCCGGCCATGGACAGCAGGCCCACGGCGGTGGTGACGGGGGACTGCCGGCCCTCCGTCGTGGCGTTCACCATCACCGCGACGAGGAAGAAGCCCAGGAGGACGACCATGCCGTCCATCCAGTAGAGCAGGAGCTTCTTCGCGGTCTCCGGCCTGGTGGACACCCGCCCATCCCCCTATCGCCCAAAAGCACCCCGTATCGGGACAACCTTATAGTTTCAGCGGGGGTGCGCCGAGGTCACGCGGAGAAGCCGTGCAGGACGCGGGCCGCCTCCGGGGCGGGCTCGGCGCCCCGCGCGGACAGCCACGGCACGCCGTAGCGGGCGGCGAAGGCGGTGAGCTTGCGGGCGTCGCCCTCGCTCAGGTCGTCCGGGCCGGACAGCACGCAGGTCACCGCCATCCGCCGCCAGGCGTCGTCGGGCTCGGCCAGGCCGTACACCTCGGCGAGCTGGGTGCGGGCGGCGCGCAGCGCCTCGGCGAGCCGCTGCATCCGGCCCTCGGGCGCGCTCTGCGGCTCGATCTCGGCCAGCAGGTTGACGCCGGAGACGTCGGCGCCCGCCCGCCGGGTGAGCCGCAGCGTCTCGACGTCGCGCGCGGCCAGCCCGTACGGCTTGAGCGGCAGCGTGAAGCCGACCCGCAGCCGCCGCTCCTGCTGCAGCGCCCGGATCGCCCGCGCCCGCCGCAGCACCGTGGCCTCACCGGCGCCCGAGCGCGGGTCGAGGCCGGCGTCGGAGCGCAGGTCGAAGTCGATGTAGGCGGCGTCGAACGCGCCGACGGCCCGCCGGTAGGCGGCGGCGAGCGCGCCCGGCCTGGTGCAGGTGGCGGCGGCCTCCCGCCCGTCGGGGCCGCCGAAGACCAGCCCGGCGTCGCCGCCCCTGGCGCGCAGCCGCCCGATCTTGTTGGCGACCGGGTCGTGGCCGAAGTCGAGCCGCCCGGCCCAGCGCACGCCGCACCCGTCGGGCCCGGCGACCAGGTGGCCGAGCGCGTACCAGCGCACCCCGGTGCGGCGCGAGTCGGCCGGCAGGTCGAAGCCCGGGTCGGCGGCGGTGTCGACGAAGCCGACGTAGCCGCCGGGCACGGGCGGCGGCGTCGGCGAGGGGGACGGGGAGGGCCGCGCGGGCGGGGGCGGCGGGTCGGCCGGCTGGAGCGTGGCGCGGGCGGGCAGCAGCGAGACCGCCACCCCTGTCGCGCCGGTCAGGGCCAGGGCGAACAGGACCGCGAAGGGCCGCGGGAGCGTGCCGGTGGGTCTTCTGCGCCGCGAAGCCGACATGTCGACCACCCTCCGTGTTCGCAGAGCTACAGGGTGCGCTTGAGGGTGGACGTTAGCAAGCGTTCGCGGTGTCGCGGGGGCAATCTCCGGATGACGTCCGTTGTGTGGCGATAATGGCGACATGAAGTTGCGGATCTTCACCGAGCCCCAGCAGGGCGCCACCTACGACGATCTCCTCGCCGTCGCCCAGGCCACCGAGCGCCTCGGCTTCGACGCGTTCTTCCGGTCCGACCACTACCAGCGCATCGGCGCGGGCGACCCGGGCCCCGGCTCGACGGACGCGTGGATCACGCTGGCGGGGCTGGCGCGGGAGACGTCCGGGATCCGGCTGGGCACGCTGGTGACCCCCGCGACTTTCCGGCTGCCCGGCCCGCTGGCGATCAGCGTCGCCCAGGTCGACGCCATGAGCGGCGGGCGCGTCGAGCTCGGGCTCGGCACCGGCTGGTTCGACGGCGAGCACGCCGCGTACGGGATCCCGTTCCCGCCGGTGGCGGAGCGGTTCGGCCGCTTCGAGGAGCAGCTGGAGATCGTCCGGGGGCTGTGGGCGGCCGGCAAGTCGTTCTCCTACGACGGCCGCTACTACCGGCTCGTCGACTCGCCCGCGCTGCCCAAGCCGGCGCAGCGGCCCGGCCCGCCGATCATCATCGGCGGCGTCGGCGCCAAGCGCACGCCCCGGCTGGCCGCCACGTTCGCCGACGAGTACAACGTGCCGTTCCACCGGCTCGGCGACACCGGAGCCGCCTTCGACCGGGTCCGGCAGGCGTGCGAGCGGACCGGACGCGAGGTCGTCCTGTCGGCGGCGCAGACCGTGTGCGTCGGGCGCGACCAGGCCGAGCTGGAGCGCCGGGCCGCCGTCATCGAGCAGCCGCTCGAAACGCTGCGCGAGGCCGGGCTCGCCGGGACGCCCGCCGAGGTGCTGGAGAAGATCGGCAAGCTCGGCGAGCTGGGGGCCGAGCGCGTCTACCTCCAGGTGATGGACCTGGCCGACCTGGACCACCTGGAGCTGATCGCGGCCGAGGTGTTGCCGCACGTCTGATCGGATATGCGGTGGCATGTCCCAGCCGGGCTGCGGCACACTTGGCGGGGTGTTGCTGACGATCTCCACCACCGTGTCGCCTGCCACCGACCTGGGCTTCCTGCTGCACAAGCATCCAGACCGGGTGCAACGGTTCGCCCAGTCGTTCGGCGAGGCGACGGTGTTCTACCCCGAGGCGGGCGCGGAACGCTGCACGGCGGCGCTCCTGCTCGACGTCGACCCGGTCAAGCTGGCCCGGTCACGGGGCAAGGGATCGCCCGACTTCAGCCTGTCGCAGTACGTCAACGACCGGCCCTACGCGGCCTCGTCGCTGCTGGCCGTGGCGCTGGCCGACGTGTTCCGCACCGCGCGGGCCGGACGCTGCAACGCCCGGCCGGAGCTGGCCGCCACGCCGCTGCCGCTGCGGATCCGGCTGCCCGCGCTGCCCTGCCGGGGCGGCCCCGAGCTGGCCGGGCGGCTGTTCACGCCGCTCGGCTGGCACGTCACCGCCGAGCCGGTGCCGCTCGACGCGGGCTTCCCCGAGTGGGGCGACTCGCGGTACGTGCGGCTCACGCTCGACGGCACCGTGCGGCTGGCCGACGCGCTCAACCACCTGTACGTGCTGCTGCCGGTGCTGGACGAGGCCAAGCACTACTGGATGGCGCCGGACGAGATCGACAAGCTCGTGCGCGCCGGGGAGGGCTGGCTGCGCGACCACCCGGAGCGCGGGTTGATCGTCCGCCGCTACCTGGGCCGGCGCTGGAGCATGGCCCGCGTCGCCCTCGCCCGCCTGGCCGAGCTGGGCGACGACACCGAGGAACAGCTGGAGCCCGCGGTCGCGGAGGACGCCCCGGCGGGGGAGACCGCGGCCGACGAGGCCGCCGAGGCGGAGGCGGCCGAGGCTGTCGAGGCGGAGGCGGACGGGCTCGGCGAGCGGCCCGTCAGGCGCACGCCGCTCAACACGCGGCGCCGCGAGGCCGTGCTGGAGACGCTGGAGGAGCTCGGCGCCGTCAGCGTGATCGACCTGGGCTGCGGCCAGGGCGAGCTGGTCGGGGCGCTGCTGTCCAGGCCGCGCTTCGCCAGGGTCGCCGGCATGGACGTCTCGCCGATGGCGCTGACCATCGCCGCCCGCAAGCTCAAGCTGGAGCGCATGCCCGACGCCAAGCGCGCCCGGCTCACGCTGTTCCAGGGCGCGCTCACCTACACCGACAAGCGCCTGGCCGGCTACGACGCCGCCGTGCTCATGGAGGTGATCGAGCACGTGGACCCGCCCCGGCTGGCCGCCCTCGAACACGTCGTGTTCGGTCACGCCAGGCCCGCGCACGTGCTCGTGACCACGCCCAACGTCGAGTACAACGTCCGCTACGAGTTCCTGACCGGCCTGCGCCACGCCGACCACCGCTTCGAGTGGACCAGGGCCGAGTTCGCCGCCTGGGCCCAGGACGTGGCGGCCCGGCACGGCTACCGGGTCGCGTTCCGGCCCGTGGGCGAGGAGGATCCGGAGGTCGGCCCGCCGACCCAGATGGGGGTGTTCACCCGTGATTAGCGTTCCCGAGCTGTCGCTCGTCGTGCTCGTCGGCGTCTCGGGCAGCGGCAAGTCGACCTTCGCCGCCCGCCACTTCAAGCCGTCGCAGGTCATCTCGTCCGACTTCTGCCGCGGCCTGGTCTCCGACGACGAGAACGACCAGAGCGCCACCCCCGCCGCGTTCGACCTGCTGCACCACATCGTCGGCGTGCGCCTGTCGCGCGGCCTGCTCACCGTGGTCGACGCCACCAACGTGCAGTACGCGGCCCGCAAGAGCCTCATCGACCTCGCCCGGCAGCACGACGTGATGGCCGACGCCATCGTGCTCGACGTGCCGGAGGAGGTCGCCGTCGAGCGCAACGCCGGCCGCCCCGACCGCGACTTCGGCGCCCGCGTGGTGATCCGCCAGCGCAAGGACCTGCGCCGCTCGCTCGGCAAGATCTCCCGCGACGGCTTCCGCAAGGTCCACGTGCTGCGCGGCGTCGAGGAGATCGAGCGGGCGGAGATCACGTACGAGAAGGCGTGGTCCGACCGGCGCGAGCTGACCGGCCCGTTCGACATCATCGGCGACGTCCACGGCTGCCGGGCGGAGCTGGAGGCGCTGCTGGCCGAGCTCGGCTGGCAGGGGCTCACGCACCCCGAGGGCCGCACCGCCGTGTTCGTCGGCGACCTCGTCGACCGGGGCCCCGACACGCCGGGCGTGCTGCGCCTGGTCATGAGCATGGTCGCGGCCGGCACCGCGATCTGCGTGGCCGGCAACCACGAGCAGAAGCTCGTGCGCGCGCTGGCCGGGCGCAACGTCAAGGTGGCCCACGGGCTGCAGGAGTCGCTCGACCAGCTCGCCGCCGAGCCGCCGGAGTTCGTCGAGTCGGCGCGGACGTTCATGGACTCGCTGCTCAGCCACTACGTGCTGGACGAGGGGCGGCTCGTGGTCGCGCACGCCGGGCTCAAGGAGGCCTACCACGGCCGCGCCTCCGGCCGCGTGCGCGCCTTCGCCCTGTACGGCGACACCACCGGTGAGACCGACGAGTACGGGCTGCCCGTGCGCTACCCGTGGGCCGAGGAGTACCGGGGCCGGGCCATGGTCGTCTACGGCCACACGCCGACGGTCCAGCCGGAATGGGTCAACAACACGATCTGCCTCGACACCGGCTGCGTGTTCGGCGGCCACCTGACCGCGCTGCGCTACCCGGAGCGCGAGCTCGTCCGGGTGCCGGCGGAGAAGGTGTGGTACGAGCCGGTCAAGCCGCTGGCCGCCCCCGCGCGTGACGCGGTCATGCTCGACATCGGCGACGTGCAGGGCACCCGCCACGTCGAGACGCGCTTCGCCGGCCGGGTCAAGGTGGCCGAGGAGAACGCCGCCGCGGCGCTGGAGGTCATGAGCCGCTTCGCGGTCGACCCGCGCTGGCTCGTCTACCTGCCGCCGACGATGGCGCCGTCGCAGACGTCCGCGCTCGACGGCTACCTGGAGCACCCGGAGGAGGCGTTCGCGGAGTTCGCCGAGGCCGGGGTGGCCGAGGTCGTGTGCGAGGAGAAGCACATGGGCTCGCGGGCCGTGGCCGTGCTCGCCCGCACGCCCGAGGTGGCGGCGGCGCGGTTCGGCGTCACCGACGGCAGCGCGGGCGCCGTCTACACGCGCACCGGGCGGCCGTTCTTCGACGACCTGACGCCGCTGGTCGACCGGCTGCGGGAGGCGTGCGCGCCGCTGTGGGACGCGCTCGGCTCCGACTGGGTGGTGCTCGACTGCGAGCTGCTGCCCTGGTCGGCGAAGGCGGACGGGCTCATCAGGTCCCAGTACGCGTCCGTGGGCGCCGCCGCCGGGGCCGCGCTGCCGGAGGCGGTCTCGGCGCTGGAGGCCGCCGCCGCGCGCGGGCTGGAGGTGTCGGAGCTGCTGGAGCGCACCCGCCGCCGGGCGGGCAACGCCACGCTGTTCCGCGACGCCTACGCCCGCTACTGCTGGCCGGTCGACGGCCTGGAGGGGGTGCGGCTGGCGCCGTTCCAGATCCTCGCCTGCGAGGGCCGGGCCACGGCGCTGGAGCCGCACGCCTGGCACCTGTCGACGCTGGGGCTGCTCGACGCGCCGATCATCGCGCCGACCCGGCACGTGTTCGTCTCGCTGGACTCGCCGTCCTCCCGCGCCGAGGCGACGGCCTGGTGGGAGGCGATGACGGCGGCGGGCGGCGAGGGCATGGTGGTCAAGCCCGCCGCGCACACCGGCGGCCGGGTCCAGCCGGGCGTCAAGGTCAGGGGCCGCGAGTACCTGCGCATCATCTACGGCCCCGACTACACCGAGTCGCTGGGCGTGCTGCGCCGGCGCTTCCTCGGCAAGAAGCGGTCGCTGGCGCTGCGCGAGCACGCGCTCGGCCTGGAGGCGCTGGCGCGGCTGGCCGACGGCGAGCCGGGCTGGCGGGTGCACGAGCCGGTCTTCGCCGTGCTCGCGCTGGAGTCCGAGCCCGTGGACCCGCGCCTGTGACCGCCGACCGGCACCGGCCCGGCTACCTGCGCCGCCGCCTGGGCCGCGCCGTCCTGCTGTACGGCGTCGCCCTGGCGGTGGCGGCCGTGGTGGTGGCGGTCTTCTGGCTCGCCCAATTTTGAGTAATTGGAGCAGTACGTAAGGTAGTCACGGGTATGTCCCTCAGCCAGAGGGGGAAGGACCCGCATGGCTACTCAGCACGCCCATCAGGAGAACCTGGGTCACGTCGTCTTCATCGCGGCGGCGGCGGCCATCGGCGGGTTCCTGTTCGGCTACGACAGTTCGGTCATCAACGGCGCCGTGGTCGGCATCCAGCGCCACTTCGCGGTCGGCGCGGTCGAGACCGGGTTCGTGGTGGCGATCGCGCTGCTCGGCTCGGCCGTCGGCGCCTGGATCGGCGGCCGGCTCGCCGACCGGTGGGGGCGCACCCGGACCATGCAGGTGGCCGCGGTGCTGTTCGCCATCAGCTCGATCGGGCAGATGCTGCCGTTCGCGATCTGGGACCTGGCGCTGTGGCGGGTGCTCGCGGGCGCCGCGATCGGCATGGCCTCGGTGCTCGGGCCCACCTACATCGCCGAGGTGGCGCCGCCCGCCTACCGGGGCAGGCTCGGCTCGTTCCAGCAGCTCGCGATCGTGCTCGGCATCGCCGTCTCCCAGCTCGTCAACTACGTGATCGCCAGGCTGGCGGGCGGCGACGTGAACAATCAGCTGTGGGGGCTGGAGGCGTGGCAGTGGATGCTCGGCGCCTGCGTCGTGCCCGCGCTGCTCTTCCTGCTGTTCGCCTCGACGATCCCCGAGTCGCCGCGCTACCTCATCATGGCGGGCCGCACCCGGCAGGCCCGCGCGGTGCTGGCCGAGGTCGAGGGCGAGGACGTGGACCTGGACGAGCGCGTACGGGAGATCCAGCACGTGCTGAGGTCCGAGGCCAGGCCCACGATGAAGGATCTGCGCGGCCCGGCGCTCGGCCTGCTGCCGATCGTGTGGATCGGCATCGTCCTGTCGGCCTTTCAGCAATTCGTGGGAATCAACGTCATCTTCTACTACTCATCGGTCCTGTGGCAGTCGGTGGGCATCAACCAGGCCAACTCGCTGCTGATCAGCTTCTCCAGCTCGATCATCAACATCATCGGCACGTTCATCGCCATCTCGCTCGTCGACAAGATCGGGCGCCGGCCGCTGCTCCTCATCGGCTCCGCCGGCATGGCGATCTCGCTGGCCGCCGCCGCCTGGGCGTTCAGTTCCGCCAGGCCCGTCGGCGGCGACGTGTCGCTGCCCGACCCGCAGGGCATGATCGCGCTGATCGCCGCCAACCTGTTCGTGCTGTTCTTCGCGCTGTCGTGGGGGGTGGTGGTCTGGGTGCTGCTCGGCGAGATGTTCCCCAACCGGATCCGCGCCGCCGCGCTCGGCGTCGCCGCCGCCGCGCAGTGGATCGCCAACTGGCTGATCACCGTCACGTTCCCGGCCCTCGCCGAGTGGAACCTGCCGCTCACGTACGCGATGTACGCCCTGTTCGCCCTGCTGTCGTTCGTCTTCGTCCTCAAGTGGGTCAAGGAGACCAAGGGGCGCCGGCTGGAGGAGATGGGCTGAGCCCGCTCACCTCCGGTCGCACGCCCGCTTGACCAGAGAGAACACCATCGCCCCGAGCGCGACGAAGAAGAGCAGCTTGAACAGGCCCGCCCCGCCGGTCACCACCATCGCCACCATGAGCATGACCAGGATCGGCACGAACCGCCCCGGGCCGTGGCCGTGGCGGCGGCCCGGGTGCCGGGGCCCGCGCAGGTGCTGGCTCATGCCGGGGTGCCGCTGGGCCAGCTCCCGCATGCGGTCGCGCTGCTCGCGCATCGCCGCGTGCCAGGAGTCGACCGTGTGCGGCGGCACCGGCCCGGCCTGGGCGACGGGGCCCTCGCCGGGCAGGTCCTGCGTGATCGTGGCCAGGTCCCGCCGGGTGCGGGCGGCGAGCGTCCGGTCCAGCCGCTCGTCGAGCTCCTCGTGTGTCAGGCGCCCCAGCGCGAAGTGCTCGCGCAGGGAGGCCATCGTCCGCTCGCGCTCGGCGTCACCGATGCGCAGGTCGCCGTGGTCCATGGCGGTCGCCACCCCCTTCAAGGCTCACTCCTCACCCGGGTCGCCGTCGGCCAGAATTTGGTAGAGCCTGCGCCGGGTCTCCACCAGAGTCTTACGCGCTTCGCGGATTTGCGCATCAGTGCCGGTCTGCAGAACCTGCATCAGCGCGAACGCAGACTGGCGCGACAGGTCCCAGAGGTCGGCCGTGCTGTCATCGATGTCGGGCCGCATCTCGTCCCACGGGGCGCGGACCTCGTCGGCGTGCGCCTCGATGTAGGCGCGGCCGGTGTCGGTGAGCCGGAAGGTCTTGCGGCCCTCGTTCTCCTCGGAGATGACCAGACCCTCGTCGCTGAGCTGCTGCAACGCCGGGTAGACGGCGCCGGGGCTGGGCTTCCAGCCGCCCTCGCTGCGCTCGGCGATCTCCTGGATGATCTGGTAGCCGTTGCGGGGCTCCTCGGCCAGCAGGGCCAGGATCGCGGCGCGCACGTCGCCCCGCTTGGCCTTGCGCGGCCGGCCGCCCCAGCCCCGGTGCCCGCCGAACGGGCCCTGGCCCCACGGCCCCCGGCCCAGGTCGAACGGGAACGCTCCCGGCCCGCGGCGCCCCCGGTGCCGGTGCTCGTGCGGGCCGCCGCGGTGGTGGTGGCCCTGCTCGAAGGCGTCGGCCACGGCCTTGATCGCCTCCTTCGCGGCCTTCTTGAACTCGTGCGCGTCGGGCCACTGGCCCCCGGCCGCCTGAGCGGATGTCATCGTGGTGCCTCCTCGCGATCGTTCTCGATGCTTCAACGATATATCGGAAGAATGTCGCCATCAAGGGTGATGCTCAAGTGAGACAGATCACCAAAAACTTCCGGGAATCCGGGAACAGGATCCGGGAGGAGTCCGTTGTTCACAGCAGACGAGGTCGTTCCGCGTCGGCAGGGCTGGGGGGTGCTGTCGCCGCGGAGACGACCTCGTCTGCGTTTGCGGGACGTTTCGCGGGGTCCGCGCCCGGGCACCGCACACCGGCGCGGATTGCCGTACAGTCCCGATCATGATGGGGCACACGCACGCGCTCACCGGGGTCATCGCCTGGCTGGGGCTGGCGCCGCCGCTCGCGGCGCTGCCGCTGCTCAACGAGTCCTCCCGGTTCATCGACACCGGCATCATGGCCACCGCGCTGAGCCCGGCCGAGCTGATCGCCGGGGCCATCATCTGCGCCGGCGCCGCCATGCTGCCCGACCTCGACCACCCCAGCGCGACGATCGCGCAGACGTTCGGCCCGGTCACCTGGTTACTGAGCAAGGGCGTGTCGTGGATCAGCGGCGGGCACCGGGGTGCCACGCACTCCCTGGCGTTCGCGGTGGCGGTCGGGTTCGGCACGCACTGGCTGGCCAACACCTATCCGATCGGCCGCGACATCATGGTCGTGCTGCTCATCGGGCTGGCCCTGCGCGCGATCGGCATCGGCATCCCGGGCAAGAAGCTCGGCTCGGCCATGGTCAACATCGGCCTGACGGCGGGGCTCTACGCCGTGTTCCTGTCGCTGTCGGTGGGGTACGCCTGGCTGGGGCTGGCCGTGGGGATCGGCTGTCTCATGCACGTGGTGGGCGACTGCATGACCGAACGCGGGTGCCCGGTGCTGTGGCCGCTGTCGATGAAGTTCGTGCTGCCGTGGAAGATCGGCATCAAGACGGGGCGCAAGTTCGAGCAGAAGATCCTCGCTCCGCTGCTGTCGCTGGCGATCGTGGGCCTGCTCTTCTGGCGGCTCGCCCCCGTTTAACTTGATGTCGAGATACTTTTCGAGATATCTTGACATCGAGAGACCTGCGCGGCCGACTTAGGGTGACCTGACGTCGAGAACGCTTCCCGCGTGCGGCAGGATCTCAAGTGAGCAACTGTCTATGGAGGAGGCGAATCACCGTGTCCGCGAACAGCTTCGGCAGCCGTGACACGCTGCGCGTCGGCGACGCGTCATATGAGATTTTCCGGCTGGACGCTGTCGAAGGCGCTGCCCGCCTCCCGTACAGCCTGAAAATCCTGCTGGAAAACCTCCTCCGCACCGAGGACGGCGCCAACATCACCGCCGACCACATCCGCGCCCTGGGCTCCTGGGACCCCAACGCGGCGCCGAGCGTGGAGATCCAGTTCACCCCGGCCCGCGTCATCATGCAGGACTTCACCGGCGTGCCCTGCGTCGTCGACCTGGCCACCATGCGCGAGGCCGTGCGCGACCTCGGCGGCGACGCCGCCCGCATCAACCCGCTCGCCCCGGCCGAGATGGTCATCGACCACTCCGTCATCGTCGACTACTTCGGACACCCCGACGCCTTCCAGCGCAACGTCGAGCGCGAGTACGAGCGCAACCGCGAGCGCTACCAGTTCCTGCGCTGGGGCCAGACCGCCTTCGACGAGTTCAAGGTCGTCCCGCCCGGCACCGGCATCGTCCACCAGGTCAACATCGAGCACCTGGCCCGCGTCGTCATGACCCGCGACGGCAAGGCCTACCCCGACACCTGCGTCGGCACCGACTCCCACACCACGATGGAGAACGGCATCGGCGTGCTCGGCTGGGGCGTCGGCGGCATCGAGGCCGAGGCCGCCATGCTCGGCCAGCCGATCTCCATGCTCATCCCGCGCGTCGTCGGCTTCAAGCTCAGCGGCAAGCTGCCCGCCGGAGCCACCGCCACCGACCTGGTGCTCACCATCACCGAGATCCTGCGCAAGCACGGCGTCGTCGGCAAGTTCGTGGAGTTCTACGGCGAGGGCGTCTCCTCCGTGCCGCTGGCCGACCGCGCCACGATCGGCAACATGAGCCCCGAGTTCGGCTCCACCTGCGCCATCTTCCCCATCGACGGCCAGACCGTCGACTACCTGCGCCTGACCGGCCGCTCCGAGGAGCAGATCGCGCTCGTCGAGGCCTACGCCAAGGCCCAGGGCCTGTGGCTCGACCCGCACGACCCCGAGCCCCAGTTCTCCGAGTACATCGAGCTCGACCTGGGCACCGTCGTGCCGTCCATCGCCGGCCCCAAGCGTCCGCAGGACCGCATCGAGCTGTCGGCCGCCAAGGAGACCTGGCGCCGCGACGTGCGCGCCTACGTCGACGACCCCGACGGCGTCGACGAGGCCGTCAAGGAGAGCTTCCCCGCCTCCGACGCGCCCGCCTCCAACGCCGACGCCAACGGCGCCCGCCCGCACAAGCCGGTCGCGGTCACGCTCGCCGACGGCACCTCCTTCGAGATCGACCACGGCATCGTCTCCATCGCCGCGATCACCTCCTGCACCAACACCTCCAACCCGTACGTCATGCTGGGCGCCGCCCTGCTGGCCCGCAACGCCGTGGAGAAGGGCCTGACCCGCAAGCCGTGGGTCAAGACCTCCCTGGCGCCCGGCTCCCAGGTCGTCACCGGCTACTTCGAGCGCTCCGGCCTCCAGCCGTACCTCGACAAGATCGGCTTCAACCTCGTCGGCTACGGCTGCACCACCTGCATCGGCAACTCCGGCCCGCTGCCTCCCGAGATCTCCGAGGCCGTACAGGCCAACGACCTCGCGGTCACCGCCGTGCTGTCCGGCAACCGCAACTTCGAGGGCCGCATCAACCCCGACGTCAAGATGAACTACCTGGCGTCCCCGCCGCTCGTCGTCGCCTACGCGCTGGCCGGCACCATGGACCTCGACCTCGACACCGAGCCGCTCGGCATCGGCGCCGACGGCGAGCCCGTCTACCTGCGCGACATCTGGCCCTCGCCGGAGGAGATCGCCGAAGTCGTCCACTCCTCGATCGGCCGCGACATGTTCGAGCGCGACTACGCCGACGTGTTCAAGGGCGACGACCTGTGGCGCTCGCTGCCGATCCCGACCGGCGACACCTTCGAGTGGGACCCGGCCTCCACCTACGTGCGCAAGGCCCCCTACTTCGACGGCATGCCGCCGGAGCCGGAGCCGGTGACCGACATCGCCGGCGCCCGCGTGCTGGTCAAGGTGGGCGACTCCGTCACCACCGACCACATCTCGCCCGCCGGGTCCATCAAGGTCGGCACCCCCGCCGCCCAGTACCTGCAGGCCAACGGCGTCGAGGTCAAGGACTTCAACTCCTACGGCTCGCGGCGCGGCAACCACGAGGTGATGATCCGCGGCACGTTCGCCAACATCCGGCTGCGCAACCAGATCGCGCCCGGCACCGAGGGCGGCTACACCCGCGACTTCACCCAGGCCGACGCGCCCGTGTCGTTCATCTACGACGCCTCGGTCAACTACGCCGCCGCCGGCACCCCGCTGGTCGTCCTGGCCGGCAAGGAGTACGGCTCCGGCTCCTCGCGCGACTGGGCCGCCAAGGGCACCGCGCTGCTCGGCGTCCGCGCCGTCATCGCCGAGTCCTACGAGCGCATCCACCGCTCCAACCTCATCGGCATGGGCGTGCTGCCGCTGCAGTTCCCCGAGGGCGCCACGGCCGAGTCGCTGGGCCTGACCGGCGAGGAGACGTTCGACATCACCGGAGTCGAGGCGCTCAACGACGGCTCCATCCCGCAGACGGTGCACGTCAAGGCGGGCGACGTGGAGTTCGACGCGGTCGTGCGCATCGACACGCCCGGCGAGGCCGACTACTACCGGCACGGCGGCATCATGCAGTACGTGCTGCGCTCGCTGCTCGCCAAGTCCTGACCCGCTCCGCTTCCCCGCCCGCGCCCCGGTCATCAGCCGGTGGCGGGCGGCGGGAGCCCGGCCGCCCTCACGCGGCCGGGCCGGGCGCGCGCACCTCACGCGCCCACCTCGGGGGAACCACCCGACCGTCACGAGCCGCCCGGCGCACCACCCACCGCCGGGCGGCTCTTGGCATTCACGAGGTGGCCTGCGCCCCCACCGGGCGGGCGGGGCTCAGGCGACGCGGGCGGGCGGGGCCGGCCAGGTGTCGCAGGAGCCGGGCCGCTGCGTGGTGAAGCCGCGCTTGAGCCAGTAGGCCCGGTTGGCGCCCTTGCCGTGGCTGCGCCGCTCGCCGTCGTCGTCACCGCTGGCGCGGGTCGCGTCGAGCAGGGACTCCCAGTCGCCCCGGCCGCGGCCGAGCGAGCCCCACACGCTGCCCAGGAACACCCCCGACAGGCAGTCGGCCTGCAGCTCGTAGCGCCGCCCCAGCTCCGCCCGCCGCGCCCGCCCGGCTCTGGCGGCGGCGCTCTCGTAGTGCTTCCTGATCCCGGTCAAGCTCTGCACGTGGTGGCCGTACTCGTGCGCGGCCACCTTGAGGGGGTAGAGGTCCGTACGGTCCTCGATCCAGCGGCCCGTCAGCGGGAACACCAGCGTGGCCCGCTCGGTGCAGTAGAAGGCGGCGGCCCCCTCGGGCCAGTCGAGGCCGCACACGCGCGGCGCGGGCTCGTCGTAGTAGCGCACGATGGGCTTGCGGAACGTCCGGCGCGTCCCGGCGAGGTGCTTTGACCACGACTTGTCCAGACATTTCGTGATCGTGGTGAGGTATTCGCGGGTGCGCGGGATCCCGCCCTGGACGATTTCCGGCTCCGGGCACGCCGCCGCCGCCATCCTGCCGGTCGCCGCCAGCGGATCCACGTACGGCCTCTGGGCCTGGGCGGGCAGCGCGAACCCGGACGACAGGAGGAGCGGGAGGGTGAGAAGCAGACGCACGATCACGCAGCTTAGGCGATCTCCAGCCGGCCCGGACGCCCGCCCGCCCCGGCGCGCACCCCGGTCCCGTGCCCGTACGCTCGCTTCGGTCCGCACCCCGTCCACGTGCCCGTACGCCCGCCTCGGTCGTCCGCCTCGGTCTTGGGGAGGTTGTGGTGGTTGACTCCTCTTCGTGACTCATGAGGTGCTGGTCCTGGTCGTCGGCGGGGCGGCGGTGCTCGCCGGGGCGGTGGTGCAGGGCAGCGTCGGGTTCGGGCTGGGGCTGGTGGGCGTGCCCGTGCTCACCATGCTAGACCCGGGCGTCATGCCGGGTGCGATGCAGGTGGTCAACATGACGCTGCCGCTGTTCACGCTCGCCGCCGAGTGGCGGCGGGTCGACTGGCGCGGGCTCGGCTTCGCGCTCCTCGGCCGCCTCCCGGGCAGCGTGGTGGGGGCGTTCATCGTCGTGTACGTGTCCATCCACGCGCTCAGCGTCTTCGTGGCGGTCATGGTGCTGGCCGCCGTGGGGCTCACCGCGCGGGCGTTCAGCGTGCCGCGCAACGGGGCGACGATCACCTCGGCCGGGTTCCTGTCGGGCGTCACCGGCACCGCAACCGGCATCGGCGGGCCGCCCCTCGCCCTCGTCTACCAGAACGCCAGGGGGCCGCAGATCCGGGCCACGCTGGCCATGTTCTTCTTCCTCAGCGCCGCCCAGTCGATCGCCGTCCTCGCCCTGGTCGACCGCCTGCCGGTGCGCGCCCTGGCCACCGGGGGCGCGCTCGTCGTGCCGATGATCCTCGGCTTCGCCCTGTCCGGGCCGCTGCGCCGCCACCTCGACCAGGGCCGGGTCCGCGTCGCCGTCCTGGTCGTCGCCGCGGCCTCCGCGCTCGGCCTCCTCGTCGTCACCGCCCTGGCCTGACCCCCCGCCGCCGGGCCGGTCGTCTCCGGGCCGGTAGCCTTCGGGGTGATCGCGGCCCGGGTCAGTCGCAGCCGCAACTGCAGCCGTCGCAGCCGCAGCCGCCGTCCTCCGAGCAGCAGCAACCGCAGTCGCAGTTCGAGCAGCAGTCCCAGCCCGAGCAGTCGCACCGCTGGCAGAACGAGCTCTCGTGCTCCTCGTCCCACTCCGGCCGGTACAGCCCGCACGTACAGCAGGTCAGCGACGCGCACATGAACGACAGCAGGCCGCCCGGATCCTGCCTGCGCCGCCCCGGCGCCTTCGGGTCGTCCACCGGGGACTGCCCGCTGCCGGTGGCGAAGGCGCGGGTGACGGCGCGGCCGGTCTCCCGCACCAGCAGCGCACGAGCCAGACCCGGCCGGGGCAGGTCCAGCTCGTCCACCGCCTCACGCAGGACGGTGTGCGCGGCGTCGCAGTGGCGGCGCGCCTCGGCCAGACCGGTGCCGGTGGCGTCCAGCGGGTTGTACGCGCCGTTCGCCCGGTCGTCGGCCAGGTCCTCCACGGCGTCGAGCAGATGCGCCAGCCGCCCGAACGCCCTTCCCGCCGCCTTTAGTGCTTGCTGGTTGCCCGGCCGCCCGGCGAGCACCGCCGTGTGCCCGAACGCGGCGGCCACCGCCTCCTCGGTCGGCCCGGTCACCTCCCGTAACCCCACGGCGGCCAGCACCGGAGCGCCCTCAGGCCGCACGAGGGCCCCGGCCTCCGCGAGCGAACCGCCGCCCGCCCGGGGGACCGGCACCTGCGAGACCGCAAGGCCCGCCCGCCCGGCCTGCGACCCGGAGAGCGGCGCACCGCGCCCCTGCGGCGCGTTGCCCGGTTGCGGCCCGGAGGGCGGCCTGCTGTGTCCCTCCCTAAGGGGCGCGGGTCCCGTGAGCGGCCTGCCGGGTGTCTCCGTCAGCGGTGTGGGGTGCGTCCGGAGGCCGGGGCGGGGCCGGGCCGGCGGGGGCTCGCCGTCCGGGTGGGCGGGAGGCGTGCGGGCGGGGGCCGGGGGGTGTTCGAGGAGGGCCTGGCGGGAGGCGGCGGCGGTGAGGGGCCGGGGGTCGAAGCCGAGGGCGCCGGCCGTGGCGGCGCCCGCGCTGGTCCAGCGGCGCGCCAGGCGGGAGGCGCCCGCGGCGACCAGGGGGCGGGCGTACCGGCCGTCGCCGTCCGCCACGTGGTCGCGCATCTTCCCGGCGGCGAGCAGCAGCGACACCGAGGCCGCCAGCCTGGCCCCTTCGGCGTGGGCCACGGAGGCGCCGGTGAAGCCGCGCAGCGGGCAGGGCCCGGCCTGGCGGCGGGCGGGCGCGCCGGCCGTCTGGGCTTCGGTGAGGACGGACACGAGCAGGCCGTCGTAGTTGGTCACCAGGCGGGACAGGTGCCCGTGCTCGTCGCGGAGCGCCAGGCACAGCCCGCACAGGTGCGCCATCCAGTCCGCGTACAGCCCTTTGCACATGACGTGCCGACACGGGCGGACAATGCCGAACATACGTCCCCTTTGTGCAGTATGGCGGAGCCCACCGTAGCACCGAGAGGATCGCCATGCCCGTCACCCCAGGCCCGTTCGCCGGCCGTACCGTCTCCGACCTCGCCCTCGACCTGCGCGCCGGCCGCGTCACCGCCGCCGAGCTGGCCCGGCTGGCGCTGGAGGCCGCCGCGCGGCTCGGCCCGGCGCTCAACGCGTTCGTCACCGTCGACGCCGAGGGGGCGCTGGAGGCGGCCCGGACGGCGGACCGCGAGCTGGCCGAGGGCGCCGACCGGGGGCCGCTGCACGGGATACCGGTCGGCGTCAAGGACCTGATCATGGTGGCGGGCCTGCCCGCGACGATGGGCTCACGGCATTTCGCCGGCTACGTCCCCGACACCGACGCCGCCTGCGTGACGCGACTGCGGGAGGCGGGCGCGGTGATCGTCGGCAAGACGACGACGCACGAGTTCGCGTACGGGCCGACGGGCGACCGGTCGGCCAACGGGCCCTCGCGCAACCCGTGGGACCCGGAGCGCATGTCGGGCGGCTCCAGCGGCGGCAGCGGCGCGGCCGTGGCGGCGGGCATCGTCCCGCTGGCGCTCGGCACCGACACGGGCGGCTCGGTGCGCATCCCGGCCGCGCTGTGCGGGGTCGCCGGCTTCAAGCCCGCGTACGGGGCGATCCGCGCCGACGGCGTCTTCCCGCTGTCGGTCACGCTCGACCACGTGGGCGTGCTGGCCGGGCGGGCGGAGGACTGCCTGCTGGCGTACGCGTGCCTGGCGGACGAGCGTCCGGCGCAGGACGGCGGGGAGGTGCGGACGGCGTGGCTGGATCCCGCCGGCCTGACCCCGTGCGATCCCCGGGTGGCCGCCCTGGCGCGGGTGGCGGCCGGGGCGCCGGACGTGGTGGAGCTGCCCGAGGGCGTCGGCGCGCGGTTGCGGGAGACGTACACGGTGATCCAGAGCTGTGAGACGGCGGCCGTGCACGCGGAGCGGCTGGCGGGCGCTCCGGGGTTGTTCGACCCGGAGGTGCTCGAGCGGCTGCGGGTCGCGGCCGAGGTGCCGGGGTGGCGGTACGTGCGGGCGATGGAGGAGCGGCGGCGGCTCGGCGGCGTGGTCGCCGAGCTGTTCGACGGCGGGCACGACGTGCTCGCGCTGCCCGCCGTGCCGCTCACCGCGCCCCGGCTCCAGGGGCGCGAGGTCGTGCTGGACGGCGGAACCGTCGCCGTCCGCGCCGCGCTGCTCGCGCTGACCAGCCCGTGGAACGTGCTGGGCCTGCCCGCGCTGACCGTGCCCGCCGGGCTGGTGGACGGCCTGCCGGCAGGGCTGCAACTGGTGTGCCGCCCTGGCAGTGAGCACCTGCTGTTCCAGGCCGCGGAGAAGGCCGGGCGACCCGGGCCCAGGTGATCCGCCCGGCGGCAGGGCGTGTCTGGATTGTTACCGGGAACAACAAACTCCCCCCGCCGCGGGTCTTCCAAAGCAGGCCATCCCGGAATACGTTGCCGCAAACAACATTCATCCGGGCCCCTCCGGAAGAAAGGACCCTGCACCCATGCGCAAGGGGATCCTCAGCTTGACCGCCGCGGCAGCATCGCTCGCTCTCGGTCTCACCGCCTGCGGGGGCGACGGCGGGACGACCACCACGACCTCCTCGGCCCCGGCCGCCTCCTCACCGGCGGCCACGGGCAAGATCGGCGTCATCCTGCCCGACAGCAAGTCGTCGGCCCGCTGGGAGACGGCGGACCGCAAGTACCTGCAGGAGGCGTTCGAGGCCGCGGGCGTGGCCTACGACATCCAGAACGCCCAGAACGACAAGACGGCCTTCCAGACCATCGCCGACCAGATGATCACGAACGGCGCGACCGTCCTGATGATCGTCAACCTGGACAGCGGCACCGGCAAGACCGTCATCGACAAGGCCAAGTCGCAGGGCGTGGCCACCATCGACTACGACCGGCTGACGCTGGGCGGCGGCGCCGCCTACTACGTGAGCTTCGACAACACCAAGGTCGGCACCCTCCAGGGCGAGGGCCTGAGCAAGTGCCTGGCCGACAAGAAGGCCGACAAGCCCATCGTGGCCTACCTGAACGGCTCGCCGACCGACAACAACGCGACCCTGTTCAGGGAGGGCTACGACGGCGTGCTCAAGCCCAAGTTCGACGCGGGCGAGTACGTCAAGGGCCCCGACCAGGCCGTGCCCGACTGGGACAACACCCAGGCCGGCACCATCTTCGAGCAGATGCTCACCAGCGAGCCGAAGATCGCCGGCGTGCTGGCCGCCAACGACGGCCTGGGCAATGCCGCCATCACCGTGCTGAAGAAGAACAAGCTCAACGGCAAGGTGCCGGTGACCGGCCAGGACGCCACCGTGCAGGGCCTGCAGAACATCCTGGCGGGCGACCAGTGCATGACCGTCTACAAGGCCGTCAAGAAGGAGGCCGACGCCGCCGCCAAGCTCGCGGTCGCGCTGGCCAAGGGCGAGAAGCCCGCGGCGAGCGGCAGCGTCAAGGACCCGGAGACCGGCCAGGACGTCCCGGCCGAGCTGATGGAGCCGCAGGCGATCTACTTCGAGAACGTCAAGGACGTGGTGGCGGACGGCTACGTCACCAAGGAGGAGCTGTGCACCGGCGACTTCGCCGACAAGTGCGCCGAGGCGGGAATCCAGTAGTGACGGCACAGGGCACGGCCCGCGCCCGCCGCGCGGGCCGGGCCCGACCCGAGGGAGCCACATGACCCCCCTGCTCGAAGTGCGCGGGATCGACAAGAGTTTCGGGCCCGTGCAGGTCCTGCACGACGTCGCGTTCTCCGCCCATGCGGGCGAGGTCACCGCGCTGGTCGGCGACAACGGCGCCGGCAAGTCGACGCTCGTCAAGTGCGTCGGCGGCATCTATCCGATCGACTCGGGCGAGATCGTCTTCGACGGCCGCCCGGTCCAGGTGCACGGCCCGCGCGACGCGGGCGAGCTCGGCATCGAAATCGTCTACCAGGACCTGGCGCTCTGCGACAACCTCGACATCGTCCAGAACATGTTCCTGGGCCGCGAGCGCCGCCGGGGCCTCGTGCTCGACGAGGCGTCGATGGAGGAGCTGGCCGAGCAGACGCTGAGCAGCCTGTCCGTGCGCACCGTCAAGTCGATCCGCCAGCAGGTCTCCAGCCTGTCCGGCGGCCAGCGGCAGACGGTCGCCATCGCCAAGGCCGTGCTGTGGAACAGCAAGGTCGTCATCCTCGACGAGCCGACCGCCGCGCTCGGCGTCGCCCAGACCGCCCAGGTGCTCGAACTGGTGCGCAGGCTCGCCGACAAGGGCCTGGCCGTCGTGCTCATCTCGCACAACATGAACGACGTGTTCGCCGTCTCCGACCAGATCGCGGCGCTCTACCTCGGCAGGATGGCCGCGCAGGTCAGGACCGCCGACGTGACGCACGCGCAGGTCGTCGAACTGATCACGTCCGGCCGCAGCGGAGACCTGGGGATCGTGTCATGAACAAGGTCAAGGAACTGCCCGGCGAGGCCATCGCCACCGCGGTGCAGGCCCCGTCGATCGGGCACAGCGTGCGCGCCTACGCCGAGCGCGTGCGCGGCGGCGACATGGGCGCGCTGCCGGCCGTGCTCGGCCTGGTCGTGCTCTGCACGGTCTTCGCGATCGCCCGCCCGTCCTTCCTCAGCCCGATCAACTTCGCCAACCTGTTCACGCAGGGCGCCGCGATCACGGTGATCGCGATGGGCCTGGTGTTCGTGCTGCTGCTGGGCGAGATCGACCTGTCGGCCGGGTTCGCCAGCGGCGTCTGCGCGGCGGTGCTCGCGGTGACGCTCACCTCGCTCGGCCTGCCGTGGTACGTGTGCGTGCTGGCCGCCGTCGCCACCGGGGCGGTCATCGGCGTCGTGCTCGGCTCGCTGGTGGCCAAGGTCGGCATCCCGTCGTTCGTGGTCACGCTGGCCGCCTTCCTCGCCTTCCAGGGCCTGGTGCTGGTGCTGGTCGACGAGGGCAAGAACATCTCGATCAGGGACGAGGTGATCGTCGCGATCGCCGGCCGCAACCTCCCGCCGTGGCTCGGCTGGGGGCTGTACGCGGCGTGCGTGGCGATCTACGCGGCCGTCCAGCTCGTCCGGGCCAGGCGGCGGGCCGGGCGCGGGCTGGTCGCCGACCCGCTGTCGCTGATCGCGGTCCGGGTCGGCTCGCTGGCGGTCATCGCGGGCCTGGCGGTGTACGTGCTCAACCTGGAGCGCAGCCGCAACCCGCTGATCACCTCGCTCACCGGCGTGCCGATCGTCGTCCCGGTGATCCTGGCGCTCCTGGTGCTGTGGACGTTCGTGCTGCGCCGTACCGCGTTCGGGCGGCACATCTACGCGGTCGGCGGCAACGCGGAGGCGGCCCGCAGGGCCGGCATCGCGGTGGACCGGATCAAGGTCAGCGCGTTCGTGATCTGCTCGGCCATGGCGGCGGTCGGCGGCGTCATCGCCGCCTCCCGGGCCAGTTCCGTCGACCCCAACACGGGCGGCAGCTCGGTGCTGCTGTACGCGGTCGGCGCGGCGGTGATCGGCGGCACGAGCCTGTTCGGCGGCAAGGGCCGGGTGGTCGACGCGATCCTCGGCGGCGCGGTCGTCGCGGTGATCGAGAACGGCATGGCCCTGATGGGTTACGGCTCCAGCGTGAAGTATCTGGTGACCGGATGCGTCCTGCTGCTGGCCGCGGGCGTGGACGCGCTGGCGCGCAAACGGGCGGCCTCCGCTGGTCTAAGGTGATCAGCGACTTCCACCCGTTGAAGGAACCTCAGACGATGCGTGCCGGCCCCTCGCAGGAGGACATCAGGCGCCACAATCTCGGCGCGCTGCTTCGCCATGTCCACCTGGGCGGGCCGATCTCGCGGGCCGAGCTGACCTCGCGGATGGGGCTCAACCGCAGCACGATCATGGCGCTCACCTCCGACCTGACGGCCGCCGGGCTGGTGCGCGAGGAGTTGCCGCGCGAGACGGGCCGCGCCGGCCGCCCGTCGCTGGTGGTGCGCCCGGAGTCGTCGCGGGTGTACGTGTTCGCCTTCGACGTGAGCCCCGACCGGCTCGCGGTGGCGCGGGTCGGCCTCGGCGGGCTCATCCTGGACCGCCGGGAGGTGGCGCGCGAGCGCGGGTCGCCGGCGCTGGGCGAGCTGGCGGGGGTGCTGGCCGGGTTCGCCCGCCAGATGCGCCGCCGCACCCGCGACGACACGGTCTGCGTGGGCGCCGCCGCCGCGGTGCCGGGCGGGGTGCGCAAGGCCGACGGCGTGGTCGCCTTCGGCCCCAACCTGGGGGTCGAGGAGGCGGTGCCGTTCGGCGAGGAGCTGGGCCGCAGGCTCGGCCTGGGCCTGCCCGTGAGCGTGGGCAACGACGCCAACCTGGCGGCGCTGGCCGAGCACAGCCGCGGGGTCGGCGCCGCCGTCAAGGACCTGATCTACCTGCACGGCGACGTCGGCATCGGCGGCGGCATCATCACCGGCGGCCACCTGCTCGGCGGCCACGACGGCTACGGCGGCGAGGTCGGCCACATCGTGGTCAACCCGGGCGGCCGGGCCTGCGGCTGCGGCTCGTACGGCTGCCTGGAGGCCGAGGTGGGGGAGCGGGCGCTGCTGGAGGCGGCCGGCCGGTTCCGCTCCGGCCAGCACGGCCGCGACGCGGTCCGGGCGGTGGTCGAGGCGGCCGACCGGGGCGACATCGTGGCGCAGGAGGCGCTCAAGCGGGTCGGCGACTGGCTCGGCCTGGGCATCGCCAACCTGGTCAACATCTTCAACCCGGAAATGGTGATCTTCGGCGGGATGCTGCGCGAGGTCTACCTCGGCTCGGCGGCCCAGGTGCGCAGCCGGCTGACCCTGCACGCGATGGCGCCGCAGCGCGAGCGGCTGCGGCTGCGGACCTCGTCCCTGGCCGACGACGCGACGCTCGTGGGCGCGGCCGAGCTGGCCTTCGCCCACGTGCTCGCCGACCCTCTCGAGGTGCTGGCCAGGGCCGGAAGTTAGGCGACGCGGGAGTTGGGCGCCGTCCAGGTGTTGCAGTAGCGTGCCGAGCCGCCGCTGTAGCCGCGGTTCTGCCAGTAGGCGAGGTTGCGCGGCTTGCCGTGGACCTTGCTCTCGTCGGCCTGCCGGATGGCGTCGACCCACTGGCCCCAGGTGATGCCCGGGTCGACCGAGTCGATCGTGGCGCTGTAGAAGACGCCGGCGAAGCACTCGGCCTGCATCTCCAGGCGGTGGCTGAGCGTCGTGCGGGCCTTGGCGCCGGCCCGCCAGTAGAGCCGGTTCTGCGCGTCCAGGATGCCGGTGAGCTCCTGCACGTGGTGGCCCCACTCGTGGGCGACGGAGTGCGCGATGTTCATCTTGAACGGGTCACGCAGGTCGCGCTTCTGGATCCGGATCGCGATCGTGCGCTGGGCCGGGCAGTACTGGGCGCCGTTCGTGGTGATCGTGCCGCACACCGAGCGGCTGCCGGAGGTGACGGACACCTTCGGCGGCGAGTAGCGCATCCCGGCGGCCTTGAACCGGGCGGCCCAGAAGCGGTTGGCGCACCTGGCCATGGCCCGGTGGAAGGTCTTGACGGAGGAGGTGCTGCCCTCGCGGATCTCGGGGATCGCGCAGGTCAGGGTGGAGGGGGTGCCCGACCGGTAGATCTTGTTCTTGGTCAGTACGGCCGGCAGCCCCGAGCTCGCGGACTTCGTCTCGGCGCTAGCCGTACCAGATAGGGCCAGACCCGCGATCATGCAGACAGAGGCTGCGATAAGGGGAGTACGCACGATCGCGGATACTAGACCAGTTCATGGTGTTTTTGGAGGGTTGTATGTGGCATTTGTCGCCAGAAGGTGCGGCCGCACCGCAGCAGTGCGGCCGCACGGACGAGCAGGATCAGGCGACGTAGCGGGACGAGACCCGCCAGGTGTTGCAGGAGCCCGGGGAGGCGGAGCTGAAGCCCCGCTTCATCCAGAACGCCTGCGACGGGCCCTTGCCGTGGTCGTTCTGTGCCCAGCCCTCGTGGCCGTGGTCGTGGAACCAGTCCACGATCTGCGCCCAGCGACCGGAGTCGACGGGCAGGGTGTCGCGCACCGAGCGCATGAAGACCGAGGAGAAGCACTCGGCCTGCAGCTCCGAGCGGCGCGAGAGCTGGAGCCTGGCGGAGCCGCTGGCGCGGTTGTAGGCCGGGCCGTAGTAGTTCCAGATCCCGGAGATCGCCTGCACGTGGTGGCCGTACTCGTGCGCCATCAGGCGGGCGATGCCGATCGGGTCGGGGTTGCGCAGCTGGGTCTTGGTGATGAGCATGTACATCGTGCGGTTGGACGAGCAGTAGTAGCCGTCCGCGCCGCCGACCCAGCGCCCGCAGGGGCTGCTGAGCTTACGGGTGGTGATGCGCAGCCGCGGCTTGCTGAACGACAGGCGGGCCTTGCGGAACTGCGAGGCCCACGACTTGTTCAGGCAGTTGGTGACCCGGCTGAGGAAGCGCTTGTAGGCCGCCGTGCTGCCCCGGGGCAGGCTGCCGGGACGGCAGTTGGACGAGGCCAGCCGGCCCGTCTTGTACAGCGGGTTGTGCGTGGCGGCCGCCTTGCCCCGGGGGACGGCGGTCGTCGTCTGCTGCTGCTGAGCCTGCGTGACCTGTGCGACGTTCTGTGCTGCTGCCTTGGCAGTGTTCGCCTCGGCGACCGCCGTCCCCGCGCCCGCCAGGGAGACGATCACCCCGGCAGCCAGCAGTGACGACAGTTTCTTCATGGGGAGAGTGTTCATAGTGAGGGAAAGACTAGGTCAAGTTCTGACAAATGTGGGCGCATTTGACTCGATGAGGTCAGCGTGTCGTCCGCGAACTAGACTCCTTGCGTCGGCGTACAAGACCAGAGGGGAGTCTGATCCGTGAGCGGGTTGCTGGACTCAGTCAAGGGACCGCACGACGTCAAGAGGCTCGCTGCCGAGGAGCTGCCGCGGCTGGCGGGTGAGGTGCGGGACCTGCTCGTCGACTCGTGCGCGAAGTTCGGCGGGCACCTGGGGCCCAACCTGGGGGTGGTGGAGCTGACCATCGCCATCCACCGCGTCTTCGACTCCCCCCGCGACCCGGTCGTGTGGGACACCGGGCACCAGGGCTACGTGCACAAGCTGCTGACCGGCAGGGCCGCCGGGTTCGACGCGCTCAAGCAGGAGGGCGGCCTGTCGGGCTACCCGAGCCGGGCCGAGTCCGAGCACGACTTCGTCGAGAACTCCCACGCCTCGACCGCGCTGTCCTACGCCGACGGCCTGGCCAAGGCGTTCAAGCTGCGCGGCGAGCACGACCGCACGGTCGTCGCGGTGATCGGCGACGGCGCCCTGACCGGCGGCATGGCCTGGGAGGCGCTCAACAACATCGCCGGGGCCAAGGACCTGCCGATCGTCATCGTCGTCAACGACAACGGCCGCTCCTACTCGCCGACCATCGGCGGGCTCGCCTCCCACCTGTCGTCGCTGCGCGTCAACCGCCGCTACGAGGACATGCTGGAGTACGTCAAGGGCAAGATCGGGAACGTTCCCGTGCTCTACGACGCCCTGCACGGCATCAAGAAGGGCGTCAAGGACGTCATCGCCCCGCAGGCCATGTTCGAGGACCTCGGCCTGAAATACGTCGGCCCCATCGACGGCCACGACGAGCAGGCCATGGAGGCGGCCCTGCGCAAGGCCCGCGGCTTCCGCGGCCCGGTCATCGTGCACGCCCTCACCCAGAAGGGCCGCGGCTACAGCCCCGCCGAGAACCACGACGAGGACCAGTTCCACTCGCCCGGCGCCTTCGACCGCGCCACCGGCGCCGAGAAGCCCAAGGGCCGCATCTGGACCAACGTCTTCAGCGAGGAGCTGGTCCGGCTCGGCCACGAGCGCGACGACCTGGTGGCGATCACCGCGGCGATGCTCCACCCGACCGGCCTGGCCGCCTTCGCCGAGGCGTTCCCCGAGCGCATCTACGACGTCGGCATCGCCGAGCAGCACGCCCTCACCAGCGCCGCCGGCCTGGCCCTCGGCGGCATGCACCCGGTGGTCGCCGTCTACGCCACCTTCCTCAACCGCGCCTTCGACCAGCTCCTGATGGACGTGGCGCTGCACCGGCTGCCGGTCACCGTGGTGCTCGACCGGGCGGGCGTCACCGGCGACGACGGCGCCAGCCACAACGGCATGTGGGACCTGTCGATCCTCCAGGTGGTGCCCGGCCTGCGGGTCGCCGTGCCGCGCGACGGCAGGCGGCTCACCGAGCTGCTGCGCGAGGCGGTGGCCGTCTCCGACGGGCCCACCGCGCTGCGCTTCCCCAAGGGCCCGGTCGCCGAGGCGATCGAGCCCGTCGGCAGCCTCGGCACGATGGACGTGCTGCGCGAGCCCGCCTCCGGCGAGCCCGACGTGCTCCTGGTCGGCGTCGGCCCGATGACGCAGGCGTGCATGGAGGCGGCGGTCCTGCTCGACGCGCAGGGCATCTCCTCGACCGTGGTCGACCCGCGCTGGGTCAAGCCGCTCGACGAGGCCCTCGTCGGCGCGGCGCAGGCGCACAAGCTCGTCGCCGTCGTCGAGGACAACGGCCGCGTGGGCGCCGTCGGCGACGCCGTCTCGCGCCTGCTGCGCGACGCCGACGTGGACGTGCCGGTGCGCTCCTACGGCATCCCGCAGGAGTTCCTCGACCACGCCAAGCGGGCCGCCATCCTCGGGCGGATCGGGCTCACCGGGCAGGACCTGGCCCGGCAGATCACCGAGGCCGTCGCCCGGCGCGGTTCCCCCGTGGTAAGCCCTTCGTAGCAGGCGGTTGATCATCCGCGGTGGGGGAAGGTCGCTCACCGTGGATATCTTTCGCACCAAGAGTGTCGAGCAGTCGATCCGCGACACCGAAGCCCCCGAGCACCAGCTCCGCAAGCGCCTGAACGCCGTGGACCTGACCGTCTTCGGCATCGGCGTGATCGTGGGCACCGGCATCTTCGTGCTGACCGGCCAGGTGGCCAAGGAGATGGCCGGTCCGGCCGTGGCGATCTCGTTCGTGGTCGCCGCGGTCGTCTGCGGCCTGGCGGCGCTGTGCTACGCCGAGTTCGCCTCCACGATCCCGGTGGCAGGCTCCGCCTACACCTTCGCCTTCGCCACGCTGGGCGAGTTCCCCGCCTGGATCATCGGCTGGGACCTGCTGCTGGAGATGGCCCTGGCCGCGGCCGTGGTCGCCGTCGGCTGGTCAGGCTACTTCGCCTCGCTGATGTCCTCGATCGGGATCGAGCTGCCCGCCTCGATCGCCGGGGACGAGCCGGTGGTCAACCTGCCCGCGATGATCATCGTGCTGATCCTCACCGGGGTCCTGATCGCCGGGATCAAGCTGTCCTCCCGGGTCAACCTGGCCATCGTGGTCATCAAGGTCGCCGTCATCCTGCTGGTGATCGTGGCCGGGCTGTTCTTCGTCAAGGCGGCCAACTACACGCCGTTCATCCCCGCGCCCGAGGCCACCCCGACCGTCGAGGGCGTCCAGGCGCCGCTGATCCAGGTGCTGTTCGGCATCACGCCCGTCGCCTTCGGCGTGCTCGGCGTCTTCTCCGCCGCCGCGATCGTGTTCTTCGCCTTCATCGGCTTCGACATCGTCGCCACCGCCGCCGAGGAGACCATCGAGCCGCAGCGCGACGTGCCGCGCGGCATCATCGGCTCACTGGCCATCTGCACGATCCTGTACGTCGCGGTCTCGCTCGTCGTGGTGGGCATGCAGCACTACACCGAGCTGAGCAGCAGCGCGCCCCTGGCCGACGCCTTCACCGCCGTCGGCCAGTCGTGGGCGGCCACGCTGATCAGCATCGGCGCGATCGCCGGCCTGACCACCGTGGTGATGATCCTCATGCTCGGCCAGACCCGGGTGCTGTTCGCGATGTGCCGCGACGGGCTGCTGCCCCGCCCGCTGGCCAAGGTCAACCCCAGGACCGGCACGCCCGCGCTGCTGACGGCGATCGTGGGCGCGGTGGCGGCGGTGCTGGCCGGGTTCATCTCGCTGGGCGCGCTGGCCGAGCTGGTCAACATCGGCACGCTGTTCGCGTTCGTCGTCGTCTCCGCCGGCGTGATCATCCTGCGCCGCACCCGGCCGGAGCTCGAACGCGCCTTCCGCGCGCCGGGCGTGCCGGTGCTGCCGATCCTGGCCGTGCTCGCCTGCCTCTACCTGATGCTCAACCTGCCCGTCGAGACGTGGCTGCGGTTCGTCATCTGGATGGTCATCGGCGCCGTGCTCTACTTCCTGTACGGCAGGCGCCACAGCAGGGCCCGGCAGGGCCTCTGACGGTCCGGGGGCGGGCGGCCACCCCCGGAAGGGGCGGTCAGAGCGTGAAGACCGCCCCGCCCGCCGCGCGCATCAGGCACGCGTTGCTGTAGACGCGGCCGAAGACGACGGGCTTGCCCCGCCACATGCCGGCCACGACGACCGCGTGCGGGCGCAGCTCCTTGGTGCAGACCTGGCCGGGCGAGGCCGCCAGCCTGGCCGGGTCGCCGCCCGCCTTGCGCAGCAGCCGGCAGGCCGCGCGCGGCGACGGGTGGGTGCCGCCGTCACGGTCGCAGGTCAGCGTGACGGCCTTGGTCTCGCCGCCCTTCTCCGCGACCAGGACGCGCAGCGCCGACCGCTGCTCCGGCCGCTGGTCCGATCGCAGGGCCGATCGCTGGTCCGAGTGCTGGTCCGATCGCGGGGCCGGATCCGCGAGCGCCGGAGCCGCCGCGGCGAACAGGAAGGCTCCGCTCAGCGCCAGCGCGCCGACCGCCTTCAACATGGTGTCTCCCTTCGTAGCGAGGGACCACACGCTACGACGGACAGTGACGGCCGTTGAGGAGGCCCGCCGGGCGGACCTCCTCAAAGACCAGGTCAAGCCGGGAGAGAGGCCACCCCCGGCGGCAGGAAGCGTGACCGCGAGTGACCGCTGCGGTCCAGGTACGGGGTGATGCCGCCCAGGTGGAACGGCCAGCCCGCGCCCAGGATCATGCACAGGTCGATGTCCTGCGGCGCGGCCACCACGCCCTCCTCCAGCATGAGCCGGATCTCCTCGGACAGCGCGCCGAGCACCCGCTCGCGCACCTGCTCGGCCGTGGACGGGCGGTCGCCGCCCGCGAAGAACGCCACCGCCTCGGGGTCGAGCGAGAAGTCCGCCCCGTACACGCCGGGCTTGCCGGAGGCGACGAGCTTGGCCAGGTTGGCCGAGACGCCGAACCGGTCCGGGAACGCCTCGTGCAGCGTCCCGGCCACGTGCATGCCGACGGCCGGGCCGACGAGCTGCAGCAGCGCGAACGGCGTCATCGGCAGCCCGAGGCCGTCCAGCGCGTGCTCGGCCGTCTCCAGCGGCGTGCCCTCGTCGACGGCGGTGATGACCTCGCCCATGAACCGGGTGAGCAGCCGGTTGACCACGAACGCCGGGGCGTCCTTGACCAGGACCGACGACTTCTTCAGCGACTTGCCGACGGCGAACGCGGTGGCCAGCGTGGCGTCGTCCGTCGCCGCGCCCCGGATGATCTCCAGCAGCGGCATGACCGCGACCGGGTTGAAGAAGTGGAAGCCGACCAGCCGCTCGGGGTGCTTCAGGTCCGCGCCCATCTCGGTCAGCGACAGCGACGAGGTGTTGGTGGCGAGCACGCACTCGGCCGAGACCACGGCCTCCACCTCGGCGAACACCTGCTTCTTGACCGCCAGGTCCTCGAAGACCGCCTCGATGACGAAGTCGGCGTCGGCGAAGGCGTCCTTGGTCAGCGACCCGGTCACCAGCGCCTTGAGCCGGTTGGCCTGGTCGCCGGAGATCCGGCCCTTGGCCAGCAGCTTGTCCACCTCGGCGTGCACGTACCCGACGCCCTTGTCCAGGCGCGCCTGGTCGAGGTCGGTCAGCACGACCGGGACCTCCAGGCGGCGGGCGAACAGCAGCGCCATCTGCGAGGCCATCAACCCGGCGCCGACGACGCCGACCTTGGTGACCTTGCGCGCCAGCGCCTTGTCGGGCGCGCCGGCCGGGCGCTTGGCCCGCCGCTGCACCAGGTCGAAGGCGTACAGGCCGGCCCGCAGCTCGTCGCTCATCAGCAGGTCGGCCAGCGCCTCGTCCTCGGCCGCGAAGCCCTCGTCGCGGGAGGCCGTACGGGCCAGCGCGATGAGGTCGAGCGCCCGGTAAGGGGCCGGGGAGGCGCCGTGCAGCTTCAGGTCGACCAGGAAGCGGGCGTCGGCGACCGTCTTGTCCCAGTCGCCCGCCGTGTGGTCGGGGCGCGACACCTGCTCGGCGCCCTGGAGCACGCGGGCGGCCCAGCGCAGCGACTCCTCCAGGAAGTCGGCGGGCTCGAACAGCGCGTCGGCCACGCCGAGCTCGTACGCCTGCGCGCCCTTGACCATGCGGTTCTGGCTCAGCGGGTTCTCGATGATCAGCTTGATCGCGTTGGCCGGGCCGACCAGGCGGGGGAGCAGCTGCGTGCCGCCCCAGCCCGGCACGAGGCCGAGGAAGCACTCGGGCAGCGCTACCGCCGGGACGCCGGAGGAGATCGTCCGGTAGGTGCAGTGCAGCGCGATCTCCAGGCCGCCGCCCATGGCCGCGCCGTTGACGAACGCGAACGACGGGATGCCCAGCTCGCCCAGCCGCCGGAACACGTGGTGGCCCAGCGCGCCGATGGCCAGCGCCTCCTCGCGGGAGGTCACCTGGGCCGCGCCCTTGAGGTCGGCGCCGACGCCGAAGATGAACGGCTTGCCGGTCACGCCCACCGCGACCAGGTCGGTGCGGGCGGCGATCTCCGACAGCGCGCCGTTGAGCGCGAACAGGCCGTGCGGGCCGAACGTGTTGGGCTTGGTGTGGTCGAAGCCGTTGTCGAGCGTGATGAGGGCCATCGTGCCCGCGCCGCCGGGCAGCTCGACGTCGCGGACGAGGGCCTTGGTCACCACCTCGTCGGCGTTGCGGTCGCTCAGCAGCGCGCGCCAGGTCTCGATGTCGCTCATGCCAGGTTCTCCCAGATCACGGTGCCGCCCATGCCCATGCCGACGCACATGGTGGTGATGCCGTAGCGCACGTCGGGGCGCTCGCCGAACTGGCGGGCGAGCTGCGTCATCAGCCGCACGCCCGAGGAGGCCAGCGGGTGGCCGAAGGCGATCGCGCCGCCGTAGGGGTTGACCCGGGGGTCGTCGTCGGCGATGCCGAAGTGCTCCAGGAACGCGAGGACCTGGACGGCGAACGCCTCGTTGATCTCGAACAGCCCGATATCCGAAATATCCAGACCTGCCAGGCGGAGGGCCCGCTCGGTCGACGGGATCGGGCCGACGCCCATCACCTCCGGGTCCACACCCGCGAACGCGTACGACACCAGCCGCATCTTCGCGCTCAGCCCCAGCTCCGCGGCCACGTCGGCGGCGGCGACCACACAGCCGGTGGCGCCGTCGTTGATGCCCGACGAGTTGCCCGCCGTCACGTTGCCGTGCGGCCGGAACGGCGTCTTCAGCCCGGCCAGCGCCTCCGCCGTGGTGCCCGGCCTGGGCGCCTCGTCCTGGACCGCCAGGCCCCAGCCCTTCTCGGCCGTGCGGATCGCCGTCGGCACCAGGTCGGGCTGGATCTTGCCGTCGGCGTACGCCTTGGCGACCTTCTCCTGCGACAGCACCGCGTAGGCGTCGGCGCGGTCCTTGGTGATCGACGGGTAGCGGTCGTGCAGGTTCTCCGCCGTCATGCCCATGACCAGGGCGCTCGGGTCGACCAGCTTCTCCGACAGGAACCTCGGGTTCGGGTCGACGCCCTCGCCCATCGGGTGACGGCCCATGTGCTCGACGCCGCCCGCGATGGCCACGTCGTAGGCGCCGAACGCGATGCCGCCCGCCACCGTGGTGACCGCGGTCATCGCGCCCGCGCACATGCGGTCGATCGCGTAACCGGGCACCGACTTGGGCAGGCCCGCCAGCACCGCGGCCGAACGGCCGATGGTCAGGCCCTGGTCGCCGATCTGGGTGGTCGCGGCGATCGCGACCTCGTCGACCCGCTCGGGCGGCAGGCCGGGGTTGCGCCGGATGAGCTCGCGGATGACGCGGACGACCAGGTCGTCGGCGCGGGTCTCCGCGTACAGCCCTTTCGGCCCCGACCTGCCGAAAGGCGTGCGCACGCCGTCGACGAACACGACGTCACGAGAGGAAGGCACGGATTCGCTCCTCGTTGCTGGACAGCTTCCTCGCCCATGCTACTCGCCAGTAACTACTCCGCAGACGAGCGTCGCGGCCAGCAGGGCGTGCACGGCGGCGACGTGCGGGTCCCACAGGTGCGCGCGGGCGCCGACCAGGGCCACGATCCCCGCGACGGCACAGGCCCACGACACCCGCCCCCACCCTCCCGTACGCGCCCCGCGCCCCGGATCCCACGGATCCCCCGGCACCTTCCCCGCCCACCCGGACGCCGCCCCCCGCCCACCCCGGCCCGCTCCCCCCGAACGCGACGCCACGCCGACGCGGGCGGGCCCGCTGCGGGGGGTGGCGTCCCGGTGGCGGGGAGCCGCCCACCGGCCCGACCGCCCTGTCCGCCCCATCCGGCCGGGCCTCGCCGCCCGCGTTTCGGCAGGCCCGCTCGGGGTGGCCGATGCCGACGGCGGCACCGCGCCGACGTGAGCAGGCCCGCTGCGGGGAGGCGCCCACGAGGCCGCGCGGCCGGGCTTTCGGGCGGTGGTCCACCAGGCTGCGAGGCAGGCGGTGGCGGTGGTGGCGACGGTGAGGGGGATGGTCAGGGCGCCGGCGGGGGCGGGGTGGCCGGCGGCGGTGAAGAGCTGGGGCACCGCGCAGGCGAGCAGGACGAGCACCGCCCAGCCGGCCGCCATTGCGAGGCGGCCGAGGGCGAGCCCGGGGGAGGGCGGGGCGGCGTACAGCTCGCTCTCGCGGCGGCGGACGGCGCGGGCCCGCACGCCCCAGACGGCCTGGGTGAGCGCCAGCGCGGGCGGCGCCCCGAGGGTGACGGCCAGGGCGAGCACGGCGAGCGGCAGCGTGTCCTGCCCGGCGGGAGCCCGTTCGGCGATGAGCTGGACGGCGCAGAGCAGCGCGATCGACGAGGTCAGCGCGATGCGGGCGGCCCGCCGTGCGGCGAGCGCCCGCGCGCGGAGGGCGGCCACGGAGGACGCGCCGGGAGGGGGCGCGATCTTGGTCGGGGGCATGGATGTCATGATGCGGGACAACGGTGTGTGACGTCCCGGATTCACCGAGTTCGCATGGAGCCCTAGGTTCATCGGCGATCATTTCGGGCGATGGCCCGTTTCTCAGTATGCTGCCCGATCTGATCATCTTCTGAGGGGCGCAGCGTGGGAAACGCGAACTCACGGACCGCCCGGCGGCTGACCCCGGCGGGCTGGGTGGGCGTCGTGCTGACCGGCGTGCTGGTGGTGGTCACGCTGTCGGCGTACGGCTACTACCGCAGCATCTACGGCGAGCTGAAGCAGTCCGATCTCACCGGTCAGCTCGGCACGGACCGCCCCCGGGAGACCGGCGCGCTGAACGTGCTGCTCATCGGCTCCGACTCGCGTGACGGCGACAACAAGAAGTACGGGGCGCTGTCGCAGGGCAAGGGCGAGCGCACCGACACGATCATGTTGCTGCACCTCTCGCCCGACCGGGACAAGGCCACCATGATCAGCTTCCCGCGTGACTCGATGGTCATGATGCCGGAGTGCGAGCTGCGCGGCGGCGGCGTCCGCCCGGCGGGGATCGGCCAGATCAACTCGGCGTTCAACGACGGCGGCGTGGCCTGCACGATCAAGACGCTCGAAGCGCTCACCGACATCCACATCAACCACTTCGTGAAGGTCGACTTCACCGGCTTCAAGGGCATCATCGACGCGATCAAGGGCATCGAGATCTGCCTGCCCAAGGCGGTCAACGACCCGCAGGCCAAGTTCGTGCTCGGGCCCGGCAAGCACGTCGTCAACGGCGAGCAGGCGCTCGGCTACGTGCGCACCCGTTACGCGCTCGGCGACGGCAGCGACCTGAGCCGCATCCAGCGCCAGCAGGTGTTCCTCACCAAGGTGATGGAGAAGGTCACCGACGGCGGCCTGCTCACCGACCCGATCGCGCTCGACGCGTTCCTGCGCGCCGGGATCAAGGCGGTGACCGTCGACAGCGAGCTCACGCCCGAGCGCATGCTGGAGATCGCCAACAGCGTCAGCGGCATGACGGCCAAGGAGCTCAAGGGCATCACGGTGCCCACCGAGCCGTACCCGGCGGACAAGAACCGGGTCCAGTTCAGCGAGCCCGCGGCGTCGGACTTCTTCAAGCGGGTGCGCGAGGACGTGGAGGTGACGGCGACCAAGGGCCCGGCCGCCCCCAGCTCCGCCCCGAAGGTGAAGAACGAGCAGGTGCGCGTCCAGGTGCTGAACGCCACCGGCGAGCAGGGCAAGGCCGGCGTCGTGGCCGAGGAGCTGGCCGCGCAGGGCTTCGTCGTGACCCATGTCGGCAACGCCGCCCCGGCGGACACCACCACGATCCGCTACGCCAAGAAGGACGCCGCCCAGGGCCCCGCGTACGCCGAGGCGGTGGCCGCCCGGCTGTCGAAGGACAAGCGCACCCCGGTGGCGGGCAAGGTCAGGCTGGTGTCCGCGGAGCCGTACAAGAGCGCCGCCACGCCGCCCCCCGGCCCGTCCGTCCAGCTCGTCATCGGCGCCGACTGGCCCGGCGTCCGGGTCGTGTCGACGATCCCCGACTCGCTCAAGGACAAGGTCGTCGACAGCTCCACGAACCCGTGCCTCTAGTCAGGCGGTGACGCCCGCGTCCACCGCGATCGCCGCCCCCGTGATCGACCGCCCGCCCTCGCCCACCAGGTGGGAGACGGTCGCGGCGATGTCGCCGGGGTCGCAGTAGCGGCCCAGCGCCGTGTAGGAGCGCTCGTCGTCGGCGTCCGGGCCGTCGGCCGGGTTCATCTCGGTGTCGGTGGAGCCGGGGTGCACGAGGTTGGCGGTGATGCCGCGCGGGCCGAGGTCGCGGGCCAGGCCTTTGGTGAGCCCGCTGAGTGCCGACTTGCTCATCGCGTAGAGGGTCCAGCCCGGGTACGGGACCCGCTCGGCCAGGCTGCTGCCGATCGTGACGATCCTGCCGCCCTCGGGCAGGTGCTTGGCCGCCGCCTGCGCCAGCACGAACGCCGCCCGCGCGTGCACGGCCAGCGTGCGGTCCACCTCGTCGAGTGTCACGTCCTCCAGAGGTCCGTACGGGGCGATGCCGGCGTTGCTGACCACCACGTCCAGCCTGCCGAACGCGGCCACCGTGTCCTCGACGGCGGCCACCAGGTCCTCGGCGCGCGCCGCCTCGGCCCGCAGGCTCAGGCCGCGCCGCCCGGCCGCCTCCACGTCCGCGACCACCTGCGCGGCCCTGCCGGCGGCCGAGGCGTACGTGATCGCCACGTCGAACCCGTCGGCGGCCAGGCGGTGCGCGATGGCCGCGCCGATGCCTCTGCTGCCACCGGTCACCAGAGCGACTCTCATCACTGCGTCTCCTTCTCAGTCAAGCGGAATCAGTTCCGCTTCAACAGTAAGCGGAATGTGTTCCGGATGGCAAGTGAGGGAAGATGAGGGGCGTGAGACGTGACGCGGCCCGCAACCGGGAGAGGATCCTCGACGCCGCGGCCGCCATCGTGGCCGCCGAAGGGGTCGCCGGGCTGTCGATGGCCGAGGTCGCCGCCGCCGCCGGGGTCGGGGTCGGCACCCTCTACCGCCGCTTCGGCGACCGGTCCGGGCTGGCGTACGCGCTCATCGACGAGCGCGAGCGGGAGTTCCAGGCGGCCTTCCTCGACGGGCCCCCGCCGCTCGGGCCGGGCGCCGAGCCGCGCGAGCGGGTCCGCGCCTTCCTGGCCGCGCTCGCCGACCGGACCGTGGAGCAACTCGACCTGCTGGTGATGGCCGAGACCGCCGGGCCGTACGCCCGGTTCGGGGGCGCGTACGACGCCTACCGCGCGCACCTGGCGCTGCTGATCGCGCGGCTGCGCCCCGACGCCGACGTCTACTGCCTGGCCGACGCGCTGCTGGCGCCGCTCGCCGCGCCGCTGCTGGCCCGGCAGGTGCGCGACCAGGGGGTGCCGATCGAGCGGGTCAAGGCCGCTCTGGACGTGCTCGCCGCCGGGCTCTGAGCCGTTCCGGGTCCGTACTGCGTGTGGCCGGTGATGTTGCCGGAGTGACCGAAGTTACGCAGCGTAGTTTTAGCGAAACAGGTGAAATTTCCGGACAAGTTGGGGTTGATTCTGTTAAGAAAGGTCGCGGTCCGTATTCGTACTAGAGAGGCTCAGCGTGGCGCGCGACGAGAACGACAAGTCCTATGAGGACGCGCAGGGGCGAGCGTTAAACCCCGAGCTGACCGGCGACGTGCTGTCCCCCCGCTGGAGCACCGAGGACACCGACGAGCAGCCGGCCATCCAGGTCTCGGGCAGCGAGACGTACGTCCTGCACGCCGACGGCGCCTCCGAGCGCATCGGCGGCGACCAGCCGGCGCCCGCCCCGTACGCGGGCGACGCCTTCAGCGACCCCGCGTACGCCGCCGACGCGCTCTACACCGGCGACGCGGCGAGCGGCCCGCACTACACGGGCGACGCCCCCAGCGGTCCCCACTACACGGGCGACGCCGACAGCGGCCCGCACTACACGGGTGACGCGGCGAGCGGCCCGCACTACACCGGCGACGCCGACAGCGGGCCGGTGGACCGCGACGACGCCGACGAGCCCCCGTACCTGCCGCTCGACCGCGGCTACGGCGAGGAGGCCGACGAGCCCAGGCGCGGCTTCCTCGGCTCCGGCTGGACCGACGGCTCCGGCGACGAGCACGACGGCGGCGAGCGCGAGGTGCGCCGCCGCACCCGGGTGCTGCTCGTCGCGGCGGCCGCCGTGGTCCTGGCCGGTGCGGCGGCCGGCTGGATGCTCACCGGCACGTCCTCCGACGACCCGTGCGCGGGCGGCAAGTGCGCCAGCGTCGGCGAGCTCAGCTCGCCCACCGCCCCGCAGGACGCCATTACGGACGTCCCGATCGGCGAAGCCACCGATACGGCCACGCCCGAACCCAGCGTCTCCCAGACCGTAACCCCCTCCCAGGAGCCGACCACGGCCCGGGTCCGCCCCACCCGCTCCCCGGCGATGGACGAGGCCCAGCCCACCCGCACCGCCCGGCAGTCGGCCAGGCCCACCACCCGCGCCACCCAGTCCCAGGTGCGCGAGATGAACGAGACCGGCGACGACCAGGTCCGGCCCCAGGTCGAGGAGAAGAAGCCCAAGCCGACCAAGGAGCCGACCCCCGAGGAGCAGCGGACCACCCAGCCCCCCGAGCCCACCGAGCAGCCGCAGCCGCAGCCGTCGGAGAGCAAGAAGGGCGGACTGCTGGACATCCTGTTCCCCTGGGCCTGACGAGCCCCGGCACGCGCGCTGTCATCCGGCGGCGAGGCGTGCGAGGATGCGGAGCCAGATGCCGGTCCGGCATACTGGAAATCGCTTTCCGGGAGGTCTCGTGGTCACGCTGGAGGACGTCGCCAAGCAGGCGGGCGTCTCGCTCGCGACCGCCTCGCGGGTGCTCAACGGCAGCACCCGCCAGGTCGGCGCGGCACTGCGGGCACGCGTCGAACGCGCCGCCGACGAACTGGGCTACCGCGCCAACATCGCCGCCCAGACGCTGGCGCGAGGGGCCGGCAACGTCATCGGCATCGTCGTCCACGACCTGACCGACCCGTACTTCGCCGCCCTCGCCGACGGCGCCATGCGCACCGCCGCCGGCGAACGGCTGCTCGTCATGGTCGGCACCACCCACCGCGACCCCGAGCAGGAGATCGCCTACGTGGCCACCCTGCACGCCCAGCGCGTCCGCGCCGTCCTCCTGGCCGGCTCCCGCGTCGCCGACGAACGCGTGACCGCGCGCCTCGCCGCCGAACTCGCCGCCTACCAGGCGAGCGGCGGCCGCGTCGCCTGCGTCGGCCAGGACCTCCTCGGCGTCGACACCGTCGCCCCCGCCAACCACGACGGCGCCGCCGCGCTCGCCCGCTCACTCGCCGGGCTCGGCCACACCCGCTTCGCCGTCCTCGCCGGGCCGCCGCACCTCATGACCGCCGCCGACCGGTGCGCCGGATTCGTCACCGCCGTCCGCGACCTCGGCCTCCCGGCGCCGCGCGTCGTCCACGGGCCCTTCGACCGCGACGGCGGCTACACCGCCGCCCAGGAGACGGGCGACGCCACCTGCGTCTTCGCCGTCAACGACGTGATGGCCGTCGGCGCCCTGGCCGCCTACCGCGAGCGCGGCATCCGCGTCCCCGACGACGTGTCCGTGGCGGGGTTCGACGACATCGTCACCCTGCGTGACCAGGTTCCCTCGCTCACCACCGTACGGCTGCCGCTCAAGGACATGGGAGCCCGGGCCCTCGAACTGGCCCTGAGCGGCGGGGACTCCCGCGTGGTGGAGAACGTCCCGGGCGAGGTGGTCCTCCGCGAAAGCGTCAAACCCCTCCCTTGACCCAACCCCGTACAGGTGAACGCCCACTTCCCAGAGAGCGCCTCTTTGGCGCAGGCCCTCCCAGTGGCTGCCACCGGAGGGGCCGGCCCCTCCCCGGGGGCGGGGGCGCCTTCGCTGGGGAGGGTCGGCGGCCCGAGGGGGCGCGAACCCCTCCGTGGGACCGCAGTCGGAGGGGGTGGCCCGTCCACGGGGGTGGCCAGTGTGGGAGAGGGCCGCAAGGCCCCCTCCGAGGAGCGGGTCGCCGTAGGTGGGGTGTTTCGTCCGGGGAAGGTCGGGCCGGGATGGGGTTCGGGGTCGTGAGTGAGGGTGAGGAGATGGCGATGCGGTTGGCGGTCAGCACGCTGGGGATGCCGGGGGCCGGGCTGGGGGAGGCGCTGGCGGTGGCGGGGCGGTTCGGGTGTGCGGGGGTGGAGCTGCGGCTGCATGAGGACACCGGGGTGCATGCCGGGCTGGGGGCGGGGGAGCGGCGGGAGGTGAGGCGGCGGGTGGCGGCGGCCGGGCTGGAGGTGTCGGCGCTGGCCGGGTACGTGCGGCTGTGCGAGCCGGGGGACGACGGGCCGGTGGTGGAGGCGCTGCTGAAGGATCTGAGGCTGGCTGCCGAGCTGGGAGCGGGCGGGGTGCGGGTGTTCCCGAGGGGGGACGATCCGGCGGTCGGGGCGCGGCGGCTGCGGGCGGTGGCCGGGGAGGCGGCGGCGCTCGGGGTCAAGGTGCTGGTGGAGACGCACGACCAGATGGCGACCGGGGCGGCCGTGGCGGCGCTGCTGAGGGAGGCCGGGGTGGCGCAGGCGGCGGCGTTGTGGGATCTGCTGCACCCGTGGCGCAACGGGGAGGAGCCGGCGGCGACGCTGGCGGCGCTGGCGCCGTATCTGGAGTACGTGCAGGTCAAGGACGCGGTGTCGGCTGCGGACACGACGCCGGTGGCGATGGGCGAGGGCGGGGTGCCGCTGGAGGAGGCGGGCGGGCTGCTGCGCGCGCACGGCTATCGCGGCTGGGTGTCGCTGGAGTGGGAGCGGACCTGGTATCCGCAGGTGGCCCCGGTGGAGGAGATCCTGCCGGGGGCCGCCGCCTGGGTGCGGCGATTCGGCGCTTAGATGGGGGGATGTCCGAGCTGAGAAACAAGGTGCTGGTCGTCGGGATGGACGGCCTGCGCTTCGATCGTGTCCTGGCCGTGCGGCCTCCCGTGCTGACCTCGCTGATGGCGTCCGGCGTGTACGGGACGAGCAGGCTTCCGTACGGTGAGCGGGAGGCGCCCCGTACGGAGTCGCCGGGGGAGGTCGTGCCGGAGCCGCATGAGGCGGCGCCGGGGACGATCCGGGCGCGCACCGACTCGGGGCCGGGGTGGTCGTCGATCGCCACCGGGGTGTGGCCCGACAAACATGGCGTCGTGGACAACGGGTTCAGCGGCCAGCAGTTCACGAAATATCCGGACTTCTTGACTCGGGCGCTCCACGCCCGCCCCGGCCTCACCACGGCCGCGCTGTTCTCCTGGGCGGCGCTGGACGAGCACGGCGCGTTCGGCCGCGACATCGGGACCCGGGTGGTGCTCGACGGGTTCGCCATGACGTTCGCCGCCGCCGACCGGGAGATCGCGGCCAAGGCCGAGCGCCTCCTGGCGGACGCCGGGCCGGACCTGACGTTCGTCTACCTGGGCGACACGGACGAGGTCGCCCACGACCTGGGCCCGCACGCCCCCGAGT
Organism: Nonomuraea sp. ATR24; assembly: GCF_041950485.1. Classification (NCBI taxonomy): domain Bacteria; kingdom Bacillati; phylum Actinomycetota; class Actinomycetes; order Streptosporangiales; family Streptosporangiaceae; genus Nonomuraea; species Nonomuraea sp. ATR24. The sequence goes on from NZ_JBGNUU010000003.1 coordinate 513,837, forward strand.
ACACGGCGGCGCTCCTCCTCCAGGACGCCGACCTGGGCCGGTTCCTGGACGCGGTGCGCGCCCGGCCGGGGTTCGCGGGCGAGCGCTGGACGGTGCTGGTCACCACGGACCACGGCCACGTCGACGAGGGCGGCCACGGCGGCACGTCCGACGAGGAGCGCACGGTCTTCGTCGCCGCCGCCCGGCTGGGCGAGGACCTGGGCGGGGCGGAGCTGCCCGAGGCGCGGCTGGTGGACGTGGCCCCGACGGCACTGGCGGAGCTGGGCGTGGAGCCGGACCCGGCCTGGGGGCTGGAAGGGCGATCAATTTTCATCACTTGTTGAATTTCTGCCGGGAAAGGGGAACACTCGTCATGACGGCGCGTTGACGGCAGGAGAGCGACCGATGACGACGGCACTGGACTTTTCCCGGATCGACGGCGGCATGCTGGACGAGGTGGGCGGCAAAGGGGCCAACCTGGGCGAGCTCACCCGGGCCGGGCTGCCCGTCCCGCCCGGCTGGGTGCTCACCACCCGCGCCTACCGGCAGGCCGCCGCCGCGGCGGGCCTCGACGGCGTCATCGCCGCGGGCGGCGACGGGCTGGCGGAGAAGGCCAGGTCACGGCTGCTGGAGACGCCGGTGCCGCCGGAGGTCGCCGAGGCCGTGCTGGCCGCGTACACGCCGGGGCGGGCCGTCGCCGTGCGGTCCTCGGCCACCGCCGAGGACCTGCCGTTCGCCAGCTTCGCCGGCCAGCAGGACACCTACCTCAACGTGGTCGGCGAGCAGGCGCTGCTCGACGCGGTGCGCCGCTGCTGGGCGTCACTGTGGACCGACCGGGCCGTCGCCTACCGCGAGTCCAACGGCATCGACCACGCCGCCGTCTCGCTGGCCGTCGTCGTCCAGGACATGGTGGACGCGCGGGTCGCCGGGGTGATGTTCACCGCGAACCCGGTGACGGGGCGGCGGCACGAGGCGGTCATCGACGCCAGCCCCGGACTGGGCGAGGCCGTCGTGTCGGGCGCGGTCAACCCCGACCGGTTCGTCGTCCACGGCGCCGCCGTCGAGCGGCACGCCGGGGACAAGCGGGTGGCGATCCGCGCCCTGCCCGGCGGCGGCACCGAACGGGTCGAGACCGGGCACGAGGGCCTGTGCCTGACCGACGCCGAAGTGCGCGAGCTGGCCGCGCTCGGCGCCCGCGTCGAGGAGCACTACGGCGCTCCGCAGGACACCGAGTGGGCCATCGACGCCGCCGGACGGATCTGGCTCACCCAGGCCAGGCCGATCACCACCCTCTATCCGCTGCCGGAGCCGCGCGGCGACGGCCTGCGCGCCTACTTCTCCTTCAACGTGGCCCAGGGCGTCATGGGGCCGATCACGCCGATGGGGATCGCGGCGTTCCGGCTGGTCGGCTCCGGGGCCGCCACCCTGTTCGGGTTCGCGCCCGCCGACCCGCACGACGGGCCGCGCGCCATGACGGAGTCGGGGCAGCGGCTCTGGCTCGACCTCACCACCCCGCTGCGCAGCCGCGCGGGCCGCGTCATCCTGCCGAAGCTGCTGCGCGTCGGCGAGGCGCGCACGGTCGCGCTCGTCGACGGCCTGATGGACGACCCGAGGCTCTCGGTGATCCACCCCGGCCGCCGCCCGTTCGCCCGCGCCGCGCTCCGCTTCGCCCGCCGCGTGCGCGTCCCCGGACGGGTGTTCGAGGCGCTGACCAGGCCGGAGCGGGCGCTGGCCCGTACCCGGCGGCTGGGGGAGGAGCTGGACCGGCGGCTCGCCCTGCCCGCCGCCGCCACCCCCGCCGAGCGGCTGGCCCACGCCGAGCGGGCGCTGACCGCCACCTTCCCGGCCATCATCTCGATCATGCCGTACGCGCTCACCGGCTACGGCCTGTTCGCGCTGTCGTCGCGGCTCTCCGGCGTGCCGATCGGCGACATGCAGGACGTGCTGCGCAGCGTGCCGAACAACCCGACCACCCAGATGGACCTGGAGCTGTGGGCGCTGGCCACCCGCGTCGAGCCCGAGCCGTTCCGCACGCTGCCGGTGCCCGAGCTGGTCCGCCTCTACCGGGCCGGCGAGCTGCCGCCGCGCGCCCAGCGCGGCATCACGGCCTTCCTGGACACGTACGGGCACCGCGGCGTCGCCGAGATCGACCTGGGCGTTCCGCGCTGGTCCGACGACCCGTCGCACCTGCTCGGCGTGCTGGCCAACTACCTGCGCATGGACGGCGGGCCCGCGCCGGACGAGCTGTTCGCCAGGGGCGCCGCCGAGGCGGAGGCGGCCGTGGACCGCGTGGTGGCCGCCGCCCGCCGGCGGGCCCGGTGGCGGGGCGCCGTCGTGCGCTTCGGGCTGCGCCGCACCCGCAGGCTCGCCGGGCTGCGCGAGCTGCCGAAGTTCTACCTGGTCAAGGTGCTCGCGGCGGTGCGGCACAGCATGCTCGCCGTCGGCGCGCACCTGGCGGAACAGGGGGTCCTGGAGGCGGCCGGCGACGTCTACTTCCTCACGTTCAAGGAGGCCCGCGCCGCCCTGGCCGACGGCGACTTGCGCGACCTCGTGGCCGGGCGGCGGGCGGAGCGCGAACGGGAGGCGCGCCGCCGTCACGTGCCCAGGATGCTGCTGTCCGACGGCACCGAGCCCGAGGCGCTGGCCACCACCGCCGCGGCGGACGGCGCGCTGACCGGCACCGCCGCCTCCGCCGGCACCGTGACCGCCACCGCCCGGGTGGTGCTCGACCCGGTCGGAGCGCACCTGGAGCCGGGCGAGATCCTCGTCTGCCCGTCCACCGACCCCGGCTGGACGCCGCTCTTCCTCACGGCGGGCGGCCTGGTGATGGAGATGGGCGGCGCCATGTCGCACGGCGCGGTGGTGGCCCGCGAGTACGGCATCCCGGCCGTCGTCGGCGTGGCCGGGGCCACCCACCGCGTTGCCACCGGCGACACCGTCACCGTCGACGGCGCCGCCGGGACCGTCACGACGCCATGACCACGTCCGCGTAGCGGGCCTTCATCGTCGCCACCACCTCGTCGGGGTCGGCGGCCCAGACGTCGGCGTTGAAGATCTCCACCTCGACGTCGCCGGTGTAGCCGGCCTCGGCCACGGCCCGGGTGATCGGCGGGAAGCCGATCACCCCGTCGCCCATCATCCCCCGGCCCAGCAGCACGTCCGCCGGGAGCGGATGCAGGTAGTCGCACACCTGGTAGGAGGCGATCCGGCCGCCCGCGCGGGCGATCTGCTCGTGCAGCGCCGGGTCCCACCACACGTGGAAGGTGTCGACCACCACCCCGACCTGCTCCTGCGGATGGGCGAGCGCGAGGTCGAGCGCCTGGCCGAGCGTCGACAGCACCGCCCGGTCCGGGCAGTAGACCGGGTGCAGCGGCTCCAGCGCCAGCCGCACCCCCCGCTCCCCGGCGTACGGCGCGAGCGTGGCCAGCGCCTCGGTCACCCGCTGCCTGGCCCCGGCGACGTCCCGCGAGAAGCCGGCGGGCGGCGGCTCGCCGGGCGTCACCCCGGGCAGCCCGCCCACCACCATGACCAGGCAGGCGGCCCCCAGCTCGGCGGCCTCGTCCACGGCCCGCCGGTTGTCGTCCAGCGCGGCCCGGCCCCGCTCGCCGGACAGCTCCCCGGCGGTCAGGAAGCCGCCCCGGCACAGCGACGAGACTCGCAGCCCGCTCTCGCGCACCAGCCTGGCGCTGCGCGCGAGCCCGTGCTCGGCCACCTTCTCCCGCCACAGGCCGATCGCCTCCAGGCCGTGCCGGACGCACCCGTCGACGGCCTCGGGCAGCGTCCAGCGGCGGGTCGTCCACTGGTTCAGCGACAGGCTCACAGGCCGTTCACCTCCAGCAGCGCCTTCATCCGGTGCACGGCCAGCTCCTGGTCCGCCAGCAGCCCCGCCTGGTCGGCCAGCCGGAACACCTCCGCCAGGTGCGTGATCGAGCGCGCCGACTGGGCGCCGTTCACCATCGCGAACCCGTCCTGGTGGCCGTTCAGCCAGGCCAGGAAGACGATGCCGGTCTTGTAGTGATAGGTCGGCGTCTCGAAGATCTTGCGCGACAGCGGCACCGTCGGCGCCAGGATCTCCTCGTACTGGGCCAGCAGCCGCTCGCGGCCCGCCTCGTCGCAGGCGGCCTCGGCGGAGTCCAGCACCCGCAGCGCCATCGCGGCGACCGGCGCGATCGCGTCGAAGATGCCGAGCAGCGCGTGCGAGCCGGACCTGATCAGCGACGGGTAGTTGAAGTCGTCGCCGGTGTAGAGCCTCACCCCGCCGGGCAGCGCGGCCCGCAGCCGCACCTCGTGCTCCTCGTCAAGCAGCGACACCTTCACCCCGTCGACCAGCGGCGCGTGCGCGTGCACCAGCTCCAGGAACGACTCCGTCGCCGCGTTGACGTCCCGCGAGCCCCAGTAGCCGGCGAGCTGCGGGTCGAACATCTCGCCCAGCCAGTGCAGGATCACCGGCCGCCGCACCAGCCCGAACACCTTGCCGTACACCCGGTGGTAGTCGCGCGGCCCGCCCGCCAGCCGGGCGAGCTGCCGCGACGCCATGACGATCACGCCGGCGCCCGTCTCCTGGACGGTCTCCACCTGCTCGGCGTAGGCCGCGGTGACGGCGTCCAGGTCGGCGGCGTCCGGCGCGTGGTCGGTGCCCGCGCCGCACGCCACCAGCTCGGCCGGGTCGCCGAAGGCGCGCGCCTCGGCGGCGCTGCGCCGGATCAGCTCCCGCGTCGCCGCCCAGTCCAGCCCCATGTTGCGCTGCGCGGTGTCCATCGCGTCGGCCACCCGCAGCCCGTACGACCACAGGTGGCGGCGGAAGCCCAGCGTCGCGTCCCAGTCGACGGCGGCCGGGGCGCCCGGCGCGTTGCCGCCGCGCGGGTCGGCCACCACGTGCGCGGCCGCGTACGCCACCCGGCTCACGGCGGGCGTGCCGGACACCGGCCAGGTCACCGGCTCCCGCAGCGTGTAGGCGCCGCCCGGCAGGTCGATCCTCACAGCTGCGGCACCTCGATCCTGCGGCCCTCGGCGGACGAGCGCAGTCCCAGCTCGGCGAGCTGCACGCCGCGCGCGCCCGCCGCGAAGTCGTACGGGAACGGCGCGTCCTCCAGCACGTGCCGGACGAACAGCTCCCACTGGATCTTGAACCCGTTGTCGAACTCCCCGTTGTCGGGCACCTCCTGCCAGCCGTCGCGGAAGCGGGCGGTGGCGGGCAGGTCTGGGTTCCAGACGGGCTTGGGCGTGGCGGCGCGGTGCTGGATCCGGCAGCCGCGCAGCCCCGCGACCGCGCTGCCGTGCGTGCCGTCCACCTGGAACTCGACCAGCTCGTCCCGGTTCACCCGGACCGTCCAGGACGAGTTGATCTGTGCGACGATGCCGCCCGCCAGCCCGAACACGCCGTAGGCGGCGTCGTCGGCCGTCGCCTGGTAGGTCTCGCCCCGCTCGTCCACCCGCGCCGGGATGTGCGTGACGGCCTGGGCGTAGACGGACTCGACCCGGCCGAACAGGTTCTCCAGCACGTAGTGCCAGTGCGGGAACATGTCGAGCACGATGCCGCCGCCGTCCTCGGCCCGGTAGTTCCACGACGGCCGCTGGGCCTCCTGCCAGTCGCCCTCGAACACCCAGTAGCCGAACTCGCCGCGCACCGACAGGATGCGCCCGAAGAAGCCGCCGTCGATCAGCCGCTTGAGCTTGAGCAGCCCCGGCAGGAACAGCTTGTCCTGCACGACGCCGTTCTTGACGCCGCGCGCGGCGGCGGCCTCGGCCAGCGCGACCGCCTCCTGCACCGACTCGGCGGTGGGCTTCTCGGCGTAGACGTGCTTGCCCGCCTCGATGGCCTGGAGCACGGCCTTGACCCGGGCGGAGGTGACCTGGGCGTCGAAGTAGACGAGGTTGTCCTCGTCGGCGAGCGCGGACTCCAGGTCGGTGGTGTGGTCGGGGATGCCGTGGCGGGCGGCCAGCGCGGCCAGCTTGTCGGCGTTGCGGCCGACGAGCACGGGCTTCAGCGTGACGCGGCTGCCGTCGGAGAGCGTCACACCGCCCTGCTCGTTGATCGCCAGAACGGAACGGACCAGGTGCTGGCGGTAGCCCATCCGTCCGGTCACGCCGTTCATCACGACGCCGATGGTGCGCACGCTCATGGGAGTCCTTTCAAGGAAAGCGCTTTCCCGAACGGTACGGCGGAGCCGCCGGAGGCGTCAAGTGCCTTACTCCCGGGACTCCAGCCTGGCCAGTGCCGCGGCGATGGGACGAGCGGTCAGCCCGAGCTGCCACTCGCGGGCGCCCAGCCCGCGCAGCCTGGCCGTCACGCTCTCGTCGGTGATCTCCTCCGGCGGCTCCCACGTGAGCCTGCGCACCGCGTCGGGCTGCAACAGGTTCTCCGTCGGCATGTGGTGCTCGTCGGCCAGCGCCGACACCACCGCGCGGGCCGCGGCCAGCCGCCTGGCCGCCGCCGGGTCGCGGTCGGGCCACCGGTTGACCGGCGGCGGCCCGTCGCCCGGCGTGCTCGGCTGCGGAAGCTGCCCGTCGGGCAGGGCCCGCGCCCTGGTCACCGCGGCCAGCCAGTCGTTCATGTGCCGGCGCGCGCTGCGCCCGGTGAACGCGGAGATCTCGGTGAGCGCCTTCTTCGTGCGCGGCCCCTCCAGGGCAGCGCTGACGATCGCCGCGTCGGGCAGCACCCGGCCCGGCGCCAGGTCGTTCTCGCGGGCGATCCGGTCGCGCATCGTCCACAGCTCGCGCACGATCGCCAGCGCCCGCACGCTGCGCACCTTGTGGATGCCGGACGTGCGCCGCCACGGGTCGGAGCGCGGCGCGGGCGGCGGCGTGCCGAGCACCGCGGCGAACTCCTCCTGCGCCCACTCCAGCTTGCCGCTCTCGGCCAGCTCCTCGTGCAGCGCGTCACGGAGCTCGACCAGCACCTCCACGTCGAGGGCGGCATAGCGCAGCCAGTCCTCGGGCAGCGGCCTGGTCGACCAGTCGGCGGCCGAATGGCCCTTCTCCAGCCGCAGCCCGAGCACCGTCTCCACCATCGTGCCGAGCCCGACCCGCTCGTAGCCGAGCAGCCGGCCGGCCAGCTCGGTGTCGAACATCCGGCGCGGCCGGAACCCGATCTCCATCAGGCACGGCAGGTCCTGCGAGGCGGCGTGCAGCACGACCTCGGCGCCGGCCAGCGCGGCGTCCAGATCCGACAGGTCGGGGCAGGCCACCGGGTCGATGAGCGCGGTGCCGGCGCCGGCGCGGCGCAGCTGCACCAAGTAGGCGCGGTTGCCGTAGCGGTAGCCGGAGGCCCGCTCGGCGTCGACGGCGACGGGGCCGGTGCCCGCGCCGAACGCGGCGACGGCACGGGCCAGCGACGCGGCGTCGGCCACGACCGGCGGGATGCCCTCGCGCGGCTCGAGCAGCGGGACCACGGTTCGTTCTTCTGTCATGAGCGCACCGCCCTCACGACCACGCTGCTGTGTTGACTTGTGCCCTCACTTCGTTCGGTCACTCTCCGGATCATCGCGTCGGCGGGGCATGGCGGCCACATCCGGCGGAAGCGGCGGAATCCCGGCGGCCACACACATGAGATCGCACCAGGCGGCCACATGGCCGGACAGGTCCTCCTCTGCGGGGGACCAGGACGCCCGCAGCTCGAGCTCAGTGGTGACCGGGTCCTCGGCCTTGTTGCCGAAACCCTCGGACACCGCTCTGGTCACGGTACCGCCAGCCGCGGAGTAGTCGGCGTGATGGGCGTCGAGCGCCTCGGTCAGCCAGCTCCACGCGACGGGCCCGAGCAGCGGGTCGGAGGTGATCTCCGGCTCCATGTCGGCCCGCACGTAGGCGACCAGCCGGAACGGGCCGTCCCAGCCGCGCTGGCCGTCGGGGTCGTAGAGCAGGATCAGCCGCCCGACCGCGAGCTCGTCGTCGTCGCGGTAGACCGACGCGCCGATCGCCGCCGAGTGCGGGGCCAGCCGCTGCGGGGCCGGCAGGTCCTCGAGCTCGATCTCCGGCCGGACCTCGGCCGGCCGCAGGCTCTCGACCGCGCGCCTGAAGGCCGCGGGAACCGGTGGGCGGTCACCGAGGGTCATAGTCGAAGAGTAGGTCGAAGCGGGACGGAAGGGGACCACGGGGGTACTCATCGGTGGCGATCAAACCGCGGCCGTCACCAGCGGCCGGGCGCATTCGGCCAGGCCGAGCCAGATCGCGTGCCCGCACTCGGCGCACGCCCACTCGGGGCACTCGCCGGGCTCGTGCCCGTCGGAGCAGGCCGGGCGCTCGAACAGCCGCTCGCCGGCGCACGTCACGCAGTGTCCAAAACGGTGCTCCCCCTGGAGCACGGAACTCCGCAACGCGGTCATCGCACCAGTCATCGAACCGGGGCCTTTCTTCGGGACGTGGCTTCGACGTTGGCACGAGCCGCCGACATTTCCCCGCAACGCGCTCGGCGTGTCCCGAAAGTGGTCGCTGAATCGATGCCGCGCGGTGGGTTTGCGAAGTTTTGGCCCAGCCGAGACCGCCTCTCTGGTCGCCCATGGGGTGTGCGCGACCCGTGAAGGGTCCCGACGCCGGGCCGGCCGGTAAACATGCATTCCGCTATCTGATCATGAATTGGGGCGCGCCAGGCATATTTTTCCGACACCGCCCTCCGACACCGCCTTCCGGTGGCGGGGGCGAGCGCACCTCATGGCACCCTTGAGGGGTGAATCTCGCCGACTCAGCGTTCCTGCGTGCCTGCCGCCGTCAGCCCGTCCCGCACACCCCCGTCTGGTACATGCGGCAGGCCGGTCGTTCGCTGCCCGAATACCTGAAGGTCCGCGAGGGCGTCCCGATGCTGACCGCCTGCGCCACGCCCGACCTCATCGCCGAGATCACCCTGCAGCCGGTCCGCCGCTACGGCGTCGACGCGGCCATCTTCTTCAGCGACATCGTGGTGCCCCTCAAGGCCATCGGCGTCGACCTCGACATCAAGCCCGGCGTCGGCCCCGTCGTCGCCGACCCGATCCGCGACGCCAGGGGCCTTCAGGCGCTGCGTCCCCTGGAGCCCGGGGACGTCCCGTACGTGACCGAGGCCATCCAGGCGCTCACCGGCGAGCTCGGCGGCACCCCGCTGATCGGCTTCGCCGGCGCGCCGTTCACGCTCGGCTCCTACCTGATCGAGGGCGGCCCGTCCAAGAACCACGACCGGACCAAGGCCATGATGTACGGCGAGCCCGCGCTGTGGCACGACTTCATGGAGCGGCTGACCGGCATCGTGCTGGAGCACCTGCGCATCCAGGTGGCGGCGGGCGCCTCGGCGATCCAGCTGTTCGACTCCTGGGTGGGCGCGGTGCCGATGGCCGACTACCGCGAGTTCATCCTGCCGCACACCCGCCGCATCTTCGCGGGCCTGCCCGACGTGCCGCGCATCCACTTCGGCGTCGGCACCGGCGAGCTGCTGGGCGTGCTCGGCGAGGCCGGCGCCGACGTGGTGGGCGTCGACTGGCGGGTCCCGCTCTCCGAGGCCGCCCGCCGGGTCGGCCCCGGCAAGGCGCTGCAGGGCAACCTCGACCCGGCGATCCTGCTGGCCCCGTGGGAGGTCGTCGAGCGCAAGGCCCGCGAGGTGCTGCGCGAGGGCGCCGCGGCCGAGGGCCACGTGTTCAACCTGGGCCACGGCGTGCTCCCCAACACCGACCCCGACCAGCTCAAGCGCCTGACCGACCTGGTCCACGAGGCCGCCTGACCAACCCCTGCGCCGTTCCTGCCGCGCCCCGGCTCGCCGAGCCGGGGCGCTTTCGCATGCCCGGTGACGCCGCTCGTGCCCGATCCGCCCGGCTTGGTGCGATGCTTCGGCTTACTGAGTATTGTGGGGGGACCGTCGGGGTTGGGGGGCGCGGATGGAGTTCGGGGTCCTGGGGCGGCTCACGGTCGTGCGTGACGGCGCCGAGGTCGAGCTGACGGCCAAACAGCGCGCCCTGCTGGCGGTGCTCCTGAGCCGCGCGGGCAGGCGCGTCCCCGACGGGGTGCTCGCCGACGCCGTCTGGGGCGCCGCCCGCCCGTCGGGCTCCACCGTCCGCTGGCACGTCCACCAGGTACGGCAGCGCCTCGGCGGCGACCGGATCAGCCGCGACGGCGACGGCTACCTGCTGGCCGTCGAGCCGCACGAGCTCGACGCGCTCCGGTTCGAGGAGCTGTGCTCGCGGGCGGCCCCGGCCGCGGCGGCGGGCGACCACCGGGCGGCGGCCCGGCTCTACGGCGAGGCGCTGGCCTGCTGGCGCGGCGACGCCTACGAGGGCCTGGACGCGCTGCGCGAGGAGGCGGCCAGGCTGGAGCGATCACGTGTCTCGGCGCGCGAGGGCCGCGCCGAGGCGCTGATCGCGCTGGACCGCCCGTCGGAGGCCGCCGCCGAGCTCGCCGCCCTGGTGGCCGCCCACCCGCTGGACGAACGGCTGCGCGCGCTGCACCTGCTCGCGCTGCACCGGTCCGGCCGACGGGCCGAGGCGCTGACCGCCTACCACGAGGGCCGCGAGCTGCTGGTGGCCGAGCTCGGCCTGGAGCCGGGCCACCACCTGCGGGCGGCGCACGCCCGGGTGCTGGGCGACGAGGAGCGGGCCGTCGCCACGACGCCGCGCCAGCTCCCGCCCGGCGTCACCGCGTTCACCGGCCGCGCTCGCGAGCTGGCCGCGCTCGACCGCTGCGCCGGCGACGGCGCGGTGGCGCTGGTCGTCGGCCCCGGCGGCGTCGGCAAGACCGGGCTGGCCGTGCACTGGGCGCACACGCGGGCCGCCCGCTACCCCGACGGCCAGCTCTACGCGGACCTGCGCGGCCGGACGCGCCCGCTGCCGCCGGAGGAGGTGCTCGGCCGGTTCCTGCGCGCGCTCGGCGCCGGCGGCGTGCCCGGCTCCCTGGAGGAGCGCGCCGCCCTCTACCGGACGCTGCTGCGCGAACGGCGGATGCTGGTGCTGCTCGACGACGCCGCCGGAGCCGCCCAGGTGCGTCCGCTGCTGCCCGGCTCGGCCGGGTGCGGCGTCGTGGTGACCGGGCGCGGCGCGCTCGACGGGCTGGTCGCCGGGCAGGGCGCCCGGCCCGTCCCGCTCGGCGAGCTGCCGCCCGGCGAGGCCGCCGAGCTGATCGGCCGGGTCGCCGGCGGACCGGCGGGCGTCAGAGGCGGGCCCGCCGAGCTGGCCGAGCTCGCGCGGCTCTGCGACGGGCTGCCGCTCGCGCTGCGCATCGCCGGGGCGCGGCTGGCCACCCGGCCCGGCTGGACCGCCGCCGGGCTGGCCGCCCGGCTGCGCCGCGAGTGCGGCAGGCTCGACGAGCTGCGCGCCGGCGACCTGGACGTGCGCGCCGGCCTCGCGCCCGGCCACGGGGCGCTGGGGGAGCGGGAGCGGCTGCTGTTCGGCCTGCTCGGGCTGCTGCCGCCGCTGGCGGACTTCGCCCCGTGGACCGCCGCGGCGCTGCTCGGCGTCCCCGTCGGCGAGGCCGCCCGGCTGCTGGACCGGCTCGCCGACGCCCAGCTCGTCCGGCACCGCCGCGTCGACGCCGCCGGGCAGGAGCGCTACCGCCTCCCCGACCTGACCCGCCTGTACGCCGCCGAGCGCGCGGCCGCGGACGTGCCGGAGGACGAGCGGCGGGCGGCCGTCCCGCGCACGCTTGCCGCGCTGCTGGCGCTGGCGGGGGAGGCCCTGCGCAGGGTGAGCCCCGGCGGCCGCCCGCCCGGCCGCGACCGCGCGCCGCTCTGGCAGGCGGGGCCGGGCGAGGTGGAGGCGTTGCTGGGCGGCGACCCGCTCGGGTGGCTCCGCTGCGAGCGCGGCACACTGGCGCGCGCGGTGCCGGCGGCGGCCGGGCTGGGGGAGAGCGGCCTGTGCCGGGACCTGGCGCTCGCCGGGGCCCGGCTGTCCGACCTCCTCCGGCACCCCGGCCCGCCGCCGCCCGCGACCGCCCCCGGTCGCCGCCGGGTCGCGGGCGGAGCCGGGCAGGACGGGCCCGCCATCCCCGGCGCCGCCGTGCTCCTCGCGGACCGGCCCGCCGACCCGTCCGGCGCCGGCCGCGCGCACGAGGCCCTGCGGCGCCTGCGGGCCTGACCGCCCGGCGCGCTCACCCGGCCGGGAGATCCGGTCAGACAGGGGCCGCGTCCTTCACCGGCGGGGCCGGAGCCGGATCGTCGGATCCGTCCGTGCCGTCGGTGCCGTCGGTGCCGTCGGTGCCGTCCGTGTTGCCGATGCCGCCGGGGCCGCCGCCTCCGGCCCGGCGGCGACGCCGTACCAGGAAGATCGCCAGCGCGAGCGGCGGCACCACCACGACCAGCCACGGCAGGACCGTCCCCAGCACGGTGAGCAGCACCTTCACGAAGGACACCAGCCCGTTCCAGCCGCTCTTCAGCCCGCCGAGGAACCCCGCCGGCTCGTCCGAGGGCTCCTCCACCACCACGACCGGCCCCACCAGCCGCAGCGACAGCGTGGCCATGCCGACCTGCGCGGCCAGCTCCTTCTGCTGCGCCTGGAGCGACTCCAGATCCGCCTCGCGGCCGGCGATCTCCCGCTCCACGTCCAGCACCTGGCCGATCGTGTCGGCGCGCTTCAGCAGGCTGCGCAGCGACTCCAGGGCCTGCTCGGCCGACTTCAGCCGGCTCTCCACGTCGGCGACCTTCAGCGTGACGTCCTCGGTGCCCTGCTCCAGCCTGAGCTGCCTGCCCAGGTCCTTGCCCAGCGTGGCCAGCACCTCGTTGTAGCGGGCGGGCGGGATCTTGAACTCCAGGAGCGCCGAGGCCCGCGCGTCGTCGGACGAGCGGCTCTCCTCCCTGGCCAGGTAGCCGCCCGCCGTGGTGACCGTCTGCTTGGCCTGCTGGACGGCGGCGGCGACGTCCTCGGCCCGTACGGTCATGCTCGCCTTGTAGATCACCTGACGGTTCTGCTGGGTGACCTCGACGCCCGACGCCGCGTTCGCCGGGCGCCTCTGCGCCGGTGTGGGCCGCGCGGTGGCGGCGCTCTCCGGCGCCGTCACGTCCCGCGCGACCGCCTTGGCGGAATCGACCTGCGCCATCGGCACGTCCGCCCCGCCCGTGGCGCTCTCGCCGGCGCCCCCGCAGGCGGACAGCAGCAGCGCGGCCAGGACGCCCGTCAGCACGATCTGCGATCTCCTCATGCCCCTAAGACGGACCCCTGTGCGCACCGGTTTGAACCGTCGCGTCACGGTACGGTCACACGCCCCGGCAACGGGGCCGCGCCCGCGGGACGGTAGCGTCTGAACCGTGGCAGGCAAACAGGCACACGTGGTCGTCATCGGCGGCGGGATCTCCGGGCTGGCCGCCGCCTGGCACCTCAGGCAGGGCGCGGGCGAGCGGGTCAAGGTGACCGTCCTCGACGCCGCCCCGCGCATCGGCGGCAAGCTGTACGCGTCCGAGGTCGCCGGCGTCAGCGTCGACGCGGGAGCCGAGTCCATGCTGGCCAGACGGCCCGAGGGCAAGGACCTGGCCAGGGCCGTCGGCCTCGGCGACGACCTGGTCAGCCCAGGCTCCGCCGGCTCGGCCGTCTACACCAGGGGCGCGCTGCGCCCGCTGCCCAAGGGCCAGTTCATGGGCGTGCCCGGCGACCTGGCCGAGCTGGCCAGATCCGGCATCGTCTCGCCCGGCGGGCTGCTGCGGGTGCCGCTCGACCAGATCCTGCCCGCCACCCTCGTGCGCACCGACGTGTCCGTCGCCGCCTACATCCGCGCCAGGATGGGTCCCGAGATCGTCGAACGCCTGGTGGAGCCGCTGCTCGGCGGCGTCTACGCGGGCCGCGCCGACAAGCTGTCGCTGGAGGCCACGATGCCGCGGGTGGCCGCCGCCGCCCGCGCCGAACGCTCGCTGCTCGCCGCCGCCCGCCAGATCACCCGCGAGGCGCCCAAGAACGCCGGCCCGGTCTTCACCTCGCTCAGAAACGGCATCGGCAGCCTGCCCGAGGCCGTGGCCAAGGCGTCCGGCGCCGACATCAGGACCGGCGTCACCGTACGCGAGCTGGCCCGCACCGAGCACGGCTGGCGGCTCGTCACCGGCCCGGTGCCCAGGCCCGAGGTCGTCGAGGCCGACGCCGTCATCGTCGCCGTGCCCGCGGCCCCCGCGAGCCGCCTGCTCAAGGCCGAGGTGCCCAAGGCGGCGAGCGAGCTGGCCAGGATCGAGTACGCCAGCATGGCCGTCGTCACCCTCGCCTACCCGGTGTCCGCCTTCCCCGAGCCGCCCTCGACCAGCGGCTACCTCGTCCCGCCCGTCGACGGCCGGGCCGTCAAGGCCGTCACGTTCAGCTCCGTCAAGTGGCCGCACCTCGCCCGCGACCTGGTGATCCTGCGCTGCTCCATCGGCCGCGTCGGCGAGGAGCACCTGCTCCAGCGCGACGACGAAGACCTGGTCGCGCTCGCCCGCGCGGAGATGGCCGAGGTCATGGGCGTCCGCCAGGAGCCCGCCGACACCCGCGTCACCCGCTGGGGCGGCGGCCTGCCGCAGTACAACGTCGGCCACCTCGACCGGGTCGCCCGCGTCCACGCGGCCGTGGCCGGGCAGCCCTCGCTGGCCGTCTGCGGCGCCGCCTACGACGGGCTCGGCATCCCCGCCTGCGTCGCGACCGCCCGCACGGCGGCCTCCCGGATTCTGGACCACCTGGGCCGAGGAGGAGAATGACAGGCATGACAGAGGGCACGACGCGGCTCAAGGCCCGCGATCTCAATCAGGTGATCCGTTACACGATGTGGTCGGTGTTCAAGGCCGCCGAGCCGGTCCCCGGCAGCCGGGAGAACATCGCCGACGAGGTCGAGGAGCTCCTGGAGCAGGCGGCCGGCAAGGACGTGGTCACCCGCGGCCTCTACGACGTGGCCGGGTTCCGCGCCGACGCCGACTACATGTTCTGGTGGCACGCCCCCACGGCCGAGGACCTCCAGGACGTCTACTCCCGCTTCCGCCGCACCGGCCTGGGCCGCCACAGCACGCCCGTCTGGTCGGCGATGGCGCTGCACCGGCCCGCCGAGTTCAACAAGTCGCACATCCCGGCGTTCCTCGCCGAGGAGGAGCCGCGGGCGTTCGTCAGCGTCTACCCGTTCGTCCGCTCCCTGGAGTGGTATCTGCTGGACGACGCCGAGCGCCGCGCCATGCTCGCCGAGCACGGCCAGATGGCCCGCGGCTACCCCGACGTGCGGGCCAACACGGTGGCGTGCTTCGCGCTCAACGACTACGAGTGGATGCTCGCCTTCGAGGCCGACGAGCTGCACCGCATCGTCGACCTGATGCGTGAGCTGCGCGCCGCCCAGGCCCGCCGCCACACCCGGCTGGAGATCCCCTTCTACACCGGCGTGCGCAAGCCCGTCCAGGAGCTCGTCAACGCCCTTCCCTAGCGAGCCGTCCCGGGCTCCCGGGTTGGCCTGATCGGCTGACGGGACCGCACCCTGTTTGTCACAATCAGGGCAGTTGCCGGGTCCGGCCCCAGGGAGCGCCCACGTGAAGGAGCGCACAGGTCACCACCGCGCCACCGCCGCGCGGCCGTCCCTCTTCGGCCGGACCGGGGCCGCGACGCCACGCGCCCGTCGAGGCCGCCGTCGGCGCCCCTCGCGCAGGCCGTGGGGCCTTGCGGTGGCGGCGCTCGCCGCGCTCACGGGTTGCGTGCTCACCGGCGCCCTGCTCACCGCCCACGGGCCCCTGTCAACGACCGCCCCGGACGATGCGTACGCCCAGCCGCCCGCTCCATCGGAGACGTACCTCCGAGGAGGGACGGGCACGGAGGGGCCGGGGACCGGCACGGACGGCGGGGACGGGCGCGGGGGCCAGGCCGTGGCGACCGGCTCCGGCGAGCCAGCAGGTCACCCCGGCGCTCCTGGTGAGGCCGTCCCCGGTGAGGGAGCGGGCGGGACCGTCCACGAGCCGGATGGTGCGGAGGGGGATCCGTCCAGGCACACCGATCATGACGCGGTCACGTACTTCCGGAGCCGGTGGGACGACAGGGCGGCGGGCCACGTGAAGGACATCCGCACCATCGGCGGATATCTCCGCATCTACACCACCCTGCCGGAAACGGCGGGCAACTCCCGGCAGGCCCTCACCCTGTGCGAGCGCGGCCTGAGCTACCTCCAGGACACGGGCACCGCTGCCCCGGTGGTCTTCGTGCACGCCAGGTTCGGCGAGAACGGCAACCCGGTACTCGCCAACATCCTCGGCCCCGGCGACACCACCTGCCGCGTCACCCACCCCGCCCCCGGCTGACGGAGGCGAGGGGCAGATGGGGGCCCGTCCCGGAGCCGCCTCGGTGGCGGGACCGGGGGCTCGACGGGACGGGCTTCACGAGATCACCCGCGGGCCGTTCCGGGCGCTGGCGCGCCACCCGGCCGGCCGGGCCGATCGCCGGCGGCGCCAGCACGGGCGTGGGCTGTGCCGCTCGGGCGATCCTGCGTGTGATCTCACCCCATGGAGGAGGCGATGACACCCCCTTGTCGTCAAAGACGCATTTTCGCCCCAGATTGGATGCTTCCCCCTGCGGAGATCTCCTTTTGCCGTATCTCGTACCCTGGACGTATGGACAAGGTGGTCAAGAGCGAGGCCGAGTGGCGGGTCCAGCTCTCTCCCGAGGAGTTCCGCGTGCTCAGGCAGGCGGGCACCGAGGCGCCGTACACCGGCGAGTACGTCGACACGAAGACCGAGGGCGTCTACACGTGCCGCGCCTGCGGGGCCGAGCTGTTCACCTCCGGCACGAAGTTCGAGTCGCACTGCGGCTGGCCCAGCTTCTACGAGCCGTCGGAGAACGACGCCGTCACGCTGATCGAGGACCGCAGCCACGGCATGGTCCGCACGGAGGTGCGCTGTGCCCGCTGCGACTCGCACCTGGGGCACGTGTTCCGCGGCGAGGGCTATCCGACGCCGACCGACGAGCGCTACTGCATCAACTCGGTGTCGCTCCGGCTCGACCCCTCGGAGTGATCGTCCTGCGACTCCGCGTATCGATCGCCGGGTCAGGGTAAACATTTCCCGTGCGTCCTGTGCACTTTCGTCACCGCTGGGTGACGATCGAGACGATCGGCCGTGTCGTCACCCAGCGGTGCGACGTGTGTGCGAAGACCCGGGTGCGGGTGCGGTGAGCCGGCGTCCTTCCGGGGTTCTGTCGGGGGCGCCGGGTAGGTTGTGACGCATGGCATCGCCGTACATCGAGCTTGAGGTGGGGGAGCGGACCGTCAAGGTCACCAACCCCGACAAGGTCTACTTTCCGGAGATCGGCGCGACCAAGCGTGAGCTGGTCGAATACTACGTGAGCGTGGGCGACGGGGTGCTGCGCGCGCTGCGCGACCGGCCGACCAACCTCAAGCGCCACCCCGACGGCGTGCAGAACGACGCCATCTACCAGAAGCGGATGCCGCCCAAGCATCCCGACTGGCTGCGGACGGTCACCGTGACCTTCCCCAGCGGGCGCACCGCCGACTCGCTGCGGGTGACCGAGGTGGCCTCGATCGCCTACTGCGCCAACCTCGGCACCATCGACTTCCACCCGTGGCAGGTGCGCGCGGCCGACGTCGAGCATCCCGACGAGCTGCGCGTCGACCTCGACCCGCAGCCGGGGCTGGAGTTCGGCGCGGTCCGCCGGGCCGCCGCGCTGACCCGCGAGGTGCTCGACGAGCTCGGCATGACCGGGTTCGTCAAGACGTCCGGCAACCGGGGCGCGCACATCGCGGTCCGCATCGAGCCGCGCTGGGACTTCGTCCAGGTGCGCCATGCCGGCATCGCGCTCGCCAGGGCCGTCGAGGCGCGCGATCCGGGCCTGGTGACCACCGCCTGGTGGAAGGAGGAGCGCGGCGACCGCGTCTTCATCGACTTCAACCAGAACGCCCGTGACCGCACCGTCGTCAGCGCCTACTCGGTGCGCGCCCAGCCGCACGCCCCGGTCTCCACGCCGCTCACCTGGGACGAGCTGGCCGACGCCGACCCGCGCGACTTCGACATCCGCACGGTCCCGGCCCGCTTCGCCGAGCTCGGCGACGTGCACGCCGCGATCGACGACCGCGCCCACTCGATCGAGCCGCTGCTGGAGCTCTACGCCAAGGACGAGCGGGGCGACATGCCCTATCCGCCCAACTATCCGAAGATGCCCGGCGAGCCCAAGCGCGTCCAGCCCAGCAAGGCCCGCGAATAATGAATGGCGATCCTCGCATCCCGGGCATTACGCTCGCGGCTGTGTCGAACGACGTCCATACTCCGGCCCTGGGAAGGTGAGTTGATGTTCCGCCCTGCGCCATGCGCGCCTCGTCACTTCGTCATCCGCATCTGCCCCTGACCCGGGGCGAGGCCCGCACGGCGCTTCCTTGCTGCTCGACAAGCACCATTCCGGCAAGGAGAACCCAGGGTGTCCACCAACAAGATCCGTACCGTCACCGACACGTTCGCGTGCGTGCGCTGTGGGCTGACCGTGGCCGCAGCCGGTCCCGACGGGACCCGGCGCAACCACTGTCCGAGCTGCCTGCACTCGCTGCATGTCCTCGACCGTGCCGAGGGCGGCCCGTCCGAGTGCCGGTCGCGCATGACCCCGATCTCGATCGCGGTGCTGCGCAGCGGCGACTGGATGATCATCCACCGCTGCACCCGGTGCGGTGAGCTGACGTCCAACCCGATCTCCGGGGACGATAACCAGCTCATCCTCATGCGCATGGCCGTACGCCCGCTCGCTCAGCCGCCGTTTCCGCTGGAAACGTTCGGCGACCTGTGACGGGAGCGGACATGCCACGCAGGAAACCGGACCCGCGCAGGCCGCAGCGGCGCAAGGACGTCCGTCACGGCGAGCCGGGCGACGCGTTCCGATGCGTCGGCTGCCGCCTCGACGTGCCCGTCCTCGCGCCGGGCACCGCGCACCGCAACCACTGCCCGCACTGTCTGACGAGCCTGCACGTCGACCACCGCGTCCCCGGTGACCGGCGGGCGGGCTGCCGCGGGCGGATGGCGGCGCTGAGCGTGTCCGTGCGGCACGACGGGGAGTGGCTGATCATCCACCACTGCCAGTCGTGCGGCGGGCTCAGCGCCAACCGCATCGCGGGCGACGACAACGCGCTCGCGCTGCTCCGCATCGCGATGCGCCCGCTGTCGGACCGGCGCCTGCCGGTCAACGCGCTGCTCACGCTGTAGCGCGCCGCAGGAAGGCACGGGACCCATGACGAAGGGTTCCGTGCCTTCCGCCTTTCACGGGCCGCTCCCCCGGGGAGGGAACCTTTCATCGGCCGCTTCACCCGGGAGGGAACCTTTCACCGGCCGCTTCTCCGGGGAGGGAAGGGGCATGAAGGCACGGGAGATCCGCGTCAGGATGCGCCCCCGGGCGGTCGACGAGCCGCACCGCGCGGCGAGCGAGCTGGAGTTGCTGTTCGACCTCACGTTCGTGGTGGCGATCGCGGCCGCCACCGCGCAGTTCGCCCACGCCGTGGCCGACGGCCACGCGCTGCCCGGGCTGGTCCTGTTCCTCCAGGTGTTCTTCGCGATCTGGTGGGCGTGGATGAACTTCACCTGGTTCGCCTCGGCCTACGACACCGACGACGTGCCCTACCGGCTGCTCACGATGGTGCAGATGGGCGGCGTGCTCGTGCTCGCCGCCGGGGTGCCGGCCGCCGCCGACCACGCCGACTTCGGCGCGGTCACGCTCGGCTACTTCATCATGCGCATCGCGCTGGTCGCCCAGTGGGTGCGCGCCGCCGTCGAGGACCCGGCGGGCCGCCGCACCGCGCTGCGCTACGCGGCGGGCATCACGGTCGTGCAGGCGGGGTGGGTGCTGCGTCTCGTCCTCGTGGAGGCGGGCGCGGTGCCGGAGGGGGCGCGGCTGCCGCTGTTCGTCGCGCTGGCCGCCGCCGAGCTGGCGGTGCCGGTCTGGGCCGAACGCGCCGGCCGGACCCACTGGCATCCGCACCACATCGCCGAACGCTACGGGCTGTTCACGATCATCCTGCTCGGTGAGAGCGTCCTGGCCACGACCCGGGGCGTCGCGGGCGCGCTGGCGGCGGCCCGGACGAGCGCGCCCCTGGTCGTCATGGCCGTCTCGGGGCTCGTGCTGCTGTTCGCGCTGTGGTGGATCTACTTCCTCCTGCCCGCGGGCGAGGGGCTGGAGGAGCGCCCCCATCTGTCCTATCTGTGGGGGTACGGGCATTACGGCGTGTTCGCCGCGCTGGCCGCGCTCGGCGCCGGGCTGGAGGTGGCCGCCGAGCAGACCGGGCACGACGTCACCGCCACGCCCCTGGCCATCGGCTACGCCGTCGCGATCCCGGCCGCGGTGTTCCTCGTCCTGTTCCGGCTGATCCACGGGACCGTCGTGCGCGCCCGCGTCACCCATCCGGCCGTGGTGCTCGCGTACGCCCTGGTCATCCTGCTGCTGCCGCTCGCGGCGCCCCGGGCGGGGGTGTCGGCCGTGGTCGCGGGGATCGCGGCCGCCTGCGTGCTGCTGATCGTCACCGTCGTCGCGATCGGCCGCCGGCCCCCGGCGGTCAGTCGCCGAACTCCAGATGCAGGGCGCGGGTGAAGTCGGCGACGGCCTCCTCGTGCCGGTCGAGGTCCTGAAGGATCTCGCCGCGCACCCGGTAGGCCCAGATGTACTCCTCGTCCAGCTCGACGGCCCGGTTCAGGTCCTTCAGCGCCGCCTCGTTGTCGCCCAGCTCGCTCAGCACCGCGCCCCGGCTGCCCAGCGCCCGGTCGTTGTCGGGGTCGAGCTCGACGGCCCGGTTGAGGTCGGCCAGCGCCTCCTCGTAACGGTCGATCATGCGCAGCGCCTCGCCGCGCCTGCTCAACGCCCGGACGTAGTCGGGGTCGGCCTCCAGGGCGCGGCCGTAGTCGGAGATGGCCTCGGCATACAGGCCCATCCGCTGGTAGAGGTCGCCGCGGGCCAGCCACGAGTAGGCCAGCTCCTCGTTCAGCGCGATGATCTTGGCGTGCTCGTCCAGCGCCTCGTCGAACCGGTCCAGGTCGGCCAGCGCGTCGGCCTTGGCCTCCAGGATCCACAGCGACTCGGGCGAGAGCGTCAGCGCGTGCTCGAAGTCGGCCATGGCCTCCTCCATCCGGCCCATCGACGCGTACGCCTGGCCTCGCGAGCCCAGCGCGTAGGAGCTGTCGGGCTCCAGCCGCAGCGCCTCGTCGAAGTCGGCCACCGCCGCCTCGAACCGCTCGACGATCCGGTGGCTCTCCCCGCGCAGCCGCCAGGCCCGCGCGTTGCCGGGCACGAGCGCGATCGACTCGGTCAGGTCCGCGATCGCCGCGTCGTGCCGCCCCAGCGCGATGTACGACTCGGCGCGGCTGCGCAGCACCGAGGCCCGCGACTGGGCCGCCGCCTCGGACAACCCCGTCAGCTCCGGCAGCTCCGGCATGATCCCCTCGCTCATGAGCGCAATCTATCGCGCGACATACGCATCACGATCGGCTTTTCCGGGGCTGATCGCGTACGCCGGTGATCGCGCCGGTGGCGGGCCGAATCGACCGCCCGCACCCCGACCGTAAAGCCGATTACGGCGAAAAATCCCGACATAATGGCCAACTGTGCGCATTGACCTCACCTGGCCGGATTCCGCCGACGAAGAGCTCCAGTCCGCCGTCCACCGCGTGATGCACGCCGTCGCCGGGCTCGGCGGAGCCATCGGCTACCCGGAGCCCCCCGGCCGCGAGCAGACCGACCCCTGGCTGGAGGAGGTGCTCAAGGCCGTCAGGGACGGCGACGCCCGCCTCGCCCTGGCCCGCGTGGACGGCACGGTCCAGGCGATGGGTCTGTGGCGGCGCTCCCCGCACGCCGTGTTCACCCGCACCGCCGAGGTCGCCAAGATCATGGCCCACCCGTCGGCGCGCGGCCTGGGCCTCGGCAGGCTCGTCGTCTCCGCGCTCACGGCCGGCGCCCGCGCCGCCGGGCTGGAGACGCTCACGCTCAGCGTGCGCGGCAACAACCACGGCGCCATCGAGCTGTACGAGGAGCTCGGCTTCACCGAGTGGGGCCGCCTGCCGAACGTGGTCGAAGTGGGCCGCGAACGCTACGACGAGGTGCACATGTCGATCGCCCTCGGCCGGGCGCCCGACGTGATCCCGCGCGGCTCCGGCCCCGGCGGCCCCGGCTCGTCCCCCCGCCGCCGCCCCTAGCCCACAGCCCGGGCACACCGGGCCGCCGAGGCGGGCGCCGCCCGCACCGCCGGACACCCGCGCCGGGCCATGAGCGCGTGCGGGTCGTCCAGGCCCGTCAGGCGCACTCCTCACGCCCGGGGAACCCGGCCTTCCGGGCGCGGGCCCGGCGGGTCATAGGATCGGGGGCATGGAGCTGGTCCCCGGCGTGCACGTCGCCGTCACCGACCGCCACGGCGGCGTCAGCGCCGGCCCGCACGGCACCCGCAACCTCGGCGGCGGCACCGGCGACGACCCCGCCGCCGTCCGCGCCAACCGCGCCGGCGTGGCCGCCGAGCTCGGCGTGCGCGCGATCGTGTTCATGCGCCAGGTGCACGGCGCCGAGATCGCGTACGTGAGCGAGCCGTTCGGCGACGACCCGCCGCCCGTCGACGGCGTGTTCACCACCGAGCCCGGCCTCGCGCTCGCCTCGCTCGGCGCCGACTGCCCGGCCGTGCTCGTGGCCGACCCGGTCGCGCGCATGGTGGGCGCCGCCCACTCCGGCCGGCCCGGCACCGAGGCGGGCATCGCCGCCGCCCTGGTCGCCGCGATGGCCGGCAAGGGCGCCGTGCCCGCCCGGATGGCCGCGCTGATCGGGCCCGGAGCCTGCGGCCGCTGCTACGAGGTGCCCGCCGAGCTGCGCGACCGCGTCGCCGCCACCGTGCCGCAGACGCGCTCCACCACCTCCTGGGGCACCCCGGCGCTCGACCTGCGCGCCGGCATCGAGGCCCAGCTCCGCGAGGCCGGCGTCGCCGACGTCCGCCACGACGACCGCTGCACCATCGAGACCGCCGACCTCTACTCCCACCGCCGCCACGACCCCGGCCGCTTCGCCGGCCTCATCTGGCTCACCTGACCCCGCCGCTCTCCCACCCGTCCGGAGAGCACCGAGCCCCACCGGAACACCCTGCGGTTCCCAGCGAGAGCCTTGGGCGGCCGCCGGGCTTCTCCGATCACCCGCCGCGTGCCCTTGAGCGCCCTGAGCGCCCGCCGTCGACCTCCGTGCGCCCGGGGTCGCCGTCCCCGCGCGCCCGGCGGCGACCCTCCTGAGCGCCCGCTCGGTGCCCGCCCCGAGAGACCGGCGGCGGCCCTATCTGGGCGCTCGCGCGGTGCCCGCCCTGGGGGACCGGCGGCCCTTCCTGAGCGCTCGCCGGGTGCCCGGTGGCGGTCAGCCCTCGGCGGGTGCCGTCCCGGTGGCCGGGCCCCGCAGGGCCGTGGTGGGCGTCGGTCCGGGGGCGACAAAGACGGCGGCGGTTTTTCGTCGATCTTCACGCCTCCCCGTACGGGCGCGTCCTGACAGCGTGGACGGCAGGACGAAAGGGGACACCTCGTGCATGACACGTTGACCGCGGGCGCATCCGTCACCGGCCTGGGAGCGACCACCCCGCTGGGTGGTGACGTGGCCTCCACGTGGGCCGCGATGCTGGCGGGGCGCTCCGGCGCCGCGCTGGTCGAGGAGGAGTGGGCGGCCGGCCTGCCGGTGCGGATCGCCGCCCGGATGAGCGTCGACCCGGCCGAGGTGCTGGGCCGGGTGCCGGCCCGGCGGCTGGACCGCTGCCAGCAGGCGGCGCTGGTCGCGGCGCGGGAGGCGTGGGCGGACGCGGGCGCGCCGGAGGTGGAGCCGGAGCGGCTGGCCGTGGTGATCGGCACGGGCGTCGGCGGGGTGCTGACGTTGCTGGCGCAGGACGACTTGATGGAGGCGTCCGGCCCGCGCAAGGTGTCGCCGTACACGGTCCCGATGCTCATGCCCAACGCCGCAGCCGCCGTGGTGAGCATCGAGCTGGGCGCGCGGGCGGGCGCGTACACGCCGGTGAGCGCCTGCGCGTCCGGGGCGGAGGCGATCGCGATGGGCCTGGACCTGATCCGGCTGGGCCGCGCCGACGTGGTGGTCGCGGGTGGCGCGGAGGCGTGCGTGCATCCGCTCACGCTGGCGGGGTTCGCGCAGGCGAGGGCGTTGTCGCGGTTCGACGGCCCGCCGGAGGAGGCGTCGCGGCCGTTCGACGCGGCGCGGGACGGGTTCGTGCTCGGGGAGGGCGCGGCGGTGCTGGTGCTGGAGCGTGAGGGGTTCGAGGCGGGGCGCGGCGCCCGTGCGCACGCCACGCTGGCGGGCGCGGGCACCAGCTCCGACGCCCATCACATCACGGCGGGCACGGCGGAGGGCCAGGTGCGCGCGATGCGGCTGGCGCTGGACTCGGCCGGGCTGAGCCCGCTGGACGTCGGCCACGTCAGCGCGCACGCGACCTCCACGCCGACGGGCGACCTGACGGAGAGCGCGTCGATCGCCGAGGCCGTGGGCGTCCACCCGGCCGTCACCGCGGTCAAGTCGATGACCGGTCACCTGTGCGGCGCCTCGGGTTCGCTGGCGGCGATCGCGGCGATCCTGTCGCTGCGCGAGGGGGTGATCCCCGCCGTGCGCAACCTGGCCGACCCGGACCCCGAGGTGAAGCTCGACCTGGTGGCGGGCGCCGCCCGCCGGGGCCGGTGGCGGGCGGCGATGGTCAACTCCTTCGGCTTCGGCGGGCACAACGCCAGCCTGGCCTTCACCGCCTAGCGGGCGAGGATGTCGTCCAGGTCGTAGGAGACGGGCCGGTCGAGCTGCTCGTACGTGCACGACTCGGGGGTGCGGTCGGGCCGCAGCCGCCGCCACTGGGCGGTGTGGCGGAACCGGTCGCCCTCCATCTGGTCGTAGGCCACCTCGATCACCAGCTCGGGCCGCAGCGGGATGAACGACAGGTCCTTCTTGGCGTTCCACCGCGAGATCGCGCCCGGCACCCGCTGCCCGCCGGTGGCCGGGGTGGCGGCGGGCTGGCCGATGCCGGCGGCGGCCTGCTCGGCCCAGTGGCCCCACGGGTGCTCCGACAGCTCGGCGATGTACGGTCGCAGCTCCTCGACGAGCTCGGCCCGCCGCGCCATGGGGAACGAGGCCGCCACGCCCACGTGGTGCAGGCGGCCGTCGTCGCCGTAGAGGCCGAGCAGGATGGAGCCGACGATCGGGCCGCTCTTGTGCTCGCGGTAGCCGGCGATGACCACGTCGGCGGTGCGCTCGTGCTTGACCTTGAACATGGTCCGCTTGTCGGGGATGTAGGGCTGGCCGCCGGGTTTGACGATGATGCCGTCGAGCCCGGCGCCCTCGAACATGTCGAACCACTCGGCGGCCTGGGCGTCGTCCGTCGTCACCGGAGTGAGCCGGACGGATCCGCCTTTTTCGGGAAATATCTCGACCAGCCGCCGCCGGCGCTCCGCGAACGGCGTCTCCATGAACGACTCGTCACCCAGGGCCAGCAGGTCGAAGGCGACGAACGAGGCGGGCGTCTGCTCCGACAGCATCTTGACCCGCGACGCCGCCGGATGGATGCGCTGCTGCAGCGCCTCGAAGTCGAGGTGCGACCCGCGCGGCAGCACGATCTCGCCGTCGACCACGCACCGGTCGGGCAGCTCCGCCTTGGCGGCCTCCACCAGCTCCGGGAAGTAGCGGGTGAACGGCCGCTCGTTGCGGCTGCCGAGATAGACCTCGTCGCCGTCGCGGAACACGATGCACCGGAACCCGTCCCACTTCGGCTCGTAGAACAGGTTGCCGTCCTGCTTGGGCATCGCCTTGACCGGCTTGGCCAGCATCGGCGCGACCGGCGGGCGCACGGGCAGGTCGAGGTCCGGGATCGGCTCCGGCTCCTTGGCCGCCTTCTTCCCCCGTGGCGCGGTCGGCTCTGTCATGGGCCAGACTCCTTCGTGTAGCGGCAGAAGAGGACCCCCTCCTCTTCCAGCACCTGGCTGAGCTCAAGCTTGACGTGTGACGGCGCGCCGTTGAGGATGCGCGCCGCGTCGCCGCCGATCAGCGCCGGGCTGACGGTCAGGCACAGCTCGTCGACGAGCCCGGCGGCGGCGAGCTGGGCGTTGACCAGCGGCCCGCCCTCGCACAGCACCCGGGTCAGGCCGCGCTCGTGCAGCGCGGCCAGGGCGGCGGCCAGGTCGACGGACTCCTCGCCGGCCACGATGACGTCGGCGACCTCGGCGGCGGCCTTGCGCCGCTCGGCGGGCGCGCTCTCGCAGGTGACGACGATGGTCCGGCTGACGCCGCCGTCGAACAGCGGCCCGGCCAGGTCGAGGCCGAGGCTGCGGGTGATCACCGCGATGGGCGGCGCGGCGGGCCGGCCCGCCCGCATCTCGCGCCACGACTCGCGCGGCCGGACCGCGCCGTAGCCCTCGGCCCGGACGGTGGCGGCGCCCGCCACGATCACGTCGGCCAGCCCGCGCAGCACCCCGAAGACGCGCCGGTCGCCCTTGCTCGACAGCCCGCCGGACAGCCCCTCGACCCACGCGCCGCCGTCGGCGCTGGCCACCATGTTGAGGCGCAGCCACGGCCGGTCGGGATAGGCGTAGGCCCGCTCGATGTCGGGATTGTCTTCTATGTCGGGATGGATGCGACGCACCCCTCTACCTTGGCACACGCCTGTGACAAGTCATGGATGCCGGGGCTGGCGCAGCACCTGCAACGATCGGGAGGTGACCGCCACCAGGTCGCCGGGCCGCCACCCCTCGTCGACGAACACGCTCTCCAGCGTCTCGTGGCTGGTGTCGATCTCGGGGATCCAGGTGCCGCCGAACTCCTCGCCCGGCAGCGTGAACGTCATGTCCTCGTGATGGGCGTTGATCAGCAGCAGGAACGAGTCGTCGGTGATCTTCTCCCCGCGCGGCCCCGGCTCGGTGATCGCCTCGCCGTTGAGGTAGACCATGAGCGACTTGGCGTAGCCGATGTGCCAGTCGCCCGCCGTCATCTCCGCCCCGCCGGGCGTCAGCCACACCAGGTCGCGCAGGCCGTTGCCCGAATGCCGCCCGTGGAAGAAGCGCCGCCGCTGGAACACCGGGTGCTCCCGCCGCAGCTGCGACAGCCTGCGCACGAACTCCAGCAGGTCCGACTCGGTGTGCAGCATCGACCAGTCGACCCAGGCGATCTCGTTGTCCTGGCAGTAGGCGTTGTTGTTGCCCCGCTGGGTCCGGCCCAGTTCGTCGCCGTGGGAGAGCATCGGCACGCCCTGCGACAGGAAGAGCGTGGCCAGGAAGTTGCGCCGCTGCCGGTGCCGCAGCCCGACGATGCGCGGATCCTCGACCGGCCCCTCGGCCCCGCAGTTCCACGACCGGTTGTCGTCGGTGCCGTCGCGGTTGTCCTCGCAGTTGGCCTCGTTGTGCTTGTGGTCGTACGAGACCAGGTCCGTCAGCGTGAAGCCGTCGTGGCAGGTGACGAAGTTGATCGAGGCCACCGGCCGCCGCCCGGACGTCTCGTACAGGTCTGCCGAGCCCGTCAGCCGCGAGGCGAACTCCGGCAGCGCCGAGTGCGTCCCCCGCCAGAAGTCGCGCACGGTGTCGCGGTACTTGCCGTTCCATTCGGTCCACAGCGGAGGGAAGTTGCCCACCTGGTAGCCGCCGGGCCCCACGTCCCACGGCTCGGCGATCAGCTTGACCTGCGAGATCACCGGGTCCTGCTGGATCAGGTCGAAGAACGCGCTCAGCCGGTCGACGTCGTGCAGCTCCCGCGCCAGCGCCGAGGCCAGGTCGAACCGGAACCCGTCGACGTGCATCTCCAGCACCCAGTAGCGCAGCGAGTCCATGATGAGCTGCAGCGCGTGCGGCGAGCGCACGTTGAGCGAGTTGCCGCACCCGGTGTAGTCCAGGTAGTAGCGCCGGTCGCCGTCGTGCAGCCGGTAGTAGGCGGCGTTGTCGATGCCGCGGAAGCCCAGCGTCGGCCCCATGTGGTCACCCTCGGCGGTGTGGTTGTAGACCACGTCGAGGATCACCTCGATGCCCGCCTCGTGCAGCGCCCGCACCATCGCCTTGAACTCCGGCACCTGCTCGCCCCGCGTGCCGGAGCTGGAGTAGCCGCCGTGCGGGGCCAGGTAGGCCATCGTGTTGTAGCCCCAGTAGTTCGTCAGCCCGCGCGCCACCAGGAAGTGCTCGGGCATGTAGTGGTGCACCGGCATCAGCTCGACCGCCGTCACGCCGAGCGACACCAGATGGTCGATGATCGCCGGATGCCCCATCCCCGCGTACGTCCCGCGCAGGTCCTCGGGCACGCCGGGGTGGCGCATCGTCAGCCCCCGCACGTGCGCCTCGTAGATCACGCTCTGGTGGTACGGGACCCGCGGCGACCGGTCGTTGCCCCACTCGAAGAACGGGTTGATCACCACGTTCTTCGGCATGTACGGCGCGCTGTCGGCCGAGTTGGGCCGCGACGGATCGGTGAAGTGGTAGGGGAACAGCGCCTCGTTCCACGTCAGCTCGCCGTCGACGGCCTTGGCGTAGGGGTCGAGCAGCAGCTTGGCCGGGTTGCACCGGTAGCCCTGGGCCGGCTGGTAGGGGCCGTGCACCCGGTAGCCGTAGCGCTGCCCCGGCATGATCCCGGGCAGGTAGCCGTGCCAGACGAACCCGTCGACCTCGGGCAGGTCGATCCGCTCCTCGGAGCCGTCGTCGTGGAACAGGCACAGCTCGACCCGCTCGGCCACCTCGGAGAACACCGAGAAACCGGTGCCCACGCCGTCCCAGGTGCCACCGAGTGGATAAGGTTCGCCCGGCCAGACTTCGCGCATGTGACCCGATTGTCGCACGCGATCGCGGTCCCGCTACAGGAGTTCGGCGCGCAAGCTGATCGTGGTGCCCGCGAGCGCCTTGCTGACCGGGCAGTTCGCCTTGGCCGTCTCGGCCGCCTCCTGGAACTGCGCGGCGTCGATCCCCGGCACCCGGCCCTGCACGGTGAGCACGATGCCGGTGATGCCCTCGCCCGGCTGGAAGGTGACGTCGGCGCTGGTCCGCAGCGACTCCGGCGGCGTGCCGGCGCCCGCCAGGGCGTGCGAGAGCGCCATGGAGAAGCACGAGGAGTGCGCGGCGGCGATGAGCTCCTCCGGCGACGTCCGGCCGGCCGGCGCCTCGGCCCTGGACGGCCAGGACACCTCGAACGTGCCCACCCCGGACGTGTCGAGCGAGACGGTGCCGGACCCGTCGAGCAGGGCCCCCTTCCACTCGGTCGTGGCGGTGCGCGTGGTGGCCATGAATGTGCTCCCTCTGCTTCTGGACGTGCGACGACTCGTGGTGTCTTCTGACACTATCCCGGCCCGGCGGGCGCGCCGGGCTCCGACATCCGTCTGCCCTTTTCCGGCGAATAGTGACATGCTCGGGTCGCGGCACACCCGCCGCCTAGGTCCGGATCACGGGAGTGTGGTGCCAGTGGAGGCACCGTACGACGACCGCCTGCTGCACCAGCGGGTGGTCGGCGGCGACGAGGCCGCGCTCGGGGAGATCTACGATCGGCTCTCCTCGCTGATCTTCGGTCTCTCCCTGCGCGTCACGCGGGACCGGGTGATCGCCGAGGACATCACGCAGGAGGTGTTCCTCATCTTCTGGGAGCGCCCGCTGGCCTACGACCCGGGCCGGGGGACGCTGCGCGCCTGGCTCGCCACGATCGCCCACCGCCGCGCCGTCGACCACGTGCGCGCCGAGGAGCGCCGCCGCGTCTCCACGCTCGGCCCCCGCCTGTTCGAACGGGCGCCCGACCGGCTGGAGGACACGGTGCTCGCCGCCGACCAGGCCGAACGGGTGCGGCAGGCGGTCACGGCGTTACCCGACGCCCTGCGCGAGGCGGTCGAGCTCGCCTACTTCGGCGGCAGGACGTACCGGCAGGTGGGGGAGGAACTGGGCGTGCCCGAGGGCACGGCCAAGTCGCGCATCCGGCTGGCGCTGCGCCGCCTGGCCGGCGCGCTGGCAGAGGAAGAGGTGTGATGGAGCCGCTCGAGCGTCTGTACCTGGACGCGCTGCTCGAGGACCCGGTGGAGCCCACGGGCACGCTGCGTCCGCAACTGCTGGCCGGGGCCAGGGCGCGGCGCCGGCCCGCTGCCCCCACCGCGCCCTGGGCCGAGCCGTACGCCGGCCGCGTGGCCGCCCTGGACGCGCTGCTCGCCTCGGCCGTGGACGACGACTGGTCCCGCGTGATCGTCGAAGGCTGGACGCTCCAGGAACTCGTCGCGCACCTGGCCGCCAAGGACGGCCTGCTCGCCGCCTCCGTCGGCGCGCCCGTCCTGGGGCCCGAGCTCACCGCCGCCGACTCGGCCACCCGCACCGCGCACGTACAGGCGTACGAGCGCTCCCGCGACCCCGAGCAGACCCGCAGGGACTGGCGGGCGCAGGCCGACGCGCTCTGCCGCCACCTCGCCGGCCTGCCCGCCGGCACCCCCGCCACCCTCGACGGCCTGGAGGCGCCCGCCGCCGACCACGTGCTGGCCAGGATGCTGGAGACGTGGGTGCACACCGACGACGCCGCCCGCACCGCCCGCGTCAGCCTGCCGCACCCGCTGCCCGGCCACATCCACCCGGTCGCCGACCTGTGCGCCCGGCTGCTGCCGTGGACGATGCTGCTGTCGGGCCTGGACGCGTCCGGGCGCGGCGTGCGCGTCACCCTCACCGGGCCCGGCGGCGGCGAGTGGAACGTCGCCCTCGGCGTCGAGGACCCCGCCCCGCCCGCCGAGCCCGACGCGGGCATCACGGCGGACGTGGTCGCGTTCTGCTTCCTGCTGGGCGGACGCGGCGACCCGGCGAGCTTCCCCGCCGAGCTGACCGGCGACCGGGCGCTGGCCCGCGACGTCCTCGCCACCGCACCCGCCCTGTCAGGCCCCTGAGGGGCGCTGAGAGCTCCTGAGAGGCTTTACAGGGCCCGGCTCAGGCCTCGGTGACCAGCTCCACGGCGTACGGGTCGTCGGACTCCTCCAGCACCCGCTTGGCGCCCTGCTGCGCCCGCTCGTCGCCGCGCGCCCGCAGCCCCCGCGTCGCCTCGGCCACCGTGCGCAGGTCGGCGTCGTCGAGCCGGGCCGCCAGCGCGTCGCGGATCTGCGGCGTGTCGGCGTCCAGCCCGGCCAGCCCCGCCGTGGCCCAGTCACGCACCTCGGTCTCGTCGTCGCGCGTCATGTCGATGAGCAGCGCCAGCCCCTCGGCGTGATCCGGCGGCAGCACGTCGGCCAGCGCGATCGCGTCGGTCATCGTGCGCTTGTGACCCGGACGGCCGATGACGTCGAGCACCTGCGGCAGCGCCCTCGGATCGCCCGTGTGGCCCAGCGCGGCCAGCACCGAGCGCAGCACCTGAGGGTTGCCCTCGGTGGTCGTCATCTTCTGCAGCAGCGGCAGCGTGCGCTCCAGATAGGGCTTGTCCTCGCTCGTCACGCCGAACTGGGCGATCGCGTCGACGCCGAACTCACGCTCCCTGGCGTCCTCGCTCACGCACAGCTTCGCCAGCGCCTCGTACGTCTCGTCGTCGGCCCGCTTGCCCAGCGTGTCGGCCACCACCCACCACGTCTCGGCGTCCTCGTCCACGTCGCGGTGCGCCAGCGCGCGCGCCACCAGCCGGTCGATCGGCGTGTAGACGCCCGCCGCGTCCTCCAGCAGCGTCGCGATCGCCGCGTGGCCGCGCTGCGCCTGCACCTGCTCGCTCTGCGACCCGTCGGCCGAGCGGCCCGCCACCGTCACCAGCTCGGTGCCGTCCTTGGCGAACTGCCGCGCCACCACGTACTCCCAGTCATCCTGCCCGATCTGGTCGAGCAGCGCGCTCTCCAGGTGCACGCCCAGCCAGTCGGCCGCGATGTCCAGCGGCGTGTCGCCGTCGCCGTCGTACTTCTCCGGGTCGGCGCCCGCCGCCAGCAGCTCACGCACCACGCCCAGCGCGCCGCGCCGGGCCGCCAGCGACAGCGGCGTGTCGCCGGACTCGTTGACGGCGTCGACGTCGGCGCCCGCCTCGATCAGCACCCGCGCCGTGTCGGCGCTGCCGTTGGCGGCGGCCCACATCAGCGCCGTCCAGCCGCCGCTCTCCCGGCCGTCGGCCTCCGCGCCGGCCGCCAGCAGCGCCCCGGCGGTCTCCACCCGGTCCCAGGCGGCCGCCGCGCACAGCGGCAGCCCGCCCTCCTCGTCCGCGCCCTCGCTGGCCACGTTGGGATCGGCCCCCTGGGCGAGCAGCTCGCCCACCGCCTCGGTCTCGCCGTTCAACGCCGCCCGGTAGAGCTGTTCCTCATGCATGACAGGGACCCTAGCCTGGCCCGGCCGCGCCGCGGGACCAAGCCGGGGCCCGTGTCACCAACTGATACGCACAGGAAGGGGGTGAGCGGTTCGGGGGATGCCGATTCCTTCTTCGGGAGGATCGCAAACCCCCGCAAACGCGATATGTTGCGAGTATGACTGACCCTGGGGAGGTACGGGCCTCCGACGCCGAGCGGGAAGCCGTGGTGGAGATGCTGCGGGAGGCCTCCGTCGAAGGACGGCTCACGCTCGCCGAGCTGACCGACCGCACCGAGGCCGCCTACACCGCCACCACGCACGCCGAGCTGGCCCTGCTCACCCAGGACCTGCCCGCGGCCCCGGCCGTCCCCGGTCAGGTCCAGCCGCGCGAGGGCAGGAAGCGGCGCTGGTTCGTGGGCATCATGGGCGACACCAAGCGGCGCGGCACCTGGCGCATCGACCAGGAGCTCGGCGCCGTCGCGGTGATGGGCGACGTGCTGCTCGACCTGCGCGAGGCCGAGGTGCGCACCGATCTGGTGGAGATCACCGCCGTGTCCGTGATGGGCGACGTGAAGATCATCGTGCCTGACGGGGTCAACGTGGACCTCGACGGCGTGGCCATCATGGGCGACAAGCGCGTCGACGTGCAGGAGGCCGCACCCGGCACCAGCGCGCCCGTCGTGCGCGTGCACGCCTACGCGGTGATGGGCGACGTCAAGGTGCTCGGCGACTCGCGGGCCAAGCCGCTCAAGCGGCGCTGGTCGGCCTGGCGCGAGCACTGGCGGGAGCTGCACGGCGACGACTGGAACGAGCGCCGCTCCCTCGACCGGGGCTACTGAGACCCGGGCTGCTGAGACCCGGGCTGCTGAGACCGGGGCTGCTGACGGGCCCGCCGCCCGTTCACGCCGGGCGGCGGGGATCAGCTCATGAGGCCGCCGCGTCCACGGGGGCGCGCAGCGCGGCCTCGTAGCGCCGCAGCACCACCTGGGCCAGCTCCGGGGCAGGGCCGAGCACGTCGGCGACCACGTCGGCGCCGGCGGCCAGCGTGTCGCGCCGCACCTTGTCGGCGAAGTAGCCGGGGGCCAGCAGGTAGGGCGCCACCGCCACGCGGGGCGCGCCCGCCCGCCTGAGCAGCGCGACCGCCTCCGCGGGCGTCGGCCCGGCGGCCGACGCGTACGCCGCCGTCACCGCCCACCAGCCGCCGCCACCGCTGACAGGGCCCGTTGCGCGGCCGCCCAAGGGGCCGCTCAAAGGGCCGCTCAAAGGGCCGCTCGTGGGGCCGCTCAATGGGCCGCTCGCACGGCCGGGGGAGGGGCGCCAGGTGCGGGCCAGGGCCGCGACGACCGCGTTGGCGCGCGCGTCGCTGGAGCCCGCCGAGACGAGCACCACCGCCGTGCCGGGATCGCCCGGCGTCACGCCCGCCTCCGCCAGCCGGCGCTCCAGGACGGACACCAGCAGCGGGTGGGGGCCGAGCGTGTCGCCGTAGTGGACGCGCAGCAGCGGATCGCGGGCACGCGCCTCGTTGAGCGCCGCCGGCAGGTCGACACGGCTGTGGTAGGCCGCCGTCAGCAGCAGCGGCAGCACCACGGCCTCCGCGTGCCCGTGCAGCGCCTGCGCCAGCGTCGGCGCCGAGTGGTCCAGGTACGCGCCGCGCACCGGCAGTCCGGGCCGCGCCCGCCGCACCTCCTCCAGCAGCGCCTCGACCGTCGCGGCGGCCCTCGGGTCGCGCGACCCGTGAGCCACGGCGACCAGCGGCACCCCGCCGCCGGGCGGAGAGCCGAGCGGCCCGCCTTGGCCCGCCCCGTCTGCCAACGGGGCGGGCCGGCGGCCGGGAGTTACAGGTGAATGCCGCATTCGACCTTCCCCAGCCCCGCCCAGCGGCCGCTGCGCGGATCCTCCCCCTCGGCGACCTGGCGCGTGCACGGCGCGCAGCCGATCGAGGGGTAGTTGTCGTAGTGCAACGGGTTGATCAGCACCCCGTTGTCGGCCATGTAGTTGTCGACGTCGTCCTGGGTCCAGGAGGCGATCGGGTTGACCTTGACCATCTGCCGCTTGGCGTCCCATTCGACGACCTTGGTGCCGGTCCGGGTGGCGGACTCGTCGCGGCGGATGCCGGAGATCCACGCCAGGTAGGGCTCCAGGGCCCGGTTGAGCGGCTCGACCTTGCGCAGGTAGCAGCACAGATCGGGGTTGCGGCCGAACAGGCGCGGCCCGAGGTCGCGGTCCTGCTCCTGGACGGTGCGCGACGGCTTGACGTTGATCACGTTCACGTCGTAGACCTGCTGGACCGCGTCGCGGGTGCCCACGGTCTCGGCGAAGTGGTAGCCGGTGTCGATGAAGAGCACGTCCACGCCCGGCTTGACCCGGCTCACCAGGTCGATGAGCAGGGCGTCGCTCATGGAGGAGGTCAGGCAGAGCCGGTCGCCGAACGTCGCCGCCGCCCAGCGGATGATCTCGCGGGCGGGCGCGTCCTCCAGGAAGACGGCGGCCGACTCGACGATGTCCTGCAGGTCCAGCGTGCCGCGTTGCTGCGTCAGCCCGGCCTCGATGTCGACGAGCGTCACAGGTTCACCCCGATTCCGAGAAACTTCAGCTTGAAGGCGCGCGAGCAGGCGCGGCAGTACCAGCCGCCGTCGCCTTCGTACGGTTCGAGGTCCTCATCTCCGCAGTAGGGGCAGTGGAAGGGCACGGCGCGTGCGGTCATTTGAGGTCCGCCTCGTCGGCGCGCTGCACCCAGTCGGCGAACGTCTCGCCTTCCTTCTTCTGCTCGTCGTAGTGCGTCACGACGCGCTCCACGTAATCGGGCAGGCCCTCGACGGTGGTCTTGAGGCCGCGCACCTTGCGCCCGAAGCCGGAGTTGACGCCCAGCGAGCCGCCCAGGTGGATCTGGTAGCCGCCGACCTGGTTGCCGTTCTCGTCCATGACGAGCTGGCCCTTGAGCCCGATGTCGGCGGTCTGGATGCGGGCGCAGGAGTTGGGGCAGCCGTTGACGTTGATGGTCAGCGGCTCGTCGAACGTCGGCAGCCGCCGCTCCAGCTCGTCGATCAGCCGGGAGGCGCTGGCCTTGGTCTCGACGATCGCCAGCTTGCAGAACTCGATGCCGGTGCAGGCCATCGTCTGGCGGCGGAACGTCGAGGGGTTGACCTTGAGGTCGTTGGCCTCCAGCTCGGCGACGATCGAGTCGACCTGGTCGGGGGCGACGTCGAGGATGACCATCTTCTGCTCGACGGTGGTGCGCACCCGGTCGGAGCCGTGGCGCTCGGCGATGTCGGCGATCAGGCGCAGCTTGTCGCCGTCGAGGCGGCCCACGCGGGGCGCGAAGCCGACGTAGAAGTTGCCGTCGTGCTGCGGGTGGACGCCGACGTGGTCACGCCGGTTGGCGCGGGGCAGCGCGGGCGCGGGGCCGTCGGGCAGCTTCTCCTTGACGTACTCCGTCTCCAGGACCTCGCGGAACTTCTCCACGCCCCAGTCGTTGACCAGGAACTTCAGCCGCGCCCGGTGCCGCAGCCGCCGGTAGCCGTAGTCGCGGAAGATGCCGATCACGCCCGCGTAGACGTCGGCCGCCCGCTCGGGGGCGATGAACACGCCGAGCCGCTTGGCCAGCATCGGGTTGGTCGACAGGCCGCCGCCGACCCACAGGTCGAAGCCCCGCTCGCCCTGCTCGTTGACGACGCCGACGAACGCCACGTCGTTGATCTCGTGCACGGTGCAGTGGGCCGAGCAGCCGCTGAGCGCCGTCTTGAACTTGCGCGGCAGGTTGGAGTAGGCGGGATTGCCGATGAACTTCTCGTTCAGCTCGCGGATCTGGGCGCTGGCGTCGATCACCTCTTCGGCGTCGATCCCGGCCACCGGGCACCCGATGATCACGCGCGGGGTGTCGCCGCACGCCTCGGTCGTGCTCAGGCCGACGGCCTCCAGCCGCTCCCAGATGTCGGGCACCGACTCGATCTC
Source organism: Nonomuraea sp. ATR24 (assembly GCF_041950485.1). Lineage (NCBI taxonomy): Bacteria > Bacillati > Actinomycetota > Actinomycetes > Streptosporangiales > Streptosporangiaceae > Nonomuraea > Nonomuraea sp. ATR24. The sequence continues at coordinate 549,835 of NZ_JBGNUU010000003.1, forward strand.
CACCCAGTGGAGCTGCACGTTCTGCCGGTCGGTGATGTCGGCGGTGCCGCGCGCGTACTCGTTGGACAGGTCGGCGATGACGCGGAGCTGGCGGATGTCGAGCTGGCCGCCGTCGATGCGCACCCGCAGCATGAAGTAGCGGTCGTCGAGCTCCTCCGGGTCGAGGATCGCCGTCTTGCCGCCGTCGATGCCGGGCTTGCGCTGGGTGTAGAGGCCGTACCAGCGGAAGCGGCCGCGCAGGTCGGCGGGGTCGATCGAGTCGAAGCCGCCCTTGGAGTAGATGTCGATGATCCGCTGGCGGACGTTGAGCCCGTCGTCGGCCTTCTTGCTCTCTTCGTTCTTGTTCAGCGGCTCTCGGTAACCGAGGGCCCACTGGCCTTCGCCGCGCGGGCGCTTGTGGTGCCGGCTGGCAGGGGTGCTCATTGCGCGTCCTTTTGGGTTTATGGGCGCGCGCAGCGTTCCTCCTGCCTCGTCATCGAGTGCAGGGGAGAGGAGGTGCGACGCGCTCAGCGGAAGAAATCTGCGGTTACCGGGCGTCGCAACAGATGGCACTGCGGACACGCTGAAGGTCGACGTGGCGTCGGCCGACGAGCATGGGGTCCGCTGGCATGCCTCGAAGATACCCCGGCGGCGATCGATGTCCAAGACCGGGTCCAGACTCTGGACTCGCCCGGTACGTTCGCGGTATGTCTCCCCTGATGACGGCCCTGCTCATCGTCGCGGCCCTCTACGTCGCCTGGACGGTGCTCGCCAATCTGCCGCGCCGGGGGCGCTCGGCCTCCCACAGCGGGGCGGACCGCGCGGGCGTCGTCGTCTACTGGCGGCCGGGCTGCCGCTACTGCATGCGGCTGCGCACCGGGCTGCGGTTCACGCCGCTCGCCTACGCCGAGGTGAACATCTGGCGCGACCCCGAGGCGGCGGCGTTCGTCCGGTCGGTCAACGGCGGCGACGAGACGGTGCCCACCGTCACCGTGGGCGGCCGGGTGCTGGTCAACCCGTCGAGGCGGCAGCTCCTGGAGGCCGCCGGTCAGGCCGGCTAGCCCTGGCGCAGCCAGTTGACGACGGGCTCGTCCGGCTCCGGCTCGGGCTCCTGGTGCTGGCAGTCGCACCACGACCCGCCCCGGCACTCGTCGTGACGTCGTTCCTTGCAGCGTTCGCAGATCACCCCTGCATTATCAGGGTGATCCCCGATGTGGGCCGGGTACGCACGGTGACATGCTGTGACCATGCGCACCATCCTCAACGTCATCTGGCTCGTGTTCGCCGGCATCTGGCTCGCCATCGGCTACGCGCTCGCCGGGATCGTCTGCTGCGTCCTCATCATCACGATCCCGTTCGGCATCGCCTCGTTCCGGATCGCCGCCTACGCGCTGTGGCCGTTCGGCAGGACCGTGGTGCGCGACCCCGAGGCCGGGGCGCTGACGCTGATCGGCAACGTGATCTGGTTCCTGGTCGCGGGCATCTGGCTGGCGATCGGGCACGTGCTCACGTCCATCCCGCTGTTCGTGTCCGTCATCGGCATCCCGCTGGGCGTGGCCAACATCAAGATGATCCCCGTCTCACTTCTCCCGCTGGGCGCACGCATCGTCGACAACGCCTAGGGCAGGACGAGGGGGACGTAAGCTGTCCCCGAGAGTCACTGCGAAATAGCGTTGGGTGCCATGACGTCCACGGATGCGCCTGGCCGGTCCAAGAGGCGGCTCGCCGCCCAAGCCCGGGCGAGGCTGAGCTGGGTGCGCGACACGAGGTCGTGGGCGACCGCCCGCGCCGCGACCAACGCCGGCGTCAACTACCGGGTCACCGGCCTGGCGGGCGAGGCCGCGTTCTTCGCCCTGCTGTCGCTGCCCCCGTTCGTCCTGGGACTCATCGGCGTGCTGGCCAAGCTCGGCACCTGGCTCGGCAGGCAGCGCGTGCGCGACATCGAGGCGTGGGTGATCGACCAGGCCGGGCTGCTGTTCACCGACGACGCCGTCACCGGCGTCGTCCGCCCCTTGCTGGCCGACGTGCTGCGCGACGACGCGAGCAAGGTGTCGATCATCTCGCTGGGCTTCCTGCTGTCGCTGTGGTCGGGCTCGCGCGCCCTGTACGTGTACGTGGACCTCATCTCCGTCGCCTACGGCCTGGGCGAGGAACGCGGCATCATCCGCACCCGCCTCATGTCGTTCGGCCTGTACGTGGTCGGGCTGGTCATCGGCATCATCGTGATGCCGATCCTGGTCATCGGGCCGACGCTGCTGCGGGGCGTGCTGCCGGGCCAGTACGGCGTGCTCATCGACGTGCTCTACTGGCCGGTGGTGATCGTCGGCTCGGTGCTCTTCCTGACCGTGCTCTACCACGTGAGCGTCCCCGTGCGCACGAAGTGGTACCGCGAGCTGCCCGGCGCGATCCTCGCGCTCATCCTGTGGATCGTCTGCGCCGCCGTGCTGCGCGGCGTGCTGGCCGCCTGGTTCACGCCCGTCTCGGTGTACGGGTCGCTCGCGGCGCCCATCGCGGTGCTGCTCTGGCTCTACATCACCGCGCTGGCCGTGCTCATCGGGGCCATCCTGAACGCCGAGGTCGACCGGCTCTGGCCCGGCCTCGGCCGTGCGAAATGACCGTCGTTCCGCCATAATCGCCCCGATGGAGGCGCAGCAGAGGGTCGGTCCGTACGTCCTGCTCCGCAAGCTCGGCGAGGGCGGGATGGGCTTCGTCCACCTGGCCCGCGACGGGTCCGGCAGGCAGGTCGCGCTGAAGATGATGCGGCCCGAGCTCGCGGCCCGCGAGGAGTTCCGGCGCAGGTTCGGCAAGGAGGCGGAGGCGGCCCGGCGGGTCGCCCGGTTCTGCACCGCGCCCGTGCTCGACGCCGGGTTCGACGGCGGCACGGCCTACCTCGTCACCGAGTTCGTCGAGGGTCCCGACCTGGCCGGGGTGATCCGGCGGCACGGGCCCATGACGGGCTCCAACCTGGAGGCGCTGGCCGTGGGCGTGGCCACCGCGCTGGCCGCCATCCACCAGGCCGGCGTCGTGCACCGCGACCTCAAGCCGTCGAACGTGCTGCTGAGCCCCGTGGGGCCGCGCGTGATCGACTTCGGCATCGCGCAGCTCGCCGACACCGCCGACCTGCCCTTCACGGTCGCGCAGAGCATGGGCACGCCCGCGTACATGTCGCCCGAGCAGGCCAGGGGCGAGCCCGTCACCCCCGCCGGCGACGTCTTCGCGTGGGGCGCGCTGATGGCGTACGCGGGCACCGGCAGGCCGCCGTTCGGCACCGGGGGCGTCGCCGAGGTCGTCTACCGGGTGGTCAACCACGCGCCCGTGCTCGACGGGCTGGACGAGCGCATCCGCTCGCTGGTCGAGCGCGCCCTGGACAAGGACCCCGCCCGGCGGCCCACCGCCCAGCAGCTCCTCGACCGGCTGCTGGGCCGTACGGAGGTCCAGGTGGACGCCGCCACGCGGGTGGTGTCGGAGACGTGGACGCCCGTCCTGGCGCCGGCCGGCGGCGCGCCCGCGGCGTCCTACCCCGCGAGCTCCTTCCCCGCGAGCTCCTTCCCGGCGGGCCCCGGCGGCGGGAACGGCGGCGGGAACGGTGACGGCCGGCCGGGACCCGGACCGGCCGGGCGGCGCGGTGGGGCGGCAGGGCGCGGGCGGCGGTGGGTGCCCGTGGTGACCGCGCTGCTGGCCGCCGCCGTCGGCGCCGGCGTCACCGTGGCCGTCCTGCGCCCCTGGGAACAGGCCGCCGGCGAGCCCGGCACCCCCGCCGCCGCCAGCACGATCGACGCGCTCGGCAGCAGGCTGAGCGTCCAGGTCGACTCCCTCGTCCGGCAGGGCGGCACCGTCCGCCTGCAGTGGACCGTCAAGAACGTCGGCGAGGAGAACGCGCCCCTCGCGGGCAAGCTCGGCCGAGGCGCCCTCGACTCCACCGCCTCGCGGGTCAGCCTGGTCCCGCCCGGCGTCGGCTCGCCGATCTACCCGGCGAGCAAGGACGGCGGCTGCGACTGCACCGACCTGCCCGTCGCCCCCTTCCAGGGCGGCGACCAGGTCCAGCTCTACGCCATCTACGCGAACGTGCCCGAGGACGTCGCCCGCGTCGACGTCGACATGGGCCCGCTCGGCGTCATCAGGAACGTGGCCATCACCCCGAGCTGACAGCCCCCGCGCTTCCGATATCGTCAAGGCGTCGCGACTGGCGCAATCGGTGGGATCGACCACCAGGGAGCGGAAGGAGCGGAGGCCGTGCGCCTGGGTCTTCGCAGGATGTCAATGATGACAGGAGACTCATGAGTTCTCTCGCTAGCGTCGACCCGCAGATCGCCGAGCTCATCAAGGCCGAGGAGCGCCGCCAGGCCGACACGGTCAAGCTCATCGCCTCGGAGAACTACGTGTCCAAGGCGGTGCTCGAGGCGACCGGCACCGTCCTGACCAACAAGTACTCCGAGGGCTACGCCGGCAAGCGCTACTACGAGGGCCAGCAGGTCATCGACCAGATCGAGACCGTGGCCGTCGACCGCGCCAAGGCGCTGTTCGGCGTCAACCACGCCAACGTCCAGCCCTACTCCGGCTCGCCCGCCAACCTGGCCATCTACATGGCGTTCCTGCAGCCGGGCGACACCGTGCTGGGCATGGGCCTGCCGTTCGGCGGCCACCTCACGCACGGCTGGTCGGTCTCGGCCACCGGCAAGTGGTTCAACCCGGTCCGCTACGGCGTCCGCCAGGACACCGGCCGCATCGACCTCGACCAGGTCCGCGAGCTGGCCCTGGAGCACCGGCCCAAGCTCATCTTCTGCGGCGGCACCGCCATCCCGCGCACGATCGACTTTGAGGGCTTCGCCGCGATCGCCCGCGAGGTGGGCGCCGTGCTGGCCGCCGACATCGCGCACATCGCCGGCCTCGTCGCCGGCGGCGCCCACCCGTCGCCGGTCGGCCACGCCGACGTGATCTCCACCACCACCCACAAGACGCTGCGCGGCCCCCGCGGCGCCATGCTCATGGCCACCGCCGACGAGCACGCCGCCGCGCTCAACAAGGCCGTCTTCCCCGGCCTGCAGGGCGGCCCGCACAACCACACCACCGCGGCCATCGCCGTCGCCCTGCGCGAGGCGTCCACCGACGACTTCAAGGCCTACGCCCACCAGGTCGTCGCCAACGCCAAGGCGCTGGCCGACGAGCTCGCCTCGCGCGGCTTCGACCTGGTCTCCGGCGGCACCGACAACCACCTGATCCTGCTCGACCTGACGCCCAAGGGCATCGGCGGCAAGCCGGCCGCCCAGGCGCTCGACCGGGCCGGGCTGGAGACCAACTACAACACGGTGCCGTTCGACACGCGCAAGCCGTTCGACCCGTCGGGCATCCGCATCGGCACCCCGTCCGTCACCTCGCGCGGCATGCGCGAGGCCGAGATGCGGCAGATCGGCGCCTGGATGGACGAGGTCGTCACCGCGCTGTCCAAGGGCGACGCCGAGGACGTGATCACCCGCGTGCACCGCGAGGTCAGCGAGCTGACCGCGCAGTTCCCCGCGCCGGGCCTGTAAGCGAGTCCCCCGGGCGACCGGGAACGCCCCGCCGCACGGGCTCTCTCGTGCGGCGGGGCGCCGTCGCTCCCGGGGCGGGCCGGATGCCCCGGAGCGAGGGCCGACCGGCGAGCGGGGAAGGCCGCCGTCGGCCGTGGGTGGTTCGTCCCGGAGGTGACCGGCGTGTCCCCTGATCACGCCGGTCACGTACTCGTCGTACGAAAGCAGTACGGACGGCGGGCGGCCCCGGGTTCAACGGACGACGGGAAATCCTCCGTACCTGGACCGCCTCCGTCACACCTTCACGGTCAGCAGGGTGGCGCCCTCGGTGGTGACCACCTCGAAGTGGTCGATCCGGTCGAGCGGCAGCGCGCTCGCGCCGTGCACGTACAGCGGCCCGGGAGAGCCCGGCACGCCGTAGCCGGCGGGCGGGACGGCCCAGCCCATCATGATGCGGCGGTCGCCGTCGCGCGACACCGCGACCAGCGCGCACTCCAGCGGCCCCTTGACCCCCGCCAGCTTGAGCGCCGCGTGCGTGCCCCAGCCCTTCGACTCCAGCACCAGCCCGCCCGTCACGCCGCCGCTGCCGACGCCCTCGACCGGCGTGCCCGCGGCGTAGAACCGCTCGGCCGGGCCGACGCCGTCGTGCGGCGAGGCGACGGGCGCGGCCGGCGAGCCGCCGCCGAACTGGGCGCCCGCCACCAGCCCGCCCGCCACCAGCGTCACCGCCGCCGCCACCCCCACCAGGAACGTGCCCCGGCGCGACCGCCGGTCGGCCGCCTGCTTGCGGCGCAGCAGGTCGATCACCTCGGCGGGCTCCTCACCCCGCGGCGGCTCGTCCTCCAGCGGACCCAGCCCGGTCAGCGCCTGCGCCACCCCGGACAGCTCCGACAACTCCGTCACACACGACCGGCAGTGCGCCAGATGCTCCTCGAACGCCCGCCTGTCGTCGTCCTCCAGCAGGCCCAGGGCGTAGGCGCCGACATCGGTGTGCTCCACACGCGCGGTCATGCCGTCACCCCCCTCTCCTCCAGCGCCACCCGCAGCGCCCGGACCGCGTAGTAGACCCGGGACTTCACGGTGCCCACGGGGATGCCGAGCGCCTCGGCGGCGTCGTTGACCGACCGGTCCCGCAGGATCGTCTCGTTGAGGATCTCGCGATGGGCCGGCGACAGCGCCCGAAGCGCCTCGGACACGACCACCTGGTGCAGCAGCTTCTCCATCTCGTCGGGCACGGGCAGGCTCTCCAGCGGCCCGTCGCCCAGCTCCGCCGGGCGCGACTCCCGCCGCCGCCGGTCATCGATCACGATACGTCTGGCGACGGTCGCGAGCCAGGGCATGAGCGAGGCCGCGTCAGGATCCAGCCGCTCGGCGCTGCGCCAGGCCCGGATCATGGTCTCCTGGACCACGTCCTCCGCCCACTGCCGGTCACCCGCCGTCAGCCGGACCACGAACGCCAGCAGCGGCCCGTGATACTGCCGGTAGAGCGCGGACACGACCACCTCCGGGTCGGGCCGCGCCCGCCTCATCCAGTGCCGTAACCGCATGGGGGCTGCCCCCTCTGCCGAGGGTGGGGGATACGTGCTCAGTCGCATCTTTCCCCTTTCTCGCGTCCGTCGGCAGGGGGTACGGCCCGCGTCCCCGCCCGGGTTCAACCGGGGCGGCCGGGCGGCGTCCGAAAACCGGATTGCGTCCCTCCCGGCGGGTGCCGTAAAGTCGCCTCGCGAAACGGATCGAGAAGGAGGTGAGGACCCATGCGGATTGTCCTGTGCTGCGTGCCGTCCGACATCCTCCGGGGACTCCTCTAGTCACCCGGCATTCCTTCTCCGCCAAAGGTGTAATCCGTTGCTTCACGATCTTTCCCTGCTCGGCTGGACCGCGTCCCGCGCCGCCGAGCTGCCCGACGGCGCCGTCCCCGGCCGGGTCTCGCGGGTCGACCGCGGCGCCGCCGAGGTCATCGCCGCCGACGGCCAGCACAACGCCCGCTACGGCGCCCGCGTGCGCCGGGCCGCCGCCCAGGACCCCGTCGCGCTGCCGTGCGTCGGCGACTGGGTGGCGCTGCGCGCGCTGCCCGAAGGCCGCTACGAGCTCGACGGGGTGCTGCCCAGGACGACCGCGTTCGTCCGGGGCGGCGTCAGCCGCGACTCGCGCGGCGGCCTGTCCGGCGACGGCCAGGGCCAGGTGCTCGCCGCCAACGTCGACATCGTCTTCGTCGCCGAACCGTCCATGCACTCCACCGACTACGCAGACCTCGGCCGCATCGAACGCCTCGTGGCGCTCGCCTGGGAGTCCGGCGGCACGCCCGTCGTGCTCGTCACCAAGGCCGACCTGTTCGAGCAGGGGCTCGACGAGCTCCTGACCGACGTGCGCGCCGCCGCCCCCGGCGTCGACGTGCACGCCGTCTCCTCGCTGCGCGGCGAGGGCGTCGAGCTCGTACGCGGCTACCTCGACGGCTCACGCACCGCCGTCATCCTCGGCCCGTCCGGCGCCGGCAAGTCCACGCTCGTCAACGCCCTCGCCGGCGACGGCGTCATGGACACCCAGCAGGTACGCGCCGCCGACGGACGCGGCCGGCACACCACCGTGCACCGGGAGCTCATCCCGCTGCCCGGCGGCGGCCTCGTCATCGACACGCCCGGCATCCGGCGGGTCGGCCTGTACGAGATGAGCGAGGGCGTGGACCTCGTCTTCGCCGACCTGGAGGAGCTCGCGTCCCGCTGCCGCTTCCAGGACTGCGGGCACGACAGCGAGCCCGGGTGCGCCGTGCTGGCCGCCGTCGACTCCGGCGAGCTGCCCGAACGGCGCCTGCAGAGCTGGCGCAAGCTCCAGCGGGAGGCCGCCTGGATGGCCGCCCGCACCGACGCCCGCCTCCGCAAGGACCTGCAGAACCGGTGGAAGGTCATCCACAAGGAAATGCGCCGCTCCGGCCGCAACCGCCCCTGACCCCACCCGGCAAGCGGCACACCCCGCGCAGAGGGGCCGACCGCCCCCGGGCCGGTCGGGCCCTCGGGGCGGGCCGCCGTACGGGGCCCGCTCCCGCTGGGGGCGGGCCGCCCTACGGGGCCCGCTCCCTCCGGAGAAGGCCGCCGCCCTCCGGAAGGGAGCTCCGGGAGCGCGGCCGCCGAGGGCTGCCCCCGGAGGGCCGCACCCGGGACCGCCCGGCGCAAGGCCCACGCCCCCGCAAGGCCCACGCCCCCGCAAGGCCCACGCCCCCGCAAGGCCCACGCCCCCGCAAGGCCCACGCCCTCGGGGCCGTTCCCCGGGAGGGCGTTGCCTTCAGGGGGTGCGCTCCCGTCGGAAAGGGGTGATTCCGCCGGGGGCTACCCGAGAGAACGGCTCCTTCCGGCAAGGGGTGTCTCTCTGAGGGGGCGGGTCCTCCGTGAGAGGGCTTTCGGTGGGCACGGCCCGAAAGGGCGGGCGTCCCAAAGGTGGGATCGTGGGAAGTGGGGTGTTGCGGGTACGGGGGACGTATGGAGCGGATGTTCGCCGATCGGGCCGAGGCCGGGAGGTTGCTGGCCGAGCGGCTGGAGGTGCCCGAGCCGGTGGTGCTGGCGCTGCCGCGCGGCGGGGTGACGGTGGCCGAGCCGATCGTGCGGCGGCTCGGCGGGACGCTGGACGTGCTCGTCACCCGTAAGATCGGCTACCCGCCGCAGCCGGAGCTGGGGGTGGGGGCGATCGCCGAGGGCGGTGAGCCGGTGTTCGACGGCGCGCTGCTGGCCCGGCTGGGGCTGACGCCGGGGGCGCTGGCCGAGGTGGTGGAGGCGGAGCGGCGTGAGCTGGCCCGCCGGGTGGCGGCGTACCGGGGGGATCGGCCGCTGCCGGAGCTGGCGGGGCGCGAGGTGGTGGTGGCCGACGACGGGCTGGCGACGGGGGCGACGGCGCGGGCGGCGCTGCGGGCGGTGGCGGCGGCGCGCCCGGCGCGGGTGACGCTGGCGGTGCCGGTGGGAGCGCCGGAGACGGTCGAGGCGATGCGCCGGGAGGCGGACGAGGTGGTGGTGCTCATCGAGCCGCCCGACTTCCGGGCGGTGGGCCAGTGGTACGCGCACTTCGAGCAGTTGTCCGACGCCGACGTGCTGGACGTGCTGGACCGGAACCGGTGAGGGTGACGTCAGGCGGGCAGGACGGCCCACACGATCTTGCCGGGGCCGCCCGGGGCGACCCAGCCCCAGCCGGAGCAGAGCGCTTCGACGAGCCGCAGCCCGCGCCCGTACTCGGAGAAGATGTCGGCGCCCGCGGGCGACGGCGGCGTGGAGCTGTAGTCGGTGACGACGCACGCCACCTCGCCGCCGTGGCGCAGGAGGCGGAGCTGGATGGCGCCGCCTCCGTGGCGCATGGCGTTGGTCACCAGTTCGGACACGACCAGGGTGGCGTCGAAGGCCGCCCGCTCCGCCCCCCACGAGCCGAGCGTGCGGTCGACGAATCGCCTGGCCATGGCCACGCACCCGGGCTCGAACGAGCTGAGTTCGTGAAAGGGGAAGACCGCGTCGCCGTCGCCGGTGCGGCCGTCCAGTATCGCGGACGTCAGCCACGCCGGTGGCCGGGTAGCGCTGGAGGCTTGCGGCCGGGCGTCGAAAGTCGTCATCCTTGGCCCCCGAGGCGCGGTTTCTGGTGATCCATTCCCCATCTTTACGACCGTGCGGCACAGATGCAAGACTTTTCGATGTTTACCGATGCAGAATGCATCTGCACGTGCAGATGATCTGGGAGCGATGGACGTGAGCGCAGAGAGTGCCGAGAGTGCCGAGGGTCTCGGAAGCACGATCCTGAAGCATTCGACGGGGAGCCCGACGGTGCTGCGGATCCTGCTAGGGACGCAGCTGCGCCGGCTGCGCACCGAGCGCGGCATCTCGCGCGAGGACGCCGGCTATTCGATCCGCGCCTCCCACGCCAAGATCAGCAGGCTGGAGCTGGGCCAGGTCAGCTTCAAGGAGCGCGACGTGGCCGACCTGCTGACGCTGTACGGGGTCACCGACCCGGACGAGCGGGCGCCGCTGATCGCGCTGGCCAAGCAGGCCAACGCGCCGGGCTGGTGGCACAAGTACGGTGATCTGCTGCCGAGCTGGTTCGAGGTGTACATCGGCCTGGAGGGCGCCGCCTCGGCCATCCGCACGTTCGAGAACCAGTTCGTGCCCGGTCTGCTGCAGTCGCCGGCCTACGCCAGGGCGGTGATCGAGCTGGGCAACGAGCGGGCGGCCCCGGACGAGCTGGACCGGCGGGTGCAGTTGCGGGTGGCCCGCCAGCGGCGGCTGACCGGGGACGACCGGCTCAACCTGTGGGCCGTGATCGACGAGGCTGTGCTGCGGCGGGCGCCTGGCGGCCCGGAGGCCATGCGGGAGCAGATCGAGCACCTGCTGGCCATGACGGCGGAGCGCAACGTGACGGTGCAGGTCATGCCGTTCGACCGGGGCGGGCACGCGGCGGCGGGCGGCTCGTTCAGCATCCTGCGCTTCCCGGAGCGCGAGCTGCCGGACGTGGTCTACATGGAGCAGCTCACCAGCGCCCTCTATCTGGACAAGGCGGCCGAGTCCGAACATTACGTCAAGGTGATGGACCGATTGAGCGTGCAGGCTCAGGAGCCGAAGGAGAGCAGGCGGTTCCTCGAGAGCCTGCTTGACCGGTGAAAACGCGTGTGATCCACGGCATAGCGGATTTTTGGTCATCCCGTATATGGCGATGGGCTCGTCACCGTATTGTCTGCTCGTAAGCACGGATGCACGTGCATCCGTATGGCCGAGGAGCTGCCCCCATGCTTGAGTTCCGCAACGGAACGCCCGCGCGTCGTCTGCCCGTCGTCTGGCGCAAGAGCGCGCGCAGCAATCCCAACGGCAACTGCGTCGAGGTGGCGCCCCTGCCCACGGGCGAGGTGGCGATGCGCAATTCACGCTTCCCGGACGGGCCGGCGCTGGTCTACACCAGGGCGGAGATCACCGCATTCGTCCTCGGGGCCAAGGACGGGGAGTTCGACGACCTGCTGGTCTGAGCCGGTCTGAACGAGGGCATGCGAAAGCCGCCGTCCGGGATTGGACGGCGGCTTCGTCGTGCGCGGGGTGAGCTGCCTGATCAGGCAGTTGTCCCGACCGGGTTCGCCGGAGCCTGAGCGCGGTGTGCCAGGCTCCGGTTCATCGGGACAACTGCGTGATCACGCGATGATCTGCGCGGGGAATGCTGCCGGGTGTCAGGCGGCGGAGATGCCGGCGCTGGCGGCGCGGCGCATGCGACGGCGACGCTCGGAGGCGCGCTCGTCCTCGTTCAGGCCACCCCACGTGCCGTACTTCTCCGGACGGGACAGCGCGTAGTCCAGGCACTCGTTGCGGACCGGGCACCCGGCGCAGATCGCCTTGGCCTTCCGCTCACGTACGTCACGCTCGGGCTGCCGCTCTCCGTCAGGGCCGAAGAAGAGCACGAGGTCCTCACCCCGGCACGCGGCATCATCCTGCCAACCCCAGCTGGGGCGCGGGCGGGCGAGCTGCCGACGTACCTGAGACATGAGAAAACCACCTTCTTGAGAGGTATTTCGGTAATTGAGCCGCATTGGACGCTTTCGGCGTCACTGTTCCAACGCAAAGCGAGACCGTGATGTTCCCTTGGTCAGGTGAGGGCTGGCGTGGCGTACCGCACAGGCGTGAGCCTGTCCAGCGAAACCAGCCGGTAGGTGGTGATCGTCTCGGCGCAACCCGTGCCACACGGCGCTTGGCACGCCGATGGCTTGACCACAACCTGGAACCGGACGTCTCCGCAGCGCACGATGGCTTCGGTGACGTCGCCGTCCGACCTTGAGGATTCCACGGCCACCGCGCCGACGGAGCGCTCTCCCGTATGGGCTCGGGCGAAGTGCTCCACGGCTTGCAATGGCTCAGGGATGCCTGCGCGTCCCCGGAGACGGTCGAGAATGACCTCGCCCGACCGGTACGCGTCTGCCGCTGCGATCGCAGCAGCCTGAGACATGCTGCCGTAGAAAATTCCGTGTGGCAAGCACACAAGGTTGGCGGCGTAGCGATCGCCGCCAACGTGTGACGTTTCCCACACTCTGTCCGGCAGAAAATCCGCCAGCGACCGAGCGAGGGGCAATCCAATGCGGGCGCAGCACGCGTTGCGCTTGGCGTGCGTGCACACCAGAAATACCGGCTCGTCTTCAAGTATGCAGGACTCGGGGACCACTCCGGCCACCAGCGCGTCCAGGTCAAGATCGTCAGGACCTGCGACGACACCGCTGGCCAGCCAGGGCGCGTCTCCGACCCCGTACGCCAATAGCACACGGATGTCCTGGTTCCGTGGGCGGGTGCGGCGTCCGGGACGGCGGATCAGCTGCGGCCTGATACCGCGTTCGAGGGCTCTGGTGACGAGTTTGGCGATGTTCTCAGGAAGTTCTGAGCTTTCCAGGCGGGCCGGCCACGGGCCCTCGTGCTCGACGAGCAGCCACAGCCTGGCCCCCACCGTCGCACTGGCCAGGGTGGGTATGCCACCGGTGTGGCACCCCTCCGCGTGTTCACAGCCCTTCGCCACACCGTCCCCCTTCCGCGAATTAGGTAAGACTAACCTAACGGGATGGCGAGGTGTCAGGCGATCGCCGATTCCGCCGCTCCGGCCGCCGCCTGCCGGTCCTCCGGCACCAGCCCGAGCCGGGTCCGCCGGTCGAGCAGGTCGGCGGCGTCGAGCGCGCCCTCGTGCCGCGCCGACCACAGCAGGTCGCCCGCGCTCAACCCGAGCCCGACCGGCTCCGGGTGGTCGCGCACGAGCGGCCACACCGCCGCGGCCTCGGCCCCGTAGCGCTCGGTCAGCCGCCGCCACGTGCCCGCCGCCCCCTCCGGCACCGACGACGGCCGCCGCGCCGGCCCGGCGCCCACCAGGGGGAGCGAGGCCGTGCGGCACCGGCCCGCGCGCAGCCCCGCCAGCTCCGCGGCGCGGTCCACCGCGTCCTCGGCCATCCGCCGGTACGTCGTCAGCTTGCCGCCGACCACCGTGACCACGCCGTCGCCCGCGAGCACCGCGTGCCGCCGCGACAGGTCGGCCGTCCGTCCGTCGGCCGCCAGGAGCGGCCTCAGGCCCGCGTACGCGCCCGCCACCGCCTCCCGTGTCACCTCAGCCCCGACAACCCCGTTCAGCACCTCCAGGAGCGTCCTGACGTCCTCCTCGGGCGCCTCGGGCACGTCGGGCACCGGCCCGTCCACCGCCACGTCCGTCAGCCCCACGTGCACCCGGCCGTCGGGCTGCGGCAGCACCAGCGCGAACCGGTTGCGCTCGCCCGGGATCGGCACGTGCATCCCGGCGTACATGCCCGGCAGCGTGCCCGGCCGCAGCACCAGGTGCGTCCCGCGCGAGGGCCGCAGCCGCACCGACGGGTCCAGGCCGCCCGCCCACACGCCCGTCGCGTTGATCACCACCCGGGCCCTGATCGCGAACTCGCGCCCGGTCAATTCGTCCCGCACCCGCGCGCCCGTGCCGGTCAGCTCCAGCGCCCGGCACCGGGTCAGCACCCGCGCGCCCTGCCCGGCCGCCGTCCTGGCCACGGCCACGACCAGCCGGGCGTCGTCCAGCAGCCGCCCGTCCCACGACAGCAGCCCGCCGCGCAGGCCCTCGCCGTCCAGCGCCGGGACCAGCCGCCGCGTGCGCTCCGCCGTCAGCCGCGACGGGCCGGGCAGCAGCCGCCGCGGCGTGCGGGCCGCCGCGCGCAACCCGTCGCCCAGCCGGTAGCCGGCCATCACCAGCGCCTGCTGCCGCCGCGACACCTCCCGCGTCAGCGGCAGCACGTACGGATGCGCCCGGACCAGGTGCGGGGCCGTGCGCCTGAGCAGGAAGCCGCGCTCGACCGCGCTCTCGTACGCCACCCCGACCTGGCCCTTGGCGAGATAGCGCAGGCCGCCGTGGATCATCTTGGAGCTCCATCTGGACGTGCCGAACGCCAGGTCGTGGGCGTCGATCGCCGCTACGCTGAGCCCCCGGGACGCCGCGTCCAGCGCCGCCCCCGCGCCCGTCGCGCCCAGCCCCACGACGAGCACGTCGACCCGCTCCTCCGCCACGAGCTCCAGTTCGCGGCTCCTCCTGCCGGCGTTCAGCGAGGTGTCCGGCGAGGTGTCTCGCTTAGTCAACGTAACCCTCCAGCAGTGTGCGCAGTTCGGCGTCCAGCTCGTCGAGCGTCACCGGGTCCAGCATCGTCGGCGCCGACAGCAGCCACGCCTGCGCCACCAGCAGCACCGCCCGCGCCTTGCGGGCGTCGCCCAGCGCGGGCTCCAGCGCCGCCAGGGCCGCCTCGTGGCTGGCGCCCCGCCGGTGCAGCAGGTAGGGGAGCAGCAGCTCCGGGTCCGCCTCGACGATCTTGCGCCACAGCGGGTGCTCGCGCAGCCGCCGCACCCCGGTCACCACGGCCGTCACCGGGTCCGACAGGTCCAGCCCGGCGATCGCCGCCACCCACTCGCGCGTCATCAGGTCCGCGACCAGCGAGCGCACGTCCGGCCAGTGGCGGTAGATCGTCATCCGCGACACCCCGGCCCGGCGCGCCACGTCGGTCAGCGTCGTGCGCCGCACCCCGTAGGCCAGCACGCAGTCCCGGGCCGCGTCCAGGACGCCCTCATTGTGACGAATCGACGGCATGTGTCACAGTGTATGCGTGCCAACCGAACCCATGCTCTGGTCAGGGTGGGGCGACCCCGCCAAGGCCCGCGACCTGCCCGAGGAGATCACCCGGCTGCTGGGCGACCTGCTCGGCGTGCGCGCCCCGGCCGAGCCCGCCGCCACCCTGGAGTCCGTACGCCTGCCGCCCGTCTCGCTCGCCCCACGGCTGCTCACGGCGCTGGCCGGCCTGGTGGGCGCCGCGAACGTCGACACCTCCCGCGAGGCCCGCGTCCGGCACACGCGCGGCAAGTCCACCCCGGACCTGCTGCGCCTGCGCGCCGGCGACGGCGCGGACGCCCCCGACGCGGTCGTGCGGCCGGGCGGCCATGACGAGGTGACGGAGGTGCTGCGGCTCTGCTCGGCCGAGCGCGTCGCGGTCATCCCGTTCGGCGGCGGCACCTCGGTCGTCGGCGGCCTGGCGTCCCCGGGCCCCGGGTTCGCCGGCGTGATCAGCCTGGACCTGGGCCGGATGGACCGGCTCACCGGCGTCGACGCCGAGTCGATGATCGCCACGTTCGAGCCGGGCGTGCGCGCGCCCGAGGCCGAGCGGCTGCTGGCCGCGCACGGGCTCACGCTGGGCCACTTCCCCCAGTCCTACGAGTACGCGACGCTCGGCGGGTTCGCGGCGGCGCGCTCCAGCGGCCAGGCGTCGGCGGGCTACGGCCGCTTCGACGACATGGTCGCCGGGCTCACCCTCGCCACCCCGGCGGGCACGCTGGAGCTGGGCCGCGCCCCCAAGTCGGCCGCCGGGCCCGACCTGCGCCAGCTCGTCCTCGGCTCGGAGGGCGCGTTCGGCGTCATCACCTCGCTGCGCCTGCGCGTGCGCCGCCTGCCCGCCGCCCGCGGCTTCGAGGGCTGGCGGCTGCCGGACTTCGGCACCGGCGCCGCCGCCCTGCGCGCGCTCGCCCAGGGCGGCGCGCTCCCGGCGGTCCTGCGGCTGTCGGACGAGACCGAGACGATGATCGGCCTGGCCCGCCCCGACGCCATCGGCGGCGGCGACACCGGCTGCCTGCTGATCGCCGGCCACGAGACGCCCGCCGGCGGCTCCGCCGCGCTCGCCGAGGCCCGCCGCGCCGAGGTCGCCGCCGTGCTGGCCGGCCTCGGCGGCGCGCCGCTGGGGGAGGAGCCCGGCGAGTCGTGGGCGCGCGGCCGCTTCGAGGCGCCGTACCTGCGCGACTCGCTGCTCGCCGCCGGGGCCACCGTCGAGACGCTGGAGACGGCCGGCTTCTGGTCCGGCCTGCCCCGGCTGTACGACGCGGTCCGGCTCGCGCTGCTCGGCGCGCTCGGCACGCCGCTGGTCATGTGCCACATCTCCCACGTGTACGAGACCGGCGCGTCGCTCTACTTCACCGTCGTCATCGCCCAGGACGGCGACCCGGTGGCGCAGTGGGAGCGGGCCAAGCGGGCGGCGAACGAGGCCATCGTGACGGCCGGTGGGACGATCTCCCACCACCACGGTGTGGGCCGCGACCACCGTGACGCGCACGCCGCCGAGGTGGGCCCGCTCGGCTCGGCGATCCTGCGCGCGGTGAAGGCCCAGGTGGACCCGGCGGGCGTGCTCAACCCCGGGGTGATCGCCTAGGCGGGCGGCGTGTGGCCGTCGGCCTCCGACAGGGCCGCGGCGGCGTCGCCGTAACGCTGGAGCGACTCGTACACCTCGGCCAGGCACGCCAGCGACAGCACCAGCGCGGGGCCGCCCGCCTGGCGGGCCAGCTCGACCGACTCCGCGGCCAGCGGCAGCGCGTCGGCCGGGCGGCGGTGGCCGAGGTGCAGGCGGGCGGCCGTGCGCAGCGCGCGGGCCAGCAGCGGCGTGTGGGCGGGGTTCTCGGCCACGAGGGCGCGGCTCAGCGCGACGGCCCGGTCGGCGCTGCGCAGCCCGCCCCCGCCCCACCTGCGCCGAGTCGTCGCGTAGGCGAGCAGGCCCTCGACGGCCTCGACCCCCGTGGTGCCCCGCCGGAGCGCGTCATCGGAACCGTTCCGGGCCATGGGAGCCCTCCTTGGCGACGACAACCGCTTGCTTGGGGCGATTGAGGTTACACCATGGCGCACCTTCTGTGGCGGGTACGGCACGCTCCGTTTCAGGATGCGCTTCCCGGGCGGCACGGCAAAGATGTGGTCATGGTGGAAATCGCGGCAGAACGGGGGAAGCAGGCGTCCTCCCGGGTGTCCGAAGAGGGTGCCGGCTGGGCCTGCCAGGAGATCGGCACGTACGCCGGACTGCGGCCCGACCGGCAGGGCTTCAGCTGGCTCGACTTACGCACGCTGTGGAGGTCAAGGAACGAGATCCTCGCCGGCCTGTTCGGCGACCCGTCCGGCGAGGTGCGCCGCCGGTGGGTCGCGGCGCAGCGCGAACGCGGCGCCGGCGACAGGTTCGCGATCACGCCGGGGCTCGGCGACAGCTTCAGCTTCCTGCTGCTGGGCGACACCGGCGAGGGCGACGCCTCCCAGTACGCGGTCGTCCCCGGGATGCTCAACATCGGCGCAGGCACCGCCTTCGCGGTGATCGCCAGCGACGTCGTCTACCCCGCCGGGTCCGGCAACGAGTACCGCGACAAGTTCTTCCGCCCCTACAAGGACTACGACGCGCCGATCTACGCCATCCCCGGCAACCACGACTGGTACGACGGGCTCGGCGGCTTCATGCGGGTCTTCTGCGACGCGCCCCCGCTCAAGCCCAGGCCCGACCGGGGGCTGCGCGGGCTGCTGTGGCGCAAGCCCGAGACCGTCGACGAGAGCGCCCTGGCCGAGGCCCGCGCCCTGCGCGGCAAGCCCGCCCAGCAGGCCACCCAGCCCGGCCCGTACTGGGTCATCGAGAGCCCGTCGCTGCTCGTCGTCGGCGTCGACACCGGCATCAGGGGCGCGATCGACGCCGAGCAGGCCGACTGGCTGCGCCGCGTCTCCCTCGATCCGCGCCCCAAGATCCTCGTCACCGGCAAGCCGATCTACACGCGCAACGACTACAAGCCCTCGCCCCTGGAGGGCGGCGGCACGATCGACGACATCGTCCGCGACCCGGCCCACCGCTACGTGGCGGCCATCGGCGGCGACGTGCACAACTACCAGCGCTACCCGGTCAAGGTCGGCGACCGGGTCATCCAGTACATCGTCTCCGGCGGCAGCGGCGCCTTCATGCACGCCACCCACACCATCCGGCGGGTCGACGCCGGCGGCGTGCACGAGGACGACTTCCGCTGCTACCCGCTGCGCGGCGACTCGCTGTCGTTCTACAGCCAGCTCTACGCCAGGCGGCTGCGGATGAAGTGGATCTACCTGACGCCGGACGAGGCCGCCTGCATCATGTCCGAGCAGATCAAGAACACCCCCGTGCGCCCGCTCGGCCAGGTCACGGTGACGCGGCGGATGCGGTGGGCGGCGCGGCTGCTCGGCTCCTGGCCGTGGCCGTTCCGGCTGCCGGTGGGCCAGGTCTTCCACCGCTACCTGTCGGAGTTCTCCGACTGGGACACCCCGCCGTTCTTCAAGCAGTTCCTGCACCTCTCGGTCACCCCGGACCGGGTGACCATCCGCTGCTTCGCCGCCACCGGATGCCGCAAGCAGGAGGAGGACCCGCCGCTGGAGGACGAGGTGAGCATCGCTTTGTCGTAGCCGCCTGGCACTCTGGGGGGCGTGTACGCGGTGGTGGCGGGAGAGACGGTCCTGCGGATCGGCGAGGCGCCCCTGCCGGGCCCGCCGGCCCGGGCCGTGCGCGAGCTGGAGCGGGAGCGGCCGCGCTGGGTGTGGGCCGACACGCGCGAGTCCTACCCGCCGCTGCTCACGGCCGGGGTGCGGGTCTCGCGCTGCCACGACCTCGCCCTCACCGAGGGCCTGCTGCTCGCATACGAGGGCCGCTACGGCGAGCCCAGGTCGGCCAGGGCCGCCCACGCCAGGCTGCGCGGGCTGCCCGTGCCCGACGACCAGCCGAGCGTGCCCGGCACCCTGTTCGAGCCCGAGCCGCTGCCCGCCGAGGCGGTCGCCGAGGTGCTCGGCGACCAGCTCCGCCGGATCGAGGCGCTGCCCGACCCCGGGCGGTTCCGGCTGCTGGTGGCCGCCGAGTCCGCCGGGGCGCTGATCGCCGCCGAGATGGGCCACGACGGCATGCCGTGGCGGCGCGACGTGCACGACGCCCTGCTCACCGAGCTGCTCGGGCCGCGCCCGGTCCACGGCATGCGCCCGGCCCGGCTGCAGGCGCTGGCCGACGAGGTGGCGGCGGCGTTCGGCCACCCGGTCAACCCCGACTCGGTGCAGCAGCTCGTCAAGGCGTTCAAGGGCGCGGGCGTGGCGCTCAAGACGACCCGCTCGTGGGAGCTCAAGAAGGTCGACCACCCGGCCGTCGCGCCGCTGCTGGCCTACAAGGAGCTGGCCCGGCTGTTCAGCTTCCACGGCTGGGCGTGGGCCGACCAGTGGGTGCGCGGCGGGCGCTTCCGGCCCGAGTACGTGGTGGGCGGCGTCGTGTCGGGCCGCTGGGCGACCAGCGGCGGCGGCGCCCTGCAGATCCCCAAGGTGATGCGGCGCGTGGTGATGGCCGACGACGGCTGGACCCTCGTCGTCGCCGACGCCGCCCAGCTCGAGCCCCGGGTGCTGGCCGCGATGGCGGGTGACGCCGGGCTGGCCAGGGCGGCCGGGGAGATCGACCTCTACGCGGCCCTCGCCCAGGCGTTCGGCGGCGAGCGCGACCACGCCAAGATCGCGATGCTGTCGGCCATGTACGGCGGCACCAGCGGCGACGCCGCCAAGCTGCTGGCTGTGATGCGCCAGCGCTTCCCCCGGGCCTACCAGTTCGTCGAGGACGCGGCCAAGGCGGGCGAGGACGGGCGGGTGGTGCGGTCCTGGCTCGGGCGCACCAGCCCGCCGCCGTCCGGTCGCTGGCGGGAGCTGGTGTCCGGGCCCGAGGGCGGCCGGGCGGCCCGCGACCGGGGCCGCTTCACCCGCAACTTCGTCGTGCAGGCCACGGCCGCCGAGTGGGCGCTGGCCCTCATGGCGGTGCTGCGCGGGATGCTGCCCGACCCGGCCAGGCTGGTGTTCTTCCAGCACGACGAGGTCATCGTGCACTGCCCGCTCGACCGGGCGGGCGAGGTCATGGCCGCGGTGTCGGCCGCCGCGGCGGAGGCGAGCAGGCTGCTGTTCGGGCCGACCCCGGTCCGCTTCCCGATGGAGACCGTCGCGGTGAGCTGCTACGCCGACGCGAAGTAGCCGATCCTAGGCGGGCGCCGCGTCGGCGGCGCGCCGCCGGACGACCACCAGCCAGAGCCCGGCCGCGGTCACCATCACCCCGACCACGAGCCCGAGCACCCCGTACGACAGGCCGCCCACGATCGCCCCGGCGATGATCGTGCCGGTGGCGCCGCACACGTTCATGAGCAGGTCCGACAGGCCCTGCACGGCGGGCCGGGCCTCCAGCGCGACCGACTCGCTGACCAGCGCCGACCCCGCCACCAGCCCGCACGACCAGCCCAGCCCGAGCAGGAACAGCGCCAGCGTCACCTGCCACACCCGGTGCCCGGCCGTGCCCGCCAGCGCCGCCGAGGCCAGCAGCAGCCCCATGCCGAGCATCAGCACCGGCACCCGGCCCGCCTTGTCGGCCAGCCAGCCGACCACCGGCGACATCATGTACATGCCGGCGATGTGCAGGCTGATCACGATGCCGATCACGTCCAGGGACGAGCCGTCGTGGTGCAGCTTCACCGGCGTCATCGACATGATCGAGACCATCGCCGTGTGGCTGACCGCGATCATCACCAGCGCGTTGCGGGCCATCGGCGTCGTGCGCAGCGTGCGCCAGGCGGTGCGGACGGTCCGCTTGCCGCCCTGGCCCGTCGGCTGCGTGCCGTCGAGCTCGCGGGCCAGCCTGAGCGGGTCGGGGCGCAGGCCCGCCAGGATGATCACCAGTGCGACCGCGAACGCCAGCGCCGCGAACGCGAACGGCCCGGCCTTCTCCACCAGCCCCAGGCTCTCCATGCCGATCCGGTCGGCGGGCTCGGCCAGGTTCGGGCCCGCCACCGAGCCGAACGTGGCCGCCCAGACGACCAGAGACAGATGCCTGGCCGCGTGGCCGGGCGGCGACAGGTCCGTGGCCGAGTAGCGGGCCGCCAGGTTCCCGGCGCTGCCGCCGCCCACCAGCACCAGGCCGGCCAGCAGCAGCGGCCAGTTGCCGATGCTGATGGCCGCCACCGAGATCACGCAGCCGAGCAGTGCCGCCAGGTAGGCCAGCGCCAGCCCGGCCCGGCGTCCGCTGCGGCCCGCGGCCTTGGCGGTTGGGCAGCGCCAGCAGCGCCGCGCCGAGCACGGTGGCGGTCCCGGCGAAGCCGCTGATCACCGTCGAGCCCGACAGGTCGTCGACGACCACCGAGCTGAGGGCCAGCCCGACGGCGACGCCCACCCCGCCCACGATCTGCGCCGCCGACAGCACGACGAGGATGCGGCGCTGGATGCCACGGATCCGGCCAGAGGGCGAAATTTCAGCATTGGGGGGGGCGCTGGTCACCCGTGAAGTCTCGCATAACCCCAGAGATGGCCCCAAACAGGACAGTCGGCCGTCCCGATGCGCTCAGAGCACCGTCACCCGGTCGCCCTGGCGGATCGTGCCCGTGCCGTCGGGGATGAGGTTGAGCCCGAACCAGGTCTTGCCGTCCCACCGGCGGTGCCGGGCCAGCGTGCGGATCGGCTCCTTGCCCTTGGTCCACGTGTCGGGGTCGACCGTCGTCAGCACGCACCGGTCGCACAGCTTGACGCCCCTGAACTCCACCTCCCCGATCCGGACCCGCTTCCACGCGTCCTCGGCGAACGGCTCGGACCCGGAGACCACCACGCTCGGCCGGAACCTGCGCATCGACAGCGGCCGCGGCTCCGGCTCGCCCAGCTCGGCGGCCGTGGCCGCCACCCAGGTGTTGAGCTGCTCCAGCGACGCCGTCGTGGTCAGCAGCAGCGGGTAGGCGTCGGCCAGGCTCACCCGGTCGTCCGCGCGGCCGTAGGCGGGGTCCACCGGACGCCGGGTCGGATCGTCCAGCCAGGCCAGCCGCGCCGGCCGGCCGATCAGCGCCGTCAGCCAGGCCGCCGCGTCGTCGCCGCAGTCGGTCACCTCCACCGGCGTCCCCCACACGCTGACCATGACCCGCGCCGCCGTGGGCGTGACCCGCAACGGGGTGGCGCCCGGCGCCGTCAGCGTGATCGTGCCGCCGTCCGGCCGCGCCACGCACGACAGCATCACCGGGAACTCACGCGCCGTCAGCGGCTCGCCGGCCTCGTCCACGACCAGGTAGCGCCGGTCACCGGCCAGCCCCCACGGCTCCACCTCGGCGCTGCGCAGCTCGTGACCGGTGGTGGACTTGACCGGATAGAAGTAGATGTTCGCCAGCTCCATGCCGCGACCGTAACAGGGGGCGATCAGGTGGTCTCGCGGAAGGTGTCCAGGAAGACCTTGCGGGTGTCCGCCTCGTCGTCCCACCGCAGCTCGGGCATCGTGAACGCGATCGTGTACGCGGTCCGCTCGTCGATCGTGACGTGCCTGGTCAGGGCGTGCATGGGGACGCCGTTGCCGGTCGTGTAGGTGTACTCCCAGTCGGCCGCCTTCCAGCCGCGGTACTTCACCGCCTGGAGCTGGACCTGGATGTAGGCGTCGACGCCGCCGTCGGCCTCGCGCCGGGTCAGCTCCGACAGGCCGCCGTCGGCCTGCGGCGTCGCCTGCTCCACCTCGATCGTCAGGCCCGAGTCCTTCGGGCCGGTGAACGTGGCCTCGTCGCCCGACGACGTCAGCTTCCAGCTGTCCGGCAGCGCCACCGTGAAGCCGGGCGGGGTGTGCTCCCGGTAGCCGTCGGGGACGGGCGAGGGGGCGGCGTCGGCGGCGCTCGCCGTCGGGGACGCGCTCACCGCCGGCTCCGTCGTGCCGCCGGTGGAGAGCAGCACCAGCGCCGCCACGACGGCGACCACGGCGGCCACGGCCGTGAGGAGCAGCAGCGGCGTCGGCCTGCCGCCGCGCACCCAGGCGTTGCCCGAGTCGTCCGGCCTGCGCCTGCTCCTGGTCTGGCGGTGCGCCACGCCCGGCAGCGTGGCCAGGCGGCTGTGCGGCATCTCGCGCGACAGGTCCCTGGACTGGTCGCGCAGGTCGTCGGGGGAGGCCAGCGGCCACGGCGCGGACCTGCCGGCGGTCCGGCTGTCGCTGGTCAGCGGCAGGATCGGCGGTGCGGACGGCTCGTCGTCGTCCACGTTCGGGTAGCCGCCCAGCGGCGGGTTCGACGGGCCGTCGAGCAGGCCGCGCGCCACGAACGGCGCCTCCTGCGGCCCGGGCGTCTCCTCCGGCATCCGCTGCGGCCCGGACGTGTCGTGCAGGCCGGACATGTCGGGGATGCGGTGCGAGCCCGACGCAGGGTCGGGCAGCGGGTACGAACCGGACGAGGGGTCGGGCAGCGGGTACGAGCCCGACGAGTCTTCGGGGACGCGGTGCGGTCCTGAGCGGCTGCCGAACGCGTCGAAGCCGTCCGCCACCGGCGGCTGCCTGAGCTGGTCGGTCGGGTGCCCGCCGGCCGGGCCCGCCACCGCGTACCCGCCGGACGAGCTGCCGAGCGGATCGTACGGGACCCGTACCGGACCCGACGGGGTCTCCACGATCCGCGACGGCAGCGGCCCGGACGGCGGCTCCGACGGCGGCCCGGACGGCGGCATTGACGGCGGCTCGCCCGCGCCGAAGTCCGGGTCGGGCGGCAGCGGCGGGGGCGGCGGCACGTCCGGGACGCGCGGGCGGGCCGAGCCGTGCGCGCGCAGCACCCGCTCCAGCTGCTCCACCACCTGGTCGGAGGTCAGCCGCTCGGCCGGGTTCTTGCGCAGCAGCCCGTCGATGACCGGCCGCAGCGCGCCCGCCCGCTGCGGCGGGTTCGGCTCCTGCGTGAGGACCGTGCCGAGCACCGCGATCGCGTCCGGCCCCTCGTACGGCGGCCGCCCCTCGACCGCCGCGTACAGCGTCGCCCCGAACGACCACAGGTCGGCCGCCTGGGTCAGCGGCTGGCCCGACAGCCGCTCCGGCGGGATGTAGGCGGGCGAGCCCATGAGCAGGCCGGTCTGCGTGATCGTCACGTCGCCCTCGATCGCGGCGATGCCGAAGTCCGTCAGCACCACCCGGTCGGCGGTGAGCAGCACGTTGCCCGGCTTGATGTCACGGTGCAGGATCCCGGCCGAGTGCGCGTGCCGCAGCGCGTCGAGCACCCGGATGCCGATCTCGGCCGCCTGGACCACCGGGAGCGGGCCGCCCTGCCGCACCGCCTGCTCCAGCGACCAGGCGCGGACCAGCTCCATGACGATCCACGGGCGGCGGTCCTCCTCGACGACGTCGTGCACGGTGATGATGCCCGGGTGCGTGAGCCGGGCCGCCGAGCGCGCCTCGCGCAGCATCCGCCGGTGCGCCACCTGCTTGCCCGCGTGGTCCAGGCCGAACGGCAGGATGAGCTCCTTGACCGCCACGTCCCGGGCGAGCAGGACGTCGTGGGCGTGCCACACCATGCCCATGCCGCCCCGGCCCACCGGCGACATCAGGCGGTAACGGCGGCCGATCAGGCGGCCCTGGCTCTGTGAGGCGCCGCCCTCGGCGCCGGGGCCGCTGAGTACGCGGTCGGCTGCCATGTCACGCCCCCATCTGTTACCTGCGTCGCGGCATACGTTCCAGATTAATGAGATTCGCCACGATATAGGCAGGCCATTCCGGGTGTGAAGCCAAACCTTCCTTACAGAAGCCCTGACCTGCCGATACGTCAGCCTGCAAGGGCCGCGAGCGCGCTGGTGAACGCCTCGGCGGGCGGGCTCACCAGCCCCGCCCCCACCTGCCCGGTGCCCGCGACACGCCCGGCGATGCCCGTGTTGACCACGGGCAGCAGCCCGGTCCTGGCGACCAGCGCCACGTCGATCCCCACCGGCGTCCCCCGGAAGCCCAGCGCCGGGATCTGGTAGGCCGGATGCTCCGCCAGCGTGATCTCGTACATGGACCGGGTCGCCGCCACCGCGTCCGCCACCTCCCCGCCCACGAACCGCACGATCGCCGGGGCCGCCGCCATCGCGAACCCGCCCAGGCCCGACGTCTCCGTGATCGTGGAATCGCCGATGTCCGGGTTCGCGTCGCCCGGCCCGTACGCGCCGAGGAACAGCCCGTCCGGCACCCCCGCCGGGCCGGTGAACCAGCGCGACCCCAGCCCCGACACCTGCACGCCGAAGTCCGTGCCGTTGCGCGCCATCGCCACCACCAGCGACGAGCCCGGCACGTCCCGCGCCGCGTCGGTGCTCACCTTGGCCGCCGCCATCGCCGCGTTCAGGAAGAAATGGTCGTTGCCCGCGATGAACCGCAGCACGTCCGACGCGTTCGCCGGAGCCGCGTC
Organism: Nonomuraea sp. ATR24; assembly: GCF_041950485.1. NCBI lineage: Bacteria > Bacillati > Actinomycetota > Actinomycetes > Streptosporangiales > Streptosporangiaceae > Nonomuraea > Nonomuraea sp. ATR24. Next base: position 575,279 of record NZ_JBGNUU010000003.1, read on the forward strand.
GACCACCGCCGGAGCCAGCTCCCGCAGCAGCAGCGAGGTGGCCGCCCGGTTGCGGTTGTGCAGCTCGTCGCCCATCTGCAACGCCTGTGCGATCATCGCCCGCAGGTCGATCGGGCCCGCCAGCTCCACCGCCGCCGACAGCACCGGGCCCAGCACCGTGTCCATCCAGCGCAGCCGCTCCAGCACCTCCGGCCCGTACGCGCCGTACCGCAGCACCTTGCCCAGGCCCTCGTTGAGCGAGCAGTACGCGACGCCGCCGTGCTCGTCGTCCCGCACCTCGAACAGCCACATCGACGGGCTGACCACCCCCGCCATCGGCCCCACCGCGCCGTGCCCGTGACACGGCTCCAGCAGGACGTCACCCGAGGCCAGCGCCTGCTCGGCGGCCCGCTCGTCCGGCGCGTACCGCTCCAGCAGCATCGCGCCGATCAGCGCCCCGCGCAGCGGCCCCGACGCCCGCCGCCACGTGATCGGCGGGCCCGCGTGCAGGAACATGCCCCTGGGCAGCCGCAGCAGCTCCGACGCCCGCCGCACCCCCGCCAGGTACGGGCGGGCACCGGTCATCCGGCGCACCGCCAGCTCGTTGGCCGCCCGCCTGCGCGGATCCGCCAGCACCCGCCCCAGCGCCTCGGCCGTCCCCGCCATCGGCGGCCGCCACGCCACGGGCACGGTGTCGGCGGCCTGCTCCCGCAACGCCTCCGCCAGCGGTTCGGCCCCCACGGTGATCACCCTCGGCGGCCCGTCCAGCACCATCACGACACCTCCGTAACCGACCCCGGCCAAACCCCTCCAGGCGCGGACCCGGAACCAGGACCGGACCCAGGGCCGTGAGCGGCGGCCCCGGGCTCTCCGGGACCGGGACCGGCGTCGAGGCGAGTGGCCCCGGGCGCTCTGAGGACCGGAGCGGCGGCCCCGAGGACACCGGGACCGGACCCAGGGCCGGGAGCGGCGGCCCGGGGAGCCCCGGGACCGGGACCGGGACCGGGACCGGAAGCGGGGGCAGGGGATGGGGGGCGGCTGGCGGTGGTGGCGGCGAAGCGGGCGGCGCGGGCGTTGGAGGCGAAGACGGCGGCCCCGGCGGCCCGGAGGGTCTCGGCCTGCCGCCGGAGCCCCTGGGGGTCACCCTCGGTGCCGACCAGCGCGACCACGACCGTGGCCGGGGACGCCGCGATCGCCGGGGCCAGTGCGGCTGCCGGGTCGGGGTCGGCCCCGTGCCCGAGCACCACGTCCATCAGCACCACCGCGTCCGGCGGCACCTTCCGCAACGCCTCCAGCCGCAGCGTCGGGTCGATCATCGGATGCGCACGCGCCCGCGTGTAAACGTCGTCCCCGTAGTCGGTGAACTCCCCCCGGCCCGCGACCGCCGCCGCCTCCGCGCACAACGTGCCCCCGGAGTACACGCCGACCAGCGCCCGCTCGCCCCCGGTCCCGTCTCCGATCCCGTCTCCGCTGGAATCTGCGACGTCGCCAAGGGCCGTCCACGACGGCCAGTCGGGCACCGGCACGCCCAGCGCCCGCAGGGCCTCCTCGGCCGCCGACGTCAGGTCGGCGTCCCCGCCGAGCACGGCCGTCACGACCGGCGTGCGCAGCGCCCCCGCCACCTCCCGTACGGCCGCCGCCACCTCGGGCGACGGCGGCTTGGAGATCAGCACGATCAGCTCGGTCGCCGGGTCGTCGTCCAGCATGCGCAGCGCCCGCACGGTGGACCGGCCGCCGATCTCCGCCGACAGGTCCCGCCCGCCGACCCCCAGCACATGGCTGACCCCCACCCCGGCGAGGTCGAGCAGGCACGTCACCTGCTGCGCCCCGGTGCCCGACGCGGCGACCACGCCCACCGGGCCGGGCCGCAGCACGTTGGCGAAGCCCAGCCCGACCCCGCCGATCACGGCGGTGCCGCAGTCGGGGCCCATGACCAGGACCCCGCGCTCGTCCGCCCGCTCCTTGAGCAGCCGCTCCTGCTCCACGGGCACCCCGTCACTGAAGATCATCACCGGCAGCCCGGCCTCCACGGCGTCCAGCGCCTCGGCGAACGCGTGCTCGCCCGGCACCGACACCAGCACCAGGTCGGCGGGCGACCTGGCGGCCGACCGGGTGGTGCGCGGCGGCTGCTCCGCCTCCCGGCCCGGCGGGGCCCGCTCGGTGAGCCGCCGGTCCAGCTCCTCGGCGGCCCCGGCCACGTCGTCGCCCCGCAAGGCCACCAGCAGGTCGCCCGGGTCCGCCGCGGGCACGTCGAAGCCCAGGTCGCGGGCCAGGCCGAGGTTCAGCTGCGTGGCCATCGCCACCACCGCCACCTCGGCCCCCGGCAGGCCCGTACCGGCCCGCATGAGCGTCACCGAGTCGTGGTAGACGCCCCGGCGCACGAACACCGCATCACCCATGCCGACCCCCAGGACCGGGAACCCCGTACGGAAACCCAGGGGGCGGCGGCCCCCCGAGCGGGCGGGACGCCCCTCCGGCGCGGCGCACGGGGACGGGACGCCGGTCCCGCGTGGAAGGGCGCGCGCCCAGGGGGCGGGTCATCGGCGGCCGCCCAGGGCGAGGACGGCGTCGAGGCCGATGGCGATGCCCTGGGCGAGGTCGGCGCCGGAGGTGTGGCCGAGGGCGTGGAGGCGGCGCAGGGCCGGTTCGAGCGCCTGGCGTCCGGCGAGGGCGCGCAGGACGGCGACGACCTCGGGCCCGGCCTGGCCGCGCGCCGCGCAGTGCAGCAGCGTCGCGGAGATCGGCGTGGTGCGGGTGCGGGCGTCGTAGGTGACGGCGGCGGCGAGCCAGCCGGCGAGCTTGACCGCCTGCCCGGCGCCGGTCGCGGCGCCGAGGTGGCGCAGCGTCACCAGCAGCCCGGCCAGCACGTCGTCGCCGCTCGGGGTGAGCCCCGGCCCGAGGCCGACGAGCTGCTCGGCGGCGGTGACCGCGCCGACCAGCCGCCCGGACGCGCAGCTCACGGCCAGCAGATCGACGGCGGGGTGCCCGGCGAGCGCGGGCCCCGCGGGCGGAGGCGGGAGCGTCACGGCGGCGAGGCGGGCCGGGTCGACGGGGCCGAGGGGCGGGGCGGGGTCCCACCAGCGGCGGGCGCGCAGGCTGAGCCGGCCGAGCTCGACGGACCCGTCGCCGACGTGGGCGTCGTCGCCCACGGTGACGTGCGGCAGGGGAGCGGAGAGGAGGACGGAGTTGGGCAGCCGGGACGCCCCGCCCGTGATGACCGCGATCACCGACGGCTCCAGGTCGGTCCTGACCTCCAGGTAGATCCCGGCGGCGAAGGCGGCCAGCACCCGGGCGGGCCGCCGGGGCGCCTCCAGGACGGGCCGCACGGCCGCGCTGGCGGCGCCCGTGACGTGGGCGCGTGCGCGCCCCGCGTGAGTGCCGACCGTCACCGGACCTCCCTATCGACCTTGGACCTGACCGTAGAACGCGCCGGGCAACCCTCCGTACGGAGAAATTTGCCAACAGTCAGCGGGAAGGTTGGCTCTTCCTGCCAGACGTTTCTCGGGTCACAATCACCCCATGGAGCCCCCGGTCCGTCTCGCCAGCACCGGAACGATCATTCACGGCGTGTCCGTCGGGGAGGTGCTGGGCGTGTCGACGCTCGCGGGCGCCCGGCTGATCGCGGGGGAGCGCGGGCTGGGCCGCATCGTGCAGCGCCTCAACGTCATGGAGGTGCCCGACATCCTGGCCTGGGTCAAGCCGCACGAGCTGCTGCTGACGACGGGCTACCCGCTGCGCAACACGCCGCAGTCGCTCGGCCGCCTGGTCGCCGACCTGGACGAGCGCGGGCTGGCGGCGCTGGGGATCAAGCTGGGCCGCTACGTGGACGAGCTGCCCGCGGAGATGGCCGAGCAGGCGGAGCGGCTGGGCTTCCCGCTGATCCTGCTGCCGAACGACGTCGGCTTCGACGACATCCTCAACCAGGTGCTGACCGACATCCTCAACCGGCAGGCGGCGGTGCTGGTGCGGGCGGAGGAGGCGCACCGGGCGCTGGTGCAGGTGGTGCTGGCGGGCGGCGGGCTGGACGAGGTGACCGCCGAGGTGGCGGCCCTGCTGGACGTGGCGGTGGCGGCGGTCGACGGGCGCGGCCGGGTGCTGGCTGCGGCGGGCCCGCGGGAGCACGTGGCGGCGCTGCGCGAGTCGGCCGCCCACGACGGCCTCCCGGCCTCGGCCGGCCAGGGGCAGCCGGGTCAGCCGGGTCAGGCGGGTCAGCCGGGGGCGGGGCCGCGCGGGCGGGTGATGGCGTCGGTGCCGGTGACGGCGGGCGGGCACCACCACGGCCGGATCGTCGCCTACAGCCCCGCCGGGGCGATCCGCGACAGCGACGTCGGCATCCTGGAACGGGCGGCGACGGTCGCGGCGCTGGCCGTCACCCGCCAGGAGGCCGTCCACGCCGTCGAGTCGAAGTACCGGGCCGACTTCCTGCGCGACGTGCTCACCGGCCGGGCCGGCACGGCCGAGCGGGTGGCGGCGCGGGCGCGGGCGTTCGGCTGGGACCTGGAGCGGCCCGTCACGGTGCTGGTGGCCGAGCTCGACCCCGACAGCGACGAGCGCACCGCCCAGGACCGCCTGGTCACCTGCTGGACGGCCGCGCTGCGCCGCCACGACCCGGGCGGCGCGGTCGCGGGCTTCTCGCACGAGGTGGTGGCCGTGGTGGGCGCGGAGGTGGACGCGTCCAGGCTCGCCAGGGACGCCGCCGCCGGGTTCGCCGACGTGCCGCCGGCGACGTTCTCCACCGGCACCTCCCGCCCGAGCCCGGGGGTGGCGACGCTGCCCGAGGCGTACACGCAGGCGCTCAAGGCGGCGCGCGTCGGCCGCCAGCTGCACGGCCCCGGCGCGGTCGCGCACTTCGACCAGCTCGGCGTCTACCGGCTGCTGTCGCTGGTCAGCGACACCGACGAGCTGCACGCGTTCGTGAAGGAGACGCTCGGCCCGCTGTCGTCCGACGCCGACGCCGAGAACGCCGACCTGCGCCGCACCCTCCAGGTCCTGCTGGAGACGAACCTCAACGTGGCCGAGACCGCCCGGCGGCTGCACTTCCACTACAACACGCTGCGCTACCGCATCGGCAAGCTGGAGCGCCTGCTGGGCAACTTCACCGACGACCCCCACCTGCGCCTCAACCTGACGCTGGCCCTGCACGTGCTGCGCATGCGCGGCATCTAGGCTTGCTCTCCGTGGACCTGGAATTCGAGCTGCGCGACGACTTCATCCCGCTGTGCGACCTGCTGAAATACTGCGGCGTCACCGAGACGGGCGGCATGGCCAAGCATCTGATCGCCGAGGGCCTGGTGCTGGTCGACGGCGAGGTGGAGCTCAGGAAGACGTGCAAGATCCGCTCCGGCCAGGTGGTCAGCGGCGACGGTTTCGAGATCCACGTGAACTGACATCGCAGGTCACCCCCTATTGTGCTCTCCGGAACTACGGAGAGGACGGGCACGCGGATGGCGCTCGGGTGGAAACTGCACGGCGACGGCAAGAGGCTGACGCCGGGCGAGGTGGTCAAGCCGGACGAGCGGCTGTCGTGGCCCAGGACGGCCGGGATCGGGGCGCAGCACGTCATCGCCATGTTCGGCGCGACGTTCGTGTTCCCGCTGCTCATGGGCCTGGACGCGAACCTGGCCGTGATGATGTCGGGCGTCGCGACGATCATCTTCCTGCTGGTCGTGCAGGGCAGGGTGCCGAGCTACGTCGGGTCGAGCGCGTCGTTCGTGGGCGCGGTGGTGGCGATCCGGGCGGGCGGCGGCGACAGCGCGACCGTGACGGGCGCGCTGCTGGTGGTGGGCGTCGTGCTGGCGGCGGCCGGGCTGGCGATCCACCTGCTGGGGGTGCGGATCATCCACCGAGTGTTCCCGCCGGTGGTGACCGGCGGCGTGGTGATGCTCATCGGGTTCGGCATGGCGTACGTGGCGGCCGACAACTACTGGCCGCGCGATCCCTGGGTGGCGCTGCTGACGATGGTGGCGACGCTGGTGTTCGTCGGCCTGTTCCGCGGCTTCGTCGGCCGGATCGGCGTGCTGCTGGGCCTGGTGTTCGGGTTCGCGCTGTCGTACGTGTGGGACCTGGTCGGCGGGAAGATCGCCACGCCCGACGCGAGCGGCGCGACGACCGAGCGCTACCGGGTGGACCTGTCGAAGGTCGCCGAGGCCGACTGGTTCGGGCTGCCGGAGCTGCACGGTCCCGCGTTCGAGGTGTCGGCCGTCGTGCTGGTGCTGCCGGTGGTGATCGCGCTCATCGCCGAGAACGTCGGCCACGTGAAGGCCGTCGGCGAGATGACGAGGACCGACGTCGACGCCTACATGGGCCGGGCGGTGCTGGCCGACGGCGTCGGCACGGTGGTCGCCACGTCGGTGGGCGGCCCGGCCACCACCACCTACGCCGAGAACATCGGCGTCATGGCCGCCACCCGCGTCTACTCCACGGCCGCCTACTACATCGCCGCCGTGATCGCGATCCTGTTCGGGCTGTGCCCCAAGTTCGGCGCGCTCATCGCCGCCACCCCCGACGGGGTGCTCGGCGGCGTCACGACCATCCTGTACGGGATGATCGGGCTGCTCGGCGCGCGGATCTGGATGGAGAACAAGGTCGACCTGGCCGAGCCGGTCAACCTGCTGCCCACCGGGGCGGGCATCATCTGCGCGATCGGCCCGGTCGCCTTCCCGGTCACCGACACGTTCGCGCTGAGCGGCATCGCGCTGGGCACGATCGTGCTGCTGGCCGGCTACCACCTGCTTCACCTGGCCCGGCCGCGCCGGGAAGCCTGATCTCTGGTCAGCCGCGCAGTTTTGGCAGATCATGCCCGTGTACGTGCGCGCGGGCGGGCCTAATGTGCCCGCAACGCGGCAAGGCGGTCCGGGCGAAGAGGGGCTCGCATGGCTCTGAGATGGACCAGACACGGCGACGGCAGACACCTGGCTCCCGGCGAGGTCGTACGGCCTGACGAGCGGCTGAGCTGGCCCCGCATGGCCGGGTTCGGGGCCCAGCACGTGGTGGCGATGTTCGGGGCGACGTTCGTCTTCCCGCTCGTCATGGGGCTCGACCCGAACGTGGCGATCATGATGTCCGGGGTCGCGACGATCCTGTTCCTGCTGATCGTGAAGGGGAAGGTGCCCAGCTACCTGGGCACCAGCGCGTCGTTCGTGGGCGGGGTGCTGGCCGTGCGGGCGCTGTTCGGCGGCGACACGGCCGGGGCCGACGCGATCGTCACCGGGGCGATCCTGGTGGCCGGGCTCGTGCTGGCGCTGGTGGGGCTGGCGGTGCACTTCCTCGGCGTCCGGGTGATCAACCGGGTGTTCCCGCCGGTGGTCACCGGGGCGGTGGTCATGCTCATCGGGTTCGGCCTGGCGTACGTGGTGGCCGACGTCTACTGGCCGCAGGACCAGTGGATGGCGCTGGTCACGATGCTGATCACGTTCGTGGTCGTGGTGGCGTTCAAGGGGTTCCTCGGCCGGATCGGCATCCTCGTCGGGCTCGTGGCGGGGTTCGTGCTCTCGTGGGCGGCCGACCGGCTGTTCGGCATGGTGCCCGCCTACGACGACGGCGCCGTCCAGGTCGCGGCGCACTTCCGCGTCGACCTCGGCAAGGTGGCGGAGGCGCCGTGGTTCGGCTGGCCGGACTTCCACTGGCCCGGTTTCGAGGCCTCGGCCGTCCTGCTGGTGCTGCCCGCGGTCATCGCGCTCGTCGCCGAGAACATCGGCCACGTCAAGGCCGTCGGCGAGATGACGGGCACCGACGTCGACCCGTACGTGGGCCGCGCCGTCGCCGCCGACGGACTCGCCACCGTGGTCACCAGCGCCGTCGGCGGCTCGCCCACCACCACCTACGCCGAGAACATCGGCGTCATGGCCGCCACCAAGGTCTACTCCACGGCCGCCTACTACATCGCGGGCCTCATCGCGATCGCGTTCGGGCTGGTGCCCAAGTTCGGGGCGCTGGTCTCCGCGACGCCCGCGGGCGTGCTCGGCGGCGTCACCGTGATCCTCTACGGCATGATCGGGCTGCTCGGGGCGAAGATCTGGATCGAGAACCGGGTCGATTTCGCGGACCCGGTCAACATGGTCCCGATCGGCGCGGGAATCATCCTGGCGATCGGACCGGTGAAGCACATGATCAGCGGCGACTTCAGGCTGGAGGGCATCGCGCTCGGCACCATCGTGGTGGTGGGCGGCTGGCACCTGCTGCGCGTCATCGCCCGCCGCGCCCCCGCGCCTGCCGGGAGCGAAGCCGGGTGAAGCCGCCCCCGTTCGTCCACCACGCGCCCCGCGACGTCGGCGAGACCCTGGAGATCCTGGCCGAGGCGGGGCCGCGCGGCAAGGTGCTCGCCGGCGGCCAGAGCCTCATCCCGATGCTCAACATGCGCCTGGCCGCCCCCGAGCACGTCATCGACATCAACCGCCTCACCGAGCTCGACACGGTCGAGGCCGGGCCGGGCGGCGTCACCGTCGGCGCGCTGGCCCGCCATGCCCGGGTGGCGCGGGCCGGCGTCCATCCGCTGCTCGGCCAGGCGCTGCGCCTGGTCGCCCATCCGGTGATCCGCAACCGGGGCACCGTCGTGGGCAGCCTCGCGCACGCCGACCCGGCCGCCGAGCTGCCCGCGGTCCTGGCCGTGCTCGGCGGCTCGGTGCGGGTGGCCCGCGCGGGCGCCGCCCCCAGGGACGTGCCCGCCGCCGAGTTCTTCACCGGCCCGATGGAGTCGGCGCTGCGGCCCGGGGAGCTGGCCGTGTCGGCGCACTTCCCGGCGCTGCCGCCGCGCACCGGCACCGCCTTCGCCGAGGTCTCCCGCAGGCACGGCGACTACGCGCTGGCCGGCGTCTGCGCCGTCGTCACGCTGGACGGCGACCTGCGCGTCGCCTCGGCGCGGCTGGCCTGCATCGGCGTCGGCCCCGTGCCGCTCGTGGTGGATCTGGGCGCCGACTGGAAGAGCGCCGCCGACGCCGCGCGTGAGCGGGCGGAGCCGGACGGCGACGTGCACGCCAGCGCCGCGTACCGGCTGCATCTCGTCGGCGTGCTGGCGCGGCAGGCGGCCGAGCGGGCCGAACGGACGGCGAGAGAGGCGGCGGCATGACCGACGGGCGAGCAGCGTCCCCGCACGAGATCACGCTGGTGGTGAACGGCGTCGCACGCCGCGCCCGGGTGCCCGGCAGGCGGCTGCTGTCCGACTGCCTGCGCCACGACCTGGGCCTGACCGGCACCCACGTCGGCTGCGAGCACGGCGTGTGCGGCTGCTGCACGGTGCTGCTCGACGGCGAGCCCGTCCGCTCCTGCCTGACGCTCGCCGTCACCGTCGACGGCCGCGACATCACCACCGTCGAGGGGCTGGCAGGCCCCGGCGGGCTCTCGCCCGTCCAGCGGGCCTTCGCCGAGTGCCACGCGCTCCAGTGCGGCTTCTGCACCCCCGGCTTCCTGTGTACGGTGACCGCGCTGTTGCGCGAGCACCCGGCGCCCACCGACGAACAGGTCACCGAGGGCATCTCGGGCAACCTGTGCCGCTGCACCGGCTACCGCAACATCGTCAAGGCCGTGCACCGCGCGGCCGAGCTCATGGCGGAGGAGTCATGAGCACCCGGCTGTTCGGCGAGCCGATGCCGCGCAGGGAGGACCCCAGGCTGCTCACCGGGCAGGGCCGCTACCTCGACGATCTCGGCCCCGGCGCGCTCGCCGCCGCGTTCGTCCGCTCGCCGCACGCGCACGCCCGCATCCGCGACATCGACGTCAGCGGCGCCCTTGACGTCGACGGCCTCGTCGCCGTCTACACCTGGGAGGACCTGCCCGAGCGGATCGGCAGGCCGCTGCCGCTGCTCATCCCGCACCCGGCGCTCACCCACGGCCGCACCGCCCGCCCGCTGGCCCGCGACGTCGTCCGCCACGTCGGCGAGCCCGTCGTCATGGTCGTCGCCGAGGACCGCTACCTGGCCGAGGACGCCTGCGCGCTCATCGAGGTCGACTACGAGGTGCTCGAACCCGTCGCCGGGCTGGAGGAGGCCGCGCGCGGCGACCGGCTCGTGCACGCCGACGTGCCCGGCAACGTCGGCGCCCACCTGGTGCAGGAGGTGCCGTCGGCCGGCGGCCGGAGCGCCGCCGACGCGATCGCCGCGGCCCCGCACACGCTCTCCTTCCGGCTCGACATCGAGCGCAGCGCGAGCATGCCGCTCGAAGGCCGCGGCGTCTACGCCCGCTGGGACGGCGCCGACCTGCGCGTCTACTCCAGCACCCAGACCTCCACCAGCGTCCGCATGGCCATCGCCGCCGCGCTGGAGCTGCCGCTGCCGCACGTCGAGGTCATCGCCCCCGACGTGGGCGGCGGGTTCGGCGTCAAGATCGTGCACCCGTGGCCGGAGGAGCTGCTGGTGCCGTGGGCGGCCATGCTGCTCGGCCGGGAGGTCAAGTGGGCCGAGGACCGGCGTGAGCACTTCGTCGCAGCCGCCCACGAGCGCGGCCAGGTGCACCGGGTGCGGGTCGGGTTCGACGACGAGGGGCGGGTGCTCGGGCTGGACGTGTCGATCCTGCACGACCACGGCGCCTACACGCCGTACGGGATCATCGTGCCGATCGTCACGTCCACGCAGCTCCTCGGGCCCTACCGGATCGGGGCGTACCGGGTCGAGTTCACCGCCGTCTACACCAACACCGTCCAGGTCACGCCGTACCGGGGGGCGGGGCGGCCGCAGGGCGTTTTCTGCATGGAACGGACCATGGACAAGATCGCCCGGTATCTGGGCAAGGACCGGACCGAGGTGCGGGCGGCCAACCTGATCCGGCCGGAGGAGTTCCCGTACGACCAGGGCCTGACCTTCCAGGACGGCCGCCCGCTCGTCTACGACAGCGGCGACTACCCCGAGATGCTGCGCATGATCAAGGAGCTGATCGGCTGGGACTCCTTCGAGCGGGCGCCCGGCCGGGGCATCGGCATCGGCTGCTACGTCGAGGGCACCGGCGTCGGCCCGTACGAGGGCGGGCACGTGCAGATCACCTCCGACGGGCGGGTGCACGTCTCCACCGGGCTCACCTCGCAGGGGCAGGGCCACGAGACCGCGTTCGCCCAGATCGCCGCGACCGAGCTGGGCGTGCCCGTCGAGCGGGTCTCCGTCGTCACCGGCGACACCCGCCGCTTCGGCTACGCCGTCGGCACGTTCGCCTCGCGCGCCGCCGTGATGAGCGGCAACGCGATCGCGCTGGCCTGCGCCGAGGTGCGCGCCAAGGCGCTGCGCGTCGCCGCCGCCGCGCTGGAGGCCGACCCGGCCGACCTGACCGTCACCGACGGGCTCGTGCACGTCGTGGGCGCGCCGTCGGCGTCGATCCCGCTGGCCACGGTGGCGGTGCTGGCCAACCCGCTGCGCTACGCCTTCGACGAGGAGACGGCCCGCGCCACCCAGTTCGCCGGGGCCGCGTCGCCCGACCGGCCGCCGGTCGAGCCGGGCGAGGAGCCGGGGCTGGAGGGGCGCGGCTACTACTCGCCGATCCGGTCCACGTTCGCCGCCGGCATGCACGCGGCCGTCGTCGAGACCGACCCGGAGACCGCGGAGATCAAGGTCGTGCGCTACGCCGTCGTGCACGACTGCGGGCGGCTGATCAACCCGATGATCGTCGAGGGGCAGATCCACGGGGGAGTGGCGCAGGGCATCGGCGGCGCCCTGTACGAGCGGATGGCCTACGACGGCGACGGGCAGCTGCTCAACGCCTCGTTCATGGACTTCCTCATGCCGTACGCGACCGAGATCCCGCCCATCGAGACCGGCCACCTGGAGACGCCCTCGCCGCTCAACCCGCTCGGCATCAAGGGCGCGGGCGAGGCGGGCGTCATCCCGGTGTCGGCGGTGATCGCCTCGGCGGTCGAGGACGCCGAAGGCATTAGCATCGACCGCATGCCGCTTTCCCCGTCCGACCTTTTCCACCTGCGCGAGGGCGCGTGAGCGAGCTGCGCGCGCCCGCCGCGGGCCTGACCGCGCCCCCCGCCCTGCCCGCCGGCGCCCGCGTCGTCGACCTGGCCTGGAACGAGCTGACCGAGCTGCCCGCGAGCGTGACCGGGCTGACCGCGCTGGAGGAGCTGCGGCTCGACGGCAACCGGCTGCGCTCGCTGCCCGACCTGTCGGGGCTCGCCGCGCTGCGCGAGCTCCACCTCGACGGCAACGCGCTCACCGCGTTCCCCGCCTGCCCGCCGGGGCTGGAGAGCCTCTTCCTGTACGGCAACGCCGTCGAGGCCATCCCCGACCGGCTCCCTCCGGGCCTGCGCCACCTGGCCGTCGGCGGCAACCGGCTGAGCGCCGTGCCCGGCGCCGTGTGGGAGCTGACCCGGCTCGAATCGCTCAACCTGGCCGAGAACGCGCTGACGTCGATCCCGCCCGCCGTCGCCCGCCTGACCCGGCTGCGCATGCTCGACCTGGGCCACAACCGGCTCACCGCGCTGCCGCCCGAGCTGGGCGAGCTGCCCCTCACCGACTACCTGTACGCCAGCGACAACAGCCTCACCGAGGTCCCCGACACCCTCGGCAGGCTCGACCGGCTGGGCTACCTCAACCTGACCGGCAACCGGCTCACCCGGCTCCCCGCCACGATCGGCCGGATGGCGTCGCTGGTGGAGCTGCGGCTCTACGACAACCAGCTGACGGAGCTGCCCGAGAGCATCGGCGGCCTGACCCGGCTGCGCGAGCTGCACCTGCGCGGCAACCGGCTGACCGCGCTGCCCGCCTCCGTCGGCGAGCTGGCCGAGCTGCGGACGCTCGACCTGCGCGACAACCACCTGCGCGCCGTGCCCGCCGAGCTGGCCAAGCTGGACCGGCTCAGCCACCTCGACCTGCGCAACAACCGGCTGCGCGACCTCCCGGAACGCCTGCCGTACGTGGACAAGCTGGACCTGCGCTGGAACAAGCTCGACGGCGACCCGCCGGTGCTGCGCGAGCTGGCCGCCCGGGGCTGCGTCATCCTGCGCTGAACCATCGCGCGCTGAACCGGGCCGCCCGCCTGTGCGTACCTCCGCACATGAAGACTCGTCCATGTCTGGCCGCCCTCGCGCTGCTGGCCGGGCTCGCCGCCGCGTGCGCGCCCGGCGCCGAGGGCGGCGGCGTCCCGAACCCCGAGCCCGCCGCCCCCCTCACCGTGGAGCAGCTCGCCGCCAAGGTCGGCTGCACGCCCCGCATGCAGGTCGACGCCGCCGACATCCGCACCGGCTACTGCAAGACCGAGGCCGGCCGCTTCTTCGTCAGCACGTTCGTCACCGAGGAGGGCAAGAACGCCTGGATGGACACCGCCCCCGAGTACAAGCCGCACCTGGTGGGGCCGCTGTGGACGGTGCTGGCCGACCTCAAGGTCCTGCGCAAGCTGCAGGAACCGCTCGACGGCGACCTGCACCTGTCGGACCACCGCGTCACACAGTCGCCCGCGGCGGGCGACCGTGTCACACAGTCGCCCGCGGCGGGCTACTGACCACCGGGAGCGTGACGCGCTTCCTGAACACCCAGTACGTCCACCCCTGGTAGCCGAGCACGAACGGCAGCGCGATCAGCCCGATCCAGCTCAGCATCGTCAGCGTGTAGGGCCCGGAGGCCGCCTCGGCCAGCGTCAGGCCCGGCAGCGGCGCGCCCCTCAGCTCGGTGAACACCGCCACCGACACCAGCACCAGCGCCGCCGCCATCGCGGTGAACGCCCAGCCCTCGCGGCGCCGCCACACCAGCGCCGTCGCCGCCGCCACGGCCCCCATCGCGGCCAGCGCCGGGATCGTGCCCACCGCCGACAGCGCGACCACGGCCACCGGGACCACCACGACGCTGACGGCCAGCGCGGCGGTCCTGGCGCGCCGCCGCACCGGCCCGTCGGTGCGCAGCGCCAGGAACACCGCGCCGTGCAGCAGGCACACCGCCAGCGAGAACACGCCGCCCATCAGCGCCGCCGTCGCGCTGCCGAACAGCAGGTCGGCGAAGACCGTGCCCCACACGAACGCGGGCAGCGCGCTGCCGACCGTGATGCCCAGGTCGCACCAGAACGGCTTGGCCACCTTGCCGCGCCACTCCAGGCCCACCCCGCGCACGATCAGCCCGAGCAGCACCAGCATGACCGGGATGTAGAAGCCGCTGAACATGCCCGCGTACCAGGCGGGGAAGGCGGCGAACATGGCGCCGACGGCGGTGATCAGCCACACCTCGTTGCCGTCCCACACCGGGCCGATCGTCTGCAGGGCCTGCCGCTGCTCGGCCGGCGTCCGGCTGACGAACGGGGCCAGCAGGCCCACGCCGAAGTCGAAGCCCTCCAGGACGAAGTAGCCCGTCCAGAGGAAGGCGATGATGACGAACCACAGATCGATCATGACCAGCTCCTCAGTACATCAGGGACGGTTCGCGCCGCTCGGCGGCCGGGACGGGCTCGTGCTCGTCCGGGCCCTTGCGCACGTGCCTGGCCAGCAGCACGATCTCGGCCACGGTCAGCGCCCCGTACACCAGCGTGAAGATCGCCAGTGAGGTCGCGACCTCGGCGAGCGAGACGCCGGGGGAGACGCTGGAGGCGGTCAGCAGCTCGCCCGCGACCGTCCACGGCTGGCGGCCCACCTCGCTGAGCAGCCATCCGGCGGTCACCGCCAGCAGCGGCAGCGGCAGCGCCCACAGCAGCGCCCTGGCCAGCCAGCGCGGCATCTCCCGCCTGCGCCGCATCAGCCACAGTCCCAGCACCGACAGGCCGACCGTCGCCATCCCGAACACGATCATCACCCGGAACGACCAGAACACGACGGTCTGGTCGGGGCGGTAGTCGCCGGGGCCGAACTCCTTCTCGAAGCGCGCCTGCAGGTCCTCGGTGCCCTGGACGACGGCGTCCGGGTCGTTGGTGGACAGGAAGCTCAGCACCTTGGGGATCTCGATCCCCGGCGCGATCGAGAACGGCGCCCCGGCCGTGTCGCGCTCCAGGCCCTCGGCCGCGGCCAGCTTCATCGGCTGCTGCTCGTACATGAGCTTGGCGGAGGTGTCGCCCGTGAGGGCCACGACCGCGCCCGCGATCGCCGTCATGACCAGCGCGGCGCGCGCCGCGCTGCGCCACATGTCCTCCTTGGTGCGCAGCAGCCAGTAGCCGCACACCGCCAGCACGAACCCGCCGGCCACCACGAACGCCGCCCCGACCACGTGCGGCACCTGCGCCAGCGCGGTGGAGTTGGTCAGCACCGCCCACAGGTCGGTCATCCTGGCCTTGCCGTCGACGACCTCGTAGCCGACCGGGTGCTTCATCCACGCGTTGGCCGCCAGGATGAAGTAGGCGGAGATGTTCGAGCCGATCGCCGCCGCCCAGATCGTCGCCAGGTGCACCCGCTTGGGCAGCCGGTCCCAGCCGAAGATCCACAGGCCCAGGAACGTCGACTCCATGAAGAACGCCAGCAGCGCCTCCATCGCCAGCGGCGCCCCGAACACGTCGCCGACGAACACCGAGTACTCCGACCAGTTCATGCCGAACTGGAACTCCTGCACGATGCCGGTGACCACGCCCATCGCGAAGTTGATCAGGAACAGCTTCCCGAAGAACTTCGTCAGCCGCAGGTACTGCTCCTTGCCGGTGCGATGCCACGCGGTCTGCAGCCCGGCCACGAAGACGCCCAGGCCGATCGTCAGCGGCACGAACAGAAAGTGGTAGACGGTGGTCACCCCGAACTGCCACCGTGCGAGATCCAGTGCGTCCATTTCCCCTCACCGCGTCCGTTAGCTCTACAGCCTGTAGTGCGTCTACTTGAAGTAGTACTACAAGCCGTAGAGCAATGCGATGCGATCTTCGTCACAACGCGCCCCCATCAGGCCGTTCAACGATGCCGGAGCGCCCCCGCCGGGCGCGTCACCCGCGCGGCGGACCGCCCGCTACGCCCCGGGACGGACGGCGGCGTCCAGGTACGCCCGCAGGTCGCCCAGCTCGTAGCCGCGGCGCTTGATCTTCTTGACCAGGATCCGGAAGTCCCTGGCCAGATTGGGGCGGAAGTGCATCAGCAGGATGTCGCCCGGGCGCAGCCGCTTGTCGGGCACCTGGTAGGCGATCTTGCCGCCCGGCTGGACGGTCGCGGTCCACAGCAGCACGGCGTCGATGCCGCAGCTCCCGGCCGCGCGCAGGGTGGCGGAGTTGTATGCGCCGAACGGCGGCCTGAACAGGGTCGGCCGGGCGCCGGTCTGCTTGCGGATCAGCGTGGAGGCGCCGCAGATCTCCCGGCGCTGGGCGTCGTAGCCCATCCGGCTGAGGTCGGGGTGGGTGAGCGTGTGGTTCTCGATCGGGACGCCCGCGTCGCGCAACTGCCGAAAATATCCCCACTTGCCCGCGCCGACGAAGCGTGCCTCGCCGCCCGACTGGTCCGGCGTCCCCTCCGCCTCCACCGCGTCCCGCATCGCGAACGCGGTCATCGGGATCCGCTCCTCCCGGATCTGCCTCACGAACCCCGGATCCTGCTCCCAGCCGTCGTCGATCGTCAGGAACACGACCTTGCGCCTGGTCGGGATCGAGCTCACCACCGGCGGCAGCCCGCCCGACGCCCGGATCCGCCCCACCTCGCCCGGCCTCGGCGCCACCCCCTGCGGGCCCGGCGTCCTCGTCCCGGCCGTCGCCGGCTTGCGTGCCGCGCCGCTCTCCCGCGCCGCGCCGCCGTCCTGCCGCGCCGGCTCCGCCGCGCACCCCGCCATCAGCAGCACCGCGGCGATCGCCGCGCCCCGCCGCGCCCGTCCCCCGTACATGCCGCACCATCCTGCCAGTCCCGATCACCACGTACGCAATCCGCGTTGGTCAGGTGTTGCCCTTATCGCCGGGGCCGGCGGCTTTCTAGAGTGGCGGTGTGAAAGTCGCAGGCAGCGCCGTGATCGGCGTCGACAGAGACCGCGTGTGGGCCGCCCTGCAGGATCCGGCGGTGCTCGTGCGCACCATCCCGGGCTGCGAGCGCCTGGAGGAGACCGGGCCCGACACGTACCGGATGACCGTCAACGCCGGGGTCGCCTCGCTCAAGGGCGTCTACCGGGGCGAGGTCGCGCTCGCCGACCCCTCGCCGCCCGAGACCTTCGTCCTGCGCGCCCGCGGCCAGGGCGCGCCCGGCACGGTCGACGCCACCGTCCGCGTACGCCTCAGCGAGGTGGACGGCGGCACCCGCGTCGACTACGACGCGGACGCGGTCGTCGGCGGCATGATCGGCGGCGTCGGGCAGCGCATGCTCGGCTCCGTCGCCCGCCGCACCGCCGGTGACTTCTTCACCGCCGTCGACCGGCACCTCCGCACCGCCGGGGCCCCGGACGCCCCCGCACCCGAGGCCGTGGCCACCGGCGAACTCCCGTCCCCCAACGGCGCCCACCCCCCGGCCCCGGCGCCCCCCGTCTACGAACGTCCCGCCAGACAGCCCGCCGAGACGCGGCCCTGGGTGATGCTGGCCGCGTTCGGCATGGGCGCGGGCGTCGCACTCGGCAGCGCCGCCGTCGGCTGGCTCTTCGGCCGCTCCCGCCGCTGACCCCCCGGGGGGCCGCCCACCCTCGGGCCCGCGGTGGCGGGGTGACCGGTGGGTTTGTGTGCAGGGTGGACTCTCGCGGAAAAGGATCTCCGGGCGTAGCGTGGCGGTATGCGGCAGGCACACGCTGAAGACGCCAGGACCGAGGCCAGACGAGTGATCCGCAACCTGCTGGGCGACGATCGCCCGACCGCCGGGTCGCTGGTGGCCGAGGCGCGTCCGGTGGTCGGCGAGGAGCGGTGCGAGCGGTGTCTCGGGCTGGTCCTGGGCGCGTCGCTGACGCGGCGGTCGGCGGAGCTGGCGGCGATCGCCGCGCTGCTGGTCGGCACGCGGGAGCTGGGCGTGGAGTGGTGGACGCGCCCCAGGGGCGGGAAGCTGCCCGCGCCGGACGAGGTGTTGCGCACGGCCGTGGCGATCGAGCCGTGGACCGACCTGACGGCGCTGGAGATGCTGGCCGCGTGGGCGTCCGACGACGCCGCCGACGCGCTGTGGGGCAAGCCGGTCGCCGAGGTGGACCTGAACTCCTGGCATGCCGAGGACCGTTTCGCGCTGCCGGAGGGGGTGCGGCCGGGGCAGCGGCTGGTGGTGCACTTCGACGCCGGGGGCAGGCTGGACGCGGTCGTCACGCGGCGTCCCGACGAGGAGCTGGGCTCCAACCTGGACTTCCACTCGCTGCGTTATTCGCGGCCCGCCGAGGCGCAGTGGAGCTGGGGGGTGGCGGCCGGGCTCGGGCCGCACCGGCTGCCGGGCGAGGAGCCGGACCCGTACGCGCGGCCGGTCGAGGCGGAGGCGGTGCGGATCCTGCGTGACTGGGCGCTGCGGCACGGCGCGACGGCGGCGCAGCTCGGGGAGCGGTGGGAGAGCGTCGGCGACGTGGTGGCGGCGATCGAGCGGGTCGACTGGATGTGGCGCAGCGGCGAGTGGTTCGGCTGGTGGCGTGGCGCGTCGGCGCTCGTCGACGGCTCGGCCTACCTGCCGTACCGCCTGGAGGAGCTGGCCTCCGGCTGACACCGCCGGTCCGGGCGGGGCTGGAATCAGCGGGGCGGGGGTGTGGTTGTGGTTGGGCGTGAAGGTTGAGATTTTCTCTGACATCGTCTGCCCCTGGTGCTATATCGGGCACACCCGGTTCGCCCGTGCCGCTGAGGCGTTCCGGGCCAAGGGCGGGGTCATCGACGTGACGATGCGCCCGTACCAGCTCAACCCGGACGCCCCGGCCGAGGGCGAGCCGCTGATTCCGGCGCTGGAGCGCAAGTTCGGCCCGAACGTGGCGCAGATGACCTCCCGGGTCACCGCCGCCGGCGCCGAGGACGGCCTTGACCTGCGCTTCGACCAGGCGATCAGCGCCAACACGTTCGAGGCGCACCGGCTCGTCGAGGTCGCCACCGGGCAGGGCCTGGGGGAGGAGATGACCGGGCGGCTGTTCCGGGCGCACTTCACCGACGGGCTGAACGTCGGCGACCCGCAGGTGCTGGCGAAACTGGCCGCCGAGACGGGCGTGCGCGACACCGGCGAGGGCGCGGACGCGGTGCGCGAGCAGGTGGCGCGGGCCGCGCGGCTCGGGATCACCGGGGTGCCGCTGTTCCTGTTCGAGGAGCAGTTCGCGGTGTCGGGGGCGCAGCCCGTGGAGACGTTCGCGGCCGCCGTCGACGAGGTGGCGGCGCGTACCGGGCAGACCCCGATCACGCAGCTCGCCACCCCCGGCGACGGGTGCGACGACGACGGCTACTGCGCCGTCTGACCGGCGGCGGCGGGGGTGAGGGCCGTGGTGCCCTCGCCGAGCAGGCCGGCGCGGTGGTGACGGCGGCACAGCACCTGGTAGCGCACCGGGGAGGCGTCGGTGTCGCCGATGACGACCTGCTCGCCGGTGCGCGCCAGCTCGCCGCCCACTACGCGGGCGTTGAGCAGGCCGGGCCTGCCGCACCAGCACAGCACCTCGACCTGCAGCCGGCACACCTCGTCGGCCAGCTCGAACAGCCGCTGCGCCGCCGGGAACATCACCGACCGGAAGTCCGAGGCGAGCCCGAACGCGTACACGTCGATCCCGTGCTCGTCGACCAGGTCGGCGAGCTGCTCGATCTGCTCGACGGTGTAGAAGCACGCCTCGTCGCAGATCAGATAGTCGATCTTGTCGTGCGCGCCGACCAGCGCCACCAGGTCGAGCGAGTCGTCCACCTCGATCGCCTCCAGGCCGAGCCCGATGCGGCTGGTGACGCGCGGCCCGCCGGACCGGTCGTGTTTGGTGAGCACCAGGCCGCGCCTGCCCTGGCGGCCGTGGTTGTAGTTCATCTGCAACGCCAGCGTGGACTTGCCGCAGTCCATCGGCCCGAAATAGAACTTCAGCACGGCATCACGAGCACCCGGCGGCACAGGAGACAGGGCAGACGATTCAGTCACGGGGTGCCACCTTAGCGGCTTGGCTTGTTCCATGACCTCGTGGGACATTTCTCCTCTGGAGTATCAGGAGGAACCGTGGTCCATGACAAACCCCCGTCGCTCGACGCGATGATGACCCCCGACGAGGTCACCGCCGCGCAGGCTGACGCCGCCCGGTGGCGGTACGGCTTCTTCGTGGTCGTGACCGGCATCGTGGCCGTCCTCGTCGCGTTCGGCGCCGCCGTGTTCGCCACCGGGGAGCTCGCCGCGCTGTTCGCCGGGGTGGCCGGGGTGATCGGCACCATCATCGGCGCCTACTTCGGCGTGCAGGCGGGCCAGTCGGGGAAGGCCAGGGTCGAGGCCGAGCTGTCCAAGGCGCAGGAGATGGTCGTCCGGCTCGCCGCCTACGTCGGCACCGAGAACGCGCCCAAGGTCATCGACGAAGTGCTCGGCCGTCGCCGAAGCTAGAGGAGCCATGCGCAGCGTCCGTATCGGAGTCGACACCGGCGGGACGTTCACCGATGTGGTGGCGGTGGACGAGCAGACCGGTGAGATCGTCACGACCAAGACCCCCTCCACCCCCGCCAACCCGGCAGACGGCTTCCTCACGGGCGTCGCCAGGCTGGGCGAGCTCGACGTCGCCTCGATCGTGCACGGCACCACCGTGGCGACGAACCAGCTCCTGGAAGACCGGATCTCCAACCTGGGCCTGATCACCACGGAGGGCTTCGAGTTCCTCCTGGAGATCGGCCGGCAGAGCGTTCCCGACGGCTACGGCAACTCGTACTTCTGGGTCAAGCCTCCCCGGATCGTCCCCGTGCACCTGGTGAAGACCGTCGGCGGCCGGCTCGACCACCGAGGCGCCGAGGTGCGGCCGTTCTCGGAGGAGCAGGCCGCCGAGGTGGCGCGCTGGTTCCGGGCCCGGGGCGTGACCGCGATCGGCGTGTGCTTCCTGCACTCCTACGCCAACCCGGCCCACGAGCGGCGCATGCGCGAGGTGCTGGCCCGCGAGCACCCCGAGGCCGTGGTGTCGCTGTCCAGCGACGTGCTGCGTGAATACCGCGAGTACGAGCGCGCCGTCACCACGCTGGTCGACGCGGCGGTCAAACCGGCCATGCGCGCCTACATCGCCAACCTGTCGAGCCGCCTGGGCAAGCCGTTCTCGGTGATGAAGTCCAACGGCGGCGTGCTGTCGGCGCGCGAGGTCGTCCACCAGCCCGTCACCACGGTCCTGTCGGGGCCGGCGGCGGGCGCGCTCGGCGCGAGCCTGATCGCCGCCAACGCCGGGCACCCGTCCGTGATCACGCTGGACGGCGGCGGCACCTCGACCGACGTGGCCGTGGTGATCGACGGCGAGCCGTCCGTCACCACCGAGGGGTCCGTCGGCCGCTACCCGTGCAAGGTCCCGATGATCGACATCGTGACCGTCGGCGCGGGCGGCGGCTCGATCGCCTGGATCTCGCCCGAGGGCACGCTCAAGGTCGGCCCCCGCTCGGCCGGCGCCGACCCGGGCCCGCTCTGCTACCGCCGGGGCGGCACCGAGGTGACGGTCACCGACGCGCACGTCTACCTGCGCCGCATCCCGCCGCACCTGCTCGGCGGCGAGATCCCGCTCGACTACGACGCCGCCCGGATGGGCGTCGAGGCGCTGGCCGACAAGCTCGGGCTCACCCCCGAGCGCACGGCGACGGGCATCCTGGAGATCAGCGCGTTCAACCAGAGCAACGCGATCCGGCAGCTCACCGTCAAGCGCGGCCTCGACGTGCGCGACTTCCCGCTGGTGACGTTCGGCGGCTCGGGGCCGCTGCTGGCCTGCCGGCTCATCGACATCCTCGGCCTGCCCGCCGTCATCGTCCCGCCCGAGCCGGGCAACGTCTCGGCGTTCGGCCTGCTCACCGTCGACGTCAAGAACGACTACGTGCGTACCTGCGTCACCCGCGACCTCGACCTGGCCACGGCCGCCAGGATCTTCGGCGAGCTGGAGGGCGAGGCCGCCGAGGCGCTCGACCGCGAGGGCTTCGACGAGCCCGTCCACGTCCGCAGCGCCGACCTGCGCTACTACGGCCAGGCCTACGAGGTGCGGGTCCCCGCCCCGGCCGGGCCGCTGGACGAGCAGTGGCGCGAGCAGGTCGTGGCCCGCTTCCACGACGCCCACGAGAAGCTGTACGGCTACGCCTACCGCGACGACGCGCGCCACGGCGTCGAATGGGTCAACCTGCGCGTCTCCGGCATCGGCCCCATCACCCGCCCGGTCATCCGGCGTGACCCGTACCGGCGGATCGAGCCCGCCGAGGCGAGCAGGAGCGTCCACTTCGAGGAGGCGCACGACACCCCGGTCCACCAGCGCGCCGCGCTGGAGTCCGGCACGGTCGTCGCCGGGCCCGCCGTCATCGAGGAGTACGGGTCCACCATCCCGATCCATCCCGGCTTCTCCGCGAAGGTGGACGAATACGGCAACCTGGAGGTGCGGCGTGACTGACCCGATCCTCGTGGAGATCGTCGAGGGCACGCTCGCCTCCGTGGAGAAGGAGGTCGAGACCGCCATCGCGCGCACGGCCCGCTCGCCGATGATCCGCGACGCGCACGACTTCCGCGCCGGCATCCACGACGTACGGCTGCGCAAGCTCACCGGCCGCTCCTACAGCGCGCTCGTGCAGCCGGTCGTCCGCGACTTCCCCGTCGAGACGATGAAGCCCGGCGACGTGTACTTCCACAACGACGTCTACCTGTCCGAAGGCGGCATCGGCCACCTGCCCGACCTGTGCGTCACCGTGCCCGTCTTCCACGACGGCGAGGTGGTGGCGTTCGTGCAGGCGTTCGGCCACCACGACGACATCGGCGGCTCGGTCCCCGGCTCCATGCCCTCGCACGCCCGCTCGGTGTACGAGGAGGGGCTGATGGTCCCGCCGATCAAGCTGTGGGACCAGGGCGTGCCGAACGAGGCCGCGCTGCGCATCATGACGCGCAACTCCCGCATGCCCGACTCGCTGGCCGGCGACCTCGACGCCGAGTGCTCGGCCTGCCTCATGGGCGCCCGCCGCCTCGCCGAGCTGTTCGGGCGCTACGGCAGGCAGGCGGTCGAGGAGTGCTTCGACGCCATCATCGGCAAGACGACCGAGACGTTCCGCCGCGAACTCCTGGCCAAGATCCCCGAGGGCACCTACACCTGGGAGGACTACGCCGAGCACGACGGCGTCGACGAGCCGCGCCTGCACGCCCAGCGCATCACGCTGACCGTCGACCACGCCGCCGAGGCGCCGCTCACCATCGACTTCACCGGCACCTCACCCCAGGCCAAGGGCCCGATCAACCACGCGGGCGACTACGCCGACGGCGTCTTCCTGAAGAAGTGGCTCGCGCCCGTGCTGCGCAACCTGGCCGACACGCCCGAGCGCATGGCCGAGCTGGACGTCAACGAGGGCGTCGTCCCCCTCATCAAGATGATCTTCCCGGAGAAGGGCACGCTGCTCACCCCGGTCTTCCCCGCGCCCACCAACGCCCGCACGTTCGTCATCCTGCGGCTGCTCGGCGTCCTGGCCGGGGTGCTCGCCAAGGCCACCGGCGGACGCATGCCCGCCGACCAGGAGACCATCCGCTACACCGGCGTGCACGGCATCGGCGACGACGGCCCCTACCTCATGCGCGAGGTGCTCGGCGGCGGCTCCGGCGGACGCTGGTACGCCGACGGCGAGGACACCATCCACGTCGTGCCCGACTCGCGCAACATCCCCGTCGAGTTCGCCGAGGCGCGCTGGCCGTTCCGGGTGGAGCGGCTCGGGCTGGCCTGCGACTCCGGCGGGCCCGGCATGTTCCGCGGCGGCCTCGGCTACGACAAGCACATCCGCATGCTGCGCGACGCCTCCTACATGTCCATCGCCGACCGGTCCATCCTGTCCTGCTGGGGCGTCAACGGCGGCCTCGCCGGGCGCCCCTTCCGCGTCGAGATCGCCGGCAAGGAGATGGAGGGGCTGGTCGACGACCACCCGGTGCAGGCCGGCGAGCTCATCCGCATCCGCACCACCGGAGGCGGCGGCTGGGGCTCCCCCTACGACCGCGACCCGCGCGCCGTCGCCGCCGACGTCCGCGACGGCAAGGTGTCGATCGCCGGCGCCCTCGGCGACTACGGCGTCGTCCTCGACGGCGACCGCATCGACGAGCAGGGCACCGCCGAGCTCCGTGCCCGCCTGCGGCCCCCGTCCGACCGCTTCTTCGACCGCGGCCCCGGCTACCCCCGCCTCTCGGGCGGGCGCACGTTCGCGGAGGTCGACGAACTGTAGAGAGATCGTCACGTTACGTGAGGGGCGGGGCTAGCATGAGCGCTCGTGAACCCCCCGTTCTCCGCGTACGTCGACGAGTCGATGCTGCTCGCCCGTGGCCTCTACCTCATGGCGGCGGTGCTCGTCCGGCCCGCGCACGCCGACCGATGCCGCGCGGACCTGCGCGCCCTGCTTCTGCGCCGTCAGCGCCGCCTGCACTGGCGGGACGAGAACGACAAGCGCCGCGCCCAGATCATCGAGGTGGTGGCGGCCCTGCGCCCCGCCGGGGTCGTGGTCGTGGGCGCCGGGCTGGACCCGAAGCGGCAGGAGCGGGCGCGCCGCAAGTGCATGGAGCACCTGCTCTGGGAGCTGGGCGGCCACCATGTCGCCGACGTGGTGTTCGAGCGCCGTCACAGCGAGCTCGACCTTCGCGATCACGAGCTGGTGGCGGTGCTGCAGGGCCGTCACTCCATGCCGCCGAGGCTGCGGCTGTCCTGGTCCGACCCGTCGGCCGAGCCCCTGCTGTGGCTGCCCGACATCGTCGCGGGCGCGCTCTCCCGCGCCGAGCGGGGCGATCACCGCTTCTGGAGTCAGGTGGACGCCGAGCTGCTCGTGCGGCGCATCGACGCGCGCTGAGACAGCGCGAAGCCCGGGCTTCCGTCGTCCGGCGGTCCACCCGGGCTCACTTCCGATCCCCCCGTAGGAGGTGGCTGCCCCAAGCGTACCCGTCCGCGTACGCAGTGTCACCTGGGTTGCCGGGCTGTCATGATGGGCTGCGTTTCGTACCCTCTGACACTCTTGGAGCACGCCGTGCGCATCACTCTCGCCGGGCTCGCCACCAGCCATCCCTACACCGATGCCCGCACGCTGGCCCGGCATGCCGAGCTGGTGGTGTGGGAGCCGGACGCCGAGCGGTTGCGGCGCTTCACGGCGGAGCACCCGGGGGCGCGGGTGGCGGGGAGCCTGGCGGAGGCGCTGGAGCACGGCCCTGACGGGGTGGTGCTGACGGTGCCGAACCCGCAGGTGCCCGAGGCGCTGGCGGCGGTGCTGGAGACCGGGGCGGCGTGTTTCGTGAACAAGCCGGCGGCGGCGACGCGGGAGCAGCTCGACCGGCTGGACCGGCTGCCGATCCACGACCGGGTGATGTCGGGTTCGGTGCTGCGGTTCGCGCCGGCGTTCGCCGGGGTGAAGGCGGACGGGGAGGACGTGCTGTCGGTGCGCGCGACCGTACGGCATGACGTGGGCCTGTGGGCGACCGGCTACAACGCCTGGCAGGACACCCCGTCGGAGGGCGGCGGGACGCTGGTGACGATGGGCGTGCACGGGGTGGAGCTGCTGGTGGCGCTGCTCGGGCCGGGGGTGCGGCTGGCGGGGGCGGCGGCCGCGACGCGGCACTACGGGACGCTGCGGTCGGAGGACACCGGGGTGATGGCGCTGCGGTGGGACAGCGGGGTGACCGGCGTGGTCGAGGTGATCGGGGTGAGTGACGAGGAGCGCTACGGCGTGACCGTGCACCGCCGGGGCGGCGACGAGCACGTGGTGATCGAGGCGGGGGACGATCCGGTGCGGGGGCTCGGCTACGCGGGGACGATCGAGGCGTTCCTGGAGATGGCGGGCGGCGCGCCGAGCCCGGTGCCGTGGGCGGAGACGCGGGCGATCCTCGGTGTTCTGGTGGCGGCGCGCGAGAGCGTCTGACGTCGCGGCGCCGCCCGTTGACAGGCGGACTCCCTCACGGTTACGGTCTGGACCGTAAATAACGGACAGAGGGGGACCCCGCGTGCGGACGACAGCGGAACTCGAGGAGCGCCTGGCGCGCCCCAGCGCCGGCCTCGTGGAGGATCTCGGCAAGCTCGACGGCGACATCATGATCCTCGGCGCGGGCGGCAAGCTGGGCCCGAGCCTGGTGCGGCTGGCGCTGAACGCCACCCGGGGCGAGAAGCGCGTCATCGCCGTGTCGCGCTTCTCCGAGCCCGGCCTGGCCGACGCGCTCGCCGCCGAGGGCGCCACCGTGGTGAGCGCCGACGTGGCCGACGAGCGGGCGCTGGCCGGCCTGCCGGAAGCGCCGAACGTGGTGTTCCTGGTCGGGGCCAAGTTCGGCACGCAGGGGCGCGAGCACGCCACCTGGTTCACCAACACGTACCTGCCGGGCCGGATCGCCGAGCGCTTCCGTGACAGCCGCATCGCGGCGCTGTCCACCGGCAACGTCTACCCGCTCGTCCCCGTCACCGGCGGCGGCAGCGTCGAGGACGACCGGCCCGGGCCCGTCGGCGACTACGCGATGAGCTGCCTGGGCCGCGAGCGGGTGCTGACGCACTTCTCGGAGCTGCACGGCACCCCGATGGCGCTGATCCGCCTCAACTACGCCGTCGAGCTGCGCTACGGCGTGCTCGTCGACCTGGCGCAGAAGGTGCTCGCCCGCGAGCCCGTCGACCTGACGACCGGTCAGGTCAACGTCGTGTGGCAGGGCTACGCCAACGAGGTCACCCTCCGCTCGCTGCTGCACGCCGGCACCCCGCCGTACGTGCTCAACGTCACGGGCCCGGAGCTGATCTCCGTACGGCGGGCCGCGCTGGAGCTGGGCGCGCGGCTGGGCGTGGAGCCGGTGTTCACCGGCGAGGAGGCCCCGACGGCGCTGCTGTCGAACGCCTCGCGCTGCCACCGGCTGTTCGGCTACCCGGAGATCACGCCGCTGGAGCTGATCGACCACATCGCCCGCTGGGTGGCGGACGGCGGCCCGCTGCTGGGCAAGCCCACGAAGTTCGAACGCCGTGACGGCCGTTTCTAGCGCCGGCGGGACCACATCTTCCATGACAAGGGGGACAAACGTGCTCAGCACGGCTCCAGAGGCGCAGACGTCGGTGCGTGACCTGTTCAGGCGCGGGCTGGTGATCCCGGCGCACCCGCTCGCGCTCACACCCGGCAGGACGCTCGACGAGCGCCGCCAGCGCGCCCTGACCCGCTACTACATCGAGGCCGGCGCGGGCGGCCTGGCGGTCGGCGTGCACACCACGCAGTTCGCCCTGCACGGCACGGACCTGCTGCCGCCGGTGCTGGAGCTGGCCGCGCGCACCGCGGGCGAGTTCGAGCGCGAGGTGGTGATGGTGGCGGGCACGACCGGGCCCACCGCCCAGGCCGTGGCCGAGGCCGAGCTGGCCAGGTCGCTCGGCTACCACATGGCCCTGCTGAGCCCGTACGCCGAGCTCGACGAGGACGCGCTGGTGGAGCGGGCGCGGGCGGTGGGCGAGGTGCTGCCGGTGATCGGCTTCTACCTGCAGCCCGCCGTGGGCGGACGGCCGCTGTCGCGCGACTTCTGGACGCGGCTGGCCTCGATCGAGTCGGTCGTCGGCATCAAGGTCGCCCCATTCGACCGCTACCGCACGCTCGACGTGCTGCACGGCGTCGTGCGGGCCGGGCGCGCCGGCGAGGTCGCGCTCTACACCGGCAACGACGACCACATCCTGGCCGACCTCATCACCCCGCACCGGGTGGTGGTGGACGGGCGCGAGGTGGAGGTCGAGTTCGTCGGCGGGCTGCTCGGCCAGTGGGCCGTGTGGGTGCGGCGGGCGGTGGAGCTGCTGGAGGAGGCCGGGCGGGCCCGCGCGGGCGACGACGCGGCCACGCGCCGCCTGCTCACGCTCGACGGCCACCTCACCGACGCCAACGCGGCCATCTTCGACACGGCCAACGGCTTCCACGGCTGCATCCCGGGCATCCACGAGATCCTGCGCCGCCAGGGCCTGCTGGCGGGCCGCTGGTGCCTGGACCCGGCCGAGGAGCTGTCGCCGGGCCAGCTCGCGGAGATCGACCGGGTGTGGGCGGCCTACCCGTGGCTGCGCGACGACGACTTCGTCGCCGAGGGACTCGCCCGCTGGCTCGCCTGAAGCCGTGTCAGAGCGTCAGCCGGTAGAGGGTCAGCGGCCGCCCGCTGGAGCCGCTGGTCAGGTTGCCGGTGCGCTCGGCCAGACCGGCGAGCTCCAGCCGGTGCAGCATGCGGCGGGCGGTGCGCTGCTGGACCGCGAGCCGGTCGGCGATCTCCCGCGTGGTCAGCGGCTCGTCGCCGGCGGCGTCGCGGGCCTCCAGGAGCTTCTCCAGCGTGGGCACCGACAGGCCGACGCGGCGGGCGATGACCGACAGGTTCTGCTCGCCGGCAGGGCCTGTCGGCACCGACTCCAGCACGATGTCGGTGTCGGCGCGCAGCGACAGCACGGCGGCGACGTCGCCGATGCGGCGGGCGCGGGCCAGGGCGCGGCGGGCCAGGCTCTCGGCCTCGGCGGCGCTGCGGCCCAGGCCGAAGCCGACCCGCACCACCTGGTTCTGGCCGGCCAGGCGGGCCAGCAGGGGCAGCCCGGTGAAGCCCACGGTGGCGTCGTGCAGCGGCCCCCGGGTGGTGACGAGCAGGTGGGTGCCGCCCCGGAAGGCGGCGACGGTGCCGCCCAGGGCGGCGGCCTCGCGCAGCAGCCCCTCGTCGTTCTCCACCTCGATGAGGCCGAGCGCGATCTGCGCGTCCTCCTGCGCCTGCCCTTCGGCGGTGAGCAGGAGCTGGCGCAGCGCGACCCGCACCGAGTGCGTGGAGGGGGCCAGCCGCAGCACGTGCGGGTCGTCGCGCAGCGCCTCGTAGACCGAGCTCAGGCAGGTGATCACCGGGTGGGCGGGGCCGCGCCGGTGGAAGGCGATGGCCTTCTTCGACGTCATCTCCGGCCGGTAGGGCAGCGTGCGGAGCTGCTCGGTGGGCAGCCCCGCCTCGGCGAACGTGGCGGTCACGTCGGCCGCCGACAGCGTGTCGATGGACAGCCGGGTCACGTCCACGCCCCGGTGCTGGAGCCGGACGAGGGCGCTGAGCAGCGTCGCGCCGGTGTAGTCGACGAACGCGGCGGGGCGGGTGAGCGCGTCGGCGTCGCGGGAGAGCATGTACGGCACGATGCCGGTGAACAGCCAGCCCTCGACGGAGGTGGCGTGCGCCTCCACGATCGCGGGCGCCTGCGACTCGTGGTCGTAGTCGAGCCGCAGGGCGCTCAGGCCCGGCTGCTCCTCGCAGGTGGCCGCGACCTGGTCGACCAGATCATGCGGACCGACGACACCGATGACGATCGCCACCCACGTCTCCCTCTCGCTATTAACGGTCAAGACCGCAATCGTATCCTGTGAGGTGCTCTGTGAAGTTCCCGTCCATGGCAGAGGCGGCCGGCCGCACGCTCGGTGACGAGGAGGTGGCGGCCGTCGAGCGGGTGATCCGTTCGGGCATGCTCAACTCCGTCTGGGGCACCGAGGCGCGGGCGCTCGAACGCGAGATCGCCGGCATGCACGGCGTGCGCCACGCGATCGCGTGCAGCTCGGGCACCGCCGCCCTCCATCTCGCGGTCGTGGCCGCAGCGCCGGATCCCGGCGACGAGATCATCACGACGCCGATCACGGACTTCGGGACTGTGGCCCCCATCTTGGCGCAGAACGCCGTTCCTGTCTTCGCCGACGTCGATCCCGCCGACGGCAATCTCGACCCGGACGCCGTCGCGCGCCTCATCGGGCCGCGGACCAGGGCGATCATGGCCGTGCACCTGTTCGGCGCCCCGGCACGGGTGGACGAGCTGCGCGCGCTGGCGGACGCGCACGGGCTCGCGCTGATCGAGGACTGCGCCCAGGCATGGCTGACCGAGCTGCCCGCCGGGCCGGGGGAGAGGCGGCTTGCCGGGACCGCCGGCGACGTGGCCTGCCTGAGCCTGCAGCAGTGGAAGCACATCACCTGCGGCGACGGCGGGCTCACGCTGACCGACGACGACGAGCTGGCCCGGCGCATGCGGCTCTTCTCCGACAAGGGCTGGGACCGCGCGGCGGGCCGCTCGCACGCCGCGTTCGGCCTGAACTACCGCATGAGCGAGCTCCAGGCCGCCGTGGCGCGCGCCCAGCTCGCCAAACTGCCCCGGGTGGTGGCCGACCGCCGCGCGACGGCCCTGCGGCTGCTGGAGGCCCTGGAGGGCCTGGAAGGGGTACGGCTGCCGCGCCCGGAGGGCCACGCCTGGTGGCTCTTCCCCGTCGTGTTGCCCGGGGGCGGCGCGCCGGAGCTGGCCGCCCGGCTGCGGGAGGCCGGGATACCGGCGCGGGCCGGATACCTGGACGAGCCGCTCAACCGCGCGCCCGTATGGCAAGGGCCGATATACGGGTCGTCTCGCTACCCTTTGGAGGGGTACGTCCCCCGCGCGTGCCCCGAGGCCGAGCGGTTGGTCGCCGAGACGCTGCTGGTCATCGACTGGAACGAGAACTACACCCCCGATCACGTCACCCTCATCGCCCAGGAAATGCTGAAATTTCGGCCCGCCCCGTAGTCACGGTCAGGTATCAGGGATTGACCGCGCCGAGTACGCGTTACTAGGTTTCGGTCAGGACCGGTATTAACGAAAGGATGCCGCCGATGAGGAAGACAACGGCCCTGGGCGTCGCGCTCGCGCTGAGCGTCGCCGCCGCCGGGTGCGGATCGTCGTCCGACGGGTCGGACAAGAGCACGGTGACCCTCTGGATGTACCCCGTCATCGGCGACCAGGCCAAGAGCCAGGCGTTCTGGGCGAAGGTCGAGAAGGACTTCGAGGCGAAGAACCCGGCGATCGACGTCACCGTCGACCAGCAGCCGTGGGAGGGCCGCCAGGAGAAGGTCACCACCGCTCTCGTCTCCAAGAAGGGCTTCGACCTGGTCGTCCTCGGACCCGACCAGATCCCGCAGTACGCCCAGCAGGGCACCATCGAGCCCGTCGACGACGTGGTGGCCGCCGACAAGGCCGCCTACCTGCCCAACTCGCTCAGCGCCCTGACCGTCGACGGCAAGCTCTACGGCGTCCCGATCTACCAGACGATCACCGCGCCCATCTACAACAAGAAGCTGTTCGCCGAGGCGGGCGTCGAGAAGGTCCCCGAGACGCTGGACGAGCTCAAGGCCGCCGCGCCCAAGCTGGCCGCCAAGAAGGTCGCCGTCCTCGACTACCCCGGCAAGCCCGAGGT
The DNA here is from genome assembly GCF_041950485.1 of Nonomuraea sp. ATR24. Classification (NCBI taxonomy): domain Bacteria; kingdom Bacillati; phylum Actinomycetota; class Actinomycetes; order Streptosporangiales; family Streptosporangiaceae; genus Nonomuraea; species Nonomuraea sp. ATR24. Next base: position 606,305 of record NZ_JBGNUU010000003.1, read on the forward strand.
CAGCCTGAACCAGAGCTTCTACCCCATCCTGTGGGCCAACGGCGGCACCGTCTTCGCCGCCGACGGCAAGAGCGTCGCCTTCAACGGCCCGGAGGGCGTGGCGAGCCTGCAGCTCCTGCTCGACCTCAAGGCCGCCGGCGGCCTGCCGGAGAACGCCGCCAGCAAGGGCAACGACATCGAGGGCGGCGCGCTGGCGTCCGGCAAGTCCGCCATGTACCACGCGGCCACCGCGCTGCAGGCCGTCCAGCTCGGCACCGCCATCGGCGAGGAGAACGTCGGCATCGGCCTGCCCTTGGAAGGCAGCAAGCGGGTCGCCTTCGGCATCCCCGGCGGCGTCGTGCTCGCCAAGCACGCCGAGAACAAGGACGCCGCCAAGAAGCTCGCCGGCTACCTGGCCTCGCCCGAGGTCGCCGCCGAGCTGGCCAAGGAGTCGGGCTTCTTCCCCGCCCGCACCGACGTCACCGTGCCCGGCCAGTCGGAGTCGGCCAAGGAGTTCGCCAAGTCCCTGGAGTACGCCTTCCCCGGCGACACCCACCCGCAGGCCCGCCAGGTCATGGGCCTCATCGCGCCGCACATCCAGGCCGCGCTGCTCGGCCAGGAGGACGCCAAGACGGCACTGGACAAGGCCGCCGAGGAAGCCGACGCGCTGCTGAGCAGCGGCGGCTGAAGCGGCTGAACGAGAAAGGAACGCCGTGCGACATCGCTTGCGTGACCCGGTCACCGGACTGCTGTTCGTCCTGCCCGTGCTGGTGCTCTTCCTGATCTTCCGGATCTTCCCCTCGCTCGGGGCCGTGGGCATGAGCCTGACGAACTGGAACGTCAGCGGCGACTGGAGTCTCATCGGCGCGGACAACTACGCCAGGCTGTTCGAGGACGTCAACTTCTGGCGCAGTCTGCGGGTCACGCTCGTGTACGCGGCCGTCTACGTGCCGCTCACCCTCGTGGTGGCGCTCGGCACGGCGTTGCTGCTCAACCGGGTGGTGTTCATGCGCGGCCTGTTCCGCGGCATGCTCTTCCTGCCGTACGTGACCAGCTTCGTGCTCGCGGGCGTGCTGTGGCGCTGGATCTACGAGTTCGACGGGCTGATCAACGGCCTGATCGGCAAGCTGGACCTCGGCCCGGTGGCCTTCCTGGAGGAGGCGTCGCTGGTGCTGCCCGCGCTGGCCGTCGTGTCGGTGTGGAAGGGGTTCGGCTACTCGATGCTGATCCTGCTGGCCGGGCTCAAGTCCATCCCGGCCAGCTACCTGGAGGCGGCCACCGTCGACGGGGCGGGCTCCTGGCAGAAGTTCCGCCGCATCACGCTGCCGCTGCTCAAGCCGACGCTCTTCTTCGTCCTGATCATCGAGACGATCAGCGCCTTCCAGGTGTTCGACACCATCTACGTGATGACCGGCGGCGGCCCGGCGCGGGCCAGCTACACGCTCATCTACGGCATCTACGACCACGGCTTCCGCTTCTTCGACTTCGGGTACGCGGCCACGTGGGGCGTGGTGCTGTTCGCGATCGTGCTGGTCGTGTCGCTGATCCAGCGCCGCTTCCTGGACCGGGGGAACACGTGACCATCACCGCCACCAGGCCGCTCACCCGCGAACGGGCCGCCGGACGGCCGCCCAGGCGCCGGGCGAGGTGGCCGCTCGCCGCCCTGCTGGCCGTGCTGTCGCTGCTGACGGTCGCGCCGTTCCTGGCCATGTTCGTCGTCGCGCTGTCGCCGGCCGGGCGGCCCACGCTGCCCGCCCAGTGGCCCGAGTCGCTGACGCTGGACAACCTGACCGCGGTGCTGTCGGCGTCCGGGTTCGTGGAGTGGACGGTCAACTCGATCGTCTACTCCGTCGTGTCGGTCGTGATCATCCTGCTCACCGCGTCGATGGCCGGCTACGCGTTCGCCAAGAAGCGCTTCCCGGGCCGCGACGCGATGTTCTGGACGTTCCTGGCGACGATGATGGTGCCGTTCCAGGCGACGCTCATCCCCACGTTCGTGCTGGTCAACAGCCTGGACGGGGTCGACACGTTCTGGGGGCTGATCGTCCCGACGCTGGCCAACTCCCAGGCCGTCTTCCTCATGCGGCAGTTCATCATGGGGCTGCCGGACGAGCTGTTCGACGCCGCCAAGGTCGACGGCGCCTCCGAGCTGCGCGTCTACCTGACGATCGTGGTGCCGCTGACCAAGCCGATCATGGCCACGTTGGGCGTGTTCGTGTTCCTGTGGCACTGGAACGACTTCCTGTGGCCGCTGGTCGTCGGCCAGAGCGACGCCACCCGGACGCTGACCGTCGGCCTGGCGGGGCTGCGGACCGAGGAGATGCAGCTGACGATGCTCATGTCGTCGGCGACGATCTCGGTGATCCCGTGCCTGCTGGTGTTCTTCCTGTTGCAGCGGTACCTGGTGAACAGCATCGCGATGACCGGATTCAAATAGGCTCCCTTCCGTGGATGAAACGGCACAAGCGCTTCGGGATCGGCTCCACGGCACCCTCATCGCCGCCGCGGCCACCCCCATGACGGCGACCGGCGAGGTGGACCCGGACGTCGTGACCCGCTACCTGGCGGGCCTGGTCGAGGACGGCGCGGGGGCCCTGGCGGTCCTCGCCCACACGGGCCGCGGCCCGTACCTCCCCCCGGCCACCCGCGCCACCGTGATCGAACGCGCGGTCGCCACCGGCGTCCCCGTCCTGGTCGGCGTGGGCGGCGGGCCGGCGCGCGACGACCCGGGGGAGCAGGCGCGCGTCGCGGCGGCGCTGGGCGCGGCCGGCGTGCTGGTGTTCCCCGAGGAGGGGGACCGGCTCGCCCGGCACGAGCACGTCTGGCGGGCGGCCCGGCTGCCCATGATCGCCTTCGACCTCTACACCCGCCCCTGCCCGCCCGAGACGCTGCGCGACCTGCTCGCCCACCCGGGCGTGGCGGGGCTCAAGACGGCCCTGCTGTCCGACGCCATGGGCTGCCAGCTCGCCATCGCGCTCACCAGGGACGCCGACCGGCTTGCGATCACCGGCGAGGATCGCATGTTCGGCCCCTCGCTCCTGTGGGGCGCCCAGGCGGCCCTGGTCGGCATCGCCGCCGCCCACGTCGGCCTGACCGCCGCCGTCCTGCGCGCGTTCGAGGGCACCGACCTGCGCGCCTTCCACGAGGCGTCCGCCCGCCTCGACCGGCTGGCGGCGGCCACGTTCACCGCCCCGATGGAGGGCTACGTGCAGCGTATGCTCTGGCTGGCCGCCGCCGAGGGCCGCATCCCCGCCGCCCACGCCGCCGACCCCTACGGCCCGCCGCTGCCCGGCGGCGAACGCGCCGCCGTGCTGGACGCCCTGGCGGCCGGCCGTGCCTGACCCCCGGCCGGACACGATCCGGCAGCTGTCCAGCAAGGTCGTCTACGACAACCCGTGGATGACGGTCCGCGAGGACCAGGTCGAGCGCCCCGACGGCACCCGGGGCATGTACGCCTACGTCGACAAGCCCGACTTCGTGCTGGTCGTCCCGATGGAGGACGACGGGTTCCACCTGGTCGAGGAGTACCGCTACCCGATGCGCCGCCGCTCCTGGAGCTTCCCCCAGGGCACGGCGACGGCAGCCAGCCGGGAGGAGGAGGCCAGGATCGAGCTGGCGGAGGAGACCGGGCTGCGCGCCGCGAGCTGGACCCTCCTCGGCGCGCTCGACAACGCCCACGGCCTGGTCAACCAGCAGCTGTACGTCTACCTCGCCACGGAGCTGCAACGCGGCCCGGCCAACCGGGAGCACACCGAGCAGGACATGCTGCACCGGTGGGTGAGCCGCGCCGAGTTCGAGCGGATGATCCGCGCCGGCGAGATCAGCGACTCCAGCTCGGTCGCCGCCTACACCCTGCTGAGGATGGGGCTCACACCAGGGACTGGGTGACCTCGTCGCGCTCGGCGGTGTGGGTGACGACCGCCCGCGCGCCGTTGACCAGCGGCAGGTACGGCGGCACGTGGCCGCACTCGACGTCGGCCACGATGGGCACGCCGAGCCCGCCGAGCGCGTCGAGCACCGCCTCGTGCTGGGTGAGCGTGCGCAGCCCGGGAGCGCGGGTGCGGCCGACGAGGATCGCGGTGGCGCCGTCGAAGAAGCCGGCCAGCCGCATCCCGTGCAGGTTGCGGCAGATGGTGCCCGCGTCGTGCTCGCACGCCTCCACGTACACGATCAGCCCGTCGCCGGCCAGCGGCGCGGTGTCGAGGTAGGGCGTCCCGGCGAGGTTGCAGAGCATCTCGACGCAGCCGCCGATCAGCCGTCCCTCCGCCCGGACGTCGCCGTCGCCGTCCAGCCGGGTCCACCGGCCGGGCGTGTCGAGGGTGAACTCGTCGGAGCCGGGCGCGTTCTGCCAGTCGTCGAAGCCCTGCGCCCGGTAGCGGCCCGGCGGGGTCTGCGTGAACGTCGCGCCGGGCGGCATCGCCACGATGTCCAGCCAGCTCGCCAGCCCGTCGGGCACCCGGTAGGGGGTGTCCATCAGGTTGTTGCCGTGGACGGTCGCGACGCCGGTCAGCAGCGTCAGCGGGGTCAGGATCGTGGTGTTGTCGGAGTAGCCCACCAGCCAGGTCGGCTCGGCCTGGCGCAGCGCGTCCCAGTCGAGCAGCGGCAGCAGGTCGATGCAGGTGTCGCCGCCCCACGGCGGCACGATCGCCCTGATCGACGGGTCGGTGAGCATGTCCGTCAGCTCGCGGGCCCGCTCGGGGGCGGGCGCGCTGACGTGACCGGAGCCGTCCATGCAGGCGCCGACGACCACCTCGTAGCCGCGCGCCTCGACGGCGTGGATCGCGACCTGGAGGCGGTCGTTCAGGCTCTTGTCGACGCCGCTGGACGGTGAGGTGACCCCGACCCGGTCACCGGGCCGCAGGGGAGACGGATATCGCATCTCCGTTAACTAGCACGTACGCATCAGTCGAAACTAGCGAAATATGTGGCGGACATGTCCTCGTCGCCGTGGCCCTGGGCGTCGGCGCGGCGGAAACGCTCGCGGGCGGCGGCCACCACGTCCAGCCGGACGCCGGCCTCCCGGCCCGCCTCGACGATCAGGCCGGTGTCCTTCTCGGCGTTGCGCACGGTGAAGCTCGGCTCGAAGGAGCCGTCGAGGATCGCCCGCGACTTGACCTGGAAGTAGGCGCTGTCCATCGGCCCGCCCACGATCACCTCGCGGACCAGCTCGGGGTCCACGCCGAGGCCCCGGGCCAGGGCCAGCGACTCGGCGACGACGGCCGTCAGCGAGATGCCGAAGCTCACCGTGGCCATCTTCAGCCGCGACCCGGCCCCGGAGGCGCCGTCCTCGTCCAGCCAGAGCGTGCGCTGCCCGAGGGCGGCGAAGACCGGTTCGAGCGCCTGCCTGGCCTGTCCCGGCCCGGCGGCCAGGATGATCAGCGTGCCCTGCTCGGCCGGCTGCTTGGTGCCCTGCACGGGCGCGTCGACGAACGTCAGCCCGTGTGCCGCGGCCAGCTCCGCCAGCCGGGCCACGCCGCCGACGCCGACCGTGCTCATCTGCGCCCACACCTGCCCGGCGCGCAGCCCGGGGGCGGCGGCGGACACGGCGTCGTGGACGGCTCCGGCGTCGCTCAGCATCGTGATCACGACGTCGGCGCCGTCCACGGCCTCGGCCGGCGTGCCCGCGACCACCGCGCCCGCCGCCTCCAGCGGCTGCGCCTTCTCCCGCGTGCGGTTCCACACGCGGACGGGCAGGCCCACCGCGAGCAGGTTGGCCGCCATGGGCGCACCCATGATCCCCGTTCCGAGCACTGCGACGCCGGTCATGTTCTCCCCCAGATCACGACTTCACCTCTACGGTAACCGGGCCCGGAACGGCGCTGGTCAGCGGCTGCCGTCGATGGCGATCCGCACCAGGTTGCGGCCCTTGACCCCGTACAGGGCGAGCCGGGACGGGTCGAGCGCCAGCTTGGGCTCGCCGCCGAACCACTGCCCCGCCAGCCCCTCCACGATCGGCTTCGCGGTGAAGGCGCGCAGGTCGACCTTGTAGACCTTGTCGCCGTCGGTGCAGTACGCCACCCGGCCCACCACGTGCAGGTCGCCGCCCTTCGAGCCGGTCTTGAGCGTCCGGGTGACCTTCCGGGCGCGCAGGTCCCACTCGAAGACGACGCCCGTGTTCGTCATCCCGTACAGGTGGCGGGGGCCGAGCGCGAGCGCGGAGATGTAGCGGGCGCCCGGGACGGGCTCGGCCTCCCACAGCAGCTCGCGCGCCGCCAGGTCGTAGGCGGCCAGGCGGGCGGTGGTCGTGACCGGCGGCAGGCCCAGCCCCTCCTGGGTGAGCGTGCCGAGGTAGGCGGTGCCGCGCCGGGTGACGACCGAGTAGACGGTCTGGCGCTCGACGGCGGGCCGCTGCGTCGCGTACGCGCCGGTGCGCGGGGCGTAGAAGGACAGGGCGCCGTTCATGTGGCCGGGCTCCGGCTGGGTCGGCATGACGAGCAGGCCGGTCCTGGCGTCCCAGGCCAGGTCGCGCGGGCGGTCCTGCTGGTTGCCGGTGCGCGCCAGCAGGGTCGCCTCGGCGTCGCCGGCCCGGTGGGAGTAGAGCGCGGCCTGGGTGTAGACGCCGATGTAGGTGGTGCCGTGGACGGTGATCATGGTCTTGGGTTCGCCGGGGATGGCCAGCCGGGTGGTCTCGCCGGTGGCCAGGTCGTGGATGTCGGCGCCGCTCTTGCCGCCCACGTAGACGCGCTCGCCGTCGGAGTGGACCGACATCGGCTCCTCGGCGGCGGCCCGGAAGCCGCGCTGCACCAGGTTGCGGTAGTCCAGCGAGCCCGTCGCCGGGTCGTAGACGAACACCGCGTTGTCCTGGACGCCGTACACGCGGCCCTCGTGGGCCAGGATGCGGTGGGTGGCGGCCTCGAAGTACGGCACGCCCAGCACCTCCAGCTCGCCGGTGTCGAGCCGGGCCCGGTAGAAGGTGCCGGTGGGGCGGCCGGCGAAGTAGGCGTAGCCGTCGTGGATCAGCACCGAGACGATGTACTTCTCGCCCGGGGCGGTGGCCTTGACGACCTTGTAGTCGGACGGGTCCGCCTTGTTCAGGATGACCAGCTCGGCGAGCGAGTTCATGCCGCCGGCGATGTGGGTGGCGGAGACGCTCAGGCTCGACACCCAGTCGCGGTCGGCCAGCTCGGGCGGCAGCAGGTCGCGCCGCTCCCCGGTGGCCCGGTCGATCGCGATCAGGTGGGCGTTGGCGCCGACGCCCGCGTAGACGTGAGTCTCGTCGGCCTGGATGCCGCGCACGTACGCCTCGCCGGGGGCCGCCTCGCCCAGGTCGCGGCCGGCGCCGGTGGCCGGGTCGTACTCCTTGACCTTGCCCGGCTCGGAGGTGCCCAGGTAGACCTTGCCGTCGGGGGAGGCGGCCAGGGTCCAGATGAAGTGGTCCGGGTAGGAGGCGACCTTGGTGACGGTGCCCGCGACGGTGTCGAGCTTGTAGAGGTCGGACCTGGAATGGGTGCCCACGTACACGTCGGTGCCGACCCGGCACATCGCCCAGACGCCGATGCCGGTGGGGATGTCGAAATGGGCGGTGACCGAATCCTGGGCGAGGTCGTAGGCGCCGACCACGTTGGGTGACAGGCCGCGCGAGCCGGCGTAGAGCACGCCGCCGACGATCTCGGCGTTGCCCAGCGGGCTGGCGACGCTGGCGGGGCCCAGGTCGGTGAGGGTTCCTTCGGGGGGTGCGGCGGCGTGGGCGGCGGTCGCTGGCGTCAGGGCGGGCAGCGCGGCGGCCGCCGTGGACGCGGCGGCCACCTGCAGGAAACGACGGCGGGGGATCATGTGCGGCTCCTGGGAAGGTTTGGCCGCACGCTATAACGGGCTGGTCCGTAATGTCTAGATCGAGAACAGCTCCGCCGCGTTGCGCCACGCGACCCGCTCGGCCGTCAGGCCCGTGAGCCCCGCCGCCGCGACCGCGCCGAACGCCGAGGACGGGTCGATCAGCGTGGCGTCCGTGCCGAACAGCAGCTGCCGGTCGTCCACCGCCGCCACCACCTCGGCGATCCGGCCCGCCGGGGCGTGCGACCAGCACGGCTCCAGGTAGAGCCGGTCGCAGCCGCGCGCCGCCTCGATCGCGTAGCGGTGGCCGTCGGCGCCCATGTGCCCGGCGATGACCCGCAGGCCCGGGACGTCCAGGCACACCTGGGCCAGGTCGAGCACCGAGGGCCCCCACGTGTGCACGAGCGCCGGCAGCCCCGCCTCGGCGGCCAGCTCCAGCGCGGCCCGCATCCGCGGTGAGGTCACCGGCGAGCCCGTGTAGTCCGTGTGGATCTTGACGCCGACCCACGGCCCGGTCAGGTCCCGCAGGTCCTCCGCCGCCTCGCGCAGCCGCCGCGGGTTGATTGTGACGTACCCGAGGAGCCGGTCCTGCCCCTCCAGCACCTTCGCCAGCGCCCGGTTGCCCGCCTGCGCGTCGTAGATGACCGCCTCGGTGGCCGACACGATCGCCTTGCCGATGCCGTAGCGGTCCATGGTGGCCAGGCTCGCCCCGGCCACGTCCATGGTGAAGAACCACGGCCCCCAGTGCGCGTGCACGTCGATGATCATGCCAGCAGCCTCCTCGCGTTGCCTCCGGCCACGGCCTCGACCTGGGCCGGGTCCAGCCCGCTCGTCGCCAGCCTGAGCAGCGGCACGATCGGCTCGTAGTGCGGCGCGCGGGTGCCGTGCAGCAGCCGCTCCACGCCCAGCTCGGCGGCGACGGTCTCCAGCGCGTCGGGGGAGTTGAGCAGCCGCGTCGAGGTGTGGAACCCGGGCTCCTCCAGCGCGGCCACCAGGAAGTCGCCCAGATGGTAGAAGTGCGTGTCGAGGAAGACGACCCGGGCGCCGATCCCGGCGAACGGCTGCCAGAAGCGGCGCACGTCGCCGCCGGTCAGCACCACCAGCCCGAGCTCCGCCGCCCGGCGGGCGACGTGGCGCACCGACGGGAACGACGCGTCCACGCCCTGCTCGTCCGGGAACAGCCGCACCGCCCGCACCCCGGCCCCGGCCAGCCGGTCGAGCTCGCGCCCGGCGCCGAGCGCGTCACGCAGGTCCACGGCGCCCACGGGCAGCCACCGTGACTCGGCGGCCAGGGCCAGCACCTCGTCGTTGCCCTGCCGTACGTCGAACAGGGCGGCCCGCAGGCTCGCGACCGCGCCGGCGCGGGTGCGGTGGCCGGCCAGGAGCCCGCCCACCGACTCCGGCGTGCCGGGCGGGCCGTCGCGGTCGGGGAAGGCCCCGACGAGCACGTCCACGTCGAGCGTCACCTCCAGGCCGCCGATCAGGCTCCAGGCGTCGAACGGTATTGCGGGCTGTTCCTCAATCGTCATGCGCGTCATCATGCCATTGACTAACCGCGCTCATATAGTTACGGTCTGGGCCAAAATCAGGCACAAATGAACGTGAGGTGGCCGGCGTGCTCCGATCCCTGCTCGTCGTGGTGGCGGGCCTGTTACCCGCGCTCGTCTCTCCCGGGGCCGCATCCGCCGCCCCCTCCCGCTGCGGCGACCCCGCCGTCACCACCTACGGCCCGGCCTCCGTCACCGCCGCCATCGTCGGCGCCGCCGTGCACGAGGGCCGCGCCTACGTCGTCAGCCGCGGCCCCAAGCCGCCCGTGATCGCCGAGATCGACCTGGCCACCCGCAAGGTCGTCAGGAGCGCCACGCTGCCCGACGGCCCCGCCGACGGCGAGCCCGAGGGCGGCTGGGCCGTCGCCGTGTCCGGCGGCAAGGTCTACGTCGGCACCTACCCCGTCCCCGACCTCTACAGCTTCGACATCGCCACCGGCGAGGTGGCCCACCTGCACTCCTTCGGCAAGGTCGGCGGCTTCGTGTGGAGCCTGGCCGCGGCCCCCGACGGCACGCTGTACGCCGGCACCTCCTCCGACGGGCGGGTGTGGGAGTACGTCCCCGGCACCGGCGCCGTCCGCCGCTACGGCGTGCTGGCCCAGGGCGAGCACTACGTGCGCGCCGTGGCCGCCGACGACCGCTACGTCTACGCGGGCCTGCTGGAGAAGAAGCTGCTCGTGCGGGTCGACCGCGTCAGCGGCGAGGTCACCCGGCTCGCCGAGGCCGGCGCCGCGTTCGGCGTCGTCACCCTCAACGGCGACCGCGTGGTGGCCGCCGCCGGGCCCGAGCTGATCGACGTCCGCAAGGACGGCACCGACCTGCGGCGGGTCACCGTCGAGACCGGGCTGCTCGACGCGCTCACCCCGGCCGCCGACGGCTCCGTCTACGCCGCCTCCCGCCCCGACGGCGCCGTCCACCGCTACCGCACCGGCGACAGCGCGCTCACCCGGGTCGCCGCCCCGCCCTCCTACGGCGACGAGACCCGCCTGCTCCACGTGACCGGCGAGAACGCGGTGCTGTCGTTCGCCGGCAGCGGCGGCCTGTGGGCGCTGGACGGCGGCACCGGCGCGGCCGAGTTCACCGACCTCATCGACGCGGGCATGCCGGCCGGCGCCGAGCGCACCCAGAGCATGGTGCTCGTCCCCGGCCGCGCCGTCTACGCCGGTGGCCACTTCGCCCTCGACATCCGCGACCTGCGCACCGGCGAGCAGCGCCGGATCCGGGTCCCCGGCGAGCCCAAGGCCATGGTCAGGGCGGGGGACAAGGTCTACGCCGCCATGTACCCCACCGGCGAGATCGTCTCCGTCGACGTGCGCACCGACGAGGTCCGCAGCCTCGGCTACCTCGGCCACGACCAGAAGCGGCCCTGGGACATCGAGTACGACCCGCGCACCGGCAAGCTCCTGGTCGCCACCTCGTCGCTGTCGGCGAGCGTCCCCGGCGCGCTGTCGGTCGTCGACCCGCGGACCGGCGCCAAGGACGTGTACGCCGGCGTCATCCCCGGCCAGAACCTCATGAGCCTGGCCCTCGACGAGGAGCGGGGCGTCGTCTACCTGGCCGGCGACGTGTTCGGCACCAGCACGCCGACCGCCTCCGTCGCCGCCTTCGACCTGGCCCGCCGCACCGTCCTCTGGCGGGCCGACCCGATGCCGGGCCACCGCACCTTCCAGGACGTCAAGCTGCACAAGGGCCTGCTGTACGCGTCGTTCAAGCGCGAGTCGGGCGCCTGGATGGCGATGGACCCCGAGACGCGGCAGGTCGTGCGGCAGGGCACGATCTCCGGCTACGGTGAGCTGACCACGCACCGGGGCCGCCTGTTCGCCTCGGTCTTCCGGGGCGGCGGCAACGCCTACGAGCTCGACGCCGGGCGCGGGGCCACGCTGCTGGCCACCGGGCTGGGCGACGAGTGGCACACCAATCCGCAGCTCCACTTCGAGCCCGGCTCCTGGAACGCCTGGGCGATCGTGGGGCGTGACCTGGCCCGCGTCCGGCTCGACCCGCGCTGCCCGCCCTTGACGCTCCCCGCCGGCACGTCGTAGGTTTCGGTCTGTGCCGAAATTGATCGTGGACGCCCACCGGCTGGCCGGTCCCGTGCCGTTCGACGACCTGCCGGTGGACCCGCGGCCCGACCTGGACCGCCTGGGCATCGACCGGGCCCTCGTGACCCACACCCTCAGCCTCTACTCCGACGCCGAGGCGGGCAACGACGCCCTCTTCGCGCTGTCGGACCCCCGGCTCGAACCGGTGCCCGTCGTGGTGCCGGCCGTGCCGGGGGCGTGCACCCCCGCCACGCCCGCCGCCGTGCGGGCGTGGGGGGCGCGCATGGTGCGGCTCTGCCCCGAACGGCACCGGTTCGACCTCACCGGCCCGATCGCGCTCCGCTGGCTCGCCGCCCTCCGCGACGGCGCTCTCCGCGACGGCGATACGGGGAGTGACGCCGGGCCGGGACGGCCGCCCGTCGTCGCCGTCGACCTCGACGAGACCAGCCCCGCCCAGCTCCGCACCCTCGCCGACCGGCTGCCCGGCCAGCGGATCCTCGTGCTGAACCCCGGCTACCGCCGCCTGCGCGCGCTGGCCGAGCTCATGGCCGAGGCGCCGGACGTCTGGGTGGAGATCGGCACCGTCAACACCCAGGGCGGCGTGGAATGGCTGGCCGAACGGTTCGGCGCCGAGCGGCTGGTGTTCGGCACCGGCGCCCCGGTCGCCGACGACTGCGGCCCGCGCTTCCTGCTCGACCACCTCGACCTCACGCCGCACGAGACCGACCTGATCGCCGCCGGGTCCCTCGCCGCGCTGCTCGGAGACCGCCGATGATCCTCGACGCGCACGGCCACGTCGGCACCTGGCCCGACTTCCTCATCCCCGACCCCACCGCCGAGGGCCTGGTCGCCACCATGGACCGGCTCGGCGTCACCGCCGTGGGCATCAGCCACCTGCTCGCCGTCGGCCCCGACGCCGAACGCGGCAACCGGCTCGCCCAGGAGGTCGCCGCCCGCCACCCCGGCCGGTTCGGCGTCTGGCAGGTCTACAACCCCCACCACCGCACCCCGCTGGTCACCGACGGCGTGTGGGGCGTCAAGCTGCACCCCGACGTCCACCAGTGCCGCCTCGACGACCCCCGCTACGAGCCCGTCTGGCGGCTCGGCCTGCCGGTGCTCGCCCACGGCCAGACCGACTCGCCGTGGAGCGACCCCGCCCAGTTCGCCACCGTCGCCGCCCGGCACCCGGACGTGCCGCTCCTCATGGGCCACACCGGGCTGTGGCCGAACGGCTTCGCCCGCGCCGCCCGCCTGGTGGCGGACCACCCCAGCGTCCACCTGGAGGTGTGCGGCTCCAAGTCGACCGGCCGCTGGATCGCCCGCCTGGTGGAGCTGGCCGGGGCCGGACGTGTCGTGTTCGGCACCGATGCCTGCTTTCTCGACATGCGCCTCGGCTTCGGCCGCCTGGCGCTCGCCCCGCTGTCCGACGCCGACCGCGCCCTCGTCCAGGGCGGCAACCTGGCCCGCCTGCTCGGGAAGGGACTCCCATGACACTCGCCCTGCACGGCGGCACCCCCGTGCGCGCCACCCCGTGGCCCGCCTGGCCGCCGCCCCTCGACGCCGCCCAGCGCGAGCTCGTGACCGGCGTGCTGGACAGCGGCCTGTGGGGCGCCACCCAGGGCGGCTCCCTCGTCGCCGACCTCACCGCCGCGTTCGCCCGCGCCGCCCGCGTTCCGTACGGGGTCGCCGTCGGCAACGCGACGCTGGGCCTGTTCGCCGCGCTCAAGGGCCTGGGCGTGGGCCGGGGCGACGAGGTGATCGTGCCCGCCTACACGTTCGTCGCCTCGGCCACGGCGGTGCTGCTCGCGGGCGCCGTCCCGGTGATCGCGGACGTCGACCCGGAGCACCTGCACCTGTGCCCGCGCGCCGTGGCCGGGGCCGTCACGCCGCGCACCGCCGCCGTCATGCCCGTCCACCTGGCCGGCAGCCCCGCCGCCATGGACGAGCTCGCCGCCGTGGCCGCCCGCCACGGCCTCGCGGTCGTCGAGGACGCCGCCCAGGCCCACGGCGCCGCCTACCGTGGCCGCCCGGTCGGCGGGCTCGGCGACGCCGGCGTCTTCAGCTTCCAGTCCAGCAAGGCGATGACCGCGGGGGAGGGCGGGATGATCGTCTGCCGGGACGAGAGCGCGTACGAGGCCGTCTGGTCGGTGTGCAACGTCGGCCGCCGGCTCGGCGGCCAGTGGTACGGCCACCCGTCGGTGGGCTGGAACCTGCGGCTCACCGAGATCCAGGCCGCGCTCCTGCTGCCGTGGCTGGACCGCCTCGACGGCGAGCTGGCCCGCCGCGACGCGTTCTGCGCGGCGCTCACGGCCGAGCTGGCGCACCTGCCGGTGAGCGCCGTGCCCGCGCCGGAGGGGACCACGCGCGACTCGCGGCACCTGCTCATGCTGCGCGTCGAGGCCCCGGTGGACCGGGACTTCCTGCTGGCCGCCATGGCCGCCGAAGGGGTGCCGCTGGACGCCGGCTACCCGCCGCTGGGCGGCATGGACGCGCTCACCGCCGAGGGGGCGCGCGCCGAGCCCTGCCCGGCCGCCGAGCAGGCCGCCCGCGACGTGGTGTGGGTGCGCCAGTCGATGCTCATGGACGATCCGGCCCGCGCCTCCGACATCGCCGAGGCGCTGGCCAAGGTGCTGTCGGCCTAGATCCGCCGCAGGAGCTCGGCCGCTTCACGGATGTGGCGGTCGCCTCCGCCGGGCGCCGCAAGCCGTACCGGATCACCGGGGACGGCCGCGACGCGCTGCGCGAGGAGGTCGCCGACCTGGTCCGCTCCCGGCCCGCGCGGCCGCGCACGGCGCTCGGCCCGTGCGGCCGCGCACGGCGCTCGACCTGGCGCGGGGGCGTTCGCGGCGGCGTGTCGGCCGGCGCGCTGGTGGCGGTGATCGCGCTCGGGCGCCGCCGGGCCGTGCCGGAGCTCCAGGAGATCTATATTCGGCCCCAACCGTAACCGGACTATTGACGGAAAAACCGTTCCTTCCTAGGTTTCGGTCATGACCTTAATCAAGCGAGCGTTCGCCGCCGCCGTGGCCGCCGTGGTGCTGGCCGCGCCGGCCGCCCCCGCGCACGCCGATGACCGGCTCACCGACCTGGGGGTGCCGCTGCAGGACGTGCTGCTCCTCGGCGGCACCGTCGCCCCCGGACCCGGCGGCACGCCCGTGCTCTGGGCCGCCTCCTCCGGGGCCCCGGCCCACCTCAACGCCGTCGACCCCGCCACCGGCGCCGAGGTGACCCGGCTCGACCTGCCCGGCGCCGCCGGAGCCTGGGCGGTGGACGCCACGCCCGACGGCAGCGTCTACGCCGGCACCTACGGCGACGGCCGCCTCTACCGCTGGACCCCCGGCGGCGGCGTCACCGACCTGGGCCGCCCGATCGCCTCGGAGAACTTCATCTGGTCCGTGGCCGCCGGCGAGGGCGCCACCGTCTACGGCGGCACCTACCCGGGCGGACGCCTGTTCGCCTACGACCCGGCCACCGGCGTGCGCGACTACGGCAAGCTGTCGCCGTCCCACTCCTACGTCCGCAGCGTCTCCTACGCCGACGGCAAGATCTACGCGGGCACCGAGAACCCGGCCGCCCTGTTCGAGGTCGACGCCGCCTCCGGCGCGGTCCGCCGGCTGCCGGCCCCGCCCGGCATCGACCTGACGGACCGGTGGGCCTACGACGTCGACGTGGAGGCCGGCTACCTGTACGTCCGGCTCGGCAGCGCGTTCCCGGCGCCGCTGCACGTGTGGGACATCGCGGCCGGCGCCTGGGTGGACGCGCTGGAGACGGCCCACGGCCTCGACGTGTCGCCGCCCGACGACGAAGGCAGGGTCTACTTTGTAAAGGCGGGCGAGCTGGTCAGGTACGACCCGCGCACCAAGGCCGTCACGCCGACGGGGATGCCGTTCGTCGGCCGGGTGGCCAACACGCGCGGCATCGGCTGGGCCGAGCTGGGCCTGCCCGACTACCCGGGCAAGAGCCTGGTGGGCCTGCTGTGGCGCGGCATGATGTTCCGCTACAACCCGCAGACCGGGGCCAAGTCGTTCGTCCAGTCCGGGATCAAGGGCGAGCCGATCGACGTCACCGCCATCGCCGACGGCCCCGACGGGCGCGTCTACACCGGCGGCTTCCTCAACGGCGGCTTCGCCGCCCTGGACCCCGGCACCGGCGAGAGGGAGGAGTTCCACACCTTCTCCCAGACCGAGGCGCTGGCCACGCACCGGGGCAAGCTCTACGTCGGCGCCTACCCGGACGCCCGCCTCTACGCCTACGACCCGGCGCTGCCCTGGAACAGCCCCGAGTACTCGCCCAGCCCCGAGCCCGGCCCGGCGCCGAACCCGGCCAGGCTCGCCGACTTCGCCGCCGACAAGCAGATCAGGCCCCGCGCCCTGACCTCCGCCGGTAAGTACCTGGCCGCAGGCACCATGCCCGACCTGGGGCACCTCGGCGGCGTCCTGGCCCTGTGGGACCCGGAGACCGGCGCGCTCAAGCACGCCGAGCGCAACGTGGTCAAGGACCAGAGCATCGTCTCGCTCGCCTACCGCGACGGCGTCCTGTACGGCGGCACCTCCATCTACAGCGGTCAGTCGGCGACCGAGCCCACCCAGCCGGAGGCCAAGCTGTTCGCCTGGTCGGTCAGGCACGACAAGCTGCTGTGGGAGATCGTCCCGGCCCCCGGCAAGCCCGCGATCCCGGCGCTGACCTTCGACGACCGCGGCCGCCTGTGGGGCATCGCGGGCGGCGAGGTGTTCGGCGTGAACGTCCACGCGCGCAAGGTGGTCGACCGCCTCACGCTCTCCGCCGGCTCCAGCTCCGGCGGCCAGCTCGCCTTCAACGCCGCGGACAGGCTCCTGTACGGGGCGCACGCGGGCAAGGAGGCGTTCACCCTCGACCCGAGGACGCTGGCGCGGGCCGTGATCAAGCAGGGGCCGGTGCACCACCTGGCGGTGCACCGGTCGGGAGACGTGTACTTCGCCGAGGGTCCGAAGCTGTTCCGCTACCGGCCCTGAGCCTAGGATCGATCCCGGACCCAGCCTGCCGGGAGGACCGCCGTTGGACGTCGTCCCCTTCGACAGCGCGCCGGCCGAGCCCGCCGGCCGGCTGCTCGCCGACGCGCACCCGGGCGAGCCGGGGCGTGGCGGGCTCGACCCGGCGGCGGCCCGGCGCCGGCACTTCCGGACGGAATGAGGGGGCGCGATGCACGCCACGGGACCGTCGCGGATCATCGCGGTGCGGCACGGCGAGAGCGAGGCCAACCTGGCCTACCGGGAGGCCGGTGACGAGCCGCTGGTCTACGGGCGGGGCGACGACGAGGTCACGCTGACGCCGCTCGGCAGGGAGCAGGCCGCGGCGCTCGGCGCGCTGCTGGCCGCGCTGCCGGAGGAGGAGGCGCCCGACCTGGTCCGCTGCTCGCCCTTCCGGCGGGCGCTCGACACCTGGGCGATCGCGCGCCGGGTGTGGGGCGCCGATCCGCCGGTGACGGTGGACGAGCGGCTGCGCGACCGCGGCAGGGGAGAGCTGGGCCGCTACAACGAGGCGGCGATCGCGCTGCGCCGCCCGGAGGAGCTGGCCCGGCTGCGGGCCGAGGGCGAATACCGCTACCGGCCGCCCGGCGGGGAGTCGTTCGGCGACGTGGCCGCCCGCGTCCGTGACTTCCTGGCGGGCCTGCGCGGGCGGGCCGACGGGCGGCGGGTGCTGATCGTGGCGCACGACGCGGTGGTGCTGGCGCTGCGCCACGTCATCGCCGAGGCGCCCGACGCCGATCTGGCGGAGCTGGACGCGTTCACGCCGATCCGCAACGGCTCGGTCTCCACCTGGCACACGGTCGGCGGCCGGCTGACGCTGCTTGACTTCAACGCCGGGGGCCACCTGTAGGGGTCAGGTGGTGACGATCTCGTCGGCGCGCGCCCGGGTGCCGTCGGCGGCGAACCACGCCTCCTCCTTGGCGAACCACGTCCGCCAGCTCGGCTCCAGGTGGGCGCCGTCGCGCGCCAGCACCCGGCGCAGCCGGACGTCCTCGTCGGCCTCGACCCAGACGGTGAAGGCGAGCAGGTGGGCGGCCGACGCCCTGGCGGTGCCGACGCCCTCGATGATCAGCGTGGGAGCGACCGGCACCACGATCCGCCCGGTGTAGGCGGCCCGTACCCAGTCGTAGCGCCGGAAGGCGCCGGGGCGGCCCTGGCCGAGCGGGCGCAGGACCTGCTCGTCGAGAGCGGCGAACCAGGTTTCCGGGCCGTCGTCCCAGTGCACGGGGAAGTCGTCGCTGTGCACCACCTGGCAGCCGAGCGCGGCGGCGAGCGCGCCGGCGAACGTGGTCTTGCCGGAGCCGGCCGGACCGTCGACGGCGACGACGCGGACCGGGCCGCACGACGGTGGGCGTTCGAGGACGCGCCGGGCCAGGGATTCCACGCACTCAGGGTAGGAGGAGACTGGAGTGCGGAGGCGAGGAGATATGCTTCCGCTTCCGAACCGGCTGGAGGTTGATCTTGCGCGGACCCCTGGGTGACATCGTCGTGCTCGACCTTTCCAGGGCCCTCGCGGGCCCGCACGCCGCGCAGATGCTCGGCGACCTGGGCGCCAGGGTCATCAAGGTGGAGCACCCCGACGGGGGAGACGAGTCGCGGGGGTGGGGACCGCCCTTCGTCGGCCCGGACGAGGAAATTTCGACATATTTCCTGGCGGCGAATCGTAACAAGCAGTCCATCGCCGTGGATTTGAAGTCCGACGCGGGCAGAGACCTCGTCGAACGGCTGGTCCGCCGCAGCGACGTGCTGGTGGAGAACTTCCGCACCGGGGTGCTCGACCGGCTGGGCCTGCCGGTCGAGCGGCTGCACGAGCTCAACCCTCGCCTGGTCGTCCTGTCCATCACCGGGTTCGGGCACGACGGCCCCGAGGGCGGCCGGCCGGGATACGACCAGATCGCGCAGGGGGAGGCTGGGCTGATGTCGCTGACCGGGCCGCCCGGGGAGCCCCACCGCGTGGGCGCCTCGGTGGCCGACCTGCTGGCGGGCATCCACGGTGCGTACGGGGTGGTCGCCGCCCTGTACGAGCGCGAGCGCACCGGCCGGGGCCGGGTCGTGCGGACGTCGCTGCTGGCGGCGGTCACCGGCGTGCACTCCTACCACGGCACCGCCTGGACCGTCGGCGGGCGGGTGCCCGCGGCGGGCGGCAACCACCACGCCACGATCGCCCCCTACGGAGCCTTCCGCTGCGCCGACGGCATGCTGCAGATCGCCGCGGCGAACGACGGCCAGTGGAAGAAGGTCGCCGCGCTACTCGACATTGACCCTGATATGGCGAAATATGCGACCAACAGGGACCGATTCACGCACCGGGATGAGCTGATCGCCGACATGGAGAAGGCCCTGGCCGCCCACGACCGCGCCCACTGGCTGGCCAGGCTGGGAGAGGCCGGCGTGCCCGCGGGCGCGATCCGGTCCATCGACGAGGTCTACGCCTGGGAGCAGACCCGCTCGCAGGGCCTCGTGGTGGAGGTCGACCACCCGGTGCTCGGCCCCATCGAGCTGCCGGGGCCGCCGCTGCGCTTCGACGGCCTCGACGGCGTGAGACACACGCCGCCCCCGGCCCTCGGCCAGGACGGCGACGCGGTGCTGCGCTGGCTCACGGAGCTCGAAGAGCGGGAGCGATGACGGCGATCCGGCGGCACCGCACGAGGAGCTCGTGCGTCAACCTTGCATCACCGGCTGACGAGAGGGAGCGATGGTGAGCCGTCCGGACGCGCGCACACTGATCGACACGGTCCTCGACGGGGGCTCGTGGAAGTCGTGGGACGCGCCTCCCGCCGACCCGGCCGAGCCGGGCTCCTCCTACGCCGAGGAGCTGGCCGCGGCCCGGGTCAAATCCGGCTACGACGAGGCCGTGCTGACCGGCGAAGGGCTGCTCGGCGGGCGCCGCGTGGCCGTCGTGGCGTCGGAGTTCTCGTTCATGGCCGGGTCGATCGGCGTGGCGGCCGCCGAGCGGATCGTCGCCGCCGTCGAGCGGGCCACCCGCGAACGGCTGCCGCTGCTGGCCGCGCCCGCCTCGGGCGGCACCCGCATGCAGGAGGGCGCGACCGCGTTCGTCCAGATGGTCAAGATCACCGCGGCGGTGCAGCAGTTGCGCGCGGCGGGCCTGCCGTTCGTCGTCTACCTGCGCCATCCGACGACCGGCGGCGTGTTCGCCTCCTGGGGTTCGCTCGGGCACGTGACGGCGGCCGAGCCGGGCGCGCTCATCGGGTTCCTCGGGCCGAGGGTGTTCGAGTCGCTGCACGGCTACCCGTTCCCGGCGGGCGTGCAGGTGGCGGAGAACCTGTTCGAGCACGGCCTCATCGACGCCGTCGTCGCCGCCGAGGACGCCCGCGAGATCGCGATCAGGGCGCTGTCGGTGCTGTCGGCCGAGCGCCGCGGCCTCGACCCCGGCCCCGCCCCCGAGGAGGACCTGCGGCCCGTCGAGGCGTGGGAGGCCATCACCCGCTCCCGCCGCGACGACCGGCCCGGCGTGCGGGCGCTGCTCAAGCTCGCCGCCACCGACGTGACCCCGCTCAGCGGCAGCGGCGAGGGCGAGAACGAGCCCGGCCTGGTGCTGGCCCTGGCCAGGTTCGGCGACGCCCCGGTCGTGCTGCTCGGCCAGGACCGCCAGCACCAGCGTGCCCGCTCACCCCTCGGCCCCGCCGGGCTGCGGGTCGCCAGGCGCGGCATGCGGCTGGCCGCCGAGCTGGGGCTGCCCCTGGTCACCGTCATCGACACGGCCGGCGCGGCGCTGTCGAAGTCCGCCGAGGAAGGCGGCCTGTCCGGCGAGATCGCCCGCTGCCTGGCCGAGCTGGTCATGCTCGACGCGCCCACGGTCTGCCTGCTGCTCGGCGAGGGCGCCGGCGGCGCCGCGCTGGCCCTGCTGCCCGCCGACCGGGTGCTGTGCGCGCAGCACGCCTGGCTGTCGCCGCTGCCGCCCGAGGGCGCCTCGGCCATCCTCTACCGCAGCGTCGACTTCGCCCCCGAGATCGCCCAGGCGCAGCGGGTGCGCGCCACCGACCTGCGCCGCGACGGCATCGTCGACCGCGTCGTCCCCGAGCTGCCCGACGCCGCCTACGAGCCGCGCGCCTTCTGCGAGCGCGTCGGCCGGGCGCTGGAGCACGAGATCGCCGGCCTGCTCGCCCAGCCACCCGCCGACCGGCTCGCCGCCCGGCTGGCCCGCTACCGCCACCTGGGCGGCTGAGTCACGGCACCGGGACGCGCTCGACGCGGATGGAGACGACCTCCTCGCGCGGCACCACGACCTCGTAGGCGCCGTGGTCGACCATCCAGTAGCCCAGCGCCTCGGCCTTCATCCCGCTGTGGCCGGTGTAGGCGATGTGCAGGCCGTCCTCGTCCTCGTCCAGGACGATGCACGGCTCGCCGCCGAACGCGCCCACGGTGCGCACCAGCACCAGCCACTCCAGCTCCGTACGCGCCACCGTGCGCCGCCAGTAGCCGGAGGCCGCCTCGAACCCGTCGAGCTCCTCCTCGCTGAACAGCACCACCTGCTCGTCCGGACCCAGCGCGGCAGGCAGCGTGCGCTCGCCGAAGCGGGCCACGAACCCGGAGGCGACAGGGATGAGCTCGTCGTTCATGCGGCCGGCCGCCACGTGAGACCGTCGTACTCGGCGAAGGGCCGTTCGCCCTCGGCGGTGACGTGCACGATGCTCGCGCCCGCCGGGATCGGCATCGGCGTCGTGTGGAACTGCGGCACCACGTGCTCGCGCGAGGTGGTGAACCCGTTGCCGGCGAACGGCGGCGCGTCACTCCAGTCGCCGCCCATGTGCGGGCCGTAGGGCACCGCGTAGGTGTCGACGTCACGTGCCTGCCAGCGCATCACGTAGAGCTCGGGCACGCCGGCCGTCAGCTCCGAGCCGTCGAACGACAGGTCGAGGCCGTAGTAGAGCTGCTCGGGCGTGGTCAGCCTGGCGCAGTCCTGCACCCGGTAGACGAAGCCGGAGATGACCGTGCGCTTGCCCGCCAGATAGGGCACCAGCAGACGCGGCGGGACCACCTTCTGCATCTGCGTTCCGCTCATGATGACCACTTTACGGTCGCTCGACCCCGAGCACCCGATGTTCAAGGCATGGCAAGGTCGCGCGGGCGGCCGCGGTGGCCTCCGGATCGAGCTCCACGACCTGCACGCCCGGCGGCGTGCCCAGGTCGGCGCGGACCACGCCCAGCGGGTCGACCAGCATGCTGCGGCCCACGCCGTAGCCGTCGCCGGACTCGGCGGGGTTGGGCGCCTGGCCGACGGCGGCGGTCCACATGGTGTTCTCCAGCGCGCGGGCGCGCACCAGCGTGACCCAGTGGTCCTCCTTGAGCGGCCCCGACCCCCACGCGGCGATCACCGCGAACAGCTCGGCGCCCCGGTCGACCAGCGCCCTGGTCAGCTCGGGGAAGCGGATGTCGTAACAGGTGACGAGCCCCACGCGGAGCCCGGCGAGCTCGACGACCACCGGCTCGGCGCCCGGCGCGACCAGCTCCGACTCCTTGGCGCCGAACGAGTCGAACAGATGGATCTTGCGGTAGGCGGCGCGGATCCCGCCGTCGGCGCCGATCGCGACGGCGGTGTTGCGCACCCGGCCGTCGCCCGGCTCGAACACCCCGGCGATCACCGCGAGGCCGTGCCGCCGCGCCGCCTCGGCCAGGCCGGTCACGAACGGCCCGTCGAGCGGCTCGGCCAGCTCGGTGATCCGCCTGCCGTAGCGGGTGAGCGTGGCCTCGGGGAAGATCGCCAGGTCGGCGCCCTCCGCCTTGGCGAGGGCGTCGCGGACTCGTGTCAGGTTGGCCGCCGGGTCAGGAGACACCGGGATCTGGCAGAGGGCGATTCTCGTCACGGCCCGACTCTAACTTGTTGGGCACGTACCGGAACCAGGTGAGGCACCGCCAGATCCACTCCAGCGGCCCGTAGCGGAAGCGGGCCAGCCACCACCGGCTGAAGACCCCCTGGACGAGCAGCGTCACCGCCGTCAGCCCGAGCACCGACCAGCGGGTCGGGTCGGCGGCCAGCAGCGGCGCGGCCAGCACGATCACCACCGTGCCGCTCACGTAGTTGGTCAGCGCCATTTTGCCCAGCGGCTCCAGCGCCGCCGACAGCCACGGCCGCAGCACCAGCAGCAGCCCCGTCACGTACGCCGACGCCCCGGCGACCGCGCCCGCCAGGTAGAGCGACCAGTCGCCGGTGGAGTTCCAGGCGGCGGTCAGGAACACGACGGCGAGCACGCTCACCACGAACCCCGGCGCCAGCAGCCGCCGCGACGGCCGCAGCCGCATCAGCCCCATGCCGATCAGGAACGCCGCCGGGATCAGCAGCGGCCCGTTGGAGACGAACGGCGGCGCGTCCTCGATGCCCAGGTAGCCGCCGCCCGACATGACGCTCCACGCCAGCAGCGCCACCCCCAGCAGCAGCGGGAGCAGCCCGCCCGGCAGGAACGAGGCGGGCAGCAGCACCAGCACGCCGAAGAACGCGTAGTCGGTCAGCACCTCGCCCGGGTACCACAGGTGCTGGACCAGCCCGAACCCCATCAGCCACGCCAGCCGCCCGGCCAGCGCCCACCGGTCGGACCCGCGCAGGAACAACACGAAGCTGATGCCGAACAGCAGCGAGAAGATCGGGTAGAAGCGGCTCTGGAAGAACGTGTCGACCACCTGGTCGATGCCGGTCTGCGGCTCGTGCGGCGCGTGCTGCCAGGTGTTGACCAGCATGATCCCGCCCACCGCGAACCCGCGGAGGGCGTCGAGCTCACGGATGCGTGCGACGCTGCCCAAGTGAATCACCCTACGGGTAATAGTGTGAGGCTGTGACGGAACCACTTGTCTCCCGGATGCGCTCCTTCGGCACGACGATCTTCGCGGAAATGAGCGCGCTCGCCACCCGCACCGGCGCGATCAACCTGGGCCAGGGCTTCCCCGACACCGACGGCCCGGCCGCCATGCTCGACCGGGCCGTGCACGCGATCCGCTCGGGCGCCAACCAGTACCCGCCGGGCCCCGGCGTGATGGAGCTGCGCCAGGCCGTCTCCGAGCACCGCCGCGAGCACTACGGCCTGTCCTACGACCCGGCCGGCGAGGTGCTCGTCACCGTCGGCGCCACCGAGGCGATCGCCGCCGCCGTCCTGGCGCTGTGCGAGCCCGGCGACGAGGTCATCGCGTTCGAGCCGTACTACGACTCCTACGCGGCCTCGATCGCGCTCGCCCAGGCCCGCCTCGTCGGCGTCACGCTGCGGCCCGTGGCCGGCCGCTTCACGTTCGACCCCGCCGAACTGCGCGCCGCCGTCACCTCCCGCACCCGGGCGATCCTCGTCAACTCCCCGCACAACCCCACCGGCACCGTGCTCACCCGCGACGAGCTGACCGTCATCGCTGATCTGTGCCGCGAGCACGACCTGATCGCCATCACCGACGAGGTGTACGAGCACCTCACGTTCGACGGCGTCGAGCACGTACCACTGGCCACGCTGCCCGGCATGCGCGAGCGCACCGTGATGATCTCCTCGGCGGGCAAGACGTTCTCCGTCACCGGCTGGAAGACCGGCTGGGTGTGCGCGCCCGCGCCGCTCGTGACCGCCGTGCAGTCGGTCAAGCAGTTCCTCACCTTCACCGCGAGCGCGCCCTGGCAGGTCGCCGTCGCCTACGGGCTGCGGCACGAGGGCGCCTGGGTGGCCGCGCTGCGCGACTCCCTCCAGGACAAGCGCGACCGGCTGATGGAGGGCCTGGCGGCGGCCGGGTTCGAGGTGTTCGGGCCGGCCGGGACGTACTTCGTGCAGACCGACATCCGGCCGCTCGGCTTCACCGACGGGCTCGCCTTCACCCAGCGGCTGCCCGAGCTCGCCGGCGTGGTCGCCATCCCCACGCAGGTCTTCTACGAGCACCCCGAACGCGGCCGGCACTTCGTCAGGTTCGCCTTCTGCAAGAAGGACGAGGTCATCGACGAGGCCGTGACCCGGCTCAAGCGCCTGTCGGCCTGAGCCGGGCCGGCCCCGGCCGGTCTCCTCAGCCCCGGTCGACGTCGTCGACCTCGTCGACCTCGTCAGCCCTGGTCGTCCGCCGCAAGGTCCACGATCGCCGCCACCGGCCCGCCGCCCGACGGGCCCTGGTGCACGGCCGCCACCGACACGAACACCGCCGGATCGCCCGTGACGGCCGCGGCCACCCCGCCCACCGCGGCCTTGATCTGGCGGTGCCAGTGCACGTCGGAGTCGTCCAGCATGATGTTGCGCCGCCCCCGCACCCGCCCCGACGGGTCGGCCTCGCACTTCATGAACACGTTCACCAGCCGCCCGCCCAGGTCGGAGTGGTGCGGCCGCTCCGGCAGCGCCAGGCCGGCGTCGCGGATCGCCGCCCAGATGCCGTCGGCGTCCAGCGCGTCGCGCATCACCGCGTGCCCCGCCCGATAGCGCCCGCCGATGCCGCGCACGTTGCCCACCAGCACGATCTGCGCCCGGTCCAGCTCCACCCCCGACGAGCACGACGCCACCGAGGAGTAGAGCGACAGGTCCTTGTGGATCTGCTCCGCCGACGGCATCGCGATCTCCCCGAGCGCCACCGCCACCCCCAGCGCCGTGGTCGAGTTGGACAGGTCCATCGACGGGCCCGTCTCCTCGATCGCGGTGTCCTGGCCACGCTCCCGCGCCTCGGTGATCGTCGCCAGCGTCAGCAGCGGCGTCTTCGTCTGCACGTAGTGGACGTCACGCGGGTCGTCGATGCCGGCGAGCTTCATCGCCTCGCGCACCCCCGCGGCCACCTTCTCCACCATGGCAGGCCTGCCGATGTCCTCCGGCAGGATCACCTCGCTCATCGCCACCCCGACCGACACGCGCGGCTCGTCCGACGGCACCGCCCGCGCCGGGTCGAGCGTCGCGAAGATCGTGGCGTGCGGGCTCAGCACCCCGTCGGTGCCGCCCGACCACACCAGCGGCACGCTCTCCGGCGCCGGATGCCCCCGCGACGCCAGCACCTCACGGAAGGCGCGGTCGGCCAGGATGCGCGTGTAGTCGTTCACGCCGCCGTTGCCCTCGGTCTTGCCCACCACGGCCAGCACCCGGTGCGCCTCGATCACCCCGTCGTCGATGAGCCGCGCCAGCCCCGACGCGTCGGTCACGCTCTCGATCGGCACCTTGCGCACTTCGATCGGATCCGGCATCCGCCCGCCCCTTCCCGCCACGTCGATCGGCATACCCAGCCTGACGCTAGTGACGCCGCCGCACGGCCACACCGGCAATGTGTGCCAGTAGGGTCCAGGTGTGATTCGTGAAACCGTCGCCAACGGGATCAAGCTGACGTACCGCGAAGAAGGCGACCCGGCCGCGCCGGCGCTTGTGCTCCTGCACGGGCGGACCGCCGACCACAACGACTGGAACGGCATCACCCAGCACCTCGCCCGGCGCCACCACGTGCTCGTACCCGACCTGCGCGGCCACGGCGCCAGCGACCGGCCCGGCACGTACGCCATCCCCGACATGGCCGAGGACGTCGCCGGCCTCCTCGACGCCCTCGGCATCGACCGCGCCGTCGTCGTCGGCCACTCCCTCGGCGGCATGGTCGCCTACCACCTGGCCATGAACCACCCCGGCCGCGTCACCCGCCTCGTCATCGAGGACTCCGCCGCCCCCGAGCCCATGCACGGCCGCGCGCCGCTCGTGGAGGACGACTCCACCGGCTTCGACTGGCGCATGATGCACGACACCGAACGGCAGTTCCTCGATCCCGACCCGGCCTGGCTCGCCGGGCTCGCCCGGATCACCGCCCCGACGCTCGTCATCTCCGGCGGCGCCGCCAGCCCCTTCCGCGCCGACCGCCTCGCCGCCCGCATCCCCGGCGCCGCCCTCGTCACCATCGAAGCCGGCCACCTCGTCCACGTCACCAATCCCAAAGCCTTCAAAGCGGCCCTGGACACCTTCCTCTCTGCCTGACTCCGGCCCTACAAGCGCCCCACCCCGTCGCGGGAACCCGCCCTCCAGCCCACCCCGCCCCCGGGCCCGTACGCACCACCGGCCTACCGAACGCCCCGCCGCTCACCTCGGGGGAGCACTGCCCCGCCCCTCTTGGGGGCGCGCCTTCGGGCTGGTGCGGCGGCCCACCCCGGGTGGTCGCACGGGTGAGGGAGGAGACGGCGTGGGCCGCGCGAGCTCGGGCCGCGCCTTCGCGCCTGGCGCGGCGGCTCCACGGGTGTGCGGCGGCGGCTCCGGGGTCGCGGAATTGGCGCTCGGGCAGTGTCCCGGACGGCGGCCCCCGGCAGGCGCTCCCCTTACGGGGTCAGCCCGGCGTGCTGCGGAGGGGCGGTGCCGTGGAGGCCGGACGGGGTCAGGTGAGGCAGGCGCGGAAGACGGCGGTGAGCCGTTGGACGACCTTGTCGCGGGGCGTCGTCGTGGCCGGGCCGAAGAGCTGGCGGAACTGGCCGCTGCCCATGACGATCGCCGTGGCGATCGTGGCGCGCAGCTCGGCGTCCTCACCCGGCAGGCGGTCGACGAGCGGCTCCAGGATGGCGGTGCGGACCCGGTCCTTGGTGATGCTGCGGATCTCGGCGCTGGACCCGGACCGGGTGAGGGTGGCGAGCACCGGGCTGTCGGCTTCGGAGCCGAGCCGGTCGGCGACGTACTCGGCGAGCCGCACGGCCAGGTCGTCGCCTTCGTCGAGCACGCCGGGGAAGCGCCCCTGCTGGGCCAGCACCTCGGCGAACAGCTCCCGCTTCGACCCGAAATATCGGTTGATGAGCGCGACGTTGGCGTTCGCCTCGGCGGCGAGCATGCGCATGGTCACCTCGTCGTAGCCGTGCTCGGCGAACAACCGGCGGGCCGCGTCGAGGATGCGCCGCCGGGTGCCCTCCCGGCTCCTTGGTTCCACGATGACGACAATAGGGGGCCCGCCAAGCGCCCCAGGCCAACGCGACGCGGGAATACTGGCCGTTATCGCCCGCCTTGGACTGTGTGACCGTAATGTCATAAAGATCCGTCAGGGTGGGAAGGGTGGGTACGAAGCTCGGCGATCACATGCGGGAGCGGCTGCGGACGTTCGGGCTGACGGCTCCCTCGATCGCGCAGTCCGCCGTGGGCTCGGCCGTGGCGTGGATGATCGCCACGCAGTTCCTCGGGCACACGCGTCCCTTCTTCGCCCCGATCGCGGTGCTCATCAGCGTCGGCATCGGCCTCGGCCAGCGGCTGCGCCGGGTGGCCGAACTGGTCGTGGGCGTCAGCCTCGGCGTCGGCGTCGGCGACCTGCTGGTGGCCTGGATCGGCTCCGGCCCCTGGCAGATCGCCCTCGTGGTGGCGCTGGCCATGGCGACCGCCGTGCTGCTCGACAGCGGCGCGCTGTTCGCCGCGCAGGCCGCCTCCTCGGCCGTGCTGGTCGCGGCGGTGGTGCCCGGCGACGACATGGGCGGCTTCGACCGCATGCTCGACGCGCTCACCGGCGGCGTCGTCGGCCTGGCCGCCGTGGCGCTCATGCCCGCCAGCCCGCTGACCATCGCGGCCAAACACGCCTCCGGGGTGCTCGACGCGCTGTCCACGGCGCTGGAGCAGGCGGCGGTGGCGATCGAGAAGCGCGACGCCGACCTGGCCGCCGAGGCACTGGAGGAGGCGCGCGGCACCCAGGCGGCGGTGGAGGAGTTCGAGCAGGCGCTGCAGACCAGCAAGGAGATCATCATGATCTCCCCGATGCACTGGCACCGCCGCGCCAGGCTCGCCCGGTACGAGACGGCCGCCGAGCCCGTCGACCACGCGCTCAGGAACGCCCGCGTGCTGGCCCGCCGCACCCTGGCCGCGCTCGGCGAGTACCCGCCGCCCCCGCCCGCGCTGGCCGACTCGCTCCGTGAGGTGTCGGAGGCGGCGCTGCTGCTGCAACTGGAGCTGGGCGCGGGCCGCGAGCCCGTGCTGGCCAGGCAGGCGCTGCTGGCCGTCGCCACCCGCCAGCGTCCCGAACGCCTGGGCTTCTCCGCCGACGTGATCGTGGCCCAGCTCCGCTCGATCGTGGTCGACCTGCTCCGGGCGACGGGCACCGGCGAGGAGGAGTCGACGGCCGCCCTGCCCCCCGTGAACGCCCCACCCCGGCCCTGACCCTCCCGTCCCTGACCCTCCCGTCCCTCGCTGCCCCGTCCGCCCCTGACCCGTCTCACGGCCGCACGTCATGGAATCGTCGTACGGGATCGGCGGCGTGAGCCTGGTGGGCGGGGCGGGAGAGGGCGCGGGTAGTCTCGGACGCTGTGCCGAGCATTCCGCAACCCCTCGACCCCGACGACGACGGCGGTGTCGCGCCCGCCGTGGCCGCCGCGCTGGACGACTACCAGCGGGGTGCGGCGGGCCCCGACCGGGTGCTCAACGCGCTCACCGGCGCCCGCCTCCTGGTGCCCGTCGTGGCCCTGCTCACCGAGTCCGAGGTGGGCGAGCACGGCCTGCGGCAGGAGAAGGAGAGCGAGATGGCCCTGCCCAAGCTCGTCGGCAAGGACGGCAGGCAGGCGGTGCTGGCGTTCACCGGCACGGAGGCGCTGATCAGATGGCGTCCCGACGCCCGGCCGATCCAGGCGAGCACGCTGCAGGTGTGCCGGGCGGCCGTGGGGGAGGAGGCGGCGGCGGTGGTCGTGGACGTGGCGGGCCCGGTGACGTTCGTGATCGAGGGTGACGTGCTGCGGGCGCTGGCCGCCGTCGAGTCCGGCACGCTCGACCAGCTCCCCGGCGTGACCGTCGCCCGCGTCGAGCCGATCGCCAGACGCCGCTGGTTCCGCCGCCGCACGAACTGAGCCCGTACGAACTGAGCCCGTACGAACCGAGCCCGCGCGGACGGGACGCGGGTCAGGAGCCCGACTCCGACCACTCCTGCTCCTCCTGGTCGACCATGGACACGCGGCTGCCGAGCGCCTTCTCCATCGCCGGGCTGAGGCCGGGGAGGGTGCGGATGAGGATCTCCGACTCGCCGATCACCTTCCGCTTGGCCGCGGTGGGCGCGGGCCCGCACGTTCGCGGCGACGAGCGCGATGAGCGCGAGCGCCGCCACCACGGACGCCACCGTGACCGCGCGCGAGGCGCTGTGGTCCTCGCCCTCGATGTACCGGGCGAGGAGCTCCAGCAGGACGGGCACCAGCACGAAGGTCGAGAGGACGACGGCGATCCTGGTGAATTTTGTCCCCGCCCATCTGGAAATCATCCGACGGCCGGGCCCGCGCCCGCAATAGTGTCGGGCCGTGCTCGCACTGCTGGGGGTGCTCGGCCTCGTCGCCGGTCGCTACGTCAGGACCCTGGCCGGCGCCTTCGCCCCCGACCCCGCCGACCATCGGGCCGAGGCCCGCGCCGCGCTGCGCGCCCTCGTGCGCACCGTCCCGGTCCCGGCCTGGCCGCCGCTGCCCGAGGTGGTCACCGCCGTCGTGACCGTGCTCGTCGCCTGGCGGGCCGGCCTGCCGTACGTGTACGCGGCGGTGGCGGGGACGGCGCTGGCCTTCGTCGACTGGCGCACCAGCCGCCTGCCGGACGTGATCACGCTGCCGTCGTACCCGATCCTCGTGCTGACGCTGCTGCCCACCGGGGAGCTGCCCAGGGCGCTGCTCGGCGGGCTCGCGCTGGCCGCCGCGTACGGTGTGCTCTGGTTCGTCAGGCCGGCCGATCTGGGGCTGGGCGACGTCAAGCTGGCCGGGCTGATCGGCCTGGCGTGCGGGGCGCTCGGCTGGCAGGCGTGGGCCGTCGCGGCGCTGGGCGGGCAGTTCCTGGGCGCCCTGTACGCGGTCGTCCTGCTGGCGACCAGGCGCGCGACACGCGCGACCCAGTTCCCGTTCGGGCCGTTCATGCTGCTCGGCGCCCTGGCCGGGCTCTGTCTCGGTGGATGAACGCCGGACATCCCACTGGGCCGCGCATGGAAGACTTGGAGGCATGTTGCGCTGGTTGACTGCCGGAGAGTCTCACGGCCCCGAGCTCGTTGCCGTTCTGGAAGGCCTGCCCGCCGGGGTCGAGGTGACCACGGCCGCCATCGACGAGGCGCTGCGCCGGCGCCGCCTCGGCTACGGGCGCGGCGCCCGCATGAAGTTCGAGCAGGACGAGGTGACGATCGTGGGCGGGGTGCGGCACGGCCGCACCATGGGCAGCCCCGTCGCCGTCCGCATCGGCAACACCGAGTGGCCCAAATGGGAGAAGGTCATGTCGGCCGACCCGGTCGACCCGGCGGAGCTGGAGGGCCTGGCGCGCAACGCGCCGCGCTCGCGGCCCCGGCCGGGCCACGCCGACCTGGCCGGCATGCAGAAGTACGGGTTCGACGACGCCCGCCAGGTGCTCGACCGGGCCAGCGCCCGCGAGACGGCGGCCCGCGTCGCGCTCGGCGAGGTGGCCAGGCGCTTCCTCAAGCAGGCGCTCGGCGTCGACATCGTCAGCCACGTCACCTCCATCGGCGACGCCGTCACGCCGGCCGACGAGCTGCCCGGCCCCAACGACCTGGCCCGCGTCGACGCCGACCCGGTCCGCTGCGCCGACCCGGCGGGCAGCGCCGCCATGGTCGAGGTGATCGACCGGGCGCACAAGGACGGCGACACGCTCGGCGGCGTCGTCGAGGTGCTGGCCTACGGCCTGCCGCCCGGCCTGGGCAGCTACACGCACTGGGACCGGCGCCTCGACTCGCGGCTGGCCGGCGCGCTCATGGGCATCCAGGCGATCAAGGGCGTGGCCGTCGGCGACGGCTTCGAGACCGCCCGCAGGCCCGGCTCGCGGGCCCACGACGAGATCGCCTACACCACGGGCGACGGCGTGCGGCGCGTCACCAACCGGGCGGGCGGCGTCGAGGGCGGCATGACCAACGGCGAGATCCTGCGCGTCAGCGCCGCGATGAAGCCCATCTCGACCGTGCCCAGGGCGCTGGCCACGATCGACGTCAAGACGGGCGAGGCCGCCAAGGCCCACCACGAGCGCTCCGACGTGTGCGCGGTCCCGGCGGCGGGCATCGTCGCCGAGGCGATGGTGGCGCTGGTGCTGGCCGACGCCGCGTTGGAGAAGTTCGGCGGCGACTCCGTGGAGGAAGTCGCCCGCAACCTGTCCGGCTACCTCTCATCCATGGTGATCAAATGACCAAGGCCGTGCTGATCGGCCCGCCCGGGTCGGGCAAGACCACTCTCGGCCGCCTTCTCGCCGAGCGGCTCGGCGTCGCCTTCCGCGACACCGACGCCGACGTCGAGGCCGTCGCGGGCAAGCCCGTCAGCGAGATCTTCATCGACGACGGCGAGGAGCGCTTCCGCGAGCTGGAGCACGAGGCGGTGCGGCGGGCGCTGGCCGAGCACGACGGCGTCCTGTCGCTCGGCGGCGGCGCCGTGCTGCACGAGGAGACGCAGGCCCTGCTCGCCGGCCACCCGGTCGTCTACCTTCAGGTCGGCCTGGCCGACGCGGTGCAGCGGGTCGGTCTCGCCTCGGCCAGGCCGCTGCTCGTGCTCAACCCGCGCAGCCAGCTCAAGCGGCTGATGGAGGAGCGCCGGCCCGTCTACGAGCGGCTGGCCGTGCTGACCGTCGACACCGGCGGGCGCGAGCCCGACGAGCTGGCCGACGAGATCCTGAAGGGCCTGGCGGCATGAGCGTGACGCGGATCGCCGTGCGCGGCGACAGCCCGTACGAGGTCGTCGTCGGCACGGGCGTGCTCGGCGAGCTGCCGGGGCTGTTCAGGCCCGGGGTGCGCACGGTGGCGGTGATCCACCCGGAGAGCCTGCCGGAGATCTCGCGGCCGGTGTGCGCGGCGCTGTCCGACGCCGGGTTCGACGTGGTCGCGCTGCCGGTGCCCGACGGCGAGCAGGCCAAGACCGTCGAGGTGGCCGCCCAGCTCTGGTCGGCGCTCGGCCGCCACGGCGTCACCCGTTCCGACGCGGTCGTCGGCGTGGGCGGCGGCGCGACCACCGACCTGGCCGGGTTCGTGGCCGGGACGTGGCTGCGCGGCGTGCAGGTCGTGCTCGTCCCCACCACGCTGCTGGCGATGGTCGACGCGGCCGTCGGCGGCAAGAACGGCATCGACACCCCCGAGGGCAAGAACCTGGTCGGCACCTTCCTGCCTCCGGCGGGCGTGCTGTGCGACCTGGCGACGCTGCCCAGCATGCCGCGCGCCGACTACGTGGCCGGCCTCGCCGAGATCATCAAGGGCGGCTTCATCGCCGACCCGCGCATTCTCGAGCTCATCGAGGACGACCCCGACGCCGCCACCAGGCCCGAGGGCGGCCACACCCGCGAGCTGATCGAGCGCAAGATCCAGGTCAAGGCCGACGTGGTCGGCGCCGACCTGCGCGAGGCCGGGCTGCGCGAGATCCTCAACTACGGCCACACGCTCGCCCACGCGATCGAGCGCGCGGAGAGCTACCGGATGCGCCACGGCGAGGCGGTCGCCATCGGCATGGTGTTCGCCGCCGAGCTGTCCCGGCTCGACGGCCGCGTCGGGCCCGACCTGGTCGAGCGCACCCGCGCCATCCTGACGTCGGTCGGCCTGCCCACCGCCTACCCGGCCGACGCCTGGCCGAGGCTGCGCGACCACATGCGCCTCGACAAGAAGAACCGCGGCGCCAAGCAGCGCTTCGTCGTGCTCGACGGCCTGGCCCGGCCAGGCCGGCTGGAGGACCCGCCCGAGGAGCTTTTGGAAGCCGCCTACCGTGCCGTCGCGCGTGTCACCGGGCATTAACGTGTGTGGGCCACTACAGTCGTGGCCCACGCCGCGGCACGACGAAAAAGCGGAGATGAACAGCAGGTCATGAGGCATTACGGCTCCTTCGTGGCGCTCGGTGACAGTTTCACCGAGGGCTTGAACGACCCCGGCACCAACGGCCACTATCGAGGCTGGGCCGACCGGGTCGCAGAACGGCTCGCACAGGACGATGCGTCGTTCCGCTACGCCAACCTGGCGGTGCGCGGCAGGCTGCTCGACCAGATCGTCACCGAGCAGGTCCCCGCGGCCGTGCAGATGGCTCCTGACCTGGTCAGCCTCTGCGCCGGCGGCAACGACCTGCTGCGGCCGGGCAGCGACCCCGACGTGATGGCCAAGCGGCTGGCGGGCGCGGTGCGCGAGCTGCGCTCCTGCGGCGCCGACGTGCTGCTGTTCACCGGCGTCGACCCGCGTGACATGCCGCTGATGCGGCGGCTGCGCGGCCGCTTCGCCGTCTTCTACCTGCACGTGCGCTCGATCGCCGACCTCTACGGCTGCCACCTGGTGGACCAGTGGTCGATGCAGGGCCTGCGCGACTGGCGGGCGTGGAGCGAGGACCGCCTCCACATGAACGCCGACGGTCACCGGCTGGTGGCCGCCCGCGTGCTCGACATCCTCGGCGTCCCGTTCGACGACTGGCACAAGTCGTGGCCGGAGCGGGCCGTGGATCCGCGCGCCCGCCGCAAGGAGGACGCCCAGTGGATGCGCGAGCACCTGGTGCCGTGGGTGTCGCGCCGCCTGCGCGGCGTCTCCTCGGGCGACGGGCTCGCGCCCAAGCGGCCGGAGCTGTCGGTCTGGTCCTGACCGCCCGCCCGCTCACCTGACGATCCCGTACGGCAATCCGTACGGGATCGTGTCATTCGGCGGCGAGCCGTTTGAGGGCGGCGCGCGGGACGGCGGGGTCGGTCGTGCGCCAGAACGGCGGGAGCGAGCCCAGCAGGAAGCCGCTGTAGCGGGCGGTGGCCAGCCGGGGGTCGAGGACGGCGATGACGCCCTTGTCGTCCTGGGAGCGCAGCAGGCGGCCGGTGCCCTGGGCGAGCAGGAGCGCGGCGTGGGTGGCGGCCACGGTCATGAAGCCGTTGCCGCCGCGGGCGGCCACGTGGCGCTGCCGGGCCGAGGTGAGCGGGTCGTCGGGGCGCGGGAACGGGACGCGGTCGATGATGACCAGCCGCAGCGACGGGCCGGGCACGTCGACGCCCTGCCAGAGCGACAGCGTGCCGAACAGGCAGGTCCTCTCGTCCTCGGCGAACTGCTTGACCAGCAGCATGGTCGAGTCGTCGCCCTGGCACAGCAGCGGCACGTCCAGGCGCTCGCGCAGCGCCTCGGTGGCGGCCTTGGCGGCCCGCATGGAGGAGAACAGGCCGAGCGTGCGCCCTCCCGCGGCCTCGATCAGCTCGGTGATCTCGTCGAGGTAGGCCTGGGGGAGGCCGTCGCGGCCGGGCTGGGGCAGGTGCTTGGCGACGTAGAGGATGCCGGCGCGCGGGTGGTCGAACGGCGAGCCGACGTCCATGCCCTGCCAGCCCTTGTCGCCCAGCCCCCACTGCCGGGCCATGCCGTCGAACGTGCCGCCGAGCGCCAGCGTGGCGGAGGTGAGCACCACGGTGCGGTCGCCGAACAGCTTGTCGCGCAGCATGCCGCCCACGTTGAGCGGGGCGACGCGCAGCATCGGCGGGCGGCGGTCGGTGCCGGCCTCCAGCCACACGACCTCGGCCCGGTCGGCCTCGGAGGCGTGGCCGTAGGCCTCCAGCATGCGCACGGCGGTGTCGTGGACCTCGTCGAGCGCGGTGAAGGCGGCCTTGCGCTGCCCGGCGCGGTCGGGGTCGTCCTTGTCGCCGCCGCGCGGGCCGAGCGCGGTCAGGCAGCGGGCGGCGCTGTCGCGCACCAGCGCGAGCGTCAGGCCGAGCACCTCGGGCAGCTCGTCCACGCGGCCGGGCGGGGCGGCGGCCAGCAGCGCCTTGAGGTCTTCGCCGGCCTCCAGGAGCTGGTCGGCGATGGGCTGCTCGATGAGGCGGCCCACCCGGCGCACGGCCAGCGACACCGAGCTCTCCGACAGCTCGCTCGTCACCACCGAGGTGACCCGGTCGACCAGCTCGTGCGCCTCGTCGACGACGACGAGGTCGTGCTCGGGCAGCACCGGCAGGTCGCCCATGGCGTCGATGGCCAGCAGCGCGTGGTTGGTGACGACGACGTCGACCTCGCCGGCCCGCGCCCTGGCCAGCTCGGCGAAGCACTCGGCGCCGCTGGGGCAGCGGGTGGCGCCCAGGCACTCCTGGGCGCTGACGGAGAACTGCCGCCAGGCCTGCTCGCTCACGCCGGGCACCAGCTCGTCGCGGTCGCCGGTCTCGGTCTCGTCGGCCCACTCCTGGATGCGCTGGACCATGCGGCCGGTCGCGCTGACCTCGCGCGGGTCGAACAGCTGGTCCTGCTCGTCGTCCTCGGGCCAGCCGGCGGTGGCCTTGTAGCGGCACAGGTAGTTGCGGCGGCCCTTGAGGATGGCGAACGTCGGCTCGTGCGGCAGCTCCTTGGCCAGCGCCTCGGCCAGCCGGGGCAGGTCGCGGTCGACGAGCTGGCGCTGCAGCGCGATCGTGGCCGTGGAGACGACCACGGGGGTGTCGGTGTCCATGGCGTGCCGGATCGAGGGCACCAGGTAGGCCAGGGACTTGCCGGTGCCGGTGCCCGCCTGGACGGCCAGGTGCTCCTCGGCGTCGATGGCCTGTTGCACGGCCTTGACCATGCTGATCTGGCCGTGGCGTTCGCTCCCTCCGAGAGCGTCGACCGCGATGCTGAGCAGTGAGTCCGCTGACGGGAGATGGGAGTCCGGCACGGCAGTAAACGCTACCCGCATTCCGAGGTCGCCGCGCCGAACGCGGTGTGATCGGCCATACGCATCCCGGCGTTCGCGGGCCCGTCCGCCGTCGCCCGTGGCACACTGGCCGTCGGTGCTCCAACTGGTCGTGGAGTGACCTGCGGGGGTGTCGGTGGAGATGGTTTTGTAGGCTTCTCCGGGGTTGAGTGGACGTATTAGGGCTGGATGTGCAGGATGTCTGCCATGTCGGAAGTTGTCCCGTTGCCGTCGTTCGGCGAAGTGTTCTTCGATGCCCGAGGCCAGGAGCGGTGTCTCCGTGTCACCTGGCACGAGGGCACGCTGGTGCTCAGCCTGTGGCGGGGGGAGATGTGCACGGCGAGCTTCCGCATGCCGATGGACGACGTCGGCCGGCTGCTCGACACCCTCGACGACGGTTTCGCCGAGGCCACCGGTGAGCAGCCCGCCGTGCCCGCCCAGGACCCCGGGACCGAGGTGATCCCCGGCACCGGGACCTACCACCGGCCGCCGCAGACCGGCCAGCACCAGCCGGCCCCGGACGACCGGCCGGCGGCCTCGCTGTCGCCCAACGACGTGCTCGTGGCCCGGGGCAACCCGGCCCACCAGGACAAGCTCGTCGCCTCCTACGGCGACACCCGCGAGCAGCAGCGCCAGCCCTTCTCCGGCCCGCAGTACAGCGACCCGCTGACCGGCCCGGCCCCCGC
Source organism: Nonomuraea sp. ATR24 (assembly GCF_041950485.1). Lineage (NCBI taxonomy): Bacteria > Bacillati > Actinomycetota > Actinomycetes > Streptosporangiales > Streptosporangiaceae > Nonomuraea > Nonomuraea sp. ATR24. The sequence goes on from NZ_JBGNUU010000003.1 coordinate 642,794, forward strand.
CGAGCCGTTCACCGGCCCGCAGTACACCGACAGCGGCTACCACGACCCGCTGTCCGGCCCCCACTTCACGCAGGACCAGCAGCCCTTCACCGGCCCCCAGTACGCCGAGGAGTCGCCCACCGCCTCCACCGGGCCCGTCTACCAGCTGCCCGGCGACCGCCCGTCGCCCCTGTCGACCGACCCGCTCGGCTTCCCCTCCCAGGCCAGTACTCCGTACCAGAGCGACTCCTACCAGGCCGACTCCTACCAGGCCGGGTCCTACCAGAACGAGCCGTACCACTCGGGTGAGACCTACCGGCAGCCCGACCCGTACCCGCAGCACCAGGCCGACCCCTACGCGGGCCGGCAGGCCCCCAGCCGTCCCCAGCCGCCCGTACAGGCCGCCGCCGGGCTCGGCACCCCGATGCACGGCATCCCGGGCGCGGGCCGCCGCCAGGACCCCTTCCAGGACCGCGCGTACGGCCAGGAGCCGTCCTACGGCCAGGACCCCGGCTACGGGCAGAGCGGCGCTTACGGCCAGGACCCCGGTTACGGCCAGGATCCCGGCTACGGGCAGGGCGGCGGTTACGGGCAGGACCGGGCCGACGGGCGCACGCCGCCCAACCCGGTCGACCCGCTGCTCGCCCTCGGCAAGCAGGCCGAGCCGTACCACCCGCAGGACTCCGACATGACCCGCCCGTACGTCGGCGATCCGATGTTCTCCACCGGCGAGCGGCTGCGCCCCGAGCAGCAGCCGTACGACGATCGCGGCGAACGCCGCGAATGGTGATCGCCACCCACTAGCGGCGTTTCCTACACTTGGCCCGACAAATTGGGCGCCATATGTGGAGGAGCCGCCGGTGAACCCGTCGACTGGCCTGCAACTGCTGCTGCTGGCCGGGGGCGCCGTCGCGCTCGCGGCCGTGGCCCGGCGCCGGGGCTGGCCCGCGCCGCTGCTGCTGGTCGCGGCCGGGCTGCTCGTCTCGCCGCTGGTCCCGGCGGTGCGGCTGGACCCGGAGCTGGTGCTCTACGTGTTCCTGCCGCCGCTGCTCTACTCGGCCGCGTTCGACAGCTCCTACCTGCGGCTGCGTGACGCCCGGGGCCCGGTGGCGCTGCTGTCGGTCGGCCTCGTGCTGTTCACCACGGTCGTGGTGGGCCTGGTCGTGCACCTCATGCTGCCCGCCGTGCCGCTGGCGGCGGCGTTCGCGCTCGGCGCCGTCATCGCGCCGCCCGACGCGGTCGCCGCCGTGGCCGTCGGCAGGCGGCTCGGGCTGCCGCGCCGGACGCTGACCATCCTCATCGGCGAGAGCCTGTTCAACGACGCCACCGCGCTGACCGCCTACCGGGTGGCGATCGCGGCGGCCGTCGGCGGCAGCATCGACCTGCTGGAGGGCGGCTGGCAGTTCCTCGTGGCCGCCGCCGGGGGCGTGCTGATCGGGCTGGCGCTGGCGTACGCGTTCGCCTGGCTGTTCCGCCACACGCGCGACTCGCTGGTCGAGAACACGCTGATGCTGCTCATCCCGTTCGCCGCCTACCTGGCGGCCGAGAGCGTGCACGCCTCCGGGGTGATCGCCGTCGTGATCGTGGGGCTCCACCTGGGCAACCAGATGCACCTGCGCGGGTTCGGCACCCGGCTCGTGTCGGACTCGGTGTGGAAGGTCAGCGACTTCTTCCTGGAGACGATCGTCTTCGCGCTGATCGGGCTGCAGCTCGTCACCGTGGTCGAGGGCATCGTCGGCTACAGCCCGTGGGAGGTCGCGCTCTACGCGCTCGTGGTGTTCCTGGTGACGGTCGCGGTGCGGTTCGCCTGGGTGTTCGCCGCCGCCCACCTGCCGCGCCTGTTCAGGCGGGGGTACGAGGCGCCGTCGCCGCAGCAGCTCACGATCGTCGGCTGGGCGGGCATGCGGGGTGTGGTCTCGCTGGCGGCCGCGCTGCTCATCCCCGACATCCCGGACCGCGAGATCCTGCTCTTCCTCACCTTCACCACCGTGATCAGCACGCTGCTCGTCCAGGGCCTGACGTTCCCGGCCCTGATCAGGCGGCTGCGCGTGTCGAGCGAGCAGGAGCTGTACGAGGACCGCCTCGCCGAGGCGTCGGCCCAGCAGGCGGCGCTGGAGGCCGGCCTGGCCGAGCTGGACCGCCTGGTCGCCGCCGAGGGCCAGCCGGACGAGATCCAGCGGCAGGTCATCGACCAGCTCAGGGAGAAGTCCTGGCGGCGCTCCCTGTCGGCCTGGGAGCGCCTGGGCGGCGGCACCGGCCACGGCGGCGCCGAGACGCCCAGCGCCCTCTACAGGCGGCTGCGCCGCGACATGCTCCAGGCCGAGCGGCAGGTGTTCGTCCGGCTGCGCGACGAGCGGCGGCTGGACGACGAGGTGCTGCGCGAGGTGATGGCCCAGCTCGACTTCGAGGAGGCCATCCTGGAGCGTTAGCCCATCGAGCTGTCGACGAAGCACCACCGCCACTTCTCGTTCGGCTCGAACGACTGCACCACCGGGTGGCCGGTGCCGTGGAAGTGCGCGGTCGCGTGCTTGCCGGGCGAGGAGTCGCAGCAGCCCACATGGCCGCACTCCAGGCAGCGCCGCAGGTGCACCCAGCGGCCACCGGAGGCCAGGCACTCCTCGCAGCCCTCGGGAGTGCGCGCCTGCGGGTCGTCAGCCTGGGAAAGATGCTCACACATAGCCATGAGCCGATCCTATTTCGGGCCGGCCGGCCGCCGGATGCCGGGCGCCGTGCCGCCCCAACCGGCGGCCCGTTGGGTAGGGTCGAGATATGTCTCGCCCACGCAGCCGCTTCGTGCCCCTGCTCGCCTTCTCCGCGTTCGTGTTCGCCGCCGGATGCGGTGAGGTGAACGACACGATCGACCGGGCCCAGGCCTGTCTCGAAGCTCCCAAGATCGTCGGAGAGCTGACCGCGCAGCTCACCTCCCTGGCCAACGACCCGCAGGCCATGGAGAAGGCCCTCGACAGCACCGCCACCAAGCTCGGTGAGGTCGCCGACGGCGCGGCCAACACCACGCTCAAGGAAGCCACCGACAAGCTGGCCGGCACGCTGGCCGGCATCAACGTCCAGAACGCCAACGACGCGGTCGACGCCGTCCAGAAGGTCGGCACCGACACGGCCGCCTATCTGGAGAAGGTCGCCACGGCCTGCACCGGAGGCTGAATCCCGGTTTCTCTAGGGAGAATAGGTACGAACTACCGTTTTTCTCATGGAGCCCGACCCGCGTTTCACCCTCGCCAACGAACGCACGTTCCTCACCTGGCTGAGCACCGCCCTGGCGCTGAGCGCGGGCGGCGTGGCCATCGCGGCGGTGCCCGCCGACGTGTTCGTCCCCTGGCTGCGCACGGTGCTCGCGGTCGTGCTCGTCACCCTGTCGGCGCTGGCCGCGGGCCTGGCCTACCCGCGCTGGCGCAACATCCAGCGCGCCCTGCGCGCCGAGGCGCCGCTCCCGCCGCCCGCGCTGGCCGCGGTCTTCGGCTACGGCGTCGCCGCCGTGGCCGTGCTCGCCCTCGTCCTCATCCTGCTCGCCGCGTGAGGGCCAGGTCGCGCATGCCGTCCCGTCCGGCGTCGCAGGCAGGGAGGTGAGATGTCGGAGGAGATCTGGGACCGGGGGCTGCAGAGCGAGCGGACGCGCCTGGCCTGGGTGCGCACCGCCGTGACGCTGGCCACCGGCGGCCTGGGCGCCACCGGGCTGGCCGCCCGCGCCGGGCTGCCCCTGCCCGCCCTGGCCGCCTTCGCGCTCGCCGTGCTGTGCGGGGCCGTCCTGCTCATCAGGACCCACGTCCGCTTCCGCCGCGTCCAGCAGGCGCTGCACGGCGGCCACCCGCTCGACAACGGCGCCGACGCGCTGCTCGCCTGGCTCGGCACCCTCGCCGTCGTCGCCGGCGCCCTGACCTTCGTCATCGCCGTTCGCTGACCCTGCTTGCGGGTACTCCGTCAGCAGGCGGACACTCGAAGTGAGGAGGTGACCTCCATGGACGAAGAGCGCAGGACCGTGCCCTTCGAGTGCCGGAGCTGCTGGCATGTCTGGGAAGAGGACTACCTCGTCCGGCACGTGCCGGGGCGGCACGGAGCCGAGAGCGAGGTGTGGATGCGCGGGGGAGTGGCAGTGCCGCCGCCCGCGCCGAGCGGCGTCGTCTGCCCGCGCTGTGGCTGCCAGGGGGCTGTCATGTTCCCCGACGGCTACCTCGCCCACCATCCGGAGCTGGTCGAGTCCGGCGAACCCGCGCCGCCCGACCCCACCCCGCTGCTGAGCCCGGTGCCCAAACGGTTCTATTGACTCCATAACATGACGGAGGGTGAGCTTTCCCTAACGGAAGGTGTCACAAGGCCCATCTTGCCGGTGGTATGAACCGGGCGGACACTCGGTGCGGATGGCGGTCCGTTACCGGGGGGGTGGTCCTGGTGCACGATGGTTTCGACACTCATCAGCTGTGGCCCTACGAGTGCCTGCGCTGCTGGCACGTATGGGAAGCGCGCTACACGGTCAGGCGGCTCGACGACGGGCACGGTCACCCCGTCGAGGTGTGGCTGAGCAACGGCGTCCCCGTGCAGCCTCCCTGGGCCGGGGCGTGCTGTCCCGGCTGTGGAGCGTTCTACGTGACCTCGTTCCCGCCGGGCTACCTCAGCCGGCACCCCGAGCTGGTCTCGGCGCCCGAACCGGCGCCGGTTCCGGCCCCCGCGCCCGTCGAGCCGCTGCCCGCGGCCACGCCCGTGCCCGCGATGCGGCCCAGGCGGCTGCTCCTCGGGCTCGGCGTGCCGGTGCTGCTGATCGCCGGGTACGAGCTCTACCGGGTGGTTCTCGCGGTCGCGCACACCAACTAGCGGCCCTGCCGACCAACTGGCGGCGTACGCCTGCCGGGAGGGGCGGGCCGCCTCAACGGAGAGGCGGCCCGGCGGAACGGAGAGGCCGCGCGATGCTCAGCTGAGGCTGTCGAGCCAGGCGCGGTGCAGGCTCGCGAACCGGCCGGAGGCGGCCACGAGCTGGCCGGGCGCGCCGTCCTCGACGATCTCGCCCCGCTCCATGACCAGGACCCGGTCGGCGATCTCCACCGTCGACAGCCGGTGCGCGATGATCAGCGCCGTGCGGTCGGCCAGGATCGTGCGCAGCGCCCGCTGGACGAGCCGCTCGCTCGGCACGTCCAGGCTGGACGTCGCCTCGTCCAGGATCAGCACGGCCGGATCGGCCAGGAACGCCCGCGCGAACGCGACGAGCTGCCGCTGCCCGGCCGACATGCGCCCGCCGCGCTTGCCGACCTCGGTCTCGTACCCGTCGGGCAGCGCCGAGATGAACTCGTGCGCCCCGATCGCCATGGCGGCCTCGCGCGCCTCGCGGTCGGACGCGTCCGGCCTGCCGAACCTGATGTTCTCCATCACCGTGCCGCTGAACAGGAAGTTCTCCTGCGTCACCATGACCACGGCCCTGCGCAGCGTGGCCTCGTCCAGCGTGCGCAGGTCGACGCCGTCGAGCAGCACCCGCCCGGCCGTCGGGTCGTAGAAGCGGGAGATCAGCTTGGCCAGCGTGGTCTTGCCGGCCCCGGTCGAGCCGACCAGCGCCACGCTCTGCCCGGCGGGGATCGTCAGGTCGAGCCCCGGCAGGATCGGCATCTCCTCCACGTACGCGAACCGGACCCCCTCGAACCGCACCGCGCCCCGCGCCTCGGCCAGCGCGTGCGGCTCGCGCGGCTCGGGCACCGCGGGCTCCTCCTCCAGCACGCCGGACAGCTTCTCCAGCGCCGCGCTGGCCGACTGCAGCGTGTTGTAGAACTGGCTGATCTCCTGCATCGGCTCGTAGAAGCCGCGCAGGTAGAGCAGGAACGCGGTGAGCACGCCGACCGTCACCTCGCCGTGGAAGGCCAGGTAGCCGCCGTAGAACAGCACCACCGCCACGGTCACGTTGCCGATCAGCTTGATCCCCGGCATGAAGATCGCGATGAGCTTCATGGCCCGGACGTTGGCCTGCCGGTAGTCGTCGTTGAGCTGCTGGAAGATCTCCTGGTTGCGCGGCTCGCGGCGGAACGCCTGCACGGCGCGGATGCCGGTCATCGACTCCACGAAGTGCACGATGACCAGCGCCACCGTCTCGCGGGTGCGCCGGTAGACGAGCGCCGACTGCCGCCGGAACCAGCGCGTGAACAGCAGCAGCAGCGGCAGCGGCACCAGCGCCACCAGCCCGAGGTGCACGTCCAGGACCAGCAGCAGCGCCGCCGTGCCGAACATCGTCAGCACCGCCGTCACCAGCCCGTCGAAGCCCGACTGCAGCAGCTCGGCGATGGCCTCGATGTCGGAGGTGAGCCGGGAGATGACCCGCCCCGAGGTGTACTTCTCGTGGAAGCTCAGCGACAGCCGCTGGAAGTGGTCGAACACCCGGCGGCGCAGCTCCAGCAGGATGTCCTGGCCGATGCGGCCCGACAGCTTGAGGAACCACTGCCGGGTCACCGCCTGCGTGGCCGCCGCCGCCAGGATCACGCCGACGACGGTCAGCAGCGTGCCCGGCCCGGTGCCGCGCAGCATCGGCGGGATGCCCGCGTCGATGCCGACCTTCACCAGGTACGGGATCGCCAGCCCCGCCGCGTTCGAGACGACGATCACCGCGGTGAGCAGCGCGATCGCCTTGTGGTGGGGTTTCAGCAGGTCACCGAGGAGCTTGCGGGAGCGTGCCCGCAGCAGCCCGCTGACCTTGTCCGTCAGCTCGTCCTGGTCCTCCGAGGCGACCCCGCGCCAGGTCGTCGTCGCGGTCATCGCAGCGCTCCTTCGGACGGGTCGAGGTCGGCGTCCTGGGCCAGCAGCTCGCGGTAGGCCGGGACCTCGTTGAGCAGGTCCTGGTGACGGCCCACGTGCGTGATCGTGCCGCCGGACAGCAGCGCGACCTTGTCGGCCAGCAGCACCGTGGAGGCCCGGTGCGCGACCACGATGCCGGTCGCCTCGCGCAGCACCTCCCGCAGCGCCTCCTCCACCAGCGCCTCGGTCTCCACGTCGAGCGCGGACAGCGTGTCGTCCAGCACCAGGATGCGCGGCCTGCTCAGCACGGCCCGCGCCAGGGCCAGCCGCTGCCGCTGCCCGCCGGACAGCGACAGGCCCTGCTCGCCGATCCGCGTGTCGAGGCCCCACGGCAGGTCGTACACGAACATCGCCTGCGCGGTGCGGATCGCGGCGGCGAGCTCCTCCTCGGTGGCGTCGTGGCGGCCGAGCGTCAGGTTCTCGCGCACGCTCATCGAGAACAGCGTCGGCTCCTCGAACGCCGTGGCGACGATCGAGCGCAGCTCGGGCAGCGCCAGCTCGCGCACGTCGCGGCCGTCGATGGTGACCCGCCCGGCCGTGACGTCGAGCAGCCGCGGCACGAGCGCCGTCAGCGTCGTCTTGCCCGACCCGGTCGCGCCCACGATCGCGACGGTCTCGCCGGGCCGCACGTCCAGCCAGACGTCCCGCAGCACCGGCCGGTCCGCGCCGGGGAAGCGGAACTCCACGCCCTCCAGCCGCAGGTGGCCGCGCGGCCGCTCGATCGCCGCCTGCCCGCCCACGATGTCCGGGACGGTGTCCATGACCTCCAGCACGCGGTCGGCGGCGGTCATCGACTCCTGCGCCATCGCCAGGATGAAGCCGAGGCTCGCGATCGGCCACACGAGCTGCAGCACCAGCGTGGTGAACGCGAGCAGCGCGCCCAGCGTCAGCGCGCCCTGGCCGACCGCCAGCGCGCCCAGCAGCAGGACCAGCGCCAGCGTGAAGTTCGGGATCATCTCCAGGAACGTGAAGAACCGCGCCGACAGCCGCACCTTGCCCATCGAGGTGGCGTGCAGCTTGCGCGCGGACTCGTCGAACGTCTCGTACACGTGGTGGCGGCGGCCGAACGCCTTGATCGTCCGGACGCCGATCGCCGCCTCCTCGACGAACGTGGCCAGATCGCCCTGCTCGTCCTGCACCTGCCGGGAGATCTTGATGTAGCGCTTCTCGAACCGCAGCGACAGCAGCACGATCGGCACCGCCGAGCCGGCCACGAGCAGCCCCAGCGGCCAGTAGAGGTTGAGCAGCAGCACGGTCACGGTCACGAGCTGCAGGATGTTCATGACCAGGAACAGCATGCCGAAGCCGAGGAAGCGGCGGATCGTCGACAGGTCCGTGGTCACCCGTGACAGCAGCTGACCCGACTGCCACTCGCCGTGGAAGCTCATCGGCAGCCGCTGCAGGTGCGCGTACACGTCGTCGCGGATGCTCGTCTCCAGGCCGAGCACCGGCCCGGTCTGCGTCCACCGGCGCAGGAACGTGAGAAGCGCTTCGACGACGCCGAGCCCGAGCGCGATCAGCCCGAGCGTGAGCAGCGCGCCGGAGTCACCGGTGCGCACGGGTCCGTCGACGACCCGCTCGCCGACGAGGGGGAGCGTGATGCTGACGCCGATGCCGGCGATCGCGGTCAGCCAGATGAAGATCAGCTTGCCGACGTAGGGGCGGAGATAGTGCCTCATCCGCCAGAGGGAGATGGATTCGAGCAGGGGACGGCCAGGGGAGCTCGTATCTGGAGGCATTCCTCCAAGGCTAGTACGGCCGATCAACCCATTTTCGGGCGGTGAGGAGGTCGTGGCGGGCATGGCAGGGTGGCGTGGCAGGGTGGTCCCATGAACGAGACAGACCTTCGTCACCTGCGCCGATGCGCCGAGCTCGCCGCCGAGGCGCTGGCCGCCGGCGACGAGCCGTTCGGTTCCCTGCTCGTCTCCGCCGACGGCGTCGTCCTGCTGGAGGACCACAACCACGTCGTGGCCACCGGCGACCACACCCGCCACCCCGAGTTCGAGATCGCCCGCTGGGCGGCCGCCCACCTCACCCCCGCCGGACGCGCCGCCGCCACCGTCTACACCTCCGGCGAGCACTGCCCGATGTGCGCGGCCGCGCACGGCTGGGTGGGCCTGGGCCGGATCGTGTACGCGTCCTCGTCGGAGCAGCTCGGGCAGTGGCTCGCCGAGATGGGCGTCGCCGGGCCGCCGGTCCGCCCGCTCGGCATCCGGGAGGTCGTCCCGGACGCGGTGGTGGACGGCCCGGCCCCGGACCTGGCCGCCCAGATCCGCACCCTCCACCGCCGCTTCCACGGCCTGACTTGACCGGACAGTTTGCAGTAATCGGAGCGGGAAGTTCGAAATGTCCGGACGGGGAATGGGGGAGTGTCAATTATCCGCGAGCGCGCCGGATGATATCCGCGCGGTGAGGATACGGTTACGCGCCTGCCATCCTCGGTGAATTTCCTCTTTATGGTTAATGTCCTCATAGCGTAGAGACATGGAGTTGGTGGCGACGATCGCCGGTGTGATCGCTGCTCTGCTCGCGGTGCCCGCGGCGCTGATCGCGGTGCCGCCGATGGCGGGCCTGTGGCGGGACCGGCGCCGCAGGCGCGCCACCCTGGCCAGGGGAGTTTCCGGTCACCGCCCCACCGTGCGGGCCGACGCCCCCGACGTCCCGGGCGTGATCGGCTCGGTCGAGGCGCCCATCGGCCGCCTGCCGGGCTCCGTCCGCGGCCGCGAGGACCTGATGCGGCGGCTACGGCAGGCGGCCGCGGCGCCGGGCGCGCCGGTGCAGGTCCTCGGCGGCATGGGCGGCCTGGGCAAGACGACGATCGCGCTCAAGCTCGCCGAGGAGTTCCGCCAGCAGCAGCGGGTGGTCTGGTGGGTCGAGGCCACCAGCCGCGGCCAGGTGGAGACGCTGCTCCTGCAGGTGGCGCAGGACGACCTCGGGGTCCCGCCGGAGAACGTCCAGGACGCGCTGGCCGGCCGGCGCAACGCCGCCGACGTCTTCTGGGGCGCGGTACGGCGCACCGGCAAGGTCGGCGGGTTCGCGCTGATCCTCGACAACGCCGACGACCCGCACGCCGTGCTGGCCCCGCCCGGAGGCGCCGCCGGCGAGGGCAACGGGTGGATCCGCACCAGCCGGATGTGCGTGACCGTGGTGACCTCCCGCGACCGTGACCCCCGGACGTGGGGGCCGCTGTGCGAGGTGCACGCGATCGAGCCGATCGACGAGGGGGCCGCGGCGCAGATGCTGCGCGACCTGGCCCCCGAAGCGCCCGACAAGGACCGCGCCGCCGAGCTCGCCCGCAGGCTGCAGTGCCTGCCCCTCGCGCTGCACCTGGCCGGAACCCTCATCGCGTGGCCGCACAGCGCCTTCCGCACCTTCGCCGCCTACCAGCAGGCTCTCGAAGGGGACATGGTGGGCATCCTGGACCTGCGCCCCGACACCTCCCAGCCGCCGCCGGACCGGCAGGTGGTGGCCAGGACCTGGCAGCTGTCGTTGCGCACGCTCCGGGACCAGCAGGTGAAGGAGGCCTCCACCATCGCCCTGGTGATGGCCCAGCTCGCCGACGCGCACACCATCCCCTCCGGCCTGCTGCACCCGGGCCGGCTCGGCGCGCTCATCGGAGCCACCTCCAACCAGGTCGCCGTCGCGATCGAGGCCCTGGCCAGGGTCGGTCTCACCGACCCGACCTCCGACGGCGACATCCCCGGCTTCCGGCTGCACCCGCTGGTGGCCGAGACGCTGCGGGTGGCCAGGCCGCCGCGGCTGCGCATCCCGCCCCAGCGCAGCGACGTCCAGCAGCGGGCCTGGGCGATCGCCCTGCACCTGCTGCACGCCGAACTGGGCGAGCTCGACCCCGCGCAGCCGTACGACTGGCCGATGGGGGTCCTGCTGGAAGCCCATCTGCGCGCCCTCATCGGCCGCTGCCCCGGCAACCCTCCGCGCGACCTCCTGCGCGGGCTGGCCTCAAGCACGTCGACCGTCATCGACGTGCTGCGCGAGTACGGCTCCTATCCCGACGCCTCGCAGCTCGCCGACGAGGCCGTCCGCGTCACCGGGACGCTGTCGGCCCGTGACCCGGCCCTGCTCCAGCTCCGGCACAGCCTGGCCATCCTGCTGCACAAACGGGGCAGCTTCCGGCAGGCGGAGGACGAGCTGCGCAAGGTGCTGGCCGACCGGGAGCGGGTGCTCGGCCCCGACCATCCCGACACGCTGCTCACGCGGCACAACCTGGCCGCCAACCTGCACCGGCAGGGCAATCTCCGCGAGGCGGAGAAGTACTACCGCGAGGTCCTGAACGACCGCAGGCGCGTCCTCGGCGCCGACCATCCGGACACGCTGCTCACCGGGCACCACCTCGGCCGGGCGCTGCAGTCCCGCGAGGAGTTCCGCAAGGCGGCGGAGTCGTACCGGGACACGCTGGACAACCAGCGGCGCGTCCTCGGCCCGGACCACCCGCAGACCCTGAACACGCGGCACAACCTGGCCACCGTCCTGGCCGACCTGGAGCTGTACCAGGAGGCGGAGACGGACCTGCGGCAGGTGCTGGCCGATCGGCAGCGGGTCCTCGGCGAGGAGCACCCCGACACGCTGCTCACCCTGTACGACCTTGCCACCACCCTGCACAAGAGGGGCCGGTTCGAGGACGCGAAGGAGGCGTACGAGCGGGTGCTGGCCCACCGGGAACGGGTGCTGGGCGCCGACCACCCCGACACCTCGCTCGCCCGGCACGGCCTGGCCCTCGTGCTCATCGATTTCATGGAATTCCGCGACGATCCACCGTGATTAATGGCCGCGCTTTTATGGGCGTTAAGGCTGGTCTCCTCAATCGGCCGGGACTCGGCTAGCATTGCGGATTACACAAGTTCCCGGGGCAGGCACGGGGTGTTGCGCGGTGACATTCCTAGAACCAGCACGAGAGTGGCCCGCCACCCTCGATGTGCCCCAAATGCTGCAGGACGGCTGGGAGCCCCGGCCCTTCCGGCAATTTCTCCTGAAAGTGCACAGCCGGTGCAATCTGGCGTGCGACTACTGCTACGTCTACACCCTGGCCGACCAGAGCTGGCGATCACGCCCCAAGATCATGGCGCCCGAGCTCATCACCACCGCCGCCGCCCGCATCACCGAGCACGCCGAACGCCACCAGGTCGACTCCGTCCGGCTCATCCTGCACGGCGGCGAGCCGCTCCTGGTCGGCCACGCCTACCTGCGCGACGCCGTGGAGACCATCAGAGCCCACGCCGGTCCTGGCCTGCGCGTCGACGCGGCGGTGCAGACCAACGGCGTCCTCCTCGACGACGACGCGCTGCGCTGCTTCGCCGACCTCGACGTCAAGGTCGGCGTGAGCCTCGACGGCAGCCCGCGCGGCAACGACCGCAACCGCCGCTTCTCCGACGGCCGCGGCAGCTACGAGCCGGTCGCCAAGGCGCTCCGCCTGCTGACGAGCCCGCCCTTCGAGCACCTCTACAGCGGCCTGCTGTGCACGGTCGACCTGGCCAACCACCCCGTCGAGACCTACGAGGCGCTCCTGGAGTTCAGGCCGCCGATGATCGACTTCCTGCTGCCGCACGGCACCTGGGAGTCACCGCCGCCCGGCCGCTCTCCCGACCCCAAGAAGACGCCCTACGGCGACTGGCTCGTCGCCGTCTTCGACCGCTGGTACGGCTCCAGCGGCGAGACCGTCGTCCGCCTCTTCGAGGAGATCATCCACATGCTCCTGGGCGGCAAGTCCGCCAGCGAATCGGTGGGCCTGACCCCGACGAGCCTCGTGGTGATCGAGACCGACGGCACGATCGAGCAGACCGACGCGCTCAAGGTGGTGCAGCACGGCGCGCCCGCCACCGGCCTCAACATCGTCGACCATCCCTTCGACCTGGCCCTGGAGCATCCCGGCATGGTCGCCAGGCAACTCGGCTGGGAGGCGCTGAGCGACACCTGCAAATCGTGCCGGTTCGGCAGGGTGTGCGGCGCCGGCCTCTACCCGCACCGCTACCGGCCGGGCACCGGGTTCCGCAATCCCTCGGTCTACTGCTACGACCTCTACCGGCTGATCGGGCACATCCACTCGCGTCTCGTCAGAGACCTCCGGCGATCCTCCACGTGAAGGGAACTCCATGGAACCACGCTCCCACCGCTTGCCCGGCGAGGTGCTGTCCCGGCTGGCGGCCGGCGGGGGCGGGGCCGCGGCCATGCGCCACCTCGTCGCGGCCGAGCGCAGCAAGCACCGCCTGCTGGTGCTCGGCGTCGCGCGGCTGGCCGGGGAGAAGGAGGTGGAGCACGCGTACGACGTGCTCGCGGGCATCGAGAAGAAGCGCCCGGACGCGGTCGACGCCGTGCTCGGCCACCCCGCCGTCGGCGGCTGGGCCGCGCACACCGTACAAGCCTTGACCCGTGGGGACGGGGCACCGCCGGACGACCCCGCGTCCGGCCCGTACGGCGGGGCCGCGCAGCTCGGAGCGGTGGCCGCGGCGGCGGCCGTGCGGGCCGGGGTCGCGTGCCGGACGGAGGCGCCCGCGCCGCGGGGCCGGGTCACATTGCCCTCCCTCGGACAGCTCGTCCTCCCCGGCGCCGCCGACCTGGTCGAGCTGCGCGTGCACGCCGACGGCGTGGTCGAGGCCGGCGGGAGGCGCGTCCTGGCCGGAGAACGGGAGCAGCCCGGCTGGGAGCCGCTGGCCCGGATCCGGACCGGCGATGAGGGACTCAGCCTGCTCGTCGACGACCTCGACCCGCACCGGTGGACCAGCGAGACGGTCGTCGACGGCCGCCTGCCCGCAGCCGAGCTCCGTGCCTGGCAGGCGTGCCTGGACGCGTCATGGCGGATGCTCCTGCGGCACCACTGGACCATCGCCCAGGAGCTGGGCGCGATCATCACCGTGCTCACCCCGATCCGGCCCCCGGCCCAGGGCATGAACAGCGCCTCGGCGGCCGGCCGGTTCGGCGCGATCGCGATGTCCACCCCGCCCGACGGCCGCTGGCTGGCCTCCACCTTCGCCCACGAGGTGCAGCATGCCAAGCTCGGCGCCGTCCTGGACGTCATGGACCTGCTGGAACCGGACGACGGCCGCCGCTACTACGCCCCCTGGCGGCCCGACCCGCGCCCGCTGTCCGGCCTGATCCAGGGCGCGTACGCGTATCTGGGCGTGGCGGGGTTCTGGCGGCGGCAGCGGGCACACGAGACCGACCTGCGCCCGCACATCGAGTTCGGCCGGTGGCGCGAGTCGGCGCACGAGGTGACGGGGACCCTGCTCGACAGCGGACGGCTCAACGCGGCCGGCAAGCAGTTCGTCACCGCCATGCGCACCACTCTGTCGGCCTGGCTCACCGAGCCGGTGCCCGCCGAGGCCCTGGCCGCGGCCAGGGCGGAGGCCGGCGGGCACCGCGAGGCCTGGATCGCCAGGAACGGGCGCGTCACAGCGTGAGCGGGTCGAAGTCCCAGTTGAAGCGCTCACCGGTCGTGGCGTGGAGCCGTTCGGGATGGTCCTTCGGGAACTCCCTGTAGCGCGCCAGGGTCGTCTCGTACAGGTCTTCGGCCTCGGCGACGCTGCCCGAGGCGCGCAGGTCCATGGCCAGGTTGACGGCCGCCGAGAGCGTCAGCGGATGCCGGTCGCCGAAGAAGTCGTGCACCTGCTGGTAGGTCCGCCTGCCCAGCTCGCGCGCCCCGGTGACGTCGCCGAGGGCGGCCAGGTCACTGGCCAGGTTGACGGAGCCCGCGAAGGTGTAGCGGTGGCGCTCGCCGAGCACCTCCCGCAGCCCGTCGCGCGCCTCGCGGTCGAGCTCGCCGGCCCGTCGGACGTCGCCGCGCAGACGGTAGAGCAGGGCCAGGTTGATCTGGCAGCCGTAGGTGAAGGGGTGCTGCGGGCCGAAGACCTCCTGGTAGCGGGGGAGCACCGTCCGGGCCAGCGCCATCGCCTCCTCCTCGCGCCCGCTCTGGCGCAGCGTGTTGCTCAGGGCGACCATCGCGGCCATCGTCTCGGGATGCTGGGAGCCGAAGAGCTTGACCAGCCGCGCGTGCGTCTCCTCGATCAGCTCCAGCGCCCCGGCGACGTCGCCGATCCGCCGGCGGGCGATGGACAGGTCACGGGCCGTCATGAGCGTGAGCTGGTGCTCGACCTGCAGCTCGCGGCAGCCGTGCGCGTAGGCCTCCTCGCCGAAGTCGCACGCCTGCGCGTGGTCGCCGCAGGCCCGCACCACCCGGGCCAGGCCGTTCCAGTACATCTGCACGTCCCACTTGCTCACGTCCGCGCGCGTGCTCGACAGCTCCAGGAAGGCCAGCTGCTGGAGCCTGCGGGCGGTCTCGTACTCGCTGAGCAGGGCGTGGTCGAGCGCGAGGTTGTTGATCACGCGCAGGGTGGCCGGGTCGGTGGCGCCGAACACCCTCTCGTAGGCGTCCAGCGTGGCGGTGTCCTGCTGGAACGCCTCACGGAACTTGCCCTGCGCGCGCAGGTTGGCGCCGAAGGTGAGGGCGACGCCGAGCGTCTCCGGATGCTCCGGGCCGAACTCCTCCCGCATCAGCTCGAGCGTCTCCTCGTTCAGCCTGCGGGACTCGTCGTAGCGGCCGATCTGCCACAGCACGTTGCCCAGCTGCCTGCGGATGCGCAGCACGTTGTGGTCTCGCGGGCCGCCCCGCCGCGACCAGCTTTCGAGGAACTCCTCGGCGAACGCCTGCGCCGAGTTGTAGCTGGCCACCCGGTAGAGGTAGCGGACGATGTTGATCGCGAAGTCCTGCACGGCCTCGTGCGTGCTCGTGGCGATGCCGACCGGCCTCAGGTGCGGCACCAGGTCGTAGAAGGCCGGCCACTGCGTGGTGTCCTCGGGGTTCGTCGGCGCCCCGCCGGCCAGCAGCTGGTGCACCTCGTGCCGGATGGCCTCGCGCTCGTCCTCGGCGAGCGAGTCGCGCAGGAGCGCCTGGACGAGCCGGTGGACCTGGACGGTGCCGGCCTCCTGCTCGATCTTCACCAGGGCGAAGCGGTTGAGCTCGGCCAGAGCCTGGCTGAGCATGAGCGGGTTGGCCAGGATGGGGCCCATCCGCGGGGTGCCGGTCTTGTTGGCCCGCCGGAAGATGTCGCGCGGGATCGGATCGGGGCCGAAGAAGGCCAGGCAGCGCAGCACCTCGGCCGCCTCGGGCAGCCGGGCCTCGATCTCCTGGACCGACAGCTGCCAGGCCGCGGTCATGGAGAGCGGGTACTCGGTGGACTTGCCGAGCCCGAGCACGGCCCGGGTCTGGCGGGCGAGCTGCTCGATGTACTCGTCGGTGGTCATGCCGGTCATGACCTGCAGGGCCGCCGCCTGCTCCAGCGCCAGCGGAAGGTCGCCCAGCTCGGTGGCCAGGTGCTCGGCCTCGTCCTGCTCGATGGCGCGCTGGAGGCGCTTGCGCAGGAAGTCGACGCTCTCGCCCTTGGTGAAGACGTCGACGGGCACCGTCTCGGCGACCCCGCTCCAGCGGCTGTTGCGCGAGGTGATCAGCACGTGGCCGGGCCCGCCCTCGGGGATCAGGTCCCTGATGCCCTCGGGGTCGTCGGCGTTGTCGAAGATCAGGAGCCACTTGTCGACCGGGTCGCCGCGCTGAAGGGCGTCGCGCACGGACGCGGCGGCCTCGTCGATGCCGACGCTGCTGGGGGAGCGCAGCTTGAGATCGTCGGTGAGCGCCGCCAGCGTGCTGGGGACCAGCATCGGCTGGTCGGCCGGCACCCACCACACGAGGTCGTAGTGGCCGCGGTAGCGCCAGGCGTACTCGATGGCGAGCTGGGTCTTGCCCACGCCGCCGAGCCCTTGCAGGGCCTGGGGGAGCGGGACGACGGCGGCCTTGGTGGAGGTGGTGATGCTCTCCCGCAACTGGGCGAGCAGGCTTTCGCGCCCGGTGAAATTCTTGTTGCGACCCGGGATCTTCTTACCCCAGATTGCGGGCATCCGTGCCGGTTCCGGCGTGCTGACCTGCTCGTCCACGGCGCCTCAGCCCCTCTCGTCTTCCCCTTATTTTCGCTCCTGAGATTGATTCTGGCGAGAAGCGGTCACAGAATCACATAGAGGAAACCAGGGGTGCGCTCAGGGTGCAATTCACCGCATTTGCGGGCGGCCGTAACCAGGCTCAGGGAGGGCCGTATGGAGGATGCGAACGGGTCCGGGCTCATCGATGTCAGCGACATCGACCTGGAAGATCTCAAGAGCTTGGCGATACCCGCCCTGGACCGGGCGTGGCGCAGGTGCGCGGGCCAGGAAGGCGGGACGGTGGCCGGCTTCTCGTCGGCGCTGTGAACATCAGGACCGACCGGCGTGGCGTGAGACGGTCCCGCGGCGACCGCGCACCATGACGAGATGACGGCCACGTACGTTCCGCGGTGAGCGTACGTGGGCGTGCGCCTGTTCCGCCCAGCTGGCGATGCCGGGCGCACGGATGTGCGATGACATCGCATTTGCTCGAAATCGGGCTTTATCGGATTAAATCCGGAGTCGCATGAATTGCCGCCCTATCCTGTGGGCTGGCGTATACCCTCTATGATGCGACAGGCGCGGCATTGTTGCCTGCCGCAAAGGGTCTCTCGTTTGACGTGATTTGACCGAGTATGAGCGCATTGCCGCTGTGTGACGTGTTGTCTTGCTGATCTCCGGAGAATGTGTCGCGACTGATGTCATACGCAGCTGGGCGGAAGCGTGCTTAAGTTTGTTCACATCATGCCGTTTTTGGCAGATTCGCCTGGATTTAAGGGTGTTTTATGGGCGTCGGGCAGCTCTCTCCTCAGCACGCGCACGCTGAACGTCACCTATCCGCTGCTGGCGGTCGCGCTGACCGACTCCCCGGCGTGGATCGGGTGGGTCATGTTCGCCTCGACGGTGCCCGGGCTGCTCTGCTACATCCCGGCGGGCGCGCTCGTCGACCGGCTGGGCGCCCGCAGGGTGCTGGCGTGGAGTGAGACGGCCCGCGCCATCCTCATCGGCTGCCTGTGCGTCGCCATGGCCTCCGGCGTGCTCGGACTGTGGCATCTCGTGGTCGTCGCCCTGGTCGAAGGCGTGCTGTGCGTCATCTCCAATGTGGCCGAGACGACGCTGGTCCCCACCACGGTGAGCTTGGACCGGGTGGACACCGCGCTGTCCACGCACGAGGCCATGACGCATGCCACCGTTCTGCTGGGGCGGCCGCTCGGCGGACTGCTGCACGGCATCGGCGTCCTGGTGCCCTTCCTGGCGAACGCCGCCATGTTCGCCGTGGCCGCGATCATGCTCCATCGGCTGCCCGACCGGCACCATGAGCGCACGCGGAAGTCCCCGGCGCAGCTCGGCGCCGGGCTGGCCGAGCTCTGGCGGAACCGGTTCCTGAGGTCGGCGACCCTCGTGACCGCCTGCACGAACCTCATGGTCCAGTGCCTGATCGTGGTGCTCCTGATCACCGCGTCGAGAGAGCGCCTTCCTCCGCTGTACGTCGGCGCGGTCCTCGCCTGCCCGGGGCTCGGCGGCATCGTCGGCGCGTTCATGGCGCCGAGGCGGCACGCCATCTCGCAGTGCATCGGCGCGTGGACGGGCGAGGGCCGCATGTCGCGGCTGTTCGCCCGGGCCGGGCTGCTGGGGGACGGCCGGTCCACGATGCTGCTGCTCGTCTGGGCGTGCGCGGCCGGGGTCCTGCTCACCCTCGTGTTCCGGCAGAGCTTCCTCTCCTTCGCCGGAGCGCTGGTCGTCGTCGGACTGGCGGGCGGGCTCAGCAACGTCACCGTGCGGACCGCGCTCAGCCGGGAGCCCGCCCGCGTGACCGCCGCCTCCCGGCTGGGCAGCTACGGCGCCGTCGTGCTCGGGCCGGTCCTGGGCAGCCTTCTCCTCATGCACGTCGAGCCGGCCGTCGTCCTGGCGATCCTCGCCGGCGGCATGCTCACCCTCGCCGGCCTGTTCACGGTGGTGCCCACGTTCAGGAGAAGCCTTTCCCCCCGGGAGGCCGGGCGCTGAACGACGCCCCGGCCCGCCGACGTATGCCTTCGCTCAGTCGTGAGCGTCGAGGGCGCCGAGGGTGATGGTGTCGGCGACCTCGGCGTGGCGTTCCGCCTCCTCCTCGGCGAAGCGGGCCGCGTCCAGCTTCTCGGCGATCTCCTCGTCCTGCCGCATCAGCGCCTCCAGCGACTGGCCGGCCATCTCCAGCACGCCCATGTCCGCGTACGCCTGCTGCAGCCGGGGGCTCCACAGGCCGATGTCCTTGACGCACGGCACGATGCGGCTGAACAGCAGTGAGCGGAACAGCCGCAGGTACTCCGACTCGTCGACCGCCCGCATGGCCTCGTCCACCTCGGCCTTCGTCAGACCGAGGTTCTCCCACGTCTCGCGTCCGCGCAGCCGGTCACGCATGAGGTAGCAGCCCTCGATGACGAAGTCCTCGCGCTCGCGCAGCTCCGGCTCCGAGAGCTGGCGGTAGTAGTCGCGCAGCGCCATCCGGCCGAAGGCGACGTGCCGGGCCTCGTCCTGCATGACGTAGGCGAGGATCTGCTTGGGCAGCGGCTTGGTGGTGATGTCGCGCATGACGCCGAACGCCGCCAGCGCCAGGCCCTCGATGAGCACCTGCATGCCCAGGTACGGCATGTCCCAGCGGGAGTCGGTCAGCGTGCTGTCGAGCAGCGCCTTGAGGTGTTCGTTGATCGGGTAGGCGAGGCCGACCTTCTCCTGGAGGAAGCGGGCGTAGGTCTCGGCGTGGCGGGCCTCGTCCATCGTCTGGGTGGCGGCGTAGAACTTGGAGTCGAGGTCGGGCACCGATTCGACGATCCGCGCCGAGCAGATCATCGCGCCCTGCTCACCGTGCAGGAACTGGGAGAACTGCCAGGCGGCGCCGTGCAGCCTGACCTCCTGCCGCTGGCGTTCGTCCATCCGGTCCCACAGCGGGGTGCCGTGGATGGCGATGGTGTGGTCGGGGATGCCGAGCACGTCGTACGGGTCCACTTCCAGGCCCCAGTCGATGCGCTTGACGGAGTCCCACTGCTTGTCCTTGCCCTTCTGGTAGAGGGCCAGCATCCTGTCCCGGCCGTCGTCGTACTCCCAGGTGAACTTGCTGGTTCCGGCCATGTCCACGTTCCACGTGGAGAGCCCGGCGGGGATGGTGTAGAGATCGTGGGTCGACATGGGGACCTCCGGGGGGTCACGTACACCGTACGTCCGTAATCGGAGCTTGCACGTACGGTGTACGTACGTCAATAGAATGAGCTATGAGCACCGAGCCCCTGTCGAGGGCGCGCATCGTGGCCGCGGCCATCGAGCTGATCGAGCGGGAGGGCGCCGATGCGGTCTCCATGCGGCGCATCGCGGCCGAGCTGGGCGTCGGCGTGATGTCCCTCTACAACCACGTGCCCAACAAGGACGCGCTGCTCAGCGGCGTGGCCGAGGCCGTGCTGAGCGAGATCGAGTTCACCGACGACCCGGGCGCCGACTGGACCGACCGGGTGCGCGTGCAGGCCCGCGCCTTCCGGCAGATCGCCCACCACTATCCCCGCTGCACGATGCTCGTCGTCAGCCGGCAGGTCCACTCGCCGGCCGGGATGCTGCCGGTGGAGCGGGCGCTGGCGACGCTGCGCAGCGCGGGGTTCGACGGGGCCGACGCGGTGCGGGTGCTGCGGGTGTTCATCGCGTTCGTCGTCGGGTCGCTGCTGCGGGAGGTCGGGGTGACGCCCGCGTTCGCGCCGCCGCGTGAGGACGCGGCCGATCCCGGCGTGGTCGACCCGGCGCTGTTCCCCGAGGTGCACGCGCTGTCGGCGCTGCTGGACGGCTGCGACCACGAGGGCGACTTCGAGTTCGGCGTCGAGCTGATGATCCGGGCGATCGCCGTGCACCCGGCACGGCGGGAGGGCACCCGCACAGCCGCGGATGCCCTCGGGAAAGCCGACGTCGACACCTGACGTCAATACCAGTTGTGCGACCGGAAGTGCCCCCAGGCGCCGCACGGCTTGCCGTACCTCCCCTTGATGTAGGCCAGGCCCCACCGGATCTGCGTCTCCGGATTGTGACGCCAGTCCCTGCCCGCTCCCCGCATCTTTCCTCCGGGGAGCGCCTGCGGGATGCCGTAGGCGCCTGACGATCTGTTGTATGCGCGGTGGTTCCAGTTGCTCTCCCTGGTCCACAGGTTGTCCAGGCAGTGGAATTCGCGCAGCGGCCACGACCGCTGCACCACCTGGTTCAGGGCGAAACCCTTGCTCCTGCTCTTCGCGTTCCCGGCGACGACCTTCGGCTCGGCGGAGGTCCGCCAGACCCCGGTCCTGACGACCGGGGCGTCCCCGGTCTCGGCCCAGGCGACCGTCGGCGTACCGCTGAACGCGGTGAGGCCGGCGACGGCGGCGAGAGTGATCTGTAGCGTGCGCTTGCTGTCCAATTCAGTCCTCGCGGTCGGGTCGCGTGCGGACGGGCGCTCTCGCTTCCCCGGCGCCCCTGCCGGTCCGCGTCCGTGGCTCGCACGCGGAGGGTCCGCGCGGCCCTCCGGGATCCTTGGTTCCGTCCGATCACGCTGGACGGCCCGGAGGGCGCCACGACATGTCCTCTTAGCCGGTTGTAGTACGCGGCCCGACCGGGCTCCGGGACCTGGGACACGCCCCGGACAGGTGTTTGCCGGACGGTGGCCGACAATCGGCGCTCCCGTTGGGCCGGGTTGGCGCGGCCCGGGGCGCGGATGGCCCGCCCTTGCCGCGAAACGGGCGCGCACCTGGGGTTTGAACCGCTCTCGAAGGTGGGATGGCGAGTAGGGTCGGGCGCATGAGTGTTCGAGAGATCCCGGTCCGCACCCTGGCGGACGTGCCCACCACCCTTGCGGACCTGGCGGGCGACGCCGCCCTCCTCATCGTGAACGTGGCCTCCCGCTGCGGGCTGACCCCGCAGTACGCCGGCCTCGTCGAGCTGCACAAGCAGTACGGGCCGCGCGGGTTCAGCGTGGTCGGCGTGCCGTGCAACCAGTTCATGGGGCAGGAGCCGGGCAGCGCCGAGGAGATCCAGGAGTTCTGCTCGGCCACCTACGGCGTCGACTTCCCGCTGCTGGAGAAGGCCGAGGTCAACGGCCCCGGCAGGCACCCGCTGTACGAGAGCCTGACGGGCGTCCCGGACGCCGACGGCGAGGCCGGCGACGTGCAGTGGAACTTCGAGAAGTTCCTCGTGGCCCGCGACGGCACGGTGGCGGCGCGTTTCCGTCCCGGCACGGCGCCGGACGACCCGGCGATCGCCGCGGCCATCGAGAAGGTGCTGTAGGGCCGCGGGAAGCCGGCCTCAGCGGTGCGGACCGCAGCTGCCCCGGACGATGAGCTCGGTCGGCAGCACGACCGTGCGCGGGCGCCGGGCGGCGCCGGTGCGCAGGACCAGCTCGGCCGCGCGATAGCCGATGTCGCGGCCGGGCTGGGCGATCACGGTCAGCGGCGGCGCGCACAGCTCGGCCCACGGCACGTCGTCGTACATGACCAGCGACACGTCGCGGGGCACCCGCAGGTCGAGCTCGCGGGCGGCCAGCACGGCCGCCTCGCCCAGCACGTTGCCCGCCGCGACCACCGCCGACAGGTCCGGGCGACTCTGGAACAGCCCGGAGGCGGCGGCGTAGGCGGCGTCGCGGCTGCCCGTGGCGAAGACGACCAGCTCCTCGTCCACCGGGTCGCCGACCGCCTCGCGGAAGGCGGCCACCCGCCGGTCGTGCCCCGGGCCGCCGAGGAAGGCGATGCGCCGGTGGCCCAGCCCGCGCAGGTAGCGGACCGCCGTACGGATGCCGGCCCGGTCGTCGGCCAGGACGGCGGGCACGTCGACGGGGCGGGCGGGCGGCGCGGCCGGGGCGGGCACGCCGTCCAGGAGCATGAGGTCGCGCACGGTGGAGGAGCCGGCCTGCTCGGCGGCGTCGGCCGGCAGCCGGTCGGCGAACACGACCGCCATCCCCGCGCGGATCGCCGGCCGCCAGGTGTCGGCGCCGCCGGACGGCACCGCGATCACCCGGTCGACGCCCTGCTCCAGCAGCATGCCGATCATCTCGGCCTCCTGCTCGGGGTCGTCGGCGGTGGAGGCGAGCACGACCGGTTCGCCCGCCGAGCGGCCGCAGGCGAGCACGCCCTCGGCCAGCCGGCCGAAGAACGGGTCGGTGAGGTCGGGCACGAGCAGCCCCATGCCGCCGGTGCGGCGCTGGCGCAGGTTGCGGCCCAGCGCGCTGGGCCGGTAGTCGAGCTGGGCGGCGACGGCGAGCACCCGCTCACGGGTGCGCGGGCTGGCCGAGCCGCCGGACAGCACCCTCGACACGGTGGCCACGCCCACGCCGGCCGCCTCGGCCACGTCCTTGATGGTCGCCCGCTTTTCCATGGAAACGATTCCATCATGCTTTCCGGAATCCGGGAAGTCCTCAGGGACAGCAGGGCTGGTCACGCCCAAACCCTTGACACCGATGTCCGTTTCGGGTGAGATGCTTGAAAACGTATCCACGAAAGTGGAAACTCCGCACAACATCGGGGTCAAGCCCTGGAGCGCGAAGGACAGTCATGGCATCCATCGTTCTGACCAACGTCGACAAGATCTACGCCGGTGGCGTGAAGGCCGTGAACGGGCTCAACCTTGAGATCAAGGATGGCGAGTTCATGGTGCTGGTCGGCCCCTCCGGTTGCGGCAAGTCGACCGCGCTCCGGATGATCGCCGGCCTCGAGGACATCAGCGGCGGCGAGATCGCCATCGGCGACAAGGTGGTCAACCACCTGCCGCCGAAGGACCGCGACATCGCGATGGTGTTCCAGAACTACGCGCTCTACCCCCACATGACGGTCGAGGAGAACCTCGCCTTCGGCCTCAAGCTTCGCAAGATGCCCAAGGCCGAGATCCAGCAGCGCGTCAACGACGCCGCCAAGATGCTGGGCCTGGAGACCTACCTCAAGCGCAAGCCGGCCGCCCTGTCCGGTGGTCAGCGCCAGCGTGTCGCCATGGGCCGCGCCATCGTCCGCGAGCCGCAGGCCTTCCTCATGGACGAGCCGCTGTCCAACCTGGACGCCAAGCTCCGCGTCTCCATGCGCGCCTCGCTCAACCAGATGCACGAGCGCCTCGGCGTCACCACCGTCTACGTCACGCACGACCAGGTCGAGGCCATGACCCTCGGCGACCGCGTCTGCGTGCTCCGCGACGGCCTCCTCCAGCAGGTCGACACGCCGCAGAACCTGTTCGACAAGCCGGTCAACCTGTTCGTCGCCGGCTTCATGGGCTCGCCGTCGATGAACTTCGTCACCGCCGAGCTGGTCCGCGACGGCGGCGCCGCCGTCACCTTCGCCGGCATCAAGCTGCCGATCCCCGACTCCACCTTCACCGAGAAGCCGGGCCTCGACCAGTACATCGGCAAGAAGATCATCCTCGGCATCCGCCCGTCGGACTTCGAGGACGCCGCCTCCGCCGGCAACCACGCCAACGGCTGGGCCACGCTGCCCGTCAAGGCGGAGGTCACCGAGGAGCTCGGCTCCGAGATCAACGTCCTGTTCCTCATCGACGCCCCGCCCGTCGAGCACAAGGACACCGTCGCCGCCGCCGACAAGGGCGACGAGGAAGAGGCCACGCTGCCGCTGGCCGGCGACAAGTCGCTGTGGACCGCCCGCGTCAACGCCCGCAGCCACGCGCGCCCCGGCCAGAACATCGACCTGGTCCTCGACACGCACAACCTGCACTTCTTCGACACCAACTCCGGCCTGGCGATCGGGCACCCGGCCAACGTCGGCCGCTAGTCACCGACCGCCGATTCCCGGCCGCGAGCCCGCTCGCGGCCGTCCCGGGCCCTCACCGCGACCCCCTCCCGCGGCGAGGGCCCACCTCTTTTCCGGGGTACGGGCTGCCGCGTCGCGGTGTGCCGTGCCTGGAGCGTCGTGCGGTGTCGTGCCGCGCCGTCAGCGGCCGATGCGGGCGGAGATCCGGGCCGCGATGCCGTGGGGGACGAGCCGGCCGGCGTTGAGGATGACCTTGTAGCGCAGCGACGGCACCGAGACCCGCTTGCCCAGCGCCAGGTCGCGCATCGCCGTACGGGCCACGTCGTCGGCCTTCAGCCACAGGATGTCGGGCATGCCCGACATGTCCATCGAGGCCCGCTGGTGGAACTCCGTCCGCACGAACCCCGGGCACAACGCCATCACCCGGACCCGCGCGCTGCCCGCCTCGGCCGCCACCGACTCACTGAAGTTGACCACCCACGCCTTGCTCGCGCTGTAGGTGCCCCGGGTGAAGAACGCCGCCACCGACGCCACGTTGATCACGCCGCCCCGGTCGCGCTCCCGCATCCCCGGCAGCGCCGCCAGCGTCAGCCGCAGCACCGCCTCACAGTGGACCTTGAGCATCACCAGCTCGTCCTCCACCGGCGTCTGCAGGAAAGCGCCCTTGTGGCCGAACCCGGCGTTGTTCACCAGCAGGTCGACGCCCTCCCGGCAGCGGGCCTCGGCACGCGCCAGGCCCTCCTCGGTCGCCAGGTCGGCGGACAGCACCTCCACCGGGACGCCATAGCGCAGGCGCAGCCGCCCCGCCTCCTCGGCCAGGCGGCCCTCGTCGCGCGCCACCAGGACCAGCGAGAAACCGTCGGCGGCCAGCCGCCGTGCGAAAGCGGCGCCGATGCCGGCGGTGGCGCCCGTGATCAGTGCGGTAGGCATGCCAGAACCCTAACGCCCCCACCCCACCCCTCCGCGAACCCCCGGCCCCACCGGAAAGGCCCGCCGCGTGCCGGGGCGGGCGCCCGCTTCGGGAGGGGGCCGCCGCCCGCGTGGTGCGGTGCTCTCCGGAGGGAACGGGTGCGGTGTGCGTGTCCGCCCCAGCCCTCGCCCTCGCACCCGTGTGCGGGGGTTCGTTCCGAAAAGGGGGCCGCCTGCTCCCTGGGGGTGGGGCGGGGTGGGGGTGGGCGTGGCAGGATGGCGGGGTGGGTCTTGTGCGGGCTGTGCCGGTCGCCTTACTGGGCGTCGTTCTGGTCGCTTGTTCGGCGGGTGTGCCGGAGCGTACGCCCGAGCAGGCCGTGACGACGGCGGAGGCCGGGCCGTCCGGCACCGGCGGTGAGGCGGCGGCGGGGAAGGTGCGGCTGACGCGGGTCGCCGAGCTGGAGCGGCCCGTGGCCTTCGCCGTGCGTAAAGGGGACGACCGGCTGTACGTGGCCGAGCAGGGCGGGAAGCTGCGCACCACCGACGGCGCGACGGTCGTGGACCTGTCGGGCGAGGTGAGCGACGGCAACGAGCAGGGCCTGCTGGGCGTGGCGTTCCATCCGTCGGGCCGCTGGCTCTACCTCGACTGGACCGACGCCGACGGCACCACGCACGTGACCGAGTGGGCCTACGACGGCACCAAGGCCACGGCCCGGCGCGACGTGCTGACGCAGAAGCAGCCGTACGCCAATCACAACGGCGGCCAGCTCGCCTTCGGCCCCGACGGCTACCTCTACGTCGCGCTGGGCGACGGCGGCAGCGGCGGAGACCCGGAGGGCAACGGCCAGGATCTCGGCACCCTGCTCGGCAAAATCCTGCGCATCGACCCGCGCGGCAACCCGTACAAGATCCCCGAAGGCAACCCGTTCGCGGACCGGGAGGGGGCGCGGCCGGAGATCTGGGCGTACGGGCTGCGTAATCCGTGGCGGTTCGGGTTTGACCGGGAGAGCGGCGATCTGTGGATCGGCGACGTGGGCCAGAACGCCTGGGAGGAGGTCGACCGCCAGCCGGCCGGCTCGGGCGGCGGCGAGAACTACGGCTGGAACCTGCGCGAGGGCAAGGCCGGGTTCGGCGCGGGCGGGCAGGCGAAGGACCTGGTCGACCCGGTGATCGTCTACCCGCTGGGCGAGGGCGGCGCCTGTTCGGTCATCGCCGGCTTCGTCTACCGCGGCTCGAAGATCGACTGGTTGCGCGGCCGGTTCCTGTACGGCGACTTCTGCGCGGGCTGGATCAGGGCGACCCCGGCGGACAGGCCGGGCGAGGGTGAGGAGATCGGGCGGGTGGATCAGCTGTCGTCGTTCGGCCAGGGCCACGACGGCGAGCTGTACGCGCTCAGCCTCCAGGGCCCGGTCTATCGGATCGATCCCGCCTGACCCGGTCGATCAGGTCCTCGACCTGGCCGTTGAGCCGGGCGCCGCGTGACCAGCCGGCGTAGTGGGTGAGCAGGACGACGACCTCGCGCAGTTCGCTCTCGTTCAGGTCGCCGGTGCGCAGGGCGGCGTCGAGCTGTTCGGCCACCTGGTCGTCGAGGCCCTGCCCGACGAGGAGCCCGAGCAGGACGAGGCGGCGCTCCCGGTCGGAGAGCGCGTCGCGCGACCACACCTCGGCGAAGGCGCGCTCGGCGGCCATGCCGTAGGAGTCGACGGCCGGTTCTGTCATGGCTGGCTCCGGTCGTGCGTGAGGGGAACCTCCATCTTCGGCTACTTCTCGCCGCGCACCAATGCAGGCGCGCCAAAGCCGCGGTTTCCTGTTGATCTGTAACAAGTAAGGCCGGTGTACGGCCAAGATTTGGTCAAGATTTCTCATCGTGCATCGGGCTCACCGGATCCGAAAACGGGCACAACAACGTCGGTGCCTCATCATTGGAGGTAGGACCCCAGTGAAGATCCGGTGAGGAAGACACGGGCGTGGGTCGCGCTGACGGCCGCGATCCTGTTGCCGGTTGCGTGCGGGCAGCCGGAGTTCACCTACGTGCGCGACAGGGACGGCACCACCTACTTCAAGGTGCCCGCCTCGTTCGCCAGGATCGACGCCTACCCGCTGGAGCTCGTGTTCAGCGGCGACAGGCCGGGCTCGCAGGCGGCGCTGGAGCGCAGGCGGCGGGTCTGGTCGGCGGCCTTCGACCAGGCGCGGGAGCCGGACGTGGACCACCTGTTCGGCTCGCGGGAGCCGTTCGTGTACGCGGCCGTGCACCGGCTGACCGGGCCGCAGCGCGACGTGGTGTCGCTCGACCGGCTGCGCGACTTCGTCCTGCCGGTGACCGAGGAGTCGCGCACCGCCTACCTGGGCCGGGTGCTGGAGTCGGGGCGGCCGCCGCTGTTCAGCGGGTTCGAGCGCCTTAGCGACGAGCCCGTCCGGCTGGACGACGGCGCCCGGGGCGTACGGGTCCGCTACAGCTACCGGATCGGCGCCGGACACCAGACCTTCGACCAGACCGCCATCCTCGACGGCTCCGGCTCCACCGTCTCGGTCATGCTCATCGCCTGCCGGCCGGACTGCCACGTGGCCCGCCGGGCGGAGTTCGACGAGATCGCGCGTTCGTTCAAGCTGCTGCGGCTGCCCGGATGAGGGAGCACCCTGTGAAGAGCACACGCCAGGCAGGGCTGCGCGCGCCCGGCAGCGGGCCCGCCGTGCCCGCCACCGCCACGCGGCCGAGGATGCGCCTGTGGGACCGCAGCAGGCTCCTGCTCGGCCTCGCGGTCGCGTACGCCGTCCTGACATGGAAGGTGATGGCCGACTTCCCCGGCATCGTCCCGTACGGCGAGGCCATGCTGGTGATCGCGCGGCAGCATCAGTGGATCTTCTGGCTGCTCGGCGCTGAGGCGGTCCGGCAGGCGCACTTCCTGGTCAGCGAGGTGTCGCCGGGCTACCACCGGTTCTGGGCCGGGCGGGTGTCCGGCGGGGTCGAGCGGTGGTCGCACCGGCGCTTCGACGACTGGGCCCGGTTCCGGTTCGCCCGGCTGCTGATGGCGGCGTTCTGGGTCGCGCTGGCGGCGCTGGTGCTGGGCGCGGTGCTCGGCACCAGCCCGTTCCTGGCGGTGTTCCAGGCGGCGGCGCTGGTCCTCGCGGCGCTGCCGTCGGTGCTGCGGGCCGTGCTGGTGGCCTGCGCGGTCGTCGTGCCGGTCGCGGGGGCGCTCTGGCTGCTGTCCAGGGGCGGCGTGGAGACGTACTTCCCGGGCGACGTCGAGACGCGCCTGGCCGACGTGTGGGGGCAGGACCACGTCGTCGAGCGGGTCCGCGAGGCCGTCGTCTTCCTGGAGCGGCCCGGCGAGATCGAGGAGCGCGGCGGCTACGTGCCCGGCGGCCTGCTGCTGTGGGGGCCGCCGGGCACCGGCAAGACGCTGCTGGCCGAGGCCGTCGCGGGGGAGACCGGCAAGCCGTACGTGCTCGTCGAGCCGGGCGCGTTCGCGAACCTGCTCCCGGGCGTCGGCGTCCTCAAGATGAAGGCGCTCTTCCGGAGGCTGCGCAGGCTCGCGCTCCGCCACGGCGGGGTGGTCGTCCACTTCGACGAGGCCGACGCGCTCGGCAGGCGCGGCAGGCCCGCCCACCAGGGCGCGGGCGGCCCGGCCCCCTGCCACGGCATGACGTACCTGTCCGAGGAGAGCCGGATGGCCCTGGCCTTCCGCGACCCCGGCAACGGGCTGCTCGCCACGGGCCGCGCGGCCCACGGCGAACCTGGCACCCTCCAGGCCCTGCTCGCCGAGCTGTCCGGGCTGAAGAAGCCGCGCGGCCTGTTCAACCGGCTGGTCCGGCGGGCGCTCGGCATGCGGCCCAAGCCGCCGCCCGGCTACCGCGTCCTCGTCATGATGGCCACCAGCCGCCCCGACGCCGTCGACGAGGCGCTGCTGCGGCCCGGCCGCATCGACCGCGTCTACAAGGTCGGCCACCCGACCAGGGCCGGACGGGTGGCCACCTACCAGGGCTACTTCGGCAAGGTCGCGCACCGGCTCACCGCCGAGCAGATCGACAGGCTCGCCACCCTCACCCCGTACGCGACCGGCGCCACCATCAAGGACCTGGTCAACGAGTCGCTCATCGCCGCCGTCCGAGCCGGGCGCGACGTCATCACCTGGGCGGACGTGCTGCACGCCAAGCGGCTCAAGCAGCTCGGCCCGCCCGGCGGCGCCGAGTACGCCGGCCGGGAGCGGCACGCCGTGGCCGTGCACGAGGCCTGCCACGCGGTCGTCGCGTACGTGGCCCGCTTCCACCTGGAGATCGACGTCGCCACCATCGAGAAGGGGGCCGACCACCTCGGGCTGGTGGCCTCCATCGAGCCGGGCGACCAGTTCACCCGGTGGAAGTCGGAGTACGAGGCGGACATCATGGTCGCGCTCGCCTCGCTGGCCGGGGAGCGGATGTTCTTCGGCGAGGACAGCTCCTCCGGCGTCGCCGGCGACCTGCACGCGGCGACCTTCCTGGCGGCGCTCATGGAGTCGCACTGGGGGATGGGCTCCGGCGTCACCTCGCTGCCCGCGCTGCGGGAGCTGGAGATCACGGGCGGCAAGGCGCACCGCCGCGGGTCGCGCCGCTCCGCCCGGGCGCGGCCCGGACCGGCGCCGGACGTGCTGGGGGAGCGGATCGAGGACCACCTCGTGCGGCTGCTGGAGAAGACCGAGCGGCTGCTGGAGGAGCGCCGCAGGGACGTGCTGTCGCTGGCGCACGCCCTGGAGGCGCACCGCACGCTCAACGGGGACGACGTGGTCGCGGTCATCGAACGGGCCGCGGGGCCGCTGGTCGACGGCGCCGTGTACGCCTCGGACGACTTCTACCGGGAGCTGGAGGACTACCACCGGGAGGCGGTCCGCGCCCACCGTGAGCACGGCCGCATCGGGCGCGACCTGCCCGGCGTGAGCGCCCCTCCCGAGGAGGTGATCGAGCCCCGCACGATCGTCCCACCGGCGGCGGCGGTCCCGCCGGACGACGGGCCCGGGGTGGTGGCCGTGCCCGGGGCGCAGGGGTCCCGGCCGGAGTTCGTGCCGTGGGCCGCCGAGCCGGCGCCGGCGTACGAGCCCGTCCCCGCGCGTGGCGCCGCGCCCTTCTCCGCTCCCGTCCCCGCGTCTGGTGTGGGGCGGCGCTGGTGGCTGGCCGGGGGGAGCCTGCTCGCGCTGGTGACGGTGGCCGTCGTCTGCGGGCTGGCCGTGAGCGGCGCGCTCGCCGGCTCGGCCGGGGCGGAGCCCGGCGGCGGGATCGTCTCGCCGGGCCTGCTGGCGGTGCTGTTCCTCGTCGTGGTCGCTGCCGTCGTGGGCGCCGGGCTGGCCGCCGTCGCGGTCAGGGGCCTGCGCGCCGCCCAGGCCAAGGCCGAACGAGAACGCGACCAGGCGCATGCCCGCGCCCAGCTCCTGGCCGCGGCGCTCGACCCGGACACCGCCATGCGCCTGCTCGGCTACGACGGACAGGCCAGGCGGGAGGGCGCCTGATCCGGCACCGGCTTAACACGCCGTTCACATTCGGGCAAAAACGTGGAAACGGCTGTCCTTAAGACTCGGCGTGGCTGAGAGAAACCGTGAAAGGACCGCCGTGAGCTACAAGGCTGAGTACATCTGGATCGACGGCACCGAGCCCACGGCGCTGATGCGCTCCAAGACCAGGATCCTCGCCGACGGGGCAGAGCCGCCGCTGTGGGGCTTCGACGGTTCCAGCACCAACCAGGCCGAGGGCCACTCGTCGGACCGCGTGCTCCGCCCCGTGTTCACCTGCCCGGACCCGATCCGCGGCGGCGACAGCGTGCTGGTCCTGTGCGAGGTGGAGGAGACCGACGGCACCTCGCACAAGAGCAACACCCGTGCGCTGCTGCGCCCGATCGCCGAGCGTTACGCGGCTCAGGAGTCGTGGTTCGGCATCGAGCAGGAGTACACGTTCTTCAAGGGCAGCCGCCCGCTCGGCTTCCCCGAGGGCGGCTTCCCCGCCCCGCAGGGCCACTACTACTGCGGCGTGGGCGCCGAGGCCGTGTTCGGCCGCGAGATCGTCGAGCTGCACCTGGACCGCTGCCTGGCCGCCGGCCTGGCCATCTCCGGCATCAACGCCGAGGTCATGCCCGGCCAGTGGGAGTTCCAGGTAGGCCCGGCGGGCCCCCTCGAGGTCGCCGACCACCTGTGGATCGCCCGCTGGCTGCTCTACCGCACCGCCGAGGAGTTCGGCGTGGAGGCGACGCTCGACGCCAAGCCCGCCCGTGGCGACTGGAACGGCGCCGGCGCGCACACGAACTTCTCCACCAAGGCCATGCGCGAGGGCTACGACGCCATCATCACCGCCTGCGAGGCGCTCGGCGAGGGCGACAAGCCGATGGAGCACGTCTCCCAGTACGGCGCCGACATCGAGAGCCGCCTGACCGGCGCGCACGAGACCGCCCCGTGGAACCGCTACACCTACGGTGTCTCCGACCGCGGCGCCTCCGTGCGCATCCCGTGGCAGGTCGAGGTGGACAAGAAGGGCTACATCGAGGACCGGCGCCCCAACGCCAACGTCGACCCGTACGTGGTCACCCGCCTGCTCGTGAACACCTGCTGCGCCGCGCTGGAGAAGGCCGGCCAGGTCTGACCCGGCGGACGGCGGGACGCGGACGCCGCGTCCCGCCGCCGTGCGCTCAAAGCCGGAAGTCGCGGTCCGGCGTGATGTCGGCGACGTCCATCTGGGCCTTCTGCAGCCGCCCGGAGTGGTCCCAGTTCATCGCCTGCCAGCGGGTGAACTGGTCGAGCACCCACATCCCCGACTGCCGGCTGCCGTTGCCCGACTTGCCGTTGCCGCCGAACGGCAGGTGCGCCTCGGCCCCCGAGGTGGAGTTGTTGACGCTGACCATGCCCGCCGAGACGCCCTCGCGGAAGCGGAAGGCGTGCTTGGCGTCAGTGGTGTAGATGGAGCTGGACAGCCCGTAGCCGGGCCGGTTGGCGAGCTCGACGGCCTCCTCCAGCGTGGCGAACGAGGTGACGCCGACGATCGGCCCGAACGTCTCCTCCAGGAACAGCCGGTCGTCCGGCCGCACGCCGTCGACGACGACCGGATGGTAGTAGAGGCCGCCCTCGCCGGTGAAGCCGCCGTGCGGGCTCTCGGCGGTGATGCGGCCGGTCGCGCCGGTGACGACCCGGTGGTGGGGCTGGATCCAGGTCAGGTATTCCTCGTAGCGGTCGGCGAACTTGCGGTCCAGCAGCGGCCCGGCCAGCACGTCCTGCTCGGGGTCGCCGATCCTGGCCTCCCGTACGGCGCGGGCGAAGCGGTCGGTGAACTCGCGGTGGATCGACTCGTGCACGATGACCGTGCCCAGGCTGGTGCAGCGCTGCCCGGCGGTGCCGAACCCGGAGAACAGCGCGCCCTCCACCGCCAGGTCCAGGTCGGCGTCCGGCATGATGACCATCGGGTTCTTGCCGCCGAGCTCCAGGCAGGCCGACTGCAGGTGCCGGCCGGCCAGCTCGCCGATCTTCCGGCCGACCTCGCTGGAGCCGGTGAAGCCGACCTTGTCGACGTTCCCGGCGTCCAGGGCGCGCTCCAGCCCGGCGAACGTCTGCCCGCCGTCGGCGAAGACGATGTTCAGCACGCCGTCGGGCAGCCCCGCCGCCGCGAACAGCCGGTAGAGGGCGTGCGCGGAGGCGGCGGCGTACTCGGCGGGCTTCCACACGACCGCGTTGCCGCACAGCAGCGCCGGCACCAGGTACCAGGACGGGACGGCCACCGGGAAGTTGCCCGCGGTGATCACCGCCGCGACGCCGACCGGGTTGCGGAAGGTGAACAGGTTCTTGTCGGGCATCTCCGACGGCACCGTCTGCCCGTAGAGCCTGCGGCCCTCGCCGAGGAAGAAGTCGCACGTGTCGACGATCTCCCGCACCTCGCCCAGCGCCTCACCGTAGGGCTTGCCGATCTCCTGGGTGACGATCCTGGCCAGCGTCTCGGTGTTGGCCTCGACGAGCCGCCCGATGGAGGCGATCACCCGTCCCCGCACGGGAGCGGGCACCCTAGCCCACTCCCGCTGCGCCTCCTTCGCCGTCGCCGCGGCGACGGCGAAGGTCTCGGCGTCGGCCAGCCCCACCTCGGCGACGACCTCGGCGGTGCGGGCGGGGTTCGTCGATGCGTACGTCTCGATCGCGGCGGCGTCCTTGCCTCCGACGACGGAGGAAATCTTGCGGCTCACAGGTGCCCTCCTCACAGGTTCTCCGGACACACAATCATCCCTCCGGATGCTTGGCCAGCCAGCGGGTGATGCCGAGCGTCTCCAGGAACGGCAGGTCGTGGCTGACCACGAGCAGCGCGCCCCGGTAGGCCGACAGCGCCTCGGACAGCCGGCGGACGCTGGCCATGTCCAGGTTGTTCGTCGGCTCGTCCAGGAGCAGCAGCTGGGGCGGCGGCTCGGCGGAGAGCAGGGCGGCCAGGACGGCGCGGAACCGCTCGCCGCCCGACAGCGTCGCGGCAGGCTGCTCGGCCCGCGCCCCCCGGAACAGGAAGCGGGCCAGCCGCGCCCGCAGCTCGCCCACGGGGACGGCCGGGGCGAACCGCCGGACGTTGTCGAGCACGCTGAGCGAGCCGTCCAGCAGGTCGAGCCGCTGCGGCAGGTAGCGCACGGGCACCCCGGGGCAGGCCCCGGGAGCGCCTGAGACGATCGCGCGCAGCAGCGTCGTCTTGCCCGACCCGTTGGGGCCGGTCAGCGCGACCCGCTCGGGGCCGCGCAGCACCAGCTCGGTCACGGGCTCGCCGCCGGCGTCGGGGCCGCCGCGCAGCTCGCTCAGCCCCGGCACGCCCGTCAGCGTCAGGACCGTGCGCCCGGCCGGGACCTCGGTGCGCGGCAGCGACACGCGGATCTCGGCGTCCTCGCGGACGGCCTGCTCGGCCTCGGTGAGGCGGTCGCGGGCCTGCTCCAGCTTCTCGGCGTGCATGGTGCGGTGCTTGCCCGCCGCCACCTGGGCCTGCCGTTTGCGCGCGTTCATGATGATCTTCGGCTCGCGCTTGGTCGCGTACATCTTGTCTCCGTAACGGGTCCGGCGGCTCAGCTTGACCAGGGCGTCGGCCAGCTCCTGCTTCTGCTTCCTGAGGCCGCCCTCGGCGACCCGGACCATGCGCTCGGCCGCCTCCCGCTCGGCCGCGAGCGCCTGCTCGTAGGCCGTCAGGTTGCCGCCGAACACGCGCACCGCCCCGTCGCGCAGGTCGGCGATCTGGTCCACCAGGTCGAGCAGGACGCGGTCGTGGCTGACCACCACCAGCACCCCCGTCCAGGAGCGCACGGCCGCGTACAGGCGGCGGCGGGCGTCCAGGTCGAGGTTGTTGGTGGGCTCGTCGAGCAGCAGCACGCCGGGCCTGCGCATGAGCAGCGCCGCCAGGCCGGTCATCACGACCTCGCCGCCGGACAGGGTGCCGGCGGGCCGGTCCAGGCCGAGGTGGCCGAGGCCGAGCCGGTCCAGCTCGGCGTGCGCCCGCTCCTCGACGTCCCAGTCGTCGCCGATGGCCGTGAAGTGCTCGGGGGAGGCGTCGCCGCCCTCGATGGCGTGCAGCGCGGCCCGCTGCCGTTCGATGCCGAGCAGCCCGGCGACGGTGGCGCCGGTGGCCAGGGGCAGGTCCTGCGGCAGGTAGCCGACGTCGCCGGCGACGCTGACCGAGCCGGCCGTCGGCCGCAGCTCACCGGCGACGAGCTTGAGCAGCGTGGACTTGCCGGAGCCGTTGACGCCCATGAGCCCGGTGCGCCCGGCGCCGAAGGCGACGTCGAGGCCGTCGAGGACGGGGGTGCCGTCGGCGTGCTCGTAGGAGAGGCCGTCACAGACGATGGAGAATGACATAAGGGGTGGCTCCTCACCGTGTCAGGAAATTTCGGGACACGTGGAGACACCGCGGAAAGGCCGCCCGGAAACGCGGAACAGAGGCGTCGAAGGATCACCTGAGGTCGGGCGGGCGCACACCACGGACGTGGGCGCGGCGTCTCGGCCTCAGAGCTTCAACAGATCACCTCGGATGTCGGCGGCAGGACCCGCACACTGTACGCGACCGAAAAGGTGGGGGCAAGGGGATGCCGGCGGTGCATCTTCCTCCACCCCGGCTGTGCAGCTGGCCTCCTGTCCGCCTCCCGCCCCCGCCCGTAGCGTCGGAGCCGCAGAGCAACGCGCAGGCCATCCGACGAGAGGACGATCATGAGCGAGGTCACGCGCAGGGGCTTCATCGGCGGCACGGCGGCGCTCGGCGGCGGGCTCGCCGCGGGCGGCGGATTACCCGGCGAGCCCGCCGGGCCCGGCGCCCCGCCGCTCGGGCCGGTCGTGGTGCGCCCGTCCGACCCCCGCTACGAGGACCTGGCGGTCCGGCGCACCAACCAGCGCTTCCGCGCCGAGCCCGACTACTTCTACCTGGCCGGGACGACCGAGCAGGTGGTCCAGGCCGTCGGCCGGGCGGTGCGCGAGAACCGGCGGCTGACCGTGCGCAGCGGCGGCCACTGCTACGAGAACTTCGTCGGCGAAGGCGCCGAGGTGGTGCTCGACCTGTGCGAGATGTCGGAGGTCTACTTCGACGAGGAGCGCCGCGCGTTCGCGATCGAGGCGGGGGCCACGCTCATGCAGGCCTACCGGCGGCTCTACCTCGGCTGGGGCGTCACGATCCCCGGCGGCCAGTGCGGGGGCGTGGCCGCCGGAGGGCACATCGCGGGCGGCGGCTACGGGCCGCTGTCACGGCGCGACGGCCTGACCGTCGACCACCTGCACGCCGTCGAGGTCGTGGTCGTCGACCGGCACGGCCGCGCCCGCGCCGTCGTGGCCACCCGCGACCCGCGCGATCCCAACCACGACCTGTGGTGGGCCCACACCGGAGGCGGCGGCGGCAACTTCGGCGTCGTCACCCGCTACTGGATGCGCGATCCGCGGGCGCGCGGCGACGACCCCGGCACCCTGCTGCCCAGGCCGCCCGCCTCCGTCGTGTCGGGCATCGCGATCTGGTCGTGGAAGGACATGACGCGCGAGTCGTTCCAGCGGCTGCTGCGCAACCACGGCGAGTG
Organism: Nonomuraea sp. ATR24; assembly: GCF_041950485.1. Lineage (NCBI taxonomy): Bacteria > Bacillati > Actinomycetota > Actinomycetes > Streptosporangiales > Streptosporangiaceae > Nonomuraea > Nonomuraea sp. ATR24. The sequence goes on from NZ_JBGNUU010000003.1 coordinate 679,112, forward strand.
GCACGAGCGCAACAGCGAGCCCGGCACCCCGTACGCCTCGCTGTGGGGGTCGCTGCTGATCCCCGGCCGCCAGGGCGACGACGCGCCGGGCGACATGATCCTGCCGGCGCAGATCGACGCGGGCGTGCCCGGCGCCGAGAAGCTGCTGGCCGGCTTCCTCGCCGCCGTCGGCGAGGGCGTCACGCCGCCGGCGACGGTGCCGCCGTTCCTGCGCCAGCCGTGGTTCCAGGCCGTGCGGTCGCTCTCGCTCGGCGAGGCGACCGAGGCGGGCCACTACAAGGGCAAGTCCGCCTACCTGCGCAGCCGCTTCACCGACGAGCAGGCGGGCATCGCCTACGACAGCCTGACCGCGGGCGGCCCCGCGCGGACCGGCGTGCTGTGGCTGCTGTCGTACGGGGGCCGCGTCAACACGGTCGCGCCGGAGGCGACCGCCACCGTCGAGCGCCGGTCGATCCTCAAGGTGCTCCACCTGGCCACCTGGGACCCGGCCGGCGACGGCGCGGCCGAGCTGGCCTGGGTGCGCGACCTGCACCGCAGGACGTTCGCGGCGACCGGGGGCGTGCCGGTGCCGGGCGGCAACCTCGGCGGCGCCTACATCAACTACCCCGACACCGACCACGCCGACCCGGCCTGGAACACCTCCGGGGTGCCCTGGCCGGCGCTCTACTACGGGGACAACTACGCGCGCCTGCAGCGGGTCAAGGCGCGCTGGGACCCGCGCGGCGTCTTCGGCCACGCCCTGTCGATCAGGCCGTGACCAGGCCGCTCACCTGGGCCAGCAGCTCCAGCGAGCGCAGCCAGGCCGCCCGCTCCGGCGCCGCAGACACCACGATCAGCTCGTCGGCGCGGGCGTGCCCGGCGAACCTGTCGAGCTCGGCGGCGACGTCTCCCGGCGTGCCGACGGCCGAGTAGCGCGTCATCTGCAGGATCTGCTGCCCGGCGGGGGATTCGAGGACCGCGTCGGCCTCCTCCGGCGTGAACGCGCGGCCCCGGCCGAGCAGCAGGCTCACCCGCTTGCGCTTGGCCGACAGGAACTGCGCCTGCGCCTCCTCGGCCGTGTCGGCGGCGATCACGTTCACGCCCGCGATCACGTACGGCTCCGCGAGCTGGGCCGACGGCCGGAAGTCACGCCGGTAGAGCTCGACCGCCTCCTCCAGCGCGGCCGGCGCGAAGTGGGAGGCGAACGCGTACGGCAGCCCGAGCATGGCGGCGAGCTGAGCGCCGAACAGGGACGAGCCGAGGATGTACAGCGGCACGTCGGTGCCCTTGCCCGGCGTCGCCTCCACGCCGGGGATGCGCGACTCGCCGGTCAGATAGCCCTGCAGCTCCAGCACGTCCTGCGGGAACTCGTCGGCGGCGGCCGGGTTGCGGCGCATCGCCCGCATCGTCTGCTGGTCGCTGCCCGGCGCCCGGCCCAGCCCCAGGTCGATGCGGCCCGGGTGGAGCGTGGCCAGCGTGCCGTACTGCTCGGCAATCGTCAGCGGGGCGTGGTTGGGCAGCATGACGCCGCCCGCGCCGAGGCGGATCGTGCGGGTGTGCGCGGCCACGTGGGCGATCAGCACGCTCGTGGCGGACGAGGCGATCGTGGGCATGTTGTGGTGCTCGGCGTACCAGATACGCCGGTAACCCCACTCCTCGGCGCGCTGGGCCATCGTGACGCTGGCGGCCAGGCTGTCGGCGGCCGTCTCCCCTTCGCCGATGTGCGCCAGATCGAGTATGGAGAGCGGGAGAGCCATGGAGAACATGCCTTTCGCTGTGAAAGATCCGGGAGCACGTGGTGTAACCACCGGGACCGCCGGGTTATTTCACAGGGCCGGTTAACCGTGGGTTCACCGGTGGTGTCTACGTTGACGGGCCATGAGCTGGAAGTACACGGTCAACGCGACGCTCGAAGGACTCACCGGCTACACGCTGACCCGGGCCCGCGCGGCCAGGCCGGCGCCCGCGCCGAAGCCCGTCCCCAAGCCGCCGCTCGAACTGCAGCGGCTGCCCGGCGACGAGGTGCGCCCGCCGGCCGACCCGGCGCACGACCGGCTGCTGCGGGCCCCGGTCTTCCTGCTCTCCTCGGTGCGCTCCGGCTCGACGCTCATGCGCGTCATGCTCAACAGCCACTCCCAGGTGCACTCGCCCATCGAGACGCACTTCCGGCGGATCACCGTCGGGCTGACGACCGAGCCGGTCCGGCAGGCGATGGAGCTGCTCGGCCACACCCACAGCGACATCGAGCACATCGTGTGGGACCGGATGCTCCACCGCGAGCTGGCCCGCAGCGGCAAGCCGGTCCTGGTGGAGAAGACGCCCTCCAACGTGTTCGCCTGGCGGCGGATCGCGGCGTGCTGGCCGGACGCGCGGTTCCTGTTCCTGCTACGGCACCCGATGTCGATCGTGCAGTCCTGGCACGAGGCCGACCCGGTCAAGCGGCCCATGGAGGAGGCGGTGCCGCGCACGCTCAGCTACATGACCTACCTCCAGGAGGCCCGCACCCACCTGGAGGGGCTGACCGTCCGCTACGAGGACGTGGTCGCCGATCCGGAGGCCGAGCTGCGGCGGGTGTGCGCCTTCCTCGGGGTGGAGTGGGAGCCGTCGATGCTGAACTACGGCGAGCGCGACCACGGCGGTTTCGTGAAAGGCGTCGGCGACTGGCGCGACAAGATCCGTAGCGGTACGGTCGTCGCTGGCCGCCCGTTGCCGACAGACGACGAGCTGCCGCCCGAGCTCAGGGAGATCTGCGGGCTGTGGGACTACTGCTGAGCTCGGCGCTTGCGAACCAAGGCTCCGGCAGAGTTCGCCTGCCGTTCTCCGGTGGTTCTCCTGCCGATCTTTCGTTGCCTTGAAGGTGTCCTGCATGATCGCCGCGCCGTCGCGCCGCACCCTGCTCACGGGTGCCCTGGCCAGCTTGACCGTCTCCGCCTCGGCGTCCCCGGCGCGGGCCGCGTTCCCCCGGCGGCCCAACTTCGTCGTCATCCTGGCCGACGACCTGGGCTGGGGGGAGATCGGCAGCCAGGGGCAGCGGCTGATCGCGACACCGCACCTGGACCGGATGGCGCGTGAGGGGGTGCGGTTCGAGACCGCCTACTCGGGGGCGCCGCTGTGCGCCCCGTCGAGGTGCTCGCTGCTGACCGGCATGCACGCGGGGCACGGCACCGTACGGGAGAACCCGGAGGGCGGGCCGCAGCGGTCGCTGAGCGAGGCCGACCTGACCTTCGGCGAGTTACTCCAGCTTGCGGGCTATCGCACGGCGTGCATCGGCAAGTGGGGGTTCGGCCCCGAGCAGGCCGGTCAGCCGTCGCACCCGAACGAGCGCGGGTTCGGCGAGTTCTTCGGCTACATCGGCCACCGCCACGCCCACCAGTACTACCCGGAGTATCTGTGGCACAACGGCGGCCGGGTGGCGCTCGGCCGCAAGGCGTACGCGCCCGACCTGCTCCTGCGGCGGGCCGTCGACTTCGTCCGGCAGCCGTCGGACGACCCGTTCCTGCTGTACTTTGCCACGAACCTGCCGCACGCCCCCAGCGTCGTCCCGGGCGACGCCGGCCGCTACGAGGACAAGCCCTGGACCAGGGCGAACCGGCGGCACGCCGCGCAGGTCGGGCGGCTGGACGCGCACGTGGCCACGCTGCTGCGCGCGCTGCGTGAGGCGGGTGTGGCCGACGACACGGTGGTGCTGTTCACCAGCGACAACGGGCCGCACCGGGAGAAGGGCGTGACGCCCTGGCTGTTCGACTCCAACGGCCCCTACCGGGCCGACAAGCGCGACCTGTACGAGGGCGGCATCCGCGTGCCGCTGATCGCCTGGTCGCCGAAGATGCGCGGCCGGGTGGTGCGCGAGCCGGTCACGCTCTACGACGTGCTGCCGACGCTGGCCGACCTGGCCGAGGTGCCCGCGCCGGCCGCGCTCGACGGCAAGTCGTTCAGGAAGCTGCTCAACGGCGGCCGCCGCGAGGGCCACAGCCACCTGGTCTGGAACCGGCCGCGCAAGGCGCAGGCGATCCGCCGGGGCCGCTGGAAGGCCATCAGGTTCGAGCCCGGCATCGCGGGCGCGGGCCCCGAAGGGCGCGTCGAACTGTACGACCTGGCCACGGACCTCGGGGAGACCCGCGACCTGGCGTCACGCAGGCCGGAGCTGGCGGCCGAGCTGATGGAGCTGCTCGACCAGTCGATCGGTCCCGACCCGCGCACCCCGTACGGGCTGCGCGTGCGGAGCGCGGGCGAGCAGGTCACGGTGGCGCTGGTGAACGGCTCGAAGGTGCCGTGGCGGCGGGTCACGCTGGCGCTGACGACGGCCGGGGGCAGGCGGATGGCCGGGCGGCGGGAGGTGACGCTGCTGCCGGGCGAGGAGGTCTCCGAGGTGTTCACGGTCGGGGGCCGGGGTCCGGTCACCGCCTCGGCGGGCTTCGGCGCGGGCGGCAGGCGGCACACCTTCCGGCGCGCGCACCGGCTCCGTACACTGACGTGAGGCTTTCTCGGAAACCGGGTCGTGTATGTCAGAGTGCCACGACGATCTCTCGGCGGCCGTCTCGGCCGTGCTGACCGGGACGCGGCTGCTCGCCGGCATCGCGGCCCGCTCCCTGGGCTCGGTCAAGGACCGGGTGACGCTGCCGCAGTTCCGGATGCTCGTGGCGCTGGCCGGGCACGGCGAGACCAAGCTCGTCACGCTGGCCGTGATGCTCGGCGTCAACTCCTCCACCGCGCTGCGGATGGCCGACCGGCTGGCGGCGGCGGAGCTGATCGTGCGCGAGGTCAACCCGCACAACCGCAGGGAGAGCCTGATCCGCCTGACCGGCGAGGGACGCCGGATCGTCGAGGAGGTCTCCGCGCGCCGCCGCGCGGAGATCGGCGCGATCGTCGAGCGGCTGTCGCCGGCGCAGCGTCACGCGCTGGTCGAGGCGATGACCGCCTTCACCGAGGCGGGCGGCGAGCCGCCGCCGGAGCACGCCGCGCACCCGCTCGGCTGGCCCGGGGCCTGACCGTCAGGAGGCCACCGTGCGGGGCAGCGCCGCCACCGCCTCGGTCACCGTGTCGTAGGTCTGGAAGCGCCGGTGCAGCCCGGTGACGTTGAGCACCCGCTTGAGCCGCTGGTGCAGCTCGCAGAGCACGAGCACACCGCCCGCCGCCTCGGCCTCGCTCAGCCCGGACAGCAGGACGCTCAGCCCCGAGGAGTCGCAGAAGTTCACGCCCTTGAGGTCGACCACCACCCGGGGCGGCTCCGCGCTCGCGATCGCCTCCGCCATGCACTGCCGCAGCTCGGCCGCCACGGCGATGTCGAGCTCGCCGGACAGGCTGAGGACCGCTGCGCCGTTGTGCGGGGTGATGATCCAGGAGAAGCCCGCCTGCACGTTTCCGCCCTCCAGCGGTGAAAGTGTGCCATTTCACCTATGACCATCATTGCATAGTGCAATGAACTGGTGCAGTACCCAGCAATCAGCTGATACATGCGCCGAGTTCCGCGAATCTCTCCACCGCGCGGCACCCGTACTACTGTCGTGAACCTGTTCCCCCGGCCGGTGCTCGACGCCCTGGCCGCCGACCCCGGCCGGACCGCCATCCAGCACGGCACGCGGGCCGTCAGCGCGGACGAGCTGCTCGGCCTCACCGGCCGCGTCGAGCGGCGCCTGCGCGAGGCCGGGCTCGGCCCCGGCAGCGGCGTGGCCGTCGCCGCAGCCACCTCGCCCGAGACGTACGCCGCCCACCTCGCCGCGCACGCGCTCGGCTGCCGGGTGGCGGCGCTGCGGCCCGGCTGGAGCGCCGCCCAGCTCGCGCACGTGCTGCGCGAGCCCGTGGACGCGCTGATCGCCGACGCCGCGACGATGACGCCCGAGCTCGCCGGGGCGGGCGTCCGGCTGCTGTCGCTCGGGCCGCTGCCCGGCGCGGCCGACCTGCTGCGCCCCGGCCCCGCCGCGCCGCCCGAGGTGCTGGCCCGGCCGGACGACGTCGCCAGGCTCACCTTCACCAGCGGCAGCACCGGCCTGCCGAAGGCGTGCGCGCAGACCTACCGCGCCCACAGCCTCGCCTACCAGGACTGGCCGCCGGTCCTGGCCGAGCTGATGACCCGCTTCGAACGCTGCCTCGTGCACGGGACCCTGGCCAGCCCGGTGATGATGACGTACGCGGGCCGCTGCCTGGTGGCGGGCGGCACCGTCGTCGTGCCGGGGCCCGGCGAGGACCTGGCCGCCGCGCTCGGCCGCCACGCCGTCACCGCGGCCATGATGCCGCCGCCCCGGCTGGGCGCCCTGCTCTCCGCCCTGGCCGATGGCGGGCCGCCGGGGCTGCGGGCGCTCGTTCTCGGCGGCGCCCCGGCGGGCCCGAGCCTGCTCGCCGCCGCCGCGGAACGCCTCGGCCCGGTGATCTGGCAGGGGTACGGCCAGGCCGAGGCGGGCGTGATCACCATGCTCACGCCCGCCGACGTGGCCGCCGGGCGGCTGACGTCCGTCGGCAGGCCGCTGCCGGGCGTCCGGCTCAGCCTGCGCGACCGCGACGAGCGCCCCGTGGGCCCGGGCGAGGTCGGCGAGGTGTGGGTACGCAGCCCGCACCGGATGGCCGGCTACTGGCGCGACCCCGAAGGCACCCGCGAGGTGCTGCGCGACGACGGCTGGCTGCGCACCCGCGACCTGGGCCGGCTGGACGGCGACGGGATGCTGCACCTGACCGGCCGCACCCGGGACGTGATCATCGTCAACGCCGAGGTCTGCTACGCCGGGGCCGTGGAGGCCGTGCTCGCCGGGCATCCGGCCGTCGAGCAGGCGTTCGTCGTCGGCGCGCCCGACCCGGTGACCGGCGAGGCCGTGCACGCCTACGTCGTCCCCGCCGGGCGCGCCCGGGTCTCCCGCGACGACCTGGCCGCGCTCGTACGTGACGCGCTGGGCGAGGCGGCCGTCCCCAGGACGGTCACCACGCTGGCCGAGGCGCCGGTCAACGAGGCCGGCAAACCGGACAAGTCCCGGCTCAAGCCCGGTTGAAGTGGTTCTCGCACAGGCGCAGGCGGCGGGCCTGCCACACCATGTAGGTGCCGAGCACGAGCTGCACCAGGCTGCGCCACACGTCCTCCCACAGGTCGCGCACCCGCAGGAACGCCAGCACCGCCCCCGGCAGGCGCGGCTCGCGCCCGCGCGGCGTCATCAGGCAGGGGCCCCGGTTCGGCAGCGCCCGCTCGTGCCCGGCAGAGGTGCGGAACGTGTAGCCCGCGTCCAGCTCCCCGACCACGGCCCGGATGGTGACCGGGGCCAGCCGCCAGGCCGGGCACGGCCGGTTCGCGGCCACCCCGAACGGGATCCGCCCCCCGGACCGGTGGAATTCCGGATAGCTGAAGCAGAGCACCGATCCCGCCGGGATCGTCGCCCCGCTCCGCAGCTCGATCTCGCCGGAGGTGATCCGGTGCGCGATCCCGAACAGCGGATAGCGGCGCAACGTCTCCGCGATCACCTCGTCCAGCGGCCCCCGCGCGCCCTCGGCGAGCGCCATGAGCACGTGCGCCGTCGCCTCCGAGCTCTGCACGATCGCCGTGTTGAAGAACGCCCCCTGAAGATAGAGCGCCCGCTCCCGCGGCCCCAGCGACTCCGGCAGCGGATGCGCCACCCGGTCCTGCACGCTCTCCAGGTACGCGGTCAGCCGCAGCCGCCGGTCCAGGTGCCGCAGCCCGCAGCACTTCAGCGCCGTCACCACGTCGTCGGCGCTGGCCACGATCAGCTCCCGCACCCCCGGCGGGCACGGCGTCCCGAACACCAGCCGGTGGTAGAACTCCGCCCATACCGGCATCGCCAGATCGCGCAGCCGCACCAGCCCCCGCCCGGCCGGCAGCGCGTCGCGCAGGCTCTCCACCGCCAGCAGCTCCGCCTCCCGCGTGCTGGTCGTCAGGATGCGCCGGGTGCACCGGGCCACCTCCGTGTGGAGCGGCCCCGGCTCCAGATGCTCCTGGTGCAGCTCCGGGCCGGGGGACAGCCAGTACCAGAACAGGTCCGACAGCGCCGCGCCCCGGCTGCGCCCGTCGGCCGCCGGATGCCCGTACACCTCCAGGAACTCGGGGACGCCGACCAGCTCGCCCGGCACCGCGACGCCCTCCGCGCCGTTGATCCGCGCGAACAGCCACATCCGCAGCCCCGTCACCGCCCGGGGCAGCCAGAACGGCAGCGAGAGCACGAACAGCACCAGCAACAGGACAGTCATGACGGTTGTACGAAATTGAACACACCTCTGGATTCACCGGAATCCATGAGAGAGATTCGGTTCGTACGACCTCGTGATCGTTGCCCGCCCGCCGACAGCCCGGGGAGACGTCGTGAACCTCTTCAACGTGCGTGACTTCGAGGACGTGGCCAGGGAGAAGCTCGACCCGGTCTACTACGACTACTTCGCCGGCGGCGCCCAGGACGAGGTCACCGTCCGCGCCAACGAGGCGGCCTTCCGGCGGCTCTGCCTGGTGCCCCGGGTGCTGCGGGGCGTCGAACGGCCCACGCTCGAGGTGAACCTGCTCGGCCAGGCCGCCTCCATGCCCGTGCTGCTCGCCCCCACCGCCTTCCACCGGCTCGCGCACCCCGCCGGGGAGGCCGAGACCGGGCGGGCCGCCGCCCAGGCCGGCGTGATCATGATGGCGGCCATGCTGTCCACCGTGCCCGTCGAGGAGGTCGCCGCCACCGGGGCCACGCTCTGGTTCCAGCTCTACATCCAGCCCGACCTGGGGTTCACCGCCTCGCTCGTGCGCCGGGCCGAGGCGGCCGGGTGCAAGGCCATCGTCGTCACCGTCGACTCGCCCGCGCTGGGCAGGGGCGAGCGCGGCGACCGCAACAACTTCCACGACCTGCCGCCCGGCCTCCACTGCGCGAACCTGCGCGGCGACGGCAACGTCCGCCAGGTCGTGCTGTCCCCCGAGATCTCCTGGAAGCACGTCGACTGGTTACGGTCGATCACCTCGCTGCCGATCGTCCTCAAGGGCATCCTGCACCCCGCCGACGCCGTGCTCGCCGTCGAGCACGGCGCCGCCGCGATCATCGTGTCCAACCACGGCGGCCGCCAGCTCGACACCAGCCCGGCCAGCATCGACCGCCTCCCGCTGATCGCCGACGCCGTCGACGGCAGGGTGCCGCTGCTGCTCGACGGCGGTGTACGGCGCGGCACCGACGTGATCAAGGCCCTGGCGCTCGGCGCGCGGGCGGTGGCGATCGGCCGGCCCGTCATGTGGGGCCTGTCCGTGGCCGGGGCCGAAGGCGTCGCCAAGGTGCTGACGCTGCTGCGCACCGAGCTGCTCAACGCGCTCACCCTGTGCGGCGTCGCCGGGCCCGGCGAGCTGACCAGGGAACTGGTGGTCGCGTGAAGGTCATCGGAGCGGGCGTCGGCCGCACCGGCACGCTGTCGCTCAAGGCCGCGCTCGAACGGCTCGGCTTCGGGCCGTGCTTCCACGGCCGCCACGTGCTCGACCACCCCGACCGGCTGCCGCTGTGGCGCGACGCCGCCGCCGGGCGGCCCGTCCCCTGGGAGACCGTCTTCGACGGCTACGCCGCCAGCGTCGACTGGCCCGGCGCGGCCTTCTGGCGCGACCTGCTCACCGCCTTCCCGTCCGCCCGGGTGATCCTCACCGTCCGCGACCCCGATTCCTGGTACGAGAGCGTGCGCGCCACCGTCTACCGCATGTTCGGCGACGGGCCCGCCGAGCCCCGGGTGGCCGAGGCGCGGCGGATCGTGCCCGGGCTGGACGTGTTCACCGCCTTCCACCGGCAGATGATCTGGGACGGCTTCTTCGGCGGGCGCTTCCCCGACCGCGACCACGCCATCGCCGTCTACCGGGAGCACAACGACGCCGTCCGCCGCGAGGTCCCGGGCGACAGGCTCCTCGTCGTCGAGCCGGGCGCCGGGTGGGGGCCGCTCTGCGCCTTCCTGGGGGTGCCGGAGCCGGGGGAGCCGTACCCGCATCTGAACGACCCGGCCAGGTTCTGGGCGCGGGTGGCGGCCCGGGTGGCGGAGTCCTGATCGTGGGCTGACCTCGGCTATGGGACGGCGGCGGCCTGTCGCAGCCGGGCCAGGCCGCGCCGGATCCGCGTCTTGACCGTGCCCAGCGGCAGGCCCTCCCGGCTGGCGATCTCGGCGGCCGTCAGCCCGTAGCAGAACGACAGCAGGATCGGCCGGCTCAGCTCGGCGGGCAGCACCCGCAGCTCGTCGCGGACCCGCTCCACCTCGCCCAGCGCCTCCCGGCCGCCGTCACCGCCGTCGCCCCGGCCGTCGCGCGGGCTCGGCAGCCGGGCGGGGTCCACCGGCTGGTCACGGCGCAGCCGCAGCGCGTCCACGGCCAGGTTGCGGGTGATCGTCAGCAGCCAGCTCGCGACCCTGCCGCGCCCGGGATCGTAGCGGGCGGCGTGGCGCCAGGCCCGGACGAAGGCGTCCTGCGCCACCTCCTCGGCCAGCCCCGGGTCACCCACCACGCTGAGCGCCAGGCCGTACACCCTCGCCTGGTAGCGCCGTACGAACGCGACCGTCGCCTCGGCCTCGCCGGCGGCGATGGCGGCCATGAGCGACTCGTCCGAGAGAGACCACACCGTCCATCACACGCGCAACCCGGCCCCCACTTCAACAAACCGCGCATTTCGGTCATTTGCGACGGGCATCCGGGCCGGGCCGCTTCCCTCTACGGCGGGCCAGCCCTCGTTTTACGGTGGGCCCGCTCCCGGCGGGGGCGGTCCCGATCAGGCGGTGAAGTCGGCGAAGTCGAAACCCGGCGAGACGACGCAACTCACCAGCACCTCCCGATCCCCGGCAGGACGCGCCGACTGCCACACCCCGCCCGGCACGACCGCCTGGGGCACCTGCCCCTCCTCCACCAGCGGGCCCAGCACCACGGTCGCGTCGCCGATCGTCAGCTCCAGCGGGCCGCCCCGATGCCACAGCCACACCTCGTCCGAGCGCACCCGGTGCGGCACCGACTCCTCGCCCGGCTGCAGCAGGAAGTAGATGCCGGTCGCGCTGGCCCTCGTCCCGCCGTAGCCCTCCGGCCGGAACTCCACCCCCGACCGCCACGTCTCACGGAACCAGCCGCCCTCGGGATGCGGCAGCAGGTCGAGCGCCCGGGCGATCGGCGGGCGCGCCACGAACCCCACGGGCGCGCCGGTGACGTCACGCCGCAGGAACCGCTCACCGTCGAGCACCAGCTGCCCGTCCAGGTCGCTCGCCAGCGCCTCGGCCTCGTCGGCGACCTCGACGACCGGGCCATCGGGATAGATCTTCAATTCCACCCGCCCGATCTTACGTACCCCGCTCTGCCGGCCGCCCGGGACCACCCTCTCCACCGGAGTTGATCAGGTTCTCGACCGGGGCGGAAATGTCGGTGCGAGTGGCTAGTGTGCTTCAGGTGATCGAACGGTGGAGCCGTGATCAGGTGCTCGCCCTCGCCCCCGACGCGCCCTCCCGCAAGGCCGCCCAAGAGGTCGCCGCACCCGGCTCGTGGACGTCCCGCGGCGTGGCGGGCGACGTGCTGTTCGGAGCCTGCGAGGGCAGCGGCCCCACACCCTACGAGACGCGCGTCGACCTCGCCGAGCCCGCCTACCGCTGCACCTGCCCCAGCCGCAAGCTCCCCTGTAAGCACGTGCTCGGGCTCCTCCTCCTCTGGTCCGCCGGCCACGTCCCCACGACCCCCGCCCTCCCCTCCTGGGCAGCCGACCGGCTGGCCCACCACCCCACACCCCCCACCACCCCACCACAACCCCCGACGACCGCCCCCGAGGCCACGTCAGTGGCGGTGTCTGGAGCTGACTCCGCGCCCGCGCCCGCGCCCGGGGCCGGGACCGCGTCCAGAGCTGGGTCTGGGGCTGCGACTGCGTCCGGGGTCGTGCGGCAGGGGCGGGTGGCGGCCGGGATGGCGGAGCTGGAGCGGTGGCTCGCCGACCAGGTGCGGCAAGGCCTCGCGGGGGCCGGGGAGCACGACTGGGAGGGCGTGGCCAAGCGGCTCGTCGACGCCCAGGCCCCCGGAGCCGCCGGGGCCGTCTCCCGGCTGGCGCGCGTCAGGGCCATGGACGACTGGCCGGGGCGTCTCCTGGAGGAGTACGCCCTGCTCCACCTGCTGGCCGTCGCCTACCGCCGCCGCGCCGAGCTGCCGCCCGACCTGGCCGAGACGGTGATGATGCGCACCGGCTTCCCCGTCACCCGCGAGACGGTCCTGACCAGGCCGCCCGTCCGTGACCTGTGGGACGTGCTCGGCCTGCGCGACGAGACGCAGGACCGGCTCACCGCCCGCCGCGTCTGGCTGCGCGGCCGCGAGACGGGCCGGGCCGCCCTCGTGCTGTCGTTCGCGCCGCCGGGCCGCCCGCTGGACGCCTCCCTGGTCAACGGTTCCACGATCGACGCCGACCTGGCCTTCTACCCGGGCGCCGCCCCCTTGCGCGCCCTGGTCGCCACCTACCACCCGGACGTCGCGGCCCCGGCCGAGCGGGTGCCGCCCGGGCTGACGCCGGACGAGGCGATGGGCGAGGTGGCCGCCGCCCTGGCCGCCGACCCGTGGACCGACTCCTGGCCCCTGGTCCTGGCCGGCGTGGTGCCGGACGCGCCCTCGGCAGGCACGTCCGCTGCGGGCGCGGCCTCGGTGGGCGGCTTCCCGCTGCGGCGGGTCACCCGCGCCTGGTGGCGGCTGCTCGCCGTCTCCGGTGGCCGGCCGGTGACCGTGGCCGCCGAATGGACCCCGTACGGGCTCAACCTGCTCACCACCTGGGACGACGACGGAATGGCGGTGATCCTGTGACCTCGCCCGCAGATCGGGTGCACTGGGACGCCCTGACCTCCACCGCCCTCGTGGGCACCGACCGCAGGCCGTACCAGGGCGACCTGCTGGCCGACGCGGCCGTCGAGACAGCCCGCCGCCGCGCCGGCCGCCGCCCCACCCCCGAACCTCACACCCCGGAAACCTCCACCCCCGTACGGCCCGCCCCCGGAGCCCCCACCCCCGTACGGCCCGCCACCGAGGAGGGGCAGTCCCTCATCGGACGGGCAGCGGATGAGGGCGAGGCGGCCAGCGGGCAGCCGGTCCCTATACAGCAGGCCGCTATCGGACGGCCAGCCCCCGAGGAGGAGCAGGCCGTCGTCGGACGGGCGGCGGCAGGGCGGTTGGTGCGGATCATGGGAGGTGAGCAGCGCAGGCTGCTGGGCGAATGGCTGGAGGCGGCGGCCGCCACCGGCCGCAGGGTGCCGCCTGCGGTGCTGCCCGAGCTGCTGGAGCACGGCCTGTCCGACCGGTCGATCCGCGCGCACCTCGGCAGGCTCGCCGGCCGGCGCGGCAGGTGGCTGGCGGAGCGGGCCGAGCGGTGGGCGTACCTGCTGGAGGAGCCCACCGGCGAGACGTGGGAGCTCGGCAGCGCCGCCGACCGGCTCGCCTACCTGCGGCGGCTGCGGGCAGCCGAGCCCGGCGAGGCGCGGCGGCTGCTGGAGAGCACGTGGGAGCGCGAGACGCCGGACGACCGGGCGGCGTTCATGGCGGTGATGGCCGCCGGGCTGTCGATGGACGACGAGCCGTTCCTGGAGGCGGCGCTCGACGACCGCAGGCGCGAGGTGCGCCAGGAGGCGGCCAACCTGCTCACCCGGCTGCCCGGCTCGCGGCTGGCCGGGCGGATGGCCGAACGGGCCCGCCGCTGCCTGACCGTCGGCCCCGCCGTCATCCACGTCGAGGCGCCCGAGGCGTGCGACAAGGCGATGGAACGCGACGGCGTACGCGCCAAGCCGCCGCGCGGCATCGGCGAGCGGGCGTGGTGGCTGCAACAGGTGATCGCCCGGGCGCCGCTGTCGACGTGGGAGCTGCCGCCGCACCGGATGCTGCGCAAGCGCATGCCCGAATGGCACGACGAGGTGCGGGCCGCCTGGGTGCGCGCCGCGGTGCTGCAGCGGGACCCGGAGTGGGCGCGGGCGATGTTCGCCTGGGACCCGATCGCCGACCTGCTCGAGGCGCTGCCGCCGGACGAGCAGCAGGAGCTGGCGGCCGGGTTCGTCAACGACCACGACCCCGACGGCCAGCTGATCATGGTGCTGGGCGGTGTCGCGCCGTGCTGGCGGGAGCGGCTCGCCACCGCCGTCCTCCGCAAGATCGTCAGGGTGGCCGCCACCCAGCCGTGGAACCTCGGCGAGCTGGTCAGGCTCGCCGGCGAACGCATCGACCCCGCGCTCGCCGCCCTGGCCGAAGGGTTCTCGCCGGTGCCGCCCGTCCAGGAGGTCGCCGCCCTCCTACGTTTCCGAGCCGACATGCTGAGGGAGCTCTCCCCATGACCGTCCTGCGCCCGCACGCCGAGGACCAGTACGCCGACGAGCTGGCCCTGCTCGCCAAGGAGGACGACCGGCCCCGGCCGCCCGGCTGGAAGCTGTCGCCGTGGGCCGTCACCGCGTACATCCTCGGCGACGGCGACCGCGTCACGCCCAAGTACGTGGGCGCCCGGCGCATCGTCGAGGTCGCCGTCGCCACCCTCGCCACCGACCGGGCGCTGCTGCTGCTCGGCGTGCCCGGCACCGCCAAGACCTGGCTGTCGGAGCACCTGGCCGCCGCCATCAGCGGCGACTCCACCCTGCTCGTCCAGGGCACCGCCGGCACCGCCGAGGAGGCCATCCGCTACGGCTGGAACTACGCCCGGCTGCTGGCCGAAGGTCCGTCCCTCGACGCCCTCACCCCGTCGCCCGTGATGCGCGCGATGGCCGAGGGGCGGCTCGCCCGCGTCGAGGAGCTCACCCGCATGCCGTCCGACGTACAGGACGCGCTGATCACCGTGCTGTCGGAGAAGACGCTGCCGATCCCCGAGCTCAACCGCGAGGTCCAGGCCGAACGCGGCTTCAACGTGATCGCCACCGCCAACGACCGCGACCGCGGCGTCAACGAGCTGTCCAGCGCGCTGCGCCGCCGCTTCAACACCGTCGTGCTGCCGGTCCCCGCCACCGCCGAGGAGGAGGTCGACATCGTCACCCGCCGCGTCGCCCAGCTCGGGCGGTCGCTGGAGCTGCCCGAGACCGGCGCCGGGCCCGCCGAGATCCGCCGCGTTGTCACCGTCTTCCGCGAGCTGCGCGCCGGGGTCACCGAGGACGGGCGCACCAAGCTCAAGTCGCCCAGCGGCACGCTCTCCACCGCCGAGGCCATCTCCGTCCTGACCAGCGGCATCGCCCTGGCGGCCCACTTCGGCGACGGCGTCCTGCGTCCCGCCGACGTGGCCGCCGGCCTCGTCGGCGCCGTGGTGCAGGAGCCGGTGTCGGACCGGGTGGTGTGGCGCGAATACCTGGAGACGGTGGTCCGCGAACGCTCCGACTGGCGCGACTTCTACCGCGCCTGCCGCGAGGTGTCATGACGCCGATTCCACACGTTCCCCGAGACCCGTTCCCCGCCCTACGGGCGGCCCGAGGGCTGGCCGACCTGGGACCGGCACGGCTCCACGAGACGGCGTACTTTCCGAGGAGGACGCGACCCCGGGGGCCGGGGAGCCCGCCGAGGGGTCCGCAACCTCTGGGTGCGACACGCCTGCCCAGACCGGCGTGCCTTCCGAGGGATCCACGCCCTCCTGGGGCGGCGGGCCTTCCGGAGGTCGCGTGCCTTGCGGGGGTGGGGCGCTCGCTGACGGTGGCTGGCCTTGCGGGGGTGGCGTGTCCGCTGAGGGGGTTGTGGGCTTCGGGGGTGGGGCGGTGTGACGAGGAGGTGCCGGGGGGTTGGTTTCCGGGGGCGGTTCGGGGTGGGGAGGTGGGGGAGCGGTGGGGGTGACGGTTCTCGGGGTGCGGCATCACGGGCCGGGGTCGGCGCGGGCGGTGCGGGCCGAGCTGGAGCGGCTGCGGCCCGGCGTGGTGCTGATCGAGGGGCCGCCGGAGGCCGACGGGCTCGTCGGGCTGGCGCCCGAGCTGGAGCCGCCGGTCGCGCTGCTGGCGCACGTGCCGGGCAGGCCCGACGCGGCGGCGTTCTGGCCGTTCGCGGCGTTCTCGCCGGAGTGGCAGGCCATGCTGTACGCCACCGAGGCGGGCGTCCCCGTACGCTTCTGCGACCTTCCGGCGGCCTGCAGCCTGGCGGCGGACGAGGACGAGCGGCCCCGGGAGACCGATCCCATCGGCGCGCTCGCGGAGGCCGCCGGGTACGACGATCCGGAGCGGTGGTGGGAGGACGTCGTCGAGCACCGGGGCGACACGCCGTTCGAGGTGATCGCCGAGGCGATGGCGGCCGTCCGGGAGGGGTACGTGCCGGCCGGCCGGGAGGCCAGACGCGAGGCGTACATGCGCAGGACGCTGCGCGTGGCCGTCAAGGAGGGGCACGAGCGGATCGCCGTCGTGTGCGGCGCCTGGCACGTGCCCGCGCTGACCGGGCCGCTGCCGCCGGTCAAGGACGACGACGCGGTCCTGCGCGGGATGCCGCGGGTGAAGGCCGCGCTGACGTGGGTGCCGTGGACGTACGGGCGGCTGGCCTGGTGGAGCGGCTACGGGGCGGGGGTCAGCTCGCCCGGCTGGTACGACCATCTGTTCACGGTGCCGGACCGGCCGGTGGAGCGGTGGCTGGCGGGCGCGGCGGCGGTGCTGCGCGAGGAGGGGCTGGCGGTGTCGCCCGCGCACGTGATCGAGGCCGTACGGCTCGCGGAGGGGCTGGCGGCGTTGCGCGGCAGGCCGCTCGCCGGGCTCGGCGAGGTCACCGAGGCGGTCAGGGCGGTGCTGTGCGAGGGTGACGAGCTGGCGGTGGAGCTGGTGCAGCGGCGGATGGTCGTCGGCGACCGGCTGGGCCGGGTCACCGACGGGACGCCGATGGTGCCGCTCCAGCGTGACCTGCGCGACCAGCAGCGGGTGACGCGGCTGCGGCCGGAGGCGGCGGACCGGCGGCTCGACCTCGACCTGCGCAAGGCGCTCGACCTGGCGCGCAGCCGCCTGCTGCATCGGCTGCGGCTGCTCGGCGTGGGCTGGGGGGAGCCGGTGGAGGCGCGGGGGAAGGGGACGTTCCGGGAGTCGTGGGCGTTGCGGTGGCGGCCGGAGTTCGACCTGGCGCTCATCGAACGGGCGGCCCTGGGCACGACCGTGGCGGCCGCCGCCTCCCGCCACGCCCGCGACCAGGCCACCACCCCCGCCTCCGCCCCAGCCCCCGTGCGCGGACGAACCGGGCCCGCTCCGGCTCCCGGGGCTTCCCCCGCTCCTGCTCCTGGGCTTGGGGGAAGAGGAGGGGCCGCCCCCGGGCCCGGGGGGAGGGGCGGTGGGCCCGCCCCCGCTCCAGGGCTCGCAGCCCGGCGAAGGGCTGGGGGCGTTGGGGGTGGGTTGTCGTTGGCGGGGTTGACCGGGTTGGTCGAGCAATGCCTGCTGGCCGATCTGCCGGAGGCGTTGCCCGAGGTGCTGGGGGCGTTGTCGGCCAGGGCCGCGGTCGACACCGACGTGACGCACCTGATGGCGGCGCTGCCCGCGATGGCGCGTGCCCACCGTTACGGGGACGTGCGGGGGACGCCGGCGGAGGGGCTGGCGGTGATCGTGCGTTCGATGCTGGACCGGATCTGCGTCGGCCTGCCCGTATCGGTGGCCGCGCTGGACGACGGGGCCGCGGCTGCCCTGCTGGAGCATGTCGATGCCGTCCATGCCGCCGTGGCCCTGCTGGAGGAGGACGGCGACGGACGGGGGGAGGGGCCGCGGGGGCGGTGGCTGGCGACGTTGCGCGGCATCTGTGACCGGCCGGAGCTGCACGGCCTGGTGGAGGGCCGGTTGACCAGGATTCTGCTGGACGCGGGGGAGCTCGGCGACGCCGGTGACCGGATGTCGCGGGCCATGTCGCGGGGCGGGCCGCCGGCGCGGGCGGCGGCGTGGATCGAGGGGTTCCTGGCGGGCGGCGGGCTGCTGCTGGTGCACGATCCGCGCCTGCTGGGGCTGGTCGACGCGTGGCTGTCGGGGCTCGGCGACCAGCAGTTCGTGGAGGTGCTGCCGCTGCTCAGGCGGACGTTCGGCGGCTTCGCCGTACCGGAGAGGCGGGCGATCGGGGAGCGGGTGCGGTCGGCGGGGGCGCCGGGCGGGCCGGAGGGGGAGCGGGAGCTGGACGCGGAGCGGGCGGCGGCGGCCGCCACGACGGTGCTGGCGATTCTCGGGAGGCGGCATGGATGACGAGCGGCTGCGCAGGTGGCGGCTGGTGATGGGCGGCGGGGAGGCCGACGGGACCGGTCACCGGCTCGGGGGCGCCGACCTGGGCATGGACGGCGCGCTGGCGGCCGTCTACGAAGGGCGGGAGGGGCGCGGCGGCGGGCTGGGGGCGTCGGCGCCGAGGGTGGCACGGTGGCTGGGCGACATCAGGACGTACTTCCCGGCGCCGGTCGTCCAGGTGATGCAGCGTGACGCGATCGAGCGGCTCGACCTGACGCGGCTGCTGCTGGAGCCGGAGATGCTCGAGGCGGTCGAGCCGGACGTGCATCTGGTGGGCACGCTGATCGCGCTCAACCGGGTGATGCCCGACCGGGCGCGGGAGTCGGCGCGGGCGGTGGTGCGGTCGGTGGTGGCGGAGCTCGAACGCCGGCTCGCGCAGAGGACCAGGGCGGCCGTGACGGGCGCGCTCGACCGGGCGGCCCGGACGCGCAGGCCGAAGCGGGTGGCCGACATCAACTGGAACCGGACGATCCACTCCAATCTCGGCAACTACCTGCCGGAGACGGGCACGGTGGTGCCGGAGCGGCTCGTCGGGCACGCGCGCAGGCAGCGGGCGGTCGGGCGGGAGGTGGTGCTCTGCGTCGACCAGAGCGGGTCGATGGCGTCGTCGGTGGTGTACGCGAGCGTGTTCGGGGCGGTGCTGGCCTCGATGCGTTCGCTGAAGACGTCGCTGGTGGTGTTCGACACGGCGGTGGCGGATCTGACCGACCGGCTGCACGATCCGGTGGAGCTGCTGTTCGGGACCCAGCTGGGCGGCGGCACCGACGTCAACCGGGCGGTCGCCTACTGCCAGGGGCTGCTGACCCGGCCGGCGGAGTCGCTGTTCATCCTCATCAGCGATCTGTACGAGGGCGGGGTCAGGGAGGAGATGCTGCGCCGCGTCAACGCGATGACGCGGGCGGGCGTCCAGGTGGTGGTGCTGCTGGCGCTGTCGGACGAGGGCGCGCCCTCCTACGACCGGGAGAACGCGGCGGCGCTCGCGGCGATGGGGGTGCCCGCGTTCGCCTGCACCCCGGACGCCTTCCCCGGCCTGATGGCGGCCGCGATCGAGCGGCGTGATCTCGGGCGGTGGGCCGAGGTCAACCTGAGCGCCCCCGGGGGTGGGGCCGGGCCCTGAGGGGCAGCCTGGGGCGTCGGCGCGCCGGTCGACGATGACGGCAGGGCCGCCCTAGGGCGAACGGCCTACGCCCTGCGCCCGATGTGCTGAGCAGGGGGTTCGCTATAGCTTCCGATCATGACTATTACCGTTGAATCGCCTCCCGTGAGCGTGGTCTCAGCCCGCTACCGGGCCGTCAGCGTCGGGCTGGTCGCGCTGGTGATGCTGGTGGCGTTCGAGGCGATGGCGGTGGCCACGGCCATGCCCGTGGTCGCCCGCGAGCTGGGCGGCATGCACCTGTACAACCTGGCCTTCAGCGCCACCCTGGCCGCCAGCGTGATCGCCACCGTGCTCGGCGGCCGGTGGAGCGACGTGCGGGGGCCGATGCAGCCCATCGCGACCGGCGTCGTCGGCTTCGTGGCCGGGCTGCTCGTCGCCGGTTTCGCGCCGACCATGGAGGTGCTGGTCGCCGGCCGGTTCGTGCAGGGGCTGGGCGCCGGGCTGATCCAGGTCGCGTTGTACGTGCTGGTGGCCCGGGTCTATCCCGGGGAGATGCATCCCAAGGTGTTCGCCCTGTTCTCGGCCGCGTGGGTGGTGCCGTCGATGGTCGGCCCCGCGATCGCCGGGCTCGTGGTGGAGAACACCGACTGGCGGTGGATCTTCTGGGGCGTCACGCTCATCGTGATCCCCGCGGCGCTGCTGCTGTGGCGCGGCGCGGGCGGCCAGGCGGGCGGTCAGGCGGGCGGTGACGGCGCCGCCGAGCCCGCCCCCGGCCTGGGCGGCAAGCTCGTCTGGGCGACGGTGACGGCCGCGGCCGCCGCCCTCATCCAGTACGGCAGCGCGCTCCAGCTCAGCGGCGTCCCGCTGCTCGCCGCCGGTGTGGTCCTGCTGGCCGTCGCCCTGCCCCGGCTGCTCCCGGCCGGGGCGCTGCGGGCCGCCCGCGGGCTGCCGACCGCGCCCGTGCTGCGCGGCCTGGCCTACGGCGCGCTCATGGCGGCCGAGGTGCTGATCCCGCTCATGCTCATCAACGAGCGCGGCCTGACGCCCACCGGCGCCGGAATCGTCCTCACGATCGGCGCGCTCGGCTGGTCCACCGGCTCGTGGATCAAGGGCCGCGGCACCATCAGCAACCTGACCGCGCTGCGCGGCGGCGCGCTCATGGTGGCCGCCGGCATCACGCTCGTGTCGTTCGTGCTCGTGGACGCGGTCCCCATCGCCCTGGCGTACGTGGCCATGGCCGTCGCCGGGCTCGGCATCGGCGCCCTGCACCCGACGGTGTCGGTGATGGTGCTGGAGATGTCCAGGACCGGCGAGGAAGGCCAGAACAGCGCGGCGCTCGGCGTCGGCGAGTCGGTGTTCACCGTCGTCGCCGTCGCGGTCACCGGCGCCCTGTTCACCGCGGCCGGAGAGGCGTACCTTGTCGGACTGGGCTTCACCGTCGCGCTCGCCCTCCTGGCCGCGATCCTGGCCCCGCGTTTTGCCCAGCCTGCCGGGGCGGGCACACTGGAGGGGACCGCGTCATAAGGGGGGGTACATGCCGCGAGTGCGCGAGCTTGAGGTGTTCCGTGTGGTCCTGCCGTTCGGCAGGCGCACGGAGAGCCTCCTGGTGAAGCTCACGGATCACGGCGGCATGATCGGCTGGGGTGAGGCCGTGAGTCCCGCCCCGAAAGCCTGGTCCCGCCTGGAGGAGACGCTCGGCGCCGAGCTCGTGGGCGTCGACTGGGAGCATCCCGACAGCGTCCCCGGCGACGATCCGGCCGTGGACCTGGCCTGCTGGGACCTGTGGACCCGGATGCGGGGCGTGCCGCTGGCGGACGCCATCGGCGGCACCCGCACCTCGCTGATGGCCACGGTCCGGCTCACGCCCGACGCCTCCCTGGAGAGCCTGGTCACCCGGGTCAACCAGCAGGTGTGCGCGGGCTACGGGCACGTCACGCTCGACGTGCGGCCCGGCTGGGACGTCGAGCCCGTCCGCGCTGTGCGCGCCGCCTATCCGGCGCTCACGCTGGCCGTCGACTGCGCCGGCTCCTACACCGACGACGCCCAGCTCGTGGCGCTCGACTCGTACGGGATCGAGGTCATCGAGCGGCCGTTCGCGGCCACCGACGTCTTCGCCCACGCCGCGCTCCAGGACCAGGTGACCGCTTCGGTGGCGGTCGAGCTGCGCACCACCGCCGACCTGGACGACTACCTGACGGTCCGGGCCGCCAAGGTGCTGCTGCTGCGGCCCTCGGCGTTCCCGTCGCTGAGCGAGGCGCGCCGCGCCCACGACCGCGCGTCGGCGGCGGGCTGGGACATCCAGTGCACCGGAGGCGAGGGCGCCGGTCCGTCGCGCGCCGCCACGGTCGCCGTCGCCGCTCTGCCCGGCTGCACGCTGCCGTGCGACGTGACGCAGCCGCCGCGCAACAACCAGATCGTCGAGCCGATCGTCGGCGCCAACGCCGGCGTGATCGCGGTCCCGTTCACCCAGCCGGGCCTCGGCCACGCGGTCGACGAGACCCGGGTGCGACGCCTGGCCAAGGACTACTTCCACGCCTGACCGCTGCCGGTTCAGCCTGACAGGGCGGCGTCCAGCAGGAGGGCGCCCGCGCCGAGCAGGGCGGCGTCGCGGCCGGCGCGGGCGGGGGCGATCTCCAGGTCGCGGGTGGCCAGCGGCAGGCACCGCTCGTAGACCGTGGCGCGGATCGAGGTGACCAGCGGTTCGGCGGCCGAGAGGCTGCCGCCGACGGCGACCACGTCGGGGTTGAAGAAGTTCACCAGCGCGGTCAGCACCTCGCCGATGCGCCGCCCGGCGCCGCGCACCAGGCTGGTGGCCTCCGGGACGGCGTCGTTGACCAGCGCCACGATGTCGGCGGTGCGCGCCACCTCGATCCCGGCGGCGGCCAGCGCCCCGGCCAGGGCGGCGCCGCTGGCGTGCACCTCCAGGCAGTCGGCGTGCCCGCAGGCGCACACGACGGTGGCGGCCGAGCGGACGGGGACGTGGCTGATGTCGCCGGCCGCGCCCCGGCCCCGGTGCAGGCGGCCGTTGACGATCATGCCGCAGCCGATGCCGGTCCCGGCCTTGAGCACCATCAGGTTCTCGCTGCCCGGCCAGGAGCGGGCCTCGCCGACGGCCATGAGGTTGGCGTCGTTCTCCACCAGGATCGGCAGGTCGTAGCGGGCGGCCAGGCTCTCGGCGACGGGGTAGTCGTTCCAGCCGGGCATGCGGGAGGGGTTGACGACGCGGCTGGTGGCGGGGTCGACGGGGCCGGGGATGCCGGTGCCGACGCCGCGCAGCGGCACGGTGGCGGGCACGTGCGCGGCGAGCAGGTCGTCGAAGGCGTCGGCCAGCCAGCCGAGCGTGTGCTCGGGGCCTTTGGCGATCTCGCAGGGCCGTTCCTCGACGACGAACGGCACGCCGCTCAGGTCCAGCAGGCCGAGCCGGGCGTGGTGGGCGCCGAGGTCGGCGACGGCGAGCACGCCCGCGCCGGGGGACAGGCGCAGCCGCCGGGGCCGCCGCCCGCCGCGTGAGGGGCCGGAGCCCTCCTCGGCGAGCAGTCCCGCCTCGATCAGCTCCTCCACCCGCAGCGACACGCTGGAGGCGGCCAGCCCTGATAACCGGGCCAGGTCGGCGCGCGACTCGGCCTCGCCGAAGGCGACGAGCCTCAGCAGGTCGCCCTGCGCCCCGTGTACGGGCAGCCGCTGATCCATGAGCAGATGAATATCACGTGTCCCATAAGTTCGACAATCGCTTGACTTGCTCCGAAAAAGACCACTAGCGTCCGCGTTGTCTTCGATATCGAACGAAGATAGGAAGTGAGTTGGACATGAAGAGGATGGTCGCCGCGCTCGCCGTGGCCGTGTTAGGACTCGCCGCCTGCGGAGAGGCGAGCAGCCCCGCGGTGCCGGGGGCGTCGAAGAAGGCCGACGTGCTGGCCGGCGCGCCCGTGGCCGCCGCGGCCGACATCCTGCCCGGCTCCACGATGGAGAAGATCAAGAAGCGCGGCGAGCTCATCGTCGGCGGATCGCTGGACGCGCCGCTGCTCTCGCAGCAGAACCCGGTCACCGGCGAGATCGAGGGCTTCGACGCGGACCTGGGCAAGGCGCTGGCCACGTACATCATCGGCGAGCCCAAGGTGAAGATCGTCAACTCGGCGTCGGAGACCCGGGAGGCGCTGCTCGCCAACGGCACCGTGGACGTCGTGTTCCAGACGTACACGATCACGCCGGAGCGGGCCGAGCAGGTCTCCTTCGCCGGGCCGTACTACACCTCGGGCCTGACCATCGCGGTGAAGAAGGGCACCACCGGCATCACCAAGCCGGAGGACCTGAACGGCAAGAAGGTGCTGGCGGGCGCCAACACCCCGGCCATCCCCGCGATCAAGAAGCTGGCCCCGCAGGCCGAGATCATCACGTTCGGCAGCGACCCCGAGTGCATGCAGGCGCTCAAGCAGGACCGCGGCGTCGCCTACGTGCAGGACGAGACCCTGCTGGTGGCCAACGCGCAGAAGGACCCGTCGATCGAGATCGTCACCAAGCCGTTCACCGCGGACCCGTACGGGATCGGGCTCAAGCACGGGGACGAGGACTTCAAGAAGTTCCTCAACACGTGGCTGAAGAAGAGCCAGGACGCCGGGGTCTGGCAGCGGATCTGGAAGAACTCCATCGGCACCGTCGTCACCGGCGACGCGCCCGCGCCGCCCCAGATCGGCTCCGTGCCGGGGTCCTGATGTCCGTCCTGTTCGATCACCTGCCCGAGCTGTGGCGGGGCCTGATCGTGACGTTGCAGCTCACCGCCGCGTCCTTCGCGGGCGCGGCGGTGCTCGCCGTGCTCGTCACCGCGCTGCGGGTGAGCCCGGTACGCGTGCTGCGCGCGATCGGCACCGCGTACGTGGAGGCGTTCCAGAACCTGCCGCTGCTGGTGCTGCTCGTGCTGGCGGTGTTCGGCCTGCCCGAGATCGGCATCCAGGCCGGCCTGCTGACCACGGCCATCGTCGTCATCGCCGTGTACGAGGCCGCCTACCTCGCCGAGGCGCTGCGCTCCGGCGTGAACGCCGTGTCCAAGGGGCAGGGCGAGGCGGCGCGGGCGATCGGGCTGACGTTCTCCCAGTCGCTGCGGCACGTCATCCTGCCGCAGGCGCTCCGCACGGTCGTGCAGCCGATCGGCAACATCTTCATCGCCACCGCGATGAACACCTCGCTGGCCGCCGCCGTGGGCGTGGTCGACCTGACCGCCGCGGCCAACCGGGTCAACCTGACCGAGGCCCAGCCCATCCCGATCTTCGTCGGCGCGGGGCTCGCCTACGCGCTGATCGCCGCCTGCGCCGGATTCGTCACCGGGCGGCTCGAACGCAGGCTGGTGATCCTCCGATGAGCAGCACCGCGCTCTTCGACGAGCCCGGTCCCCGGGCCCGCCGCCGCATCCGCGTCGCCACCGTCCTCGGCGCCCTCGCCGCGATCGCGCTCGCCGCCCTGGCCGTGCGCCAGTTCGCCGCCAACGGGCAGCTCGAGGCCGCCCGCTGGCAGCCGTACGCGACCTGGCCCATGTGGCGCTACCTGCTCGACGGGCTGTGGTCCACGGCGCTGGCCGCCGTCGTCACCGCCGCGCTCGCCATGGCGGCCGGGATCATGCTCGCGCTCGGCCGGCTGTCGCACCGGCGCTGGGTGCGGCTGCCCGCCGCCGCCTACGTCGAGGTGGTCAGGACGATCCCGGCGCTGCTGCTGGTGTACGTGGTGCTGTTCGCGCTGCCCCGGTACGGGCTGGACCTGCCGCTGTTCTGGAAGCTGGTGGTGCCGCTGGCGGTGTCGAACGCGGCGGCCTTCGCCGAGATCTTCCGCGCCGGCATCCTGTCGGTCGAACGCGGCCAGACCGAGGCGGGCCTGGCCGTCGGCCTCACCCGCTTCCAGACGATGCGCCTGGTCGTGCTGCCGCAGGCCGCCCGGCGCGTGCTGCCGTCCATCGTGAGCCAGTCGGTCGGCCTGCTCAAGGACACCTCCCTGGGCTTCGTCGTCAGCTACGCCGAGCTGCTCTACAGCGGCAAGGTGCTGGCCGCGTACAACGGGCTGCTGATCCAGACGTACCTGGTCGTCGCCCTCATCTACCTGCTGGTCAACCTGTCGCTGTCCAAGCTGGCCCGCACGCTGGAGGCCCGCCAGCGGCTCGCCGTACCGAAGAGGAGACTCGCCCGTGCCTGAACTCGCCGTCCTCGCCGAGGTCGTACGCTCCGGCTTCACCGAGAGCGTCCACTACGGCGGCGCCGTCGGGCTGGACCCGTCGGGCCGCGCCGAGGTGGCGCTCGGCCCGGTGGAGGCGCCGGTGCTGCCGCGCTCGTCCGCCAAGCCGTTCCAGGCGCTGGCCTGCCTGACCGCCGGGGCGGCGCTGGCCGGGCCGAGCCTGGCGATCGCGGCCGGCAGCCACACCGGCGAGGACTTCCACGTCCGGCTCGTCGGCGAGCTGCTCGCCGCGTACGGGCTCGGCTTCGGCGCGCTGGCCTGCCCGGCGTCCTGGCCCGAGGACGAGGCCACGCTGCACGCGCTCGTCCGGGCGGGCGCCACTCCGTCACGCGAGCGGATGAACTGCTCCGGCAAGCACGCCGCCATGCTGGCCGCCTGCGTCGCCAACGGCTGGGACACCGCCTCCTATCTGGCGCCCGGCCACCCGCTCCAGCAGGCGGTCCGCGCGGTCACCGAGGAGCTGGCCGGGGAGAAGGCCGCGCACGTCGCCGTGGACGGCTGCGGCGCGCCGCTGTTCGGGCTGTCGCTGACCGGGCTCGCCCGCGCCGTGCAGGCGCTGGTGCGCGCCGCGCCCGGCAGCGCCCCGCGCCAGGTCGCCGACGCGATGCGCGAGCACCCCGAGTACGTCGGCGGCACCGGCCACCAGAACACCGAGCTCATGCGCGCCCTGCCCGGCGCGCTGGTCAAGGGCGGGGCGGAGGGCGTGCTGGTCGTGGCGCTCGGCTCCGGTCACGCGGCGGCGGTCAAGGTCATCGACGGCAGCCCGCGCGCCACCACCGTCATCGCCCTGGACGTGCTGCGCCGGATGGGCTGCGACGTGACGGGCGCCGCCGCGTTCGAGAGCGTGGACGTGCTCGGCGGCGGCGTGCCCGTGGGGCGGATCGTCACACCTTCCCGCACCCGTCCGTGAGTGCCCTGGCCGGGTCCTCGTCCTGCTGAGCCCGGGCCGGGTCGCGCTTCTTCGTCCTGGTGGGGGAGGGCGTCGCCGAGGCCACGACCGGGGCGGCGCCGCTGGACTCGCGGATCTCCTTGCGCGTCAGGGCGCGGATCTTGTCCCAGTCGGGGTTGCCGGTGTGGATCAGCGGCGGCACGAACTGGATGCTCGTCACCTCGGCCTGCTGCACCTTCATCGCCAGCGGCACCAGGTGCGTGAGCATGTCACGCGGGATGTCGGTCTGGATCAGCTCCTTGGTCGCCGCCGCGACCTGGTTGAACCGGCTCAGCACGGTCGCCGGGTCGGCCTGGTCGAGCAGCGCCCCCAGCACGCAGCGCTGGCGGCGCATCCGCGTGTAGTCGTCGCTGTTGGTGCGCGAGCGGGCGTACCACATCGCGTCGGCGCCCTTCAGCCTGCGCGTGCCCGCCTTGACCAGGCCCTCGTTGTAGCGGCCGAACACCACGTCCTGCTCGACGGTGAGCGTGACGCCGCCGATCGCGTCGATCAGCCGGGCGAACCCCCACATGTTGACCAGCGCGTACCAGTCGACCTCCAGCCCGAGCGTGTAGCCGATGGTCTCCATCAGCACCCGGGCGCCCTGGTGCTTCCTGCCGCCGAAGATCTCCGGGTGCGCGTCGGAGTACTCCCACACGCTGTTGAGCAGGTCGCTGCGGCCGCCGCCGGGATCGGCGGGCAGCCGGAAGCCGTCGGGGAAGCGCTCGGCCATCGGCGTGCCCGGCTTGAACCGCACGTCCTCCAGGTTGCGCGGCAGGCTGATCAGCACCGTGTTGCCGGTGGCCACGTCGACGCTGGCCAGGTTCATGCTGTCGGTGCGCACGCCCGGCCGGTGGTCGTCGGCGTCGCCGCCCAGCAGCAGGATGTTGACCCGCTCCCGGCCCGCCCACGGGTCCTCGGGGCGCACCGGCTCGCCCTGCGCCCGGGGGTCGGAGGTGGGGTTCTTGAAGATGCTGTTGATCAGGTCGCGGGAGGTCCAGGCGTACTGCGCGGTCGCGCCGAACGGCACGATCACCGCCACGGCCAGCAGGCCGGCGACGGTGCCGGTGACGATCTGCTCGCTCTGGCGCAGCGTGCCCGGCCGCAGCACCACGAACGAGTGCACCATCATCGCGAACCACGCGACGCCCAGCACCGCCGAGCCGGCCGCGGCCACGGTGATCGAGGCGTCGTCGACGAGCGTGCCCGCCAGCCCGGCCAGGCCGCCGGAGGTCAGCACCACCCACAGCAGGGCCAGCAGCAGCGCCGCGTAGCAGCTGAGCAGCACCAGGCCCGTCCTGCGCCACCCCGCGCGCAGGTGCGCGGCGCCCGGGGCCAGCGCGGCCAGCGCCAGCCACCCGAGAACCTTGACGGCACCCACCCGAATCCTTCCCTGGACCACACCATCCCCGCTTCCCCGACGGCCTCGCCGTAGGCCGAATCGAGGCGGCAGCCTACGGACAAAATACGAAATCTACGTTTATGAATGAGTGAACTTCTACGACCGAATAAGATTCGGTCCATGGCGTTCTCTGAGATCGAGTACGAGGTGGCGGACCGGATCGCGACAGTCACATTGAATCGCCCCGAACGGCTCAACGCGTTCACCTTGACCATGCGCGGTGAGTTGATCGAGGCGTTCGACCGCGCCGACGCCGACGACGAGGTGCGCGCCGTCGTCGTCACCGGCGCCGGCCGCGCCTTCTGCGCCGGGGCCGACCTCGGCTCGGGCGGCGGCACGTTCGGCCACGTCAAGGACGCGCCGGAGCTCGTCGACGGCCACCCGCGCGACGGCGGCGGCACCGTCGCGCTGCGGATCGCGAGCTCGCTCAAGCCCGTCATCGCCGCGATCAACGGCCCCGCCGTCGGCGTCGGCGTCACGATGACCCTCCCCATGGACGTGCGCCTCGCCTCCACGTCCGCGCGGTTCGGCTTCGTCTTCGCCCGCCGCGGCATCGTGCCCGAGGCCGCCTCCAGCTGGTTCCTGCCCAGGATCGCCGGCATCGCCCAGGCCATGGAGTGGGCCGCCACCGGCCGCGTCTTCGACGCCGACGAGGCGCTGCGCGGCCGGCTCGTCTCCCGCGTCCTCGCCCCCGGCGACCTGCTGCCCGCCGCCCACGCCCTCGCCCGCGAGATCGCCGACCACACCTCCGCCGTCTCCGTCGCCGCCGTCCGCCGCCTGATGTGGTCCGGCCTCTCGGCCGCCTCCCCGTGGGAGGCGCACGCCGCCGACTCCCGCCTGATGGCCGAGCTCGGCCCGTCGGCCGACGCCGTCGAGGGCGTCACCGCGTTCCTGGAGAAACGGCCCGCCGACTTCCCCATGAAGGTCAGCCGCGACCTGCCCCCGGGCCTGCCCTCCTGGCCCGGCGATCTCTAGGCTGTCTGCCATGTACGAGACCACCGTCCTGCAGCTGCCGCCCGACTACGAGGGCGAGGTCGTCGCGACGCTGCTGTGCCGGCGCGCCGAGTCCTCCCGCAGGGCGGTCCTCTACGTGCACGGCTTCACCGACTACTTCTTCCAGGACCACCTGGCCGACCACTACGTCACCCGCGGCGTCGACTTCTACGCCCTCGACCTGCGCAAGTACGGCAGGTCGCTGCTGCCGCACCAGACCAGGGGGCTCATCAGGAGCGTCACCGAATACTTCCCCGAGCTCGACGAGGCCGTCCGGATCATCCGGCAGGACCACGACGAGCTCACGATCAACGCCCACTCCACCGGCGGCCTCATCGTCCCCCTGTGGGCCGACCGCGTCCGAGGCCGCGGCCTCGTGCAGGGCCTCGTGCTCAACAGCCCGTTCTTCGACCTCAACGTCCCGGCCCCCGTCCGGCTGGCCGCCGACCTGCTCAAGACCCCGCTGTCCTACGTCACCCGGCCGCTGCCGCTCGGCTCCAGCAGCGTCTACGGCCACTCCCTGCACCGCGACCACCACGGCGAATGGGACTACGACCTGGACCTCAAACCGCTCGGCGGCTTCCACGTGCACGCCACCTGGCTCGCCGCCATCCGGCGCGCCCAGCGGCGGCTGCACGCCGGCCTGGGCATCGACGTGCCCGTCCTCGTCCTGGCCGCCGCCTCAGGACTGCGCGTACGGGACTTCGTGCCGGAGGCGCAGTCGGCCGACGTGGTCCTCGACCCCCGGCAGATCGCCCGCTGGTCCACCGCGCTCGGCCCGCACGTCACCTGCGTCCGCTTCGACGGCGGCATCCACGACCTGGTGCTGTCGGCCGAGCCCGTACGCAAGCAGGTCTTCGCCGAGATCGACCGCTGGATGACCGCCTACGTCCACCAGGGCGACGCTCACCAGGGGAACGAGAACAGGCCGTAGTAGGCGGCGGCGACCAGCAGCAGGCCGGTGCCGCCCAGCACGCCCGCGATCGCCACGTGCTGCCAGCGGCTCGGCCGCATGCCCTCGCGCAGCCCCGACACCACCGCCGCCACGGCCGTGACCTCCTGGACGAGCATGAGCACGGCCAGCACCCGCACCACCAGCCAGCCGGCCAGCACCGCCGGCCACGCCCCGGCCTGGTTGATCGAGAACAGCACCAGCAGCATGATGAACGCCGCCACCGACACCAGCAGCCCGACGCCGGTCCACACCATCTTGGCCAGCCTGCGCCGGATCGGCGGCCACAGCCGGGCGTTCACCTCCGGCGTGTGGTGACGGCCGCGCAGCCGCACCACCATCGCCGCGACCGGCCCGGCCACGTACCCGACGGCCGCCAGGCAGATCGTCAGCCCCAGCATGGTGCCGCCCGCGTACCACGGCGCCGCCGGCACGTCGCTCGCCTCGAACCGCTGCACCGGCGTCGCGCCCGCCACGTGCACCGCCGGGACCGCCGTGCCCGGCAGGCCGAGGATCCAGTTGGCCATCGTCTCCAGGTAGCCGGCGGTGAACTCGCCGCCGTTGATCCGCATGGCGTGGTCGCCCCGGTCCATGAAGCGGATCGTGTACTTCTCGTTGCCCGCCGCCTTCATGGCCCGCATGAGCGCGTTGGTGGACTCCACGAACGGGATCGACGGGTCCGTGGTGCCGTAGAAGGCCAGCACCGGCTGGGTGATGCCGTTGAGCGCGGGCTGGGCGTCGTAGCGCAGGAAGTCGAAGCCGACCACGCCCATCGCCCGGGTCAGCAGGTCGCGTACGCCGATCGGGGCGCGCAGCCGCAGCAGCTGCTCGTTGAGCGCCCAGGCGACCTGCCGGAGGGGGGAGACGTTCGGCGACGACACCAGGATCACGAACCCGACGCTGTCGCTCTTGGCGGCGGCGATCGGCACCACCCAGCCGCCCTCGCTGACGCCCCAGATGCCGATCCGCGCCGGATCGACGTCGGGGCGGGTCTTCAGATACTCCACCATGCGCAGCACGTCGTCGGCCAGCAGCCCGAAGTCGCGGTCACGGAAGTTGTAGCCGACCGAGCGCTTGTCGAACGCCAGCGTCACCACGCCCGCCATCGACAGGAACTCCGCCTGCGGCTCGAACTCCGTCCGCGACCCGTTGCCCGACCCCGACACGAACACCAGCGCCGGATAACGCCCCGGCGTCAGCGGCGCCCGTACGGTGCCCTCCAGCGTCTGCCCCTCCGCCGGGACCGCGATCTGCTCCTCGCCGTAGAGCGAGGACGCGTTCACGTGGCGCAGCTCCCCCTGGGGCTGCGGCGGCAGGGCCTGTAAAGCGGCATCGACCTTGAGCGGCGGCGGGTCGAACGCGGGAGGCAACACGTAACCCACCGACGCGAGAGCCACCAGTAACAGACCGGCGGCAACGCTCAAAGTGCCACGGCCAGTCCGCATCGGCCTCCCCATGTGCGTTGGTTTGCCCGCTGATCTTCCAGCCTACTCCCAGCCGGTGTGGCCACATGTGTCGGTGGGGCCTGTTAGCTTCCTGGGAATGCGGATCCTGCACACCTCCGACTGGCACCTGGGGCGCTCGTTCCACCGCGAGAGCCTGCTGTCCGGGCAGGCGGCGTTCGTCGACCACCTGGTCGAGACGGTGCGCGCCGAGGAGGTCGACGTGGTCGCCGTCGCGGGCGACGTCTACGACCGGGCGCTGCCGCCCGTCGACGCCGTGTCGCTGTGCAACGAGGCGCTCGGCCGGCTGCGCGACGCCGGGGCCAGGACGATCCTCATCAGCGGCAACCACGACTCGGCGCGGCGGCTCGGATTCGGCGCCTCGCTGTTCGACGCCTCGGGCGTCCACCTGCGCACCGACCCCGACCGGGCCTGGGAGCCGGTCCTCGTCGGCGACGTGGCCTTCTACGGCATCCCCTACCTGGAGCCCGAGCTGGTGCGCGGGCCGTGGGAGCTGGCCTCGCGCGGCCACACCGCCGCGATCACCCACGCCATGGACCGGGTGCGCGCCGACGCCGCCCGCCGCCGCCACTCCGTCGTCCTCGCCCACGCCTTCGTCACCGGCGGGCAGGCCAGCGACAGCGAGCGCGACATCAGCGTGGGCGGCGTCGCGCAGGTGCCGCTGACCGCGTTCGACGGCGTCGGCTATGTCGCGCTCGGCCACCTGCACGGCCGCCAGCGCATGTCGGAGACGGTCCGCTACTCCGGCTCCCCTATCGCCTACTCCTTCTCCGAGGCCGGCCAGGTCAAGGGCATGTGGCTGGTCACGTTCGAGGACGGCGGCTTCACCGGCGCCGACTTCGTGCCCGCCCCCGTGCCCCGGCCCGTCTCCGTGCTGCGCGGGCGCCTCGACGACCTGCTCACCTCCCCGCGTCACGCCGACCGCGAGGACCACTGGCTGCAGGTCGTCCTCACCGACCCCGTACGTCCCCGCTCCGCCATGGACCGGCTGCGCGCCCGCTTCCCCCACACGCTCGCCCTGTCCTTCGACCCCGAAGGGGACCGCGCCGCCCCCGCCCCCGTGCGCCTCAGCGGCCGGCCCGAGGCGGAGGTCGCGCTCGACTTCGTCAGGGAAGTACGCGGCGAGCCTGCCGCACCCGACGAGGAACAGCTGCTAAGACAGGCGATCGAGGCATCCCGGGCAAAGGAGACGATGGCGTAGATGCGGCCGCACCGGCTCTCGCTGACGGCGTTCGGCTCCTTCCCCGGGTCCGAGACCGTCGACTTCGACTCCCTCGCGGAGTCCGGCCTCTTCCTCATCCACGGGCCCACGGGCGCGGGCAAGACCACCGTCCTCGACGCGCTCTGCTTCGCCCTCTACGGGCAGGTCCCCGGCCAGCGCAACAGCGCCCGCAGCCTCCGCTGCGACCACGCCCCCGCCGGCACCGGGCCCTCGGTCACCCTGGAGGTCACGCTCCGCGGCCGGCTCCTGCGCATCCGGCGCTCGCCCTCCTGGCAGCGCCCCAAGCTGCGCGGCACCGGCCACACCGAGGAGAAGGCCAAGGTCATCGTCGAGGAACGCACCGGCGCCGCCTGGCACGGCCTCACCACCCGCGCCGACGAGGCCGGCGACCTCGTCGGCGGGCTGCTCGGCATGAACGCCGACCAGTTCTGCCAGGTGGCCATGCTGCCGCAGGGCGACTTCGCCCGCTTCCTGCGCGCCTCCGGCGACGACCGCCACAAGCTCCTCGGCCGCCTCTTCACCGTCAAGACCTTCACCCAGGCCGAGACCTGGCTGGCCGACCACCGCAAACGCGCCTGGCGCGACCAGCAGGACCTGCGCCGGCAGGTCGACTACGCCGTCCAACGCCTCGCCGAGGCCGCCACCGACCTGGCCCTGCCCTCGCCGTCCACCGAGGACCATGCGACCCAGCTCGCCTCCTCCACCGGCGGCCACTCCGGGGCGTCCCCGGAGGACGAGGGCCGGGAGACGGCGCTGCCCGGACCCGAGGACGATCCGGTCGAGTGGGCCGGGGCGCTGCTGGCCGCCGCCCAGGCCGCCGTGCTGACCACCGCCGAACGGCATGCCGAGGCCGAACGGGCATGGCGTTCCGCGGGCGCCCGCTTCGAGGAGGCGTCCGCCCTCGCCGCCCGGCAACGCCGCCACGCCGAAGCCCTCACCCTG
Source organism: Nonomuraea sp. ATR24 (assembly GCF_041950485.1). Classification (NCBI taxonomy): domain Bacteria; kingdom Bacillati; phylum Actinomycetota; class Actinomycetes; order Streptosporangiales; family Streptosporangiaceae; genus Nonomuraea; species Nonomuraea sp. ATR24. The sequence continues at coordinate 712,398 of NZ_JBGNUU010000003.1, forward strand.
CGCCGCACCCTGGACGAACGCGCCGAGGAACGCGCCGAGCTCCAGGCGATCCTCGACGACGCCGCCCGCGCCGACCGCGTCGTCCCCCTGATCACCGCCGCCCGGCACCGCGCGGAGGCCGCCACCAAGGCCGCCACCCTGGCCGCCGACGCCCTGACCCGCGCCCACCCGCTCCTCCCACCCCCGAGCGCAACCCCCGCTGCGGGCAGCCATGCTGTCGCCGGGCCGCAGGTCGAGTGGCTTGCCGGGCTGGAGAGGCAGCGGCGGGCCGAGAGCGCCCGCCTGTCGGAGCTGCTCACCGAAGAGGCCCGCCTGCTGGTCGTACGCCGTGACCTGGGCAGGGTCGAAACCGAGCTGGCCACCCTCGAACGCGACGACGAGGCCACCACCGCCCGCCTGGCCGAGCTGCCGCACCTCCTTCAGCAGGCCGAGACGCAGCTCGCCCGCGCCCGCGCCGACGCCGCCCGGATCCCCGCCGTGGAGGCCGTACGGGATGCCGCCGCCGACCTGATCGAGGTCGACGGCAAGCTGGCCCGCGCGGCGGCGGAGCTCGACGACCTGGCCGAGCGGGAGGCCGAGGTGGCCGCCGCCGAGGCGGAGCTGCCCGCCCGGGTCGCGGAGGCCGCCGCGAGGCTCGACGGCGTACGGGCCGAGGCGGCGGCGATCCCGGCGGCCTCGGCGGCGCTCGACGCGGCGAGGGCGGCGCTGGCGGCGGCCCGGCGGCGTGACGCACTCGCGGCGGAGCTGGAGTCGGCGTCGGCGCACCACCAGACGCTGGTCGACCGGGCCCAGGGGCTGCGCGAACGATGGCTCGACATCCGGCAGGCGCGCATCGAGGGCATGGCGGCCGAGCTGGCCCGTGACCTGTCCGACGGGCTGCCGTGCGCCGTGTGCGGCTCCGACCACCACCCGCATCCGGCGTCCCCCACGGAGGCCGCCCCCTCGCCGGACGACGAGCTGGCCGCCGAACGCGAGCACGAGGCGGCGCTCGCCGACCGGGAGGCGGCCGAGCGGACGCTGGCGTCGCTGGAGTCCCGCCTGGCCGACGCCGAGGACGCCACCGGCGGGCTCGACGCCGCCGAGGCGGAGGCCGCGGCGGCACGGGCCGAGGACGAGCTGGCCCGCCTGCACGCGATCGCCGACCGCGAGCCCGCGCTGGCCGCCGAGCTGGAACGCATCGAGGCCGAACGCGACACGGTCAGGGACCGGGCCCGGGAGATCGGCGAGGCCCTGGCGGCGCACCGCTCCCACACCACCCACCTGCACGCCGAACGCACCCGCCTCCGCACCCGCCTGGCCACCATCCACCCACCCCTCGAACCCCCCGCGCCCATCCCCACCGAAACGACGGCGACCGACACCCACGACGGGCTCACCGTGCCTTCTTCGGAAGCGGAGGCGCACGAAGGGGCCGCGCCCTCTACGGAAGCCGAGGCGTACGAAGCGGTCGATTCGCCGACGCTCTCCTCGGAAGCGGAAGCGGAAGCGGAAGCGGAAGCGGAAGCAGAAGCAGAAGCAGAAGCAGAAGCGGAAGCGTTCGAAGGGGTCGAGCTCGATGCCGTGCGGGTGTTGGAGTGGGCCCAGGCGGAGTTGGGGCGGCTGCGGGCGGCCGCTGCGCGGGAGGGGGAGCTGGCCGGGGCGGTGGCCGGGCTGGCGCGGGAGCGGGAGGCGTTGCAGGAGGACGCCCGGCGGGTGGCCGCGAGGCTGGCGGCCGGCCGGACACGGCAGGAGGAGCTGAGCGCCGACGCGGCCAGGCTGGCGGCGCGGCTGGACGAGGCGCGCGGCGGCGACGAGACGATCACCGCCCGCCTGTCGAGGCTGAACGACGAGGCGGAGCTGCTGCGGGAGGCGTGGGAGGCGACGCGGGCGGCGGCCGTGGCGGAGGGGGAGCGGTCCCGGGCGGCCGAGGCGGCGGAGGAGGCGGCGCGCGAGGCGGGGTTCGCGGACGCGGCGGACGCGGAGGCGGCGGCGCGCGGCGCCGCCGAGCGCGAGGAGAAGGCCGAGACGCTGCGCCGGCTCGACGCGGAGCACGCCGCGGTGACGAGCACGCTGGAGGACCCGGAGCTGGTGGCCGCGGCGGCGCGGCCGGCGCCGGACCTGGCGGGGCTGGCGGCGGCGCGGGACGAGGCGGAGCGCGTCCACACGGAGCTGGCCTCGGCCCGCGACCGCGCCGGGGCCAGGCACGCGCGGCTGCGGGAGCTGAAGGCGGAGCTGGAGGGCTGCGTGGCGCGGTGGCGGCCGGCGGCCGACCGGCACCGGCTGGCCGAGCGGATGGCGTCGCTGGCCAGCGGCACGTCCAGCGACAACCAGTGGAGCATGAGCCTGTCGTCCTACGTGCTGGGCGAGCGGCTGCGCCAGGTGGCCGACGCGGCGAACGAGCGGCTCGACCACATGTCCGGCGGCCGCTACCTGCTGCGCCACGACCTGGCGAAGACCGCAGGGTCACGGGCGCGCTCGGGCGGCGGGCTGGGGCTGCGGGTGTACGACGGGTGGACCGGGGTGGAGCGTGACCCGGCGACGCTGTCGGGCGGCGAGAGCTTCATCACCTCGCTGGCGCTGGCACTGGGGCTCGCGGACGTGGTGACCGCAGAGGCGGGCGGCGCGGAGATCGGCACGCTCTTCGTCGACGAGGGGTTCGGCACCCTGGACGAGGACACGCTCGACGGCGTGCTCGACATCCTCGACGGGCTGCGGGACGGCGGCCGGGCGGTCGGCATCATCAGCCATGTGGCCGAGCTGCGCACCCGCATCCCCGCTCAGCTCAGGGTCGCCAAGACCCGCACCGGTTCGACGCTGTCCGTCGTGGGGGGATAGTCACGAATCAGCAGGTGGTAGCGTTCACGTACCACTTCACAAGATGTAAGACCACATAGTGAGACGTACATGACGCAATCCCCCCGAAGTGAGGCCCCCAGCCGGACCCGGATCGCGGCCGCCAGCCTGGCCGGCACCGCCATCGAGTTCTACGACTTCTACATCTACGGCACGGCGGCGGCGCTGGTGCTGAACACCGCGTTCTTCCCCGAGATGGATCCGCTGGCCGGGAGCCTGGCCGCGTTCTCGACGTTCGCGGTGGCGTTCATCTCCCGGCCGCTCGGGTCGGCGCTGTTCGGGCACTGGGGCGACCGGATCGGGCGCAAGTCCATGCTGGTCGTGTCGCTGCTGGTCATGGGGCTGTCCACGATCGTCATCGGGCTGCTGCCCGGCTACACGGCCATCGGCGTCGCCGCGCCGGTGCTGCTGGTGCTGCTGCGGTTCACGCAGGGCATCGGGCTCGGCGGCGAGTGGGGCGGCGCGGCGCTGCTGGCCACCGAGCACGCGCCGCCCGGCAAGCGCGGCCTGTACGCGATGTTCCCGCAGCTCGGGCCGTCGGTCGGGTTCATCGCGGCCAACGGCCTGTTCCTGATCCTCGGCGCGACGCTCACCGACGAGCAGTTCGGCTCGTGGGGGTGGCGGGTGCCGTTCGTGGCGAGCCTGCTGCTCGTGGTCGTCGGGCTGTACGTGCGGCTGAAGATCTCCGAGACGCCGGTCTTCCAGGCGGCGATGGACGAGCGGCGGATCGCCAAGGTGCCGTTCGCCGGCCTCATGCGCCACCAGTGGCGGCGCGTCCTGCTCGGCGCCGGCGCGATGGTGATCGCGTACACGCTGTTCTACACGGCCACCACCTACTGCCTGGCGTACGGCACCGGCACGCTGGAGATCCCGCGCACGACCATGCTGGCGCTGACGATGATCGGCGTGGTGTTCATGGCGGCGGGCACCGTGGTGTCGTCGATCGTGTCGGACCGGCTCGGCCGCCGCCGCACGCTCATCACCGGCACGTCCGTGGCGATCGCGTGGGGGCTGGTGATGTTCCCGCTGATGGAGACCCGGTCGGTGCCGCTCGTCGGCGTGGCGCTGGCGGGCGCGCTGGCGCTCATGGGCCTGGTGTTCGGGCCGATGGGCGCCTACCTGCCGGAGCTGTTCCGCACCGAGTTCCGCTACAGCGGCGCCTCGGTCGCCTACAGCCTGGGCGGCGTGCTCGGCGGCGCGGTGCCGCCGCTGGTGGCGACCAGCATGCAGGCGAGCGGCGTCGGCGTGTTCGGCGTCGGCGTGTACGTCTCGGCGATGGCCGTGCTCAGCCTGCTCTGCCTGATCGCCCTGCCCGAGACCGGCGACGAGACCCTGTAGACCCCGGGAGACCCGGTCGCGTAGACCCCGGGAGACCCGGTCGCGGGCCGCTACACCGGCCCGCCGACCGGCTGGGCCGGCCGCTCCACGTAGGCGGCCAGCGCCCGCACCCGCTCGGCGTGCTCGTCGTGGCCGACGATCACCGGCGGCTCGTTGTACGGCATCGCGTCGGACGAGCGCCGCAGCTTGATGTACTGGCCGCAGGCGTCGATCGCGTACGGCTCCATGTCGTCCTGCAGCGCGCCGATCACCGTGATCCCGTACGTCTCGCCGATCCGCCGGAACAGCGCCACCGCCTCCCGGCGATGCTCCTTGCCCAGGTTGCGGCCCAGCTCATCGAGCACCAGGCACAGGTGGCCGCCGCCGGAGGAGGCGATCGCCGCCGCGCACACCAGCTTGACCGCCTTCTCGTCCATGAGCGCGGTGTTGGCCCGCCGGTTGTACGGGACGAAGCCCTGCCCCTCGCCGCGCCGCCACTTCGGCGTCACCCGCCACTGCCAGCGCTGCTCCGGATCGGCCGGCGCGGGCGGCACCGGGAACTCCAGCGTCGCGCCGTAGCCGCCGTAGGAGGTGTCGAGCTTCTCGAACTCCTCCGCCACCCGCTGCAACCGCGCCTTGATCGCCGCCGTCAGCGCCGCCCGGTGCACCGCCGTCGACTGCGCCGCCTCCTCCGCGCCCTTGTCGGCTGCCGCCAGGTCACGCTGGCGGGACACGATCTGTGCCTCGATCTGCCGCCGCTGGTGCTTCTCGTACTCCTCCTGACCCCGCAGATAGGACGCCAAAGCACCGCACACCGCCGCGAACGTCGCCTGCTCGCGCGCCGTGCTGCCGCCCCGCTCGTCCAGCAGGAACCGCAGCTCCTCCGGGATCTCCGCGTCCTCCTCCGGGAACGTGTCACGCAACGCCTGGTCGAACTGCCGCTCCGCGGCCCGCCACCACTCGTCGGCGGTGCGGCCCCGCTCCTCCTCGGGCAGCGCCCGCACCCACTCGCCGGCCGTCTCGACGGTGCCGCCCCACTCGGCGGCCAGCGCGTCGAGCCGCAGCGCCTCCCGCTCGCCGCCGACCCGCGCCTCCTGCTCGCGGGCCTGCGCCCGCTCCGCCTCGTGCCGCTGCCGCCTGCCCTCCAGCCGCTCGATCTCCATGTCGCGGGTCCGGGCCCGGAAGTCGAGCGAGGACGCCTGCCGCTCGGCCTCGGCGACCTGCGGCGTCAGCTCCTCCAGCGCCGCCGTCAGCTCGCCCAGCCTGGCCCGCCGCTCCGCCAGCCGCCCTTCGAGCTCGCCGAGCCGCACGCCGGCCCTCGCCCCGTCGAGCCGCCGCTGCGCCTGCGCGACCGTCTCCTCCGCGTCGTGCACGGCCTGCGCGGCCGTCTCCTGTACGTCCATCGCCCGGTTCAGCCGCTGGCCGGCGGCCTTGATGCGCGCCTCCCGGCCCGTCGCCACCCCGTCGAACGCCCCCACCACGCTCACCCCGGCGGCGCTGACCAGCACCGAACCGGGCAGACCGGACAGCGCCTCGGCGGCCTCGCCCAGCTTGGCGGCGTCGACGACCACCGCGTGCTCGCCCGGCCAGCCGCGCAGCTCGTCCACCCGCAGCGAGCCGCGGGCCTGCTCGGCCACGTCCAGCGCGTCCAGCAGGCCCGTCGCGCCCACGCCCGCCGCCGCCAGCGCGTCGAGCTGCGCGGCGGCCGGGCCGCCCTCGGCGTCGTCCAGCGCCGCCCGGGCCGAGGCCACCTCCTGGTCGGCCACGCCCAGCGCCTTGAGCGCCTCGTTCAGCCGCAGCCGCGCCGCCGCCAGCTCCCGCTCCGCCGCCGGCACGTCACGCCCGTCGGCGAAGCGCCGCGCCTCCTCCAGCGCCGGGATCATCCCGCGCAGCTCGTCGGCCGAGTTCTCCGCCACGGCCCGGTCGGCGTCGAGCTTGGCCGCCCGCGCCTGCAACGCCGCCAGCTCCCTGCGCGCCTCCGTCACGCCCCGGTCCAGCGAATCGTCCTTCAGCGTCGCGATCTCCGCCTTCACCAGCGCGATCGCCTCCGCCGCCGCCTCACCGGCCGCCCGATGCCGCGCCAGCTCACCGGCCAGCGCCTCGTCCTTCGCGGCGGCGTCGGCCAGCTTGCGCGCCTGCCGCCCCCGCCAGCACCGCAACGCCTCGGCCAGCCGTACGCGCGCCTGGTCGCGCCGGTCGAACGTGGCCAGCAACGCCTTCGACTCCGCCTCGAACTCCGCCAGCCGCTCACCCGCCAGCACCGCCCGCACCCGCTTGGCGTGCTCGTCGCGCCGCGCCTCCCGCTCCTGCTCCAGCTCGGCGTCCAGCCCCGTCAGCGCCGCGATCGCCTCGAACACCCGCTCCGGCGAGATCTCGTTCAGCGGCTGCGACAGCAGGTTCGTCGCCACCTTGCTGCGCACGCTCGTCGACAGGAACGACACGCACCGCACCCGGTCGCCGTACAGCACCTTCGTCAGGTCACGCGCCACCACGTCCCGCCGCCCCGCCGACCGCGGCAGCGAACCCCACAGCTCGTCGGCCCGCGCCACCCGCTCCGCCTCCGACGCCGCCGCGGCCAGATGCACCCCGGCCCGCCACCGGATCTCCAGATGCGGAGCCTCCTGGTTGACCCGCAACCAGACCGTCACCGGCCCGCTGGAGTCGTCCGGCACCTCGAACAGCTCCCCGTCGTCCCCCGCCGCCGCCACCGGCTCGGCCGGAGCCGCGAACTCCCGCATCCCCGGCGGCCCGAACACGCCCACGATGTAGCCGTGATCGGCGCTCGCCCACTGCCGCGCCCCGGCCCCGCTGGCCAGCTCCGCGTTGAACAGCAGCTCCGACACCGCCTTCGCCCCCGACGCGAACCGCCACTGCTCGTCACCCAGCAGCGCCGTGATCGAGGCGATGAACGAGGACTTGCCCGCCCCGTTGGAGTCCTTCGGGCCCGCCCCCGCCACCACGATCAGCGTTCCCGGCACCGTCGGCACCGGATGGGTGGACAGGCGGGAGATGTTGACCGCTTGCACAGCGACCAGCACGCGATCCCCGACGACGTTCTCCACCTGCGCCACTTCAGCTCCCCGTAACCTTCCATGCGTCCTGATCCGCGTTCTGATCTGCGTCCTGACCCACGGCCCCGCTCGTCCGGCGGGCCGTCCCGCTCGTCACCTGGCCGTCCTCCGAGCCCGTACGGCCGCCGCCAGCGGGGTGTCGGGGCCCGCGGCCAGGATCAGCTCCTCCTGCAGCCGCCGCCGCGCCGCCGGGGTGAGCCGGTGGAACTGCGGGCCAGGAACGTAACCGCCCGCCTCCTCACCGGCCTTCACCTGCGTCAGCAGCCCGGCGTGCCGCAACGTCCGCAACGCCGACTCCAGCTCGCCGATCGGCAACTGGGTGTGGCGGCGCAGCTCGTCCACCGGCGTCGGGTGCGGCGACAGCCACGAGTCCTCCGGCAGCAGGCCCTCGGCGCGCGGGATCGCCACCGAGTGCACCAGCACCAGCGTCAGCACCGCCCGCTCACTCTCCCCGAGCCCCTGCCCCGGCCCTTGGGCCCCGCTCCTGCCACCTCCGGCGTGCGCGGGCCGATCCGACCGCCGTCCGTCCACGCCCGGCTCCGACGGCTCGGCGTCGGCGGGCTGCTCCGCGGCGGGGGCGCGGTGCAGCGCGGCGATCTCGTCGTCATAGCCCGAGATCCAGCGCTCACGATGCTGGACCAGCACGCGACCCCGCCGGGCCAGCATCGCCGCCAGGGTGTGGCGCAACGCCGGGTCGCGCAGAGCGGCGAACCTCGCCTCCTGCACAGGCTCGGCGGCATGCTCCACCACCATGAACGCGGCCACCAGCTCGGCCCGCCGCCGCTCGTCATAGGCGTCCAGCAGATCGCCGAACTCGGCCACCCCCGCCTCCACCCGCCCCCCGGCCCCGGCAACCCCCTCCACCAGAGAGCCCTCCGCCCTAAGCCGCACGTCCTGCGCAGGCTGGGCGTCGGGTACGGGCTGGGCGTCCGGCACGGGTTGCTCGTCCTGCGGGGCCTGCGCGTCCCGGTCGGCCTGGACCGGGTGCTCGTCGTGCGGCTGTGTGTCCCGTACGGGCTGGTGGCCCTGTGGGGGGTGCCCGTCCTGCACCGCGTCCGGCTGCCCGGGCGGGGGCGGGTTGTGGGGCTCGGTCGTTTCGGGGGCGTCGTGGCCCAGGGCGGGGGTGGACGGTGTCCGCGCTGGTGGGGCCGTCGATAGCGGTACCGCTATCGACGGCGGCGCCGGGCGGGCGGCGGCGACCAGGTCGGCGTCGGCTACGACCGTGAGGGCCCGGCGTTCCGGCTCGGGGATGCGGCGGACCAGCTCCTGGAGGACGGCGTGGGACTCGACCGGCCACAGGGCGCAGCGCGGCCCCAGGGAGACGATGCCGTCGGACATCGACACCCAGGCCGAGTCGTGCAGGCGGCGCAGCGCGCCGATCGCCCAGTTGCGCATCAGGTCGTCGGTGCGGCCGATCAGCGCGCGGTAGGTGTCGAGCACGCGCTCCAGCGGCGCCGGGTCGCCCGGCCACGGGTCGGTCGCGTGGTCGCTCCAGCAGCACTTGAGCACGGCGGCGAGGACGCGGCGGGTCTCACCGGAGCGCTCCACGGGCATGGGCGGGACCTGGTGCTCCTCCAGCAGCGACGGCGTGACCCCGTCGGGCCATACGGGGAGTGCCTGGCCGGTGGAGTCGGGCCTGGTCAGCCGGGTCATCCCGGCGGGGGCCGCCTCCATAGCGCCCAACGTCAGCGGTCCCTCGACCCTGGCCCGCGCATGCGCCACCGCACCGGCCGTCACCTGCGACGCTGCCTTCAAGGCCGTGCCTCCCGCCCGGCGCCCCTCCCGAGGGGGCGATCCGGCCGGCGCGCGGCGGCCGTCCTCGGAGGAGGGCCCGGACAGCGTACGCCCCCCGTCCGGGGAGGACCATCCGGGCGTCGTACGGCGCGCGTCCGACGGGGACGGGCCGGTGGCCGGAGGGAGCGGGTCCGACGGTGGGTGGTCGGCAGGGGGCTGGGGCGGGGTGGTCATGGGGTGCGCTCCAGGTGGCCGTGGGAGAGCCAGGCAGGCTCGCGGGACGGGTCGATGGTGAGGCCGTCGGACCAGGCCAGCCGGTAGGGCAGTTCGGGACGCAGGTCGATGCTCGTCAGGTCGGCCAGCAGGCGCCGGGCCGAGGGCCAGTCGGAGTCGATGACGTCGGCCAGCGCGACCCGGGAGGCGCCGCCGAGCAGGGACTCGGCCAGGGCGGTCAGGCGTTCGGCGGCGGCCGTGGGTGAGGAGTCGAGCGAGCCTTCGGGGCCGGGGTCGGGCAGGGTGGAGCGCGGGGGAGTGGGCTGGGCGGGGGCGGGGCGCGGGGCCTCGTCGACGGCGCGGGCGATGGCGGCGGGGTCGTGCCAGGGCGCGGGGGCGTCGAAGAGGAAGCCGTCGAGCACGGCGGCGAGCCGCTCCCTGGACGCCGTCTGGGCGAAGGTGCGCCACGTCTCGGTGGGCAGGAGCGTGAGGTTGCGGGTGGTGCCCGCGGAGTCGGCGAGCCGGCCGGCGGCGCGGCGGGAGGCGTCGCTGTAGGAGTAGATGGCGGCGCGCAGGTCGGTGCAGACGCGGTCGAGCTCGGGCCAGCGGGTGAGGATGGTGCCGTGGAGGCTCTGGGCGCGGTGCGCGATCTCCTCGGTGCCCCACAGCTTGGGGGCCTGCTCGCGCAGCTCCTCGATGGTGCCGGTGGTGAGCGTGATCAGCTCCAGCGCCCACAGGCGGAAGGCGCGGGCGAGGTTGACGGCGCTCTGCCGGGCTTCTTCCATGGTGGTGCGCGGGTCGGCGACGTTGAGGTCTTCGAGGGCGAGCAGCCGGTGCATCTCCGACTGGCCGCCGTCGTCCATCATCCGCCTGATGAACATGAGCCCGACGACGCTGGTGAACGACGCGCGGTAGCGCAGCTGGTTGGGTTTGGGGAAGACCTCGCGGATGGCGCCGAGCCCCTTGAGGACGCGCAGCCGGTTGTCGAACTGGTCGGCCGGGTGGGCGCGGCAGGCGAAGCGCATCTGGTCGTGCGTGAGCCATTCCTCGCCGGCTTCGGCGAACGCGGCGAACAGCGTCTCGGCGATGTCGACGAGCGCGGGGTCGTCGACCACGGCCCCGCTGTCGCGGGCCAGGGCCGCGAACATGCGGCGGTAGGTCGACAGCACTGCCTCGTCGGTGAGCGCGGAGTCGAGGGTCAGGGGCTGCTCTGGCACGCGCACTAAGGTACGGCCTCGCGCCGACATTCCTTGCCCGCATGCGCGTGCTACCGGGGCACGCTAGGGTGACCCCTGATACATACGGGGGCAAACGCACAGTAATCAGTACGACGGAGTGAGTAATCGCATGCGCGTACTCCGAGGCGATCGGGCGACGGCTCTGATCGCGGGGGCGGCGGCGGTCATCCTGGCTGGGGCGGCGGCGTTCTTCGGTGTGGGCGTGTCGAGCGCCAACCCGAAGCTGGCCGACGTCGGAGCCTGGCTCTGGACCGCCGCGCGAGGCAAGATCGTGCACGTCAACGGCCTCTCGGGGGAGGTTGACGGCTATCTCGACGACAAGGCGGGCAAGCAGCTCAAGGTTGTCCAGGACGGCTCGCACGTGCTGCTGGTCGACGAGCGCACCGGCTACGTGAGCCGGATCGAGCCCAGCCAGCTCACCGTCACGCAGTCACGCGACTTCGGCGCGGCCGGCGTGCAGCTCGCGCTGTCGGGCGACACCGGTTACGCGGTGAACCCGAAGGGCGAGGTCCAGCGGATCGACCCGCTCACTCTCAACACCGTGGGCGCGCCGCTCGCGCTGCCCGGCCCGCTGGGCGCGGCCCGCATCGACGGCGCCGGCACGCTGTGGGTGCCCGTCACCGCCAAGGGCGAGGTGGTGCCGGTGTCCGGCGGCGTGGCCCGTACGCCGGTGAAGGTCGGCGAGCCCGGCGAGGAGCTGGCCGTCACCATCGCGGGCTCGGTCCCGCTGATCGTCAATACGCGCGCCGCCACGGCCACGCTCGTCGGCGCCGACGGCGGCGTGGGCGAAATCCTGTTGCCGAAGGAGGTCGCGCAGGCGGCCGAGGGCGGCGTGCTCACCCCGGCCGGCACCGAGGGCCCGCTGGTGCCGGTGCTGACGGCGGGCGACTCGGGGCTGCTCGTGGTGATCGACACCGCGTCCAACTCGGTGCTCACCACCCGGTTCGAGGCGTCCGACCCGGCCGCGCTCGGCGTGCCGCAGGTGCTCGGCTCCAAGGTGTACGTGCCGGACCGCAGCAGCGGCGCCCTGATCGTCTGGGACAGCGCCGACGGCGGCCGGCCCACCACCCTCCAGGTGGCGCAGGGCCCCGGCGAGGTGGAGGTGTTCGTCAAGGACGGGCTGCTCTGGGCCAACGACGAGAACGGCGACAAGGCCATCGTCATCGACCCGGAAGGCCGCAAGCACGACATCGACAAGGACGACTCCGACGTCCCGGGCCCGACGAACACGCCCAGGCCCAAGACGCCGAAGCCGGAGCCCACGCAGACCCAGGAGCAGGAGCAGCCCGCCACGTCCGAGCCGGACCCGCGTCCCACCCGGACGGAGGAGGTGGAGGCCGAGCCGGACCCGGAGCCGACCCGTACGAGGACCAGGAAGCCGGTCGCGACGCCCACGCCGACCCCCACGCCCACGCCCACGCCGTCCGCGACGCCGCCCGGCAAGCCGGGGGCCGTGACCGCCAGGACCGGGCCGGGCCGGGTGGACATCAGTTTCAGCCCGTCCGCGGGCGGCGAGGTGGAGCGCTACACGCTGAAGGTGGACGGCGGCGACGGCAGCGTCACGCCGCAGCAGGTGGACGCGGGCGGGCCGTTCCGGTTCGAGTTCACCGGGGGCGACTGCGCGGGCGAGTACACGTTCACCGTCGTCGCGCACTGGTCCGGCGGCGAGGTCGCGTCCGACCCGAGCGCCGGGGTCAAGCCGTGCGTGGCGCCTGGCCCGCCGTCGGGCTTCGCCGCCAAGGCCAAGAACCGGGGCGCCGACCTAAGCTGGAGCGCCCCGGAGAACGCCGGCCAGGACGTCACGTACGTGCTGTCGGGCGCGGCGGACAAGGACGGCATCAGCGGCACCTCGTACGGGGTCGAGGGCCTGAAGAACAACCAGAAGCACACGTTCACGCTGAAGGCGAAGAACGCGGCGGGGGAGAGCCAGGAGGCCGTCACCGCCGAGGTGGACCTGGCCTACCCGAGGCACGCCTACCAGAACGCCTACAACGACGAGACCAACACCAAGATCAATTCGTGTGCCACGGGGAACTGCCAGATCGGCCAGATCGACCAGGGGAAGTACCTCAGCCTGACAGTGATCTGCCAGGTCAAGGGCATGTCGGTCAGCGAGAAGCAGTCCGGGGAGACCAGCGACATCTGGAACAGGATCGAGTGGAACGGCGGCGTCGGCTACATCAGCGACACCCTGATGAAGACGCCGCGCGGCGGCTTCCCGGCGGCCCCGCTCTACGAGTGCACCGACTGAGAAGGGGACTCGGTTGACGCATTACAGCCACCAGCAGCACGGTCACGAGCAGCCCGCGCAGCTCGCCGGCCAGTTCGCGCAGCGCTTCCAGCTGCTCGCGACCAACATCGAGCACGTCATCCGCGGCAAGCGCGAGGCCGTCGAGCTGGCGCTGATCTGCCTGTTCGCCGAGGGGCACCTGCTCATCGAGGACGTGCCGGGCACCGGCAAGACGACGCTGGCCCGGTCGATCGCGGCCAGCGTGGACGCCGAGTGGCGGCGCGTGCAGTTCACGCCCGACCTGCTGCCCAGCGACATCACCGGCGTGTCGATCTTCAACCAGGCGCACCAGAAGTTCGAGTTCCACCAGGGGCCGGTGTTCGCCAACATCGTGCTCGCCGACGAGATCAACCGCGCCTCGCCGAAGACGCAGGCGGCGCTGCTGGAGGTCATGGAGGAGCGCCGCGTCACCGTGGACGCCGAGCCGCACCCGGTGCCCCGGCCGTTCCTGGTGGTCGCCACGCAGAACCCGGTCGACATGGACGGCACCTACCCGCTGCCCGAGGCCCAGCTCGACCGCTTCCTCATGCAGATCTCCGTCGGCTACCCCGACCACGCGTCGGAGGTGCAGGTGCTCAAGGGCATGCCCACCGGCCCGCAGGTCGAACGGCTGCCGGTCGTCGCCCGCGCCTCCGACGTCGCCGGGATGATCGACTTCGCGACCCGCATCCACGTCGCCGACCCGGTCTACGACTACATCGTGGCGCTCTGCGCGGCCACCCGCACCAGCCCGCACCTGCGGCTCGGCGCGAGCCCGCGCGGCAGCCTGGCCCTGCTGCGGGCCGCCCGGGTCAAGGCCGCCGCCGCCGGACGCCACTACGTGGTGCCCGAGGACGTCAAGGCGCTGGCCGTGCCCGTGCTGGCCCACCGGCTGATCCGCACGCCCGAGGCCGAGCTGCGCGAGGTCACCGCCGCCGGGGTGCTCGGCGAGCTGCTCGCCGGGATGCCCGTGCCCCAGGCGGCCTAGTGCTGACGCCGCTCGGCTGGGGGACGCTCGCCGGCTCGGCCGCGCTGTACGCGGCCGGGTTCGCGCTCGGCTACCCGGAGCCCGTCGTGCTCGCCACCGGCGGCCTGCTCGCGCTGGCCGCCGCGCTCGCCTGGACCGCGCCCAGGCCCAGACTGGAGGTGCGGCGCGAGGTGACGCCGCTGAAGGTGCCGCGCGGCGAGGCCGCCGTCGCCGTCCTGCACGTGCGCAACCTCGGCGGGCGGGGCCTGAGCGGGCTGCGCGCCCACGACCGGATCGGCGCGTCCGAGCACGCCGTGGACCTGCCCCGGCTGCCCAGGGGCGGCACCAGGACCGTCTCGTACCCGCTGCCCACGCAGGTGCGCGGCGACATCCCGATCGGCCCGCTGACGCTCGTGCGGGCCGACCCGCTGGGGCTCACGCGCCGCGTCAGGGAGTACGGCGAGGCCGCGAGGCTCCTGGTCCGCCCGCGCACGGCCGCCCTCACGGTGCCGCCGTCCGGCAGGGCGCACCACCTGGAGGGCCCGGCCAGCGACAACGCGCCCAGCGGCACCGTCACCTTCCACACGCTGCGCGAGTACGTCGTCGGCGACGACCTGCGACACGTCCACTGGCGCTCCAGCGCCCGCACCGGCACGCTCATGGTCCGCCAGCTCATCGACGCCAGCCTGCCCACGACCACGGTCGTCCTCGACACCCGCGACCTCACCGAGCTCGCCGTGGACGCCGCGGCCTCGGCGGCCGTCGCGGCGGCCGGGGCGGGGTTCCCCGTCCGGGTCGTCACCGGCGACGGGCCGGTGGCCGAGACCAAGTCCGACGGCGAGCTGCTGCTCGACCGGCTCGCCCTGGTCGGCCCCGGCACGACGGGCGTCACGGAGGCGATGCGGCTGGCGCGCGGCGGCGGTTCGCTCGTCCTCGTCACCGCCGACCCCGCCGAGGCGGGCCGCGTCGCCGGTGTCCGCCGCCGCTTCGACCGCGTCATCTGCGTGTACGTGGGCGCGGGAGCCGTCAGCGCGCCCGGCGTCACCGTGATCCCGCTGGCCGAGCTCGACGCGCTGCCGCTGCTGTGGGGGGCCAGATGACCCCGGCGACCCCGACGACCTGGCACCGGCTCGCCGGTCTCGCGCTCGTCGCCGCCCTCGCCGGGACCGCCGGGTGGGGGTTCCACCGGGTGTTCGCCGGCACCGGGCTGATCCTCGCGCTCGTGCCCGCTGCCGTCGCTCCCGCGCTGGTCGCGGCCCTCACCCGGGCCCGGCCGCTCTGGCTGGCGCTGCTGCTCGACGTGGTGCTGTGGTTCGCCGGGACGATCCCGCTCTACGGCGGCCCGGCCCCCGGGGTGTTCGCGGACGTGGCCAACGCCTGGCAGGGGCTGCTCACCACGCTGCTGCCCGCCCCGCCGGAGCCGCGCCTGCTCGTGCTGGCGCACACGCTCGTCTGGGCCGCCGCCGTCATCGGCGCCGAGGTGCTCAACCGCACCCGCACCCGCCTGGCCGCCGCCCTTCCGGCCCTGGTCGTGTACGGGGTCGCGCTGCTGCTGGGCGTGGACGGCGAAGGCTCCAACCTGCCGGTGGCCGGCGCCCTCCTTGTCCTCGTCGTCGCCCTCGCGCTGGTCAGGGAGGGACGCCCGGCGCTCTGGCTGCTCGCGGGCGTGCCCGCCGGGGCCGCGCTGGCCGCGCTCGCCCTGGTCGCCGGGCCCCTGCTGCCCATTGCCGCCGAGCCGTACAACCCGCGCGAGAACGCCGAGCTGCCGCCGCCCCGCCGCGTCGACAGCGTCAGCCCGCTCGACCGCGTGTCGGCGTGGCTGCAGATGCCCGCCCGCGACCTGTTCACCGTCAAGGCCGACAAACCGCTCAACTGGCGGCTGGCCGTGCTCGACCGCTACGACGGGGTGCGGTGGACGTCCGCCGCCCGCTTCCAGCCGACGGGCGGCCGGGTGCCCGAGGGCGAGTGGGACGGCCCGGCGGAGACCGTACGGCAGAGCGTCACGTTCAGCGGGCTGCCGGGCACCTGGCTGCCCGCGGCCGAGCGGCCGGTCGAGGTCACGGGGGTGCGCGGGCTGGCCGTCGACCCCGGCAGCGGCGCGCTGATCGCCGAGGTGAAGCCGGGCAAGGGCTTCGCCTACCAGGTGACCTCGCGGGTGGCCAAGCCGTCCAAGCAGGACCTGCTCGACGCCGCGCCCGTCGCCGACGCGTCGCTGACCGCCTTTCCCGCGGGGCCGCAGCGCAAGCTGTTCACGGAGCTGGCGCAGGAGGCGACCAAGGGCGCGGACGCGCCGATCAAGCAGGCGTACCGGCTGCAGAGCTACCTGCGGGCCAACGCCGGGTACGACGTCACCGCGCCGCCGGGGCACTCGCTCAAGGGGCTGGAGTTCTTCCTGGAGACCACGCACCGGGGGACGTCGGAGCAGTTCGCGTCGGCGTTCGCGCTCATGGCCAGGACGCTCGGGCTGCCGTCGCGGGTGGTGGTGGGCTTCCGTCCCGGCGAGGCCGGTCCTGACGGCGTTTATCACGTTAAATCGGGACATGTGATGGCGTGGGCGGAGATCAAGTTCGACAAGCTCGGCTGGCGGCCCTTCTACCCCACACCCGGCCGGAGCGGCTCCAAGGACGACCACGACGTGGTGTCGTCCGCCATCCAGGAGAGCGAGAAGCTCGCGGGCGAGTTCACCCAGGGCGGCACCAGCAAGCCCAAGCAGTCGCGCCCGACCCGTACGGGGACCGGCGACGCGTCCGAAGGCGGCCTCCCGCTCTGGCTGATCGCCCCGGCGGTCCTCGCCGTGCTGCTGGTGGCGTACCTGGGGGTGGCGGCGGCGCGGCCGTGGTGGCGCAGGCGCGCCCGCCGCAACGCCCCCGCACCGGGGCAGCGGGTGCTCGGCGCGTGGCGGCAGACCTGCGACGACCTGGGGCTGCGCGACGCGCGTACGCTGACCGCCGAGGAGGTCGTGGCCCGCTCCGGCGCCGTCAGCCCCGACCTCCGGCCGCTGGCCGACATCACCAACTTCGCCCGCTACGCCCCCGAGGACGTCGGGTCCGCCGCCGCCGACGAGGCCTGGCGGCGCAGCGACGCCGTACGCCTGGCCGTACGTGCCCGCACCCCCCTCACCGCCCGCCTCCGCGACCGGATCCTTCTACGATGACCGGCATGCGCAGCGTGGAAGCCCAGCTCCTGCACCGCCCGCCGGGACTCGGCGCCGGCGACGTCGTCCGGCGCCTGCTCGCCGTGCAGGCCCAGGACATCGTCTCCGCCCTGCTGGCCTTCCGCGCCCGCTCGGCGACCCTCACCCGCGCGGACGTCGAGGCCGCCTGGCACTCCAGGGAGATCGTCAGGACGTGGGGGCCGCGCGGCACCCTCCACTTCGTCCACCGCGACGACCTGCCCTGGGTCCACGCGCTCACCCGCAACGACACCGCCGCGCGGCGCCGCCTGGCCCAGGAAGGCGTCACCGGCGACGACCTCCTCCCGCTGATCGGCCGCGCGCTCGCCGGCCAGGGCCCGCTCACCAAGGCCGACCTCGCCGAACGCCTGGCGGGCCGGGCGAGCGGCCAGGGCATCGTCCACCTGGTCGCGCTCGCCGCCCACCACGGCCTCGCCGTCCTCGGCCCGCCGCGCGGCGGCAAGCCCACGTACGTGCACGCCGCCGACTGGCTCGGCGCGCCCGTCACCCCCGAGCCGGACCGCGACCGCGCCCTCGCCGAGCTGGGCCTGCGCTACCGCCGCGCCCACCACCCGGCCGGGCCCGAGGACCTGGCCGCCTGGTCGGGCCTGTCCCTCGGCGCCGCCCGCGCCGCCTGGCGCGCCCCCGCGCCAGCCGCCCCCGCCCCGCAGGAGCCGGTGGTACGCCTCGCGCCCGCCTTCGACGAGTATCTGCTGGGCTGGAAGAGCCGCGACCCGATCCTCGCGCCCGAGCACGCCCGCGCCGTCTTCCCCGGCGGCGGCGTCCTGCGCCCCGTCGTCATCGCCGGCGGCCGGATCGCGGGCACCTGGACGCGCAAGGCCGCCGCCGTCACGGTCACCCCGTTCGCCGACCTCGTCGACCCGGGCTCCCTCGATGCGGAGATCGCCGACGTCCGCCGCTTCCTGGGCGCGGCGGGCTAGCTCGCCGGGCGGGCGCCCCTGATGCAGGCGGGCTTGGACCAGGCGACCGTGCTGCTCTCCGCGATGTCCAGCGGGACGCCGACCACGAAACAGTAGCCCTGGTCCGGGTCGAGGCCGCCGATGCGGGCCGAGGTGGCGCCCGCCTCCACCGGGGTGAGCGGCTGGCCGCCCTTCTCCACCGGAGAACGCTGCACCACCACCGGGTAGCGGCGGGCCTTGGCGGTCAGTGCCCACGACAGCTCGACCAGCGCGCCCCGGTCCGAGGTGACCTTCACCTGGCGGGGGGCCAGCGCGGCGACACTGCGCCGGTCGATCGTGGGAGCCTCCGACTGTGACTGGGGCTCCGACGTGCCGGACCGGGCCGTGGGCAGCGTGGCCGGAGGGTCGGCGCGTTGCAGGGAGAGCCACACGGCCAGGACCGTGCCCGCCACGGCCACGGCCGTGACGCTCGCGGTCACCGCCACCTTGACGCCCAGCCGCGAGGTCCGCTGCGGGGGAGGGGGCTCGTACCCGGCGGGACGGGTGACGCGCGGGGCCGCCGACTGCTGCCACGCCGTCGCGCCCCCGGCCCCGCTCCCGGTCCCGGTTCCGCCCGGCGCCCCCGGACCCGCACCGGGCGGCGGACCGTACGACGCGGGCTGCGGGACGGTGGGCTGCGGGACGACGGCATGGGGGGCGGCGGCCTGAGGGACCGCGACCTGAGAGGCGGCAGGCTGAGGGGCGGCGGGCTCGCCGAGGAGGTCCGTCACCGGCAGCCCGAGCTCCGCCTGCACCTGCCGCAGCCGCTGCCCGAACTCGCGCGCCGACCCGTAACGCAGCTCCGGCTGCTTGGCCATCGCGCGCAGCACCGTCCGCGTCACCACGGGCGGCACGTCGGGCCGGTCGATCGGCGGCGGCTCCGCGCTCAGCACCCGGTACATCAGCGGCGCGATCGACGGGTCGGTCGGGCTGTGGAAGGCGGGCTGCCCGGCCAGCAGGTGGTAGAGGGTCGAGCCGAGCGAGTAGACGTCGGTGGACACCGAGTGCGGCTGCCCGGTCAGCACCTCGGGCGCGGCGTGCAGCGGCGTGAACGCCTGGGAGGTCGCGGAGATCTCCGCCGAGTCGACGACCCGGGCCACGCCGAAGTCGGCCACGGCCGGCTCCCCGTAGCGGGAGATGAGGATGTTCTGCGGCTTGATGTCGCCGTGCAGGACGCCCGCCTCGTGCACGGCGGCGAGCGCGCCGGCGAGCTTGACGCCGGTGCGCAGCACCTCGGCCACCGGGAACGGGCCCTCGTTGCGGAGCTTGTCGCGCAGCGAGCCGTTCTCGAAGAAGTCCATGGCGATGTACGGCTTGCCGGAGCGGGTCACGCCGGTGTCGAAGACCGTCACCACGTTGGGGTGGCCGGTGAGGCGGCCGGTGAGCTGGAGCTCGCGCTGGAAGCGGCGCATCGTGCGCTGGTCGACGCGGTCGACCGACAGCACCTTCAGCGCCACGACCCGGTCGAGGCGCTCCTGGTAGGCGCGGTAGACGACGGCGAACCCGCCCTGGCCGGCCTGATCGAGTACCCGGTAACCGGGCGCGTCCTCGACTGGCAGCACAACTTCCCCCCTGTCACGGGAGAGTTTAGTGTGAAATTTCGGGACGTCAGAGTGGATTCATCAAGTAGCCGCCGGCCACCACCGACGCCCCCGCCACCAGGAGGAAGAAGAACACGTAGAACCCGCCGGGCAGGAACGTCAGCCGCGCGAGCTGGTCGGCGTCGGAGTCGCGCGCCTGCCGCCTGCGCCGCTTGCGCTGCAGCTCCACGATCGGCCGCACCCCGCCGAACAGCAGGAACCACGACACCCCCAGCGCCACGCCCTGCTGCACCCCGGCCGGCGCGTACATGACCAGCGCGAACACCGCCCCGCCCGTCACCAGCAGGATGAGCGCCCCGTACAGGTTGCGGACGAGCAGCAGCATGCACACCAGGAACGCGAGCATCCCCCAGACGAGCAGCGTGATGCGGCCCTGCTCGGTCAGCCAGGCGGCGGCCAGCCCGAGCAGCGACGGCGCGAGGTAGCCGGCCAGCGCGGTGAGCACCATGCCGGGCCCGGTGGGCCGCCCCCTGGTCAGCGTCACGCCGGAGGTGTCGGAGTGGAGCCGGATGCCCTCCAGCTTGCGCCGGGTGAGCAGCGCCATCACGGCGTGCCCGCCCTCGTGGGCGATGGTGATCAGCCCCCGGGACAGGCGCCAGGGCGCGGTGAAGGTGACGATCGCGAGTGCCGCCAGCCCGGAGACGGCCACGATCCACGGATCGGGGGCGTCCTGGACCTGGATCAGCTGAGCCCAGAGCTTGTCCATCGAGGAAAAACCCTATCCATGTATGGTCACGACTGTGCTCACAGAACATGATTCTGCGGTTCCGGGGTGGTGGCGGGCGCTCGGCCTGCCCGGCCTGGTGGACCTGCACGTGCACTTCCTGCCCGAGCGGATGGAGCGCCGGGTGTGGCACCACTTCACCCACGGCGGCCCGCTGATGGGGGACGGCTGGCGGATCACGTACGCCTGGCCGGTGGCCGAGCGGGTGGCCCGGCTGCGCGAGCTGGGCCTGCTCGCCTTCCCCGCGCTGGCGTACGCGCACCGCCCCGGCATGGCGGCCGACCTCAACGGCTGGACGCTCGGCTTCGCCCGCCGCACGCCCGGCTGCGTCCCGTCAGCGACCTTCTATCCCGAGCCGGGCGCCGAGGCGTACGTGTGGCGCGCGCTGGAGGAGGGGGCGCGGATCTTCAAGGTGCACCTCCAGGTCGGCGGCTTCGACCCGCGCGCCCCCGAGCTGGAGGCGATCTGGGGGCTGCTGGCCGAGGCCGGGGTCCCGGTGGTCGTGCACGCCAGCGCCGTCCCGGTGCCCGGCGGCCACCTCGGCGCCGGGCCGATCGGCGACGTGCTGCGCCGCCATCCCCGGCTGCGGGTGGTGATCGCGCACCTCGGCATGCCGGACTACGCGGCGTTCTTCGAGCTGGCCGGGCGCTACGAGCGGGTGGCGCTGGACACCACGATGGCGCTGACGGACTTCGCGGAGTTGGGCATGCCGTTTCCTCGAAGACTTCTCCCGGCCCTGCGTGATTTCGGAATCGCTGGGAAGATTGTCCTCGGCAGTGATTTCCCGACCATCCCCCATCCGTACGCCCACCAGCTCCAGGCCCTCGACCGGCTCGACCTAGGCGACGACTGGCTGAGAGCCGTGTGCTGGAGCAACGGCCTGGCCATGATCTGATATCAGGGTGAACGATCCGCACGTGGCGCTGATCAGCGCTTTCTACGAGGCTCTGGGCCGCGCCGACTACGCGGCCATGCGACGGTGCTACCACCCGGACGTGAGCTTCGGTGACCCGATCTTCCAGGAGGTGGAGGGCCGCGAGCGCGTGATGGCGATGTGGCGCCTGCAGCTCGGCGTGCGCGACGGCCTGGCGTCCACCTACCGTGACGTGCGGGCCGACGAGTTCTCCGGCAGCGCCCACTGGACCGCCCGCTACACCTTCCACCGCACCGGGCGGCTGGTGGTCAACGAGATCGACGCGCTGTTCCGGTTCGAGGACGACCTGATCGTCCGGCATCATGACGAGTTCGACTTCAAGCGCTGGTCCAGGATGGCGCTGGGGCGGCCGCACGGCCTGCTGTTCGGCTGGACCCCCATGTGGCGCAAGACCATCAGGGACCGGGCCCAGCAGGAGCTCGACAACCTGCAGACCTAGGAGGTGGCATGGCGAAGGTGAAGGGGTTCAGACGCGGCGGGGGCCGCGAGGAGGCGCCCGAGCACTCCATGGACCCGCGAGCCGGGGAGGAGCCGCCCTACCAGCCCACGGTCATCAACAACACGATCTACCGCGACGGGCGGATCGTCGCCTGCCCGGCCTCGCTCGCCGACGCGTTCGCCCACCTCAAGGAGAACCCCGGCGACATGGCCTGGATCGGCCTGTACCGCCCGAAAGAGTGGGAGCTGGTCAAGCTCGCCGAGGAGTTCGAGCTGCACGAGCTGGCGCTGGAGGACGCCATCGTCGGCTCCCAGCGGCCCAAGGCCGACCGCTACGGCGACACCCTGTTCGTGGTGCTGCGCGCCGCCCGCTACCTCGACGACGTCGAGGAGGTCGCGTTCGGCGAGCTGCACGTCTTCGTCGGCCCCGACGTGGTGATCACCGTACGGCACGCCGAGGCGCCCGACCTCCAGGCCGTGCGCAAGCGCATGGAGTCCGACCCCGACCTGCTCCGGCAGGGCCCCCAGGCCGTGCTGTACGCCATCCTCGACGCGGTCGTCGACGGCTACGCCCCCGTGGTGGCCGGGCTGCAGACCGACATCGAGGAGATCGAGGCGCAGGTCTTCGGCGGCGACCCGGCCGTCTCACGCCGCGTCTACGAGCTGTCCGGCGAGGTCATCGAGTTCCAGCGGGCCACCGCGCCGCTGTCGCGGATCATCGACGGCCTCATCGCCGGGGCCGACAAGTACGGCCTCGACGACGAGCTGCGCAGCTACCTGGGCGACGTGAGCGACCACGCCATCACCGTCAACGAGCGCCTCGGCTCGTTCAAGCAGCAGCTCCAGAACATCCTGCTGGTCAACTCGACCCTGGTGAGCCAGGCGCAGAACGAGGAGATGGCCAGGATGACCCAGGTCAGCATCCAACAGGGCGAGGAGGTCAAGAAGATCTCCGCCTGGGCGGCCATCCTGTTCGCCCCGACGGTGGTGGGCGGCGTCTACGGGATGAACTTCGACGTCATGCCGGAGACGCACTGGGCGTTCGGCTACCCGTTCGCGATGGCGCTCATGGTCGCGAGCTGCGTGACCCTCTACGTGATCTTCAAGAAGCGCGACTGGCTGTGAGCGCCACGGCGGCGTCGCGGCTGATCAGTCGGGGAAGGCCGTGAGCGCGCGCTGGGCCTCGGCCACCGTGCCCGCCAGCTCGGCCGCGAACACCGGCACCCGGTCGGCGGCGAACCGCGTGGTCGGCACCGAGATCGACAGCGCCGCCACCGCCGTCCCGTTGCCGTTGCGCAGGACCGCGCCGATCGCCGACACGCCCTGCTCGGTGCCCTCGACGTTGAGCGCGTAGCCGCGCGCCCTGATCTCGTCGAGCTCCCGCAGCAGGGCGGCGCGCTCGGGTGCCGGCAGGTCCGGGTAGAGGCCGAGGACGTCGTCGCGGGGCAGCGTGGCCAGCAGGGCCTTGCCGCCGGACGCGCCCCGGGCGGGCAGGATCGTGCCCCTCCTGTCGCCCACGTGCAGGATCTGCGACGACTCCACGCTGTCGAGGAAACGCGCCTCCGTGCCGATCCTGACCATGAGGTTCACCGTCTCCTGCGTCCGCGCGCACAGCGCCTCCATCGCGGGCCGCACCAGGGCGCGCAGCTCGCGCAGCGCCGAGTCGCCGGGGTGCGCCTGCCGGGAGGTGAGGAAGGGCCCGGGCAGATAGGTGTGATGCTCGTCCTGGACGGCGAAGTCGCGATAGACCAGCATGGCCAGCAGGCGGTGCGCGGTGGAGCGGGCGATGCCCAGCTCCCTGGCCACGTCGCTGACCTTGAGCCGCCCCTGGTCGCGCAGCATGTGCAGGATCAGCAGCACGTTGTCGACAGAGCCCAGCGGGTAGGCGGGCCTGTTCTTCATACCAGAATGCTAGTGCGGGACCCGGAATCCGGGGCCTAGCGTTGGGCCCGTTCGAGGGACTGCCCCACGATCGGGAGGGAACCTGCGTGAAGCTCGCCACCCTGCGCCTGCCGCGTCGTACCGCCGCCGTGCGGATCGACGGCGATCTCGCCGTCGAGGTCGGCTCGCCCGACGTCGGCGCGCTGCTCGCGCACCACGACTGGCGCGAGCGGGCGTCGGCCGCCGACGGCGCCCGTCACCCGCTGACCACCGCCGACCTGGCGCCCGTCGTGCCGCAGCCCGGCAAGATCATCTGTGTCGGGCTGAACTACCGCGCGCACATCCTGGAGATGGGCCGCGAGCTGCCCGCGTATCCTACGCTGTTCGCCAAGTTCGCCGACGCGCTGATCGGCCCGTACGACGACATCGAGCTGCCGGCCGTCTCCGACGCGGTCGACTGGGAGGCCGAGCTCGCCGTCGTCATCGGCGCGGACGTCCGTCACGCCACGCCCGAGCAGGCCGGGGCCGCGATCGCCGGCTACGCGGTGTTCAACGACGTGAGCGTGCGCGACTACCAGAACCGCACGGCGCAGTGGCTGCAGGGCAAGACGTTCGAGGCCACCACGCCCTTCGGCCCCTACCTGGTCACGCCCGACGAGCTGGAGGAGGGCGGGCTGGCCATGCAGTGCGAGGTCGACGGGGAGGTGGTGCAGCAGGCCGACACCGCCGACCTGGTGTTCCCGCCTGCCGAGCTGATCGCGTACATCTCGGGGATCGTCACGCTGCGGCCGGGCGACGTGATCGCGACCGGCACGCCCGGCGGCGTGGGCCACGCCCGCAGGCCGCCGCGCTACCTGGGCGACGGCAGCAAGCTCGTGACCCGCATCGCCGGCCTCGGCGAGCAGGTCAACACCGCGCGCCGCCTCGGCTGACCCGGCGAGCCGGCGGCTACGCGGCCGCCGGTGGGGTGACGCGCTAGGGAATCGGGTCGCGGTCGCGGACGAAGCAGAGCAGGACCGCGACCGCCAGCCGGATGCCCATCCGGTCGGTGGCCAGTCCGACGAGCGGCTTGCACACCACGGCCACGACCGCGAACATCACGACCACGGTGCCCGGCGTGACCGGGTCGACCCCGCTGCCCTTGATCATGAGCGTGTTGGACCAGGTGACGAACCCGTACGTGCCCCACAGCGCGCCGAACCCGGCCAGCCCGAGCAGCAGCAGGTCACGGTCGGCCAGCAGCGGCCGGGGGTCCGGCCGCCCGGCCCGCCCGTCCCGCGCTCCCGGCCGGGGAACCAGGTCGCGACGAGCTTCAGCCCCGCCGAGTAGTCGGCCCCGGCGAACAGCCCGATCAGCCCCTGGAGCGCGATCCCCGCGCCCGCCGACCGGCTCGACCCGAACGCCAGCATGCCGCCGCCGGCCACGAGCAGCGACCCCAACAGCACGGCCCGCGCCCCGACCCGGTCGGTCAGCGCCCCGCCCGCCACGTTGGAGATCACGTAACCGGCGTAGTAGGCGGTCGCGAACACGCCCAGCCCGGCCAGCGACATCCCCAGCCCCTCGCCCACCGCCACCGCCGCCGGCCCCAGGCGGACCGGTCGAGCGACGTCATGGTGAACGACGCCCAGCACAGCAGGAGCACCACCCACCGATACCCGGGGGCGCGCGACAGCGAGCGGGCGATCACGCTGAGTCATTCTGCTATACCCGCAGGTCACAGGAGAGCGGCCGGCCCGGCGATCAGCTGAGGAGCTTGCGGGCCGCCTGTTCGATCTCCTCCTCCGACAGCAGGACGTGCCGGGCCGCGTCGCCGAGCGGGATGAAGCTGTCGGACGAGGTCACGCGGGCGATCTTGCCCTCGAAGCCGGCGTCGAGCAGCTCGGCCACGATGCCCTCCGACACGCCGCCGGTGTGCCGGGTCTCGTCGGCGATGAGCACCTTGCCCGTCAGCTCCGCCGCCCGCAGCAGGTCCTCCACCGGCAGCGGGGCCAGCCAGCGCAGGTCGAGCACCCGGCAGCTGAACCCCTCCTGGGTGAGCCGCACCGCCGCCCGCAGGCTCATCCGCAGCCCGTTGCCGAACGTGACGATCGTCAGGTCGCGCCCCTCGCCGTAGGAGCGGGCCCGGCCGATCGGCACGTGCGTCTCCGCCCAGCGCGACGGCGGCGCGTACGGGGCGAGCCAGCCGCCGTCGCCCTCGTCGAACAGGTCCTTGGTGTGGTAGAGCGCGATCGGCTCCAGGAAGACGCAGACCGATCCCTGGGTACGGGCCGCCGCCAGGCAGGTGCGCAGCATCGAGGCGGCGTCGTCGGGGCGCGACGGGGAGGCGATGACGAGCCCCGGGATGTCGCGCAGCGCGCCCACGGCGTTGTCGTTGTGGAAGTGGCCGCCGAACCCCTTCTGGTAGGCGTAGCCGGCCACCCGCACCACGAGCGGGTTCGGGAAGGCGCCCTGGGAGAAGAACGACAGCGTGGCCGCCTCGCCCCGGATCTGGTCGATGGCGTTGTGCAGGTAGGCCAGGTACTGGATCTCCGGCACCGGCAGCAGCTTCGACACCCCGGCGCCGAGCGCCAGCCCGAGCACGGCCTGCTCGTCCAGGTGCGTGTCGAACACCCGGGTGTGGCCGAAGCGCTTCTGCAGCCCCCGGGTGACGCCGTAGACGCCGCCCTTCTTGGCCACGTCCTCGCCGAAGACCATCATCTCCGGGTAGACGGCCAGCGCGTCGGCGAGCGTGCGGTTGATCGCCTGGCAGAGCGTCACGCCGCCCTCGGACTCCGGCAGCGTCCCGGCGAACGCCTTCTCCCGGGTCGACGCCTCCGCGGCCACCGGGCTGATCTTCGCGATCAGGTCGGCCTGGCGGGGTGCGATCGGCGCCATGATGTCGCGGGCGGAGCCGAGCCGCGGGGTGCGGGTGGTCTCCAGCGCGATCCGCAGCACGTGCTCGCGCGACAGCTCGTAGCGCGACAGCAGCTCCTCGGGGGTGGCCTGGCCGGCCTCGACGAGCAGCCTGGCCGTGGCCACCAGCGGGTCGCGTTCCAGGTCGGCGCGGATGTCCCGCTGGGTGCGGTAGGCCAGCTCGACGTCGGAGCCCGCGTGTCCCATCAGCCGCACGGTGGACAGGTGCAGGAACGCGGGGGAGCGGTGGGTGCGCACGTGCTCGGCCGCCTGCCGCGCCACGTCGTACGCCTGCGCCAGGTCGCAGCCGTCGGCGCCGAAGTACGTGATGCCGGGGCGCCGGGCGGCGGCCTCCACCCAGCCCTTGGGGGTGCGGACGCTGATGCCGATGCCGTTGTCCTCGCACACGAACAGGATCGGCAGCGGCTGCCCCTGGAAGGTGGCGTAGGCGGCGGTGTTGAACGCCGTCAGCGCCGAGGCGTGGTTGGCCGAGGCGTCGCCGAAGCTGCACACGGTGATCGCGTCGTCCGGCCACGCCGAGGGGGCGCCGAGCGCGCGGGCCCGCTCGATGGCGAACGCCACGCCGACGGCCCGGGGCAGGTGGCTGGCGATGGTGGACGTCTGGGGGATGACCGCCAGGTCGGGGTGGCCGAACACCTTGTGCCGCCCGCCCGCGATCGGCTCGTCGGCCGAGGCGGTCAGGCCCAGCAGCACGTCGCGGATGCCCTGCTCGGGCAGCCGCCCGGCCTGCTCCGACCGGGTCAGATAGAAGGCGCCGGAGCGGTAGTGGAGCAGGGCGGGGTCGCCGGGCCGCAGGGCCGCGGCGACGGCCGCGTTGCCCTCGTGACCGGCCGAGCCGATCGTGTAGAAGCCCTCGTCCTGCTCGCGCAGCCAGCGGGCCGCGATGTCGAGCAACCGGCTGTCGACCTGCCGCTTGTAGAGCCTGCGGCACTCCGCGCCGGTGAGCGTGGTGCCGTCGCGGACGGGGTCGGCGGGATCTCGCGCCGCGCCGCCCTCAAGAGCCGTAACCGCCTGGATGAAATGAGTCTCAACAGTGTCGCGCGCCACAAAGCCGATTATGTCTGTCCGCGTGGCGTCCGTCTGCCAGTCGGCGTGGACAGGTGCTGGACCGGTCCGATTGACCCCTTTCTATAACAGCTTGTCAGAATTCTGAACTTGGGGCGTCCGATCCTCGTCTACTGGTAGAAGCACGTGGCACCCTCAATGCCGCGTTGAAACCCCTGGGGTATCCAGAAAGGAACCCGAATGTTACAACGCACCCGCGTGGCCGCCGTCGCGCTCGCGGTCGGCGCCGGGGCTCTGGCCCTGACCCCGACGGCGTCGGCGGTGGCCGAAACCACGGCGGAGACCATCTCCCGGGTCGACGTCAGCCCGTCCCCCGTGGTGATCTTCGACAAGCCCGTCAAGGCGACGTTCACGTTCACCACCAAGGGCGCAGGAAAGGCCGAGTTCCAGCTCAAGGCCCCCGGCGACGCGGGCGTCTTCACGCCCGTCGAGGTCAAGCCGTCGCCCCACGGCCAGGAGACCAGGTGGACGGCCACCAAGGAGTTCACCGCCGCCAACGCCGGCGTCTGGAACTTCCTCGCCATCGCCGGCGACGCCTCCGCCAAGGGCACCTTCCAGGTGAAGAAGGCGCTCGACACCAAGGTGGTGGAGTTCGACGCCGACCCCGACCTGGTCGAGAAGGGTGACCGGCTCAGGGTCTCGGGCAAGCTCGAGGCCGAGGGCAAGGCGTACGGCGGGCAGAAGGTCACCATCACCTTCCGCGCCCGCGGCACCGACGCCTACCGGCACGTCACCACCGTCACCACCCGCCGCAGCGGCTGGTTCTCCGCCCACGTCCGGGCCGGGGCGACCGGCTGGTGGCGGGCGGAGTTCGGCGGCAACGCCGAGGCCAGGTCCTCCGTCAGCGACACCGACCGCGTCTCCGTACGGTGGCGCGACCGGGACAGCCGCATCACCGGCTTCAACGCCTACCACGAGCCCGTCACCCGCGGTGACCGGCTCAGCTTCACCGGCACCCTCCAGGTGGAGGGCTGGCGCGACCTGCCGGGCGAGCGCGTGTCCATCATGTTCAAGGAGCACGGCTCCAGCCACTGGCGGCGCGTCACCAGCGACGTGACCGACAGGGACGGCCGCTTCTGGGCACGGGCCACCGCGTACGACTCCGGCTGGTGGCGCGCCGAGTTCGACGGCGCCCGCGGCGTCGACGGCTCGGTCAGCGGCACCGACTGGGTCCGCGTCGTCGAGCCCACCCCGCCGCCGGCGGTCAAGGCCGACACCCGCGTCATCTCCTTCAACGCCTACCCGGAGCCGGTCAAGCGCGGCAAGCACCTGAGGTTCCGGGCCAAGCTGCAGGTCGACGACGAGGGCGACTGGGACGGCTACAAGGGCAAGGTGCGGCTGTACTTCAAGCCCTCCGGGTCCGCGAAGTACTCCTACGTCAAGTCCACCTGGTCCAACAGCAGCGGCAAGATCTACACCAAGGTCAAGGCCTGGAAGTCGGGCCGCTGGAAGTTCGTCTACCAGGGCGACGACGACACCTACGGTGACACCAGCGGTTCGGACTACGTCCGCGTGAAGCGCTGACCGTCCGGCCCGCCTGACCGGCAGGCGCGAGGCCCGGGACCGCCGCGGTCCCGGGCCTCGTCCTTTGCCCAGAGTGTTAACGAGCGTTAACAGCGGCCTCCAGCGCGGCCCCGGCCATGGCGTGCAGCAGCGGGCGCATGGCCTCGCCCGGCAGCTCCCCGGCGCTGTGCGGCGTGGAGTTGAGCAGGCCGAACACCGCGTGCGTGGCGGCGCGCAGCCGGGCGGCCGGGCAGGCCGGGTGCAGCTCGGCCAGCACCGTCACCCACTCCTCCACGTACAGCCGCTGCAGCCGCCTGATCTGCCGCCGCTCCCGCTCGGGCACGTTGCCCAGCTCCCTGTCGTGCACGGTGATCAGCGCCGGCTGCTCGATGGCGAAGGTGATCTGCACGTGCAGCAGCGCGTCGAGCGTCTCGGCCGGGCCGGTCGAGGAGGTGACGACCGCCGCCGCCGACTCGCGCAGCCGGGAGCTGACGTCGAGCAGCATCTCCGCCAGCAGCGCCTCCTTGCCCGCGAAGTGCCGGTAGAGCGCCGGGCCCGAGACGCCCACCGCGGCGCCGATGTCCTCGATCGGCACGCCGTGGAACCCGCGTGCCGCGAACAGCTCTGCGGCGGCCCGGAGGATTTCCGCGCGCCTGTTTCCCCGATTGCGGGTAGGGGTCGGAGCAGTCGTCACGTCTCACATGCTAGACGATTACGTTAATGGTGACTAACATCGCGGCCATGACGAGAGGGGACACATGAGCGACTGGCCGGTGCTCAAGTCGGCCGCCGCCCCGGGGGCCGAGGCGTACAAGAGCAACGCCGAGCGCAACGAGCGGCTCGCGGCCGAGCTGCGCGAGCGCCTCGCCGCCGCCGCGCTGGGCGGCCCCGAGCGATCGCGGCAGCGTCACGTCTCGCGCGGCAAGCTGCTGCCGCGCGACCGCGTCGACGGCCTGCTCGACCCCGGATCGCGCTTCCTGGAGCTGTCGCCGCTGGCGGCCAACGGCCTCTACGACGACCAGGCGCCCGCCGCAGGGATCATCACCGGCGTCGGCCGCGTCTCCGGCCGCGAGTGCGTGATCGTGGCCAACGACGCCACGGTCAAGGGCGGCACCTACTACCCGCTGACCGTCAAGAAGCACCTGCGGGCCCAGGAGGTGGCGCTGCACAACCGGCTGCCGTGCCTCTACCTCGTCGACTCCGGCGGCGCCTTCCTGCCCAAGCAGGACGAGGTGTTCCCCGACCGCGAGCACTTCGGCCGCATCTTCTACAACCAGGCCACGATGTCGGCGCGCGGCATCCCGCAGATCGCCGCCGTGCTCGGCTCCTGCACCGCAGGCGGCGCGTACGTGCCGGCGATGAGCGACGAGGCGGTGATCGTGCGCGGCCAGGGCACGATCTTCCTCGGCGGCCCGCCGCTGGTGAAGGCCGCCACCGGCGAGGAGGTCAGCGCCGAGGAGCTGGGCGGCGGCGACCTGCACGCGCGCGTCAGCGGCGTCACCGACCACCTCGCCGAGGACGACGCGCACGCGCTGGCCATCGTCCGCGACATCGTCGCCACGCTCGGCCCGCGCGCCGAGCGGCCCTGGGACACCGTCGCCCCCGAGCCGCCGCGCCACGACCCGCGCGACCTGTACGGGCTGATCCCCGCCGACACGCGGCAGCCGTACGACGTGCGCGAGGTCATCGCGCGGCTGGTCGACGGGTCGCGCTTCCTGGAGTTCAAGGCCGAGTACGGCACCACGCTCGTCACCGGGTTCGCCCATCTGCACGGGCACCCGGTCGGGATCGTCGCCAACAACGGCATCCTGTTCAGCGAGTCGGCGATGAAGGGCGCGCACTTCATCGAGCTGTGCGACCAGCGGCGCATCCCGCTGGTGTTCCTGCAGAACATCAGCGGCTTCATGGTCGGCAAGGCGTACGAGGCGGGCGGCATCGCCAAGCACGGCGCCAAGATGGTCACGGCCGTGTCGTGCGCGCGGGTGCCCAAGTTCACCGTGGTGATCGGCGGGTCGTTCGGGGCGGGCAACTACGCGATGGCCGGGCGCGCCTACTCGCCCCGGTTCCTGTGGATGTGGCCCAACGCGCGCATCTCCGTCATGGGTGGCGAGCAGGCCGCGAACGTGCTGACCACCGTGGGCGACGCCGACGCCGACGCGATCCGGGCCCAGTACGAGCACCAGGGCAACCCCTACTACTCCACCGCCAGGCTGTGGGACGACGGGGTGATCGACCCGGTCGACACCCGCACCGTGCTCGGGCTGGCGCTCTCCGCGGCGGCCAACGCGCCGCTCGACCCCATCGGCTACGGCGTCTACCGGATGTGATCATGGCTGACTCGCTGTTCTCTCGCGTGCTCGTCGCGAACCGGGGGGAGATCGCGCTACGGATCATCCGCACCCTCCGGAAGCTCGGCATCGGCTCCGTCGCGGTGCACACCGCCTCGGACCGGGACGCCCCGCACGTCCACGCCGCCGACATGGCCCTCCAGGTCCCGAAATATCTGGACATGGAGGCGATCGTGGAGGCCGCCCGCGCCACCGGCGCCGAGGCCGTCCACCCCGGCTACGGCTTCCTCGCCGAGAACGCCGCCTTCGCCCGCCTGTGCGCCTCGGCCGGGATCGTCTTCGTAGGCCCGCCGCCGGAGGCCATCGAGGCGATGGGCGACAAGATCCGCGCCAAGGCCACCGTGTCGGCCGCCGGGGTCCCCGTCGTCCCCGGCGCCGCGGAGCCGCACGACTCCCTCCTGGACTGGCCGCACTTCCCGGCGCTCATCAAGCCGTCGGCCGGCGGCGGCGGCAAGGGCATGGTCCTGGTCCGCTCGGCCGCCGAGCTGCCCGACGCCCTGGAGTCGGCCCGCCGCACGGCCACCGCCGCGTTCGGCGACGGCACGCTGCTCATCGAGCGTTACGTGGCCAACCCGCGCCACATCGAGATCCAGGTCTTCGCCGACGCCCACGGCGGCGTCGTCCACCTCGGCGAGCGCGAGTGCAGCCTGCAACGGCGGCACCAGAAGATCATCGAGGAGTCGCCGTCCCCCTTCGTCGGCCCCGGCCTGCGCGCCCGCATGGGCGCCGCCGCCGTCGAGGCCGCCCGCGCCGTCTCCTACACCGGCGCCGGCACCGTCGAGTTCATCGTCGACGGCACCACCGGCGACTACCACTTCATGGAGATGAACACCCGCCTCCAGGTCGAGCACCCCGTCACCGAGATGGTGACCGGGCTCGACCTGGTCGAGCTGCAGCTCCGCGCCGCCGCCGGCCAGCCGCTCCCGCTCACGCAGGACGACGTGCGTCTCCAGGGCCACGCGGTCGAGGCCCGCCTGTACGCCGAGGACCCGGCGCGCGGCTTCCTGCCCACCGGCGGCCGGATCCTCGCCCTGCGCACCCCCGAGGGGGTGTCCGTACGCGTCGACTCCGGCATCAGCGAGGGCGGCGTCGTCGGCACCGAGTTCGACCCGATGCTCGCCAAGGTCATCGCCTGGGCCCCGGACCGGGAGCAGGCGCTGCGGAGCCTGGACCGGGCGCTGGCCGGCACTGTCGTGCTCGGCGTCACCACGAACGTGCCCTTCCTGCGGTCGCTGCTCGCCCACCGCGCCGTACGCGACGGCGACCTCGACACCGGCCTCGTCGAACGCGCCCTGCCCGAGCTGGACCTCGACGCCCCCACGCCCCCCGAGGTGGCGGTCGCGGCGGCGCTGGCCTTCCATGACCGGCCGCGCGGCGCCGACCCGTGGGACGTCGCCGACGGCTGGCGGGTCGGCGAGCCCGCGTGGACCACCTGGCGCGTCGAGGCGCGCGACGGCGTCCACACCGTCCGGGTCAGCGGGCTGCCGCACGAGTCCGCGTACGTCCGCACCGGCGACGACGGCCCGGCCCAGCACGCGGTCCTCCGCGCCGACGGCTCCGGCCTGGAGGTGACCGCCGGCGGCCGGACCACCCGCTACGAACAGGCCCGCGACGGCGACACGCTCTGGCTCGGCCGCGACGGCGCCGCCTGGGCGCTGACCCGGCACCGCGTCGGCGACCCCGGCGACCGGCCCGGAGCCGCGCTGGCGGGCGACGGCGTGGTGCGCAGCCCCATGCCGGGCACCGTCCTGGTGGTCAAGGCGCAGCCCGGCGACAGGGTCGCCGAGGGCCAGCCGCTGCTGATCGTGGAGGCGATGAAGATGGAGCACACCGTCACCGCGCCCCGCGACGGCGTCGTCGCCGAGCTGCCCGTGCGCGCGGGCCAGCCGGTCGACATGGACGCCGTCCTGGCCGTGGTCGCCGAGGAGGAGGAGCGATGAGCCCCGCCTACCCGATCGAGGGCCTGCCGAGGCAGGTCACCGTGTACGAGGTCGGCCCGCGCGACGGGCTGCAGAACGAGTCCGCGATCGTGCCCGTCGAGGTCAAGGCCGAGTTCGTGGACCGGCTCGCCGACGCCGGGCACAAGGTCATCGAGACGACCAGCTTCGTGCACCCCCGCTGGGTGCCGCAGCTCGCCGACGCCGAGGAACTGCTCGGCAAGCTGCGCCGCAGGCCCGGCGTCCGCTACCCGGTGCTGGTCCCCAACGAGCGCGGCCTGGAACGGGCGCTCGCCCACGGCGTCGAGGAGATCGCCGTGTTCGCCAGCGCCACCGAGACGTTCGCGGCCAAGAACCTCAACCGCGGCCTGGAGAGCCAGTTCGAGATGTTCGAGCCGGTCGTCGCCACCGCCGTCGAGAACGGGGTGCGGGTGCGCGCCTACGTCTCGATGTGCTTCGGCGACCCGTGGGAGGGCCCGACGCCCGTCAGCCAGGTGGTCGCCGTCGGCGAGCGGCTGCTCGGCCTCGGCTGCTACCAGCTCTCGCTCGGCGACACGATCGGCGTCGGCACCCCTGGCCACGTCGCCGCGCTCATCGAGGCGTTCGGCTCTCCGGACCGGCTCGCCGTGCACTTCCACGACACCTACGGCCAGGCGCTGGGCAACACGCTGGCCGCCCTGCGCGCCGGCGTCACGACCGTCGACGCCTCCACCGGCGGCATCGGCGGCTGCCCCTACGCCGAGTCCGCCACCGGCAACCTCGCCACCGAGGACCTGGTCTGGATGCTGCGCGGGCTCGGCATCGAAACCGGCCTCGACCTGGACAAACTCGTCTCCACCAGCACCTGGCTGGCCCAGCGGCTGGGCCGGCCCAGCCCGTCGCGCGTCGTCCAGGCCCTCTCGAAAGGCTGACCATGCTGACCCCTGAACACGAAGAGCTGCGCAAGACCGTCGAGGCGTTCGCGCGCGACGTCGTCGCCCCGGTGATCGGCGACTACTACGAGCGGGAGGAGTTCCCGTACGAGATCGTCCGTCAGATGGGCGCGATGGGGCTGTTCGGGCTGCCGATTCCGGAGGAGCACGGCGGCATGGGCGGCGACTACTTCGCGCTCTGCCTGGCGCTGGAGGAGCTGGCCAGGGTCGACTCCAGCGTGTCGATCACGCTGGAGGCGGCCGTGTCGCTGGGCGCGATGCCGATCTACCGGTTCGGCAGCCCCGAGCAGCGCGAGCGCTGGCTGCCGAAGCTCGCCTCGGGCGAGATGCTGGGCGCG
Source organism: Nonomuraea sp. ATR24 (assembly GCF_041950485.1). Taxonomy (NCBI): domain Bacteria; kingdom Bacillati; phylum Actinomycetota; class Actinomycetes; order Streptosporangiales; family Streptosporangiaceae; genus Nonomuraea; species Nonomuraea sp. ATR24. The sequence goes on from NZ_JBGNUU010000003.1 coordinate 746,784, forward strand.
TTCGGCCTGACCGAGCCGGGCGGCGGCTCCGACGTGGCCGGCGGCATGCGCACCACCGCCGTGCTCGACGGCGACGAATGGGTGATCAACGGGACGAAGGCGTTCATCACCAACTCCGGCACCGACATCACCGGCGTCGTCGGCGTGGCCGCCATCACCGGCGAGCGGGAGATCTCCACGATCCTCGTGCCGAGCGGCACCCCCGGCTTCACCGTCTCCAAGAAGTACTCCAAGGTCGGCTGGAATGCCTCCGACACCCGCGAGCTGTCCTTCTCCGACTGCCGGGTGCCCGCCGCCAACCTGCTCGGCGAGCGCGGCCGGGGCTACGCCCAGTTCCTGCAGACGCTCGACGAGGGCCGCGTCGCCATCGCCGCGCTCAGCGTCGGCCTCGCGCAGGGGTGCGTGGACGAGTGCCTGAAGTACGTGCGCGAACGGCGCGCGTTCGGCCACCCGATCGGCCACTACCAGGCCATCCAGTTCAAGATCGCCGACATGGAGGCCCGGGCCCACACCGCCCGCCTGGCCTACTACCACGCGGCCGAGAAGATGCTGGCCGGGGTGCCGTTCAAGAAGGAGGCGGCGATCGCCAAGCTCGTCTCCTCCAACGCCGCCATGGACAACTCCCGCGACGCCACGCAGATCTTCGGCGGCTACGGGTTCATGAACGAGTTCCCCGTCGGCCGCTTCTACCGCGACGCCAAGATCCTGGAGATCGGCGAGGGCACCAGCGAGGTCCAGCGGATGCTCATCGCCAGGCAGCTCGGCCTCGGCGACCTGTGAGACGGCGCTGACGTGGGGATTGGACGGGGCGTCGAGCAGGATCTAGGGTCACACGGCATGACGGCTGACGATCTTCTCATCCGGAGAGTCGAGGAGGCGGACGCGGACGAGGTGTTCGCGCTCGCGCGCGAGTTCGGGCTGACGTTCCGGCCCGAGCGCGACGCCTTCGACCGCGCGCTGCCCGCGCTGCTGCGCGACGACGACACGATGGTGCTGGCGGCCGTCGTCGACGGGCGGGTGCACGGCTACCTGCTGGGGTACGTGCACCTGACGCTGTTCGCCAACGGGCCCGTCGCCTGGGTCGAGGAGGCGATGGTGCGCAGCGGGAGCCGCAGGCAGGGCATCGGGCGGTCGCTGCTGGAGGAGTTCGAGACGTGGGCCAGGTCCCGCCAGGCCCGTTACGTGGCGATGGCGACCAGGCGGGCGCCGGAGTTCTACCACGCCCTCGGCTACGAAGCTTCCGCCACCTTCTACCGCAAGGTGCTCAAATGACGTGAAACCCAAGGTCCTAGAGGTAAAGCTGTCATAGCGGGATGGCATGCTTGGGGTGTGAGCATCCACACCGTGAGCCCCCAGTTCGTCGGGCGCGCCCGCGAGCTGGCCGCGCTACGCGGCGCGCTCGACGAGGCACGCGCCGGCGGGGCCTGCACCGTGCTCGTCGGCGGCGAGGCGGGGGTCGGCAAGACGCGGCTGGTCGGCGAGTTCACCGCCTCGGCCGGCGACGCCCTGACCCTCGTCGGCGGATGCATGGAGCTCGGCACCGAGGGCCTGCCGTTCGCCCCCTTCACCGCCGTCCTGCGCGACCTGGTCCGGCGGCTGGGCCGCGACGAGGTCGCCGCCCTCGTCCCCGGCGGTGACACGCGCGGGCTGGCCCGCCTGCTGCCCGAGTTCGGCCAGCCGGGCCCCGAAGGTCGCGAGGCCCGCGCCCGGCTGTTCGAGCAGGTGCTCGGGCTGCTGGAGCGCCTGGCCGAGGACCGCCCGGTCGTGCTCGTCGTCGAGGACGCCCACTGGGCCGACCGCTCCACCCGCGACCTGCTCTCCTTCCTGGTGCGCTACCAGCGCGGCGAGGCCCGCCTGCTCATCGTCGTCACCTACCGCTCCGACGAGCTGCACCGCGCCCACCCGCTCCGCCCGCTGCTCGCCGAGCTGGCCCGCGTCGGCTGGGTGACCCGGCTGGAGCTCGGCAGGCTCACCCGCAGGGAGGTCCTGGAGCAGGCCGCCGGCATCCTGGAGCGCCGCCCGTCGCCCGCCGACATGGACATGATCTACAGCCGCAGCGAGGGCAACCCGCTGTTCGTCGAGGCGCTGCTCGGCGACCCCGGCGGCGACACGCTCCCCGAGTCGCTGCGCGACCTGCTCCTGGCCAGCGTCGAACGGCTGCCCGACGAGACCCAGGAGCTGCTGCGGGTGGCCAGCGCGGGCGGCCAGCGCATCGAGCACGACCTGCTCGCCGCCGTCGCCGGCCTCGACGAGACCGCGCTCTCGGGCGCGCTGCGGCCCGCCGTCGCCGGCAACGTCCTCGTCGTCGACGGCGAGGGCTACGCCTTCCGCCACGCGCTCATCCGCGAGGCCCTGCACGACGACCTGCTGCCCGGCGAGCACACCCGCCTGCACACCCGCTACGCCGAGGCGATCAGCCGCGACCTGTCCATGCTGCCCGCGCCGCGCGGCGCCATCGAGCTCGCCCACCACTGGCACGCCGCCCGCGACAACACCTGGGCCCTCATCAGCGCCTGGGGAGCGGCCGCCGCCGCCCGCACCGCCACCGCCTTCGACGAGCAGCTCCGCATGCTGTCACGCGTGCTGGAGCTGTGGGACCGGGTGCCCGACGCCGCCGAGCGCATCGGCGCCCCGCACGCCGAGGTGCTCCGCCTCACCTCCGTCGCCGCCTACCAGGCCGGCGAGTTCGAGCGCGGCGCCGCCCTGGCCTCGGCCGCGCTGGAGGAGATCGACCGGCAGGCCGAGCCCGACACCGCCGCCCGGCTGCTGCGCCACCGCGGCCTCATCCGCTTCAGCCTGAGCCGCCCCGGCTACGTCGACGACCTGCGCGAGGCCGCCGGGCTGGTGCCCGCCGACCCGCCCACCAGGCTGCGCGGCCAGGTGCTGGAGACGCTGTCCCGGATGCTGACCAGGCCCGACCAACTGGAGGAGAAGATCTCGACCGCCCGCCAGGCCATCGAGATCGCCCGCCAGGTGGGCGACGACTCCACCCACGCCCACGCGCTCATCGACCTCACCTGGGCCCAGTGCCGCTACACCGACGCCGAGGGCCCCATCGCCGGGTTCGCCGAGGCGCGGCGCATCGCCGACCGGGCCGGCGCGTACTTCGCGGTGATGCGAGGCACCATCTCCGAGTCCGACGCGCTGGAGGGCGCCGGTCGCCACGAGCAGGCCGCCCAGGTGGCCCGCGAGGGCATCGCGATCGCCGAGCAGTACGGCCTGGCGCGCTCCTCCGGCACCTTCCAGGCGATCAACCTGGCCGAGCCGCTGTTCTCGCTCGGCCGCTGGGACGAGGCGCTCGAAGTCATCGAGCACGCCCTCGCCCTGCTGCCGCCTGCCCCGCACCAGGCCAGCCTCCAGGGCCTGGCCGCCGACATCGCGCTGGCCCGAGGGCAGGCCGACCGGGCCGAGGCGCTGGTGGCCTCCTCCCGCAAGGTGCTCTCACGCGGCGCGTTCCGCTCCCAGTCGGTGCTGCCGCACGCCTGCCGCGAGATCGAGCTGCTGGAGGCCCGGGGCCGCCTCGACGAGGCACGCGAGGCCGCCGCGCGGGCGCTGCGCGAGCACGACCTGATGGACGACTCCCGCTACTCCTGGCACCTGCTCCTCACGCTCGCCCAGCTCGGCGGCCCGTTCCTGCCCGAGCTGCGCTCGACCGCCGGATGGGTCGCCGTCGAGGGCCGCCTCCAGCGGGCCCAGCGCCAGACCTTCCTCGCCCTCACCGGCCCCGCCCCCGGAGACGACGCCGAGGACACCGGCGCCTGGCGCCTGGCCGCCTGGCAGGCCGCCGCGTCCGCCTGGGCGGAGCTGAAGCAGCCCTACGCCGAGGCCAGGGCGTCGCTGGGGGCCGCGCACGCCGCGCAGGCGCTCGGCGACCGGCAGGAGGCCACCGCCCGGCACGCCCGCGCCCGTGATCTCGCCGAGCGGCTGGCGGCGGTGCCGCTGCTGGACCAGCTCGACGCGTTCGCCCGCCGCGCCCGGCTGGCCGTCGCCGACGGCGCCGCCCCCCAGGGGCAGCCGCTCGGCCTGACGGCCCGCGAGCTGGAGGTGCTGGAGCAGGTCACGCGCGGACGCAGCAACCGGGAGATCGCCGCGGAGCTGTTCATCTCGATCAAGACGGTCAGCGTGCACGTCTCCAACATCCTGGGCAAGCTCGGCGCCTCCACCCGGGGCGAGGCCGCCGCCAAGGCCCACGCGATGCGCCTGTTCGACAGGTGACGCGGCTCGCGGGGGCCCGGCTCAGCCGGTGAGCTGGGCCTCCAGCCTGTAGCCGTCGACCGTCACGTACACCTGGTCGCCAGGACGGGCGTTCAGGCGCATGAGCACCGGCTGGAGCGAGTCGAACACCGGCTGGTGGCCCTGCCACACGAGCACGATGGCGTTGTCGCCGGGACCGGTGACCGACAGCAGCGTGCCCGGCCGCATGCCGAGCTGCGCCGCGTAGCCCTCCGGGACCGGCACCGGGCCGCCGCGCAGGTGCTCGGGCGTGACCTCGATGCGCTGCCAGCGGCGCGGGTCCGACGACGGGCTCGGCAGCGGGGGCGGCGGCGTCGACGGGGCGCCCGCCAGGCCGCCGCCGGGCAGCACCGGCGAACGGCCGCCCGACAGCGCCGAGAGCGTCGCCAGGGCCGCCGACGGGTCGATCGACCCGGCCGGGGCCGGCGGGATGGGCTGGCCGCCGCGATGGTGGTGGCCGTTCGCTCCCGGGGTACGGCGCGGCAGCGGCTGCGCCGGGGCCGAGGCCGCCGCGACCGGGTCGGCCGACTCCGACGGCAGCGCGTCCAGCCACGCCTTCGCCGAATGGGTGCGGATGCCGAGCTCCGCCAGCAGCTCCACCGGGTCGGCGTCCGGCGGGGCCGACGCCAGGAGCTGCCGGGTGCGGGCCTGGAGGCCGTGGATGTCGCCGACGACGAGCCAGCCGTCCTGCAGCCTGCGGTCGGGCATGAGCGTCACCAGCACCCGCCACAGCGGCGTGCGCAGGCTCGGCACCGTCACCGGGTGCGCCGGGTCGGCGCCGATCAGCTGATCCTGTGTCGCCGCCGCGCCCAGCCACTCCGTCAGGCGGAACATGTGCCCGGTCACCGGGGCCGACTCCGACGAGCGCAGCCAGTGCAGCACCCGCTCCTCGGCGGTGCGCTGCGCCTGGGACAGCACTTCACGCTCGACCAGCATCTTGTGCGCCAGCGTGCGCAGGCTGACCGGGTCCTCGGCGAACAGCCGGTGTACGGCGACGGCGAGTTCGAGCTTGTTGAGGCCGCGGAACAGGCCGTCCACGACCCGCACCATGGCGTGGTCGGTGTCGGAGAGCGCTGGGGTCTCCCGCGGGCGCGGCGCCCCTGGGGCGGCCGGCGCGCCCTGCGGGGGGCGGGACGCGGTGGGGCGCTGGGGGAGCGGGGTCCCGTTCTCGTTCACGGCGGGGAAGGAGCCGGTGCCGCGCTGGGGAGCGCTCTCCCCCACGGCGGGGAAGGACCCCGTACCGGGACCGCCCGGGAACGCCGGGCTGCCAGGGAGCGGCGTGCCCGGCTGCGCGGGGCCGCCCGCTTGCGGCGGGCCGCCCGCGGGGCTGTCCGGCTGCGGCGCCCCGCTCCCGGGCGCGCCCGGTTGCGTCGGCCCAGCCGCCGGGAAGGGGCCGCTGGTGGGGCTGCCCGGGAACTGGTCGCCGCCCACGGCGGGGAACGGGCCGCTGCCGGGGCCGGCCGGTGCGTTGCCGCTCGTGGCGGGGAAGGAGCCGGTGTTGCGGTCGGAGGAGCCGCCGTCGGGCGGGAAGGTTGCGCCCGGGGGGACGGCGCCGGGGGCGGCGGGCGCGGGGAACGGGCCGGTGCCCGTGGGGCCGCCTCCGGGCGGAAAGCCCGGCGCGGACGGGCCGCCCGGGTAGGCGGCGCCTCCCTGCGGGGTGGTCTCCCCCTGGGCGGCGAGAGGCGCGGGCGTCTGCGCGGGGGGCGGGCCGGACGGGCGCTGTCCCGGGTACGGCCCGGGGACGGGGCCGCCGGGGACCGGACCGCCAGGTACGGGACTGCCCGGGACCAAGCCGCCGGGGACGGGCCCGCTGGGAACGGAGCCGCCAGGGGTTCCCGGTGCGGGGCCGACGGCGGGTTGCGGGCCGACGGCGGGCTGCGGGCCGGTGGCGTCGCGGCGCTGCTGGACCGGGCGGGTGATCTCGGGCGACTGGACGGCGCGGGCCGCCGACTCGGGCTGGGCCGCCAGGTGGCCGAGCACCTCGCGGAACACCGTGCCCATCACCGCTTCGGGCGTCGTCGACGGCGTCTTCAGGTCGGCGGGCGACAGGCGGCGCAGCCGGTGCCAGCCGCCCAGCCCGGCGATGGCCGTACGGGCGGGTTCGGGCCAGCCGGAGAGCCCCGGGTCGACGGGGTGCAGCGTCAGCGCGGGCAGCAGATCGCCCAGCGGCAGGTAGTCCCAGCGGGACGAGGCGAGCAGCGCCAGCCGGTCACAGATCCAGTCGAGCCCGGCCGTGCCCAGGGCTCTGGTCAGCGCCTGCGAGGACCACCAGGCGGCGGGCAGGCGCGGGTCGGCCAGGGCCTCCGCCACCTGCTGCGGCCGGCTCCAGCGCAGGGCAGGGACCAGGTCGCTCAGGCAGATCGATGACTCGACTTCCATCGGCGGACCTTATCCTCCCCAGTGAACCACGTGGCGCATGTGACTGTTGGTGCAGCCTACGCGGCAAGCTATCAATCGGTGTGAATAGGGTAAAGACGCTTCACGTCCAAACCGTACCGTGGCCGACCGCCTACCAGGGCCACGCACTCCGCCCCCGCACGGCATCCCGCCTCCAGAGCGGCCCTTTCGCCCGCGCCGTCGAGCGTGGCCGCGAGGAACCCGGCGGCGAACGCGTCGCCCGCGCCGGTGGAGTCGATCGTCTCGGTGTCGGCCGGGCCCGCCTCGGCGACGACCTGCCCGCCCGTGGCCACGAGGGCGCCCTGGGACCCCAGCTTCACCACGGCGGTCCCGTACCTCTCGCTGAGCACCTCGGCGGCGCGCTCGGGAGTGGCGGCGCCGCTGAGGAGGAGAGCTTCGTCACGGTTCGGGAAGATCAGGTGGGCCAGTGCCGACTCGTGCAGGAAGCGTTCGACGCCGAACTCGCGCAGCGGGTTCGTGGAGGCGGGGTCTACGCTGATGGCGACGCCGGCGGCGGCCGCCTTGGCCATGGCGAGCCTGGCCAGGCCCAGGCCGGGCTCGCTGAACAGCAGGTAGCCCGACACGTGCAGGCGGCCGACGCCGTCGAGCAGGGAGTCGTCCCAGTCGGCCTCGGAGATCAGGCCGCCCGCGCCCCGGTTGGTCAGCATGGAACGTTCGCCGGACTTGTCCACCATGGCGATGACGACGGCCGTCGGGTTGTCGGCGTCGATCCGGACGTACGGGCGGACGCCCGCCTTGGCCAGCTCGGCGATGTGCCATTCGCTGCTGTCGTAGCCGCAGCGGGCCAGCAGGCCCACGTCGGCTCCCAGGGTGGCGGCCCAGGCGGCCGTGTTGGCGCCGGAGCCGCCGGGGCGGAGCACGATGTCGGCGGCGATCTCGGAGGCCGACATGACGGGGGCGCCGTGCAGCGCCACCACGTCGGTCACCACGTCGCCGATGACCAGGAGCCCCTTGTGGCTCACGATCGCGACCACGCCAGGGCGATGCGTGACGCCAGTGCCGTGTTGCCGCGTACGGCGGCCAGGTTCGCCTCCAGGGACGCGCCGGACGTGCCGCGCACGAGGTAGCCGAGGAGGAACGGGGTGATCGCCTGACCCGTGACGCCGCCGGCCTCCGCGGCCGCCAGCGCCTCGGCCAGCACGCGGTCGTGCAGCTCCGGGTCGAGCTGCTGGTCGACGGGCACCGGGTTGGCGACGATGAGCGCGGTCTCCTGGCCGCCGAACGCGTCCTGGCCGCGCATGATCGCGGCGGCGTCCTCCGGCGACTCGATCCGCCACTCCACCGGCTGGCCCGACGAGTGCAGGTAGAAGCCGGGGAACGTCTCCGTCCGGTAGCCGGCCACGGTCACGCCGCGCGTCTCCAGGCGCTGCAGGGTCGCGGGCACGTCCAGGATCGACTTGACCCCGGCGCACACCACGGTGATGCGGGTGCGGGCCAGCGTGTCGAGGTCGGCCGACTCGTCCTGCTCCTCGGTCCAGCCGCGGTGCACGCCGCCGAGCCCGCCCGTGGCGAACACCCGGATGCCGGCCCGCGCCGCCAGGAACGACGTCGCCGACACGGTCGTCGCACCGCTCGCCTTGAGCGCCGCCGCCACCGGCAGGTCGCGCTGGCCCAGCTTGCGCAGCCCCGACTCGGTGGCGATGCGCTCCAGCTCCACCTCGGTCAGCCCGACCCTGGCCACGCCGTCGAGCACCGCGATCGTCGCCGGCACCGCGCCGGCCGACCGGACGATCTCCTCCAGCTCCCGGGCGACCTCCAGGTTGCGCGGCTGCGGCAGCCCGTGGGAGATGATCGTGGACTCCAGCGCCACCACCGGCGCACCGGCGGCCAGGGCCTGGGCGACCTCGTCGGAAGGCTGGAGAAGGGAGTCGGCGGTGGCGCGCATGGTGGGTTTCTTGCTCCTCGGGTGGGTCCAGGCAGTGCCTAGGGTGAACGGCGTCCTTTGCAGACTTTGTTCCAAACTGAGCACGTTACGGCCGGACCGCTCGCACGTCCACTCGGAGATCAGATCAGGAGCGCCACACCCGCCAGCGAGACGCCCCCGACAAGCGCGGTGGCGATCCCGCCCAGCAGCACGGCCCGCCCGCCCTGGAGCAGTCTCCGCACGTCGATCCCGGTGCCCAGCCCGAACAGGGCGGCCGCCATCAGCATATTCGTCACCGAGGGCAGCTCCCGCGTCACGTCGTCCGGCACGACCCCGGTGGCCCGCACCAGCACCATCGCGAGGAATCCGGCCACGAACAACGGCACCACCGGCGGCCTCCTCCCCGCCCGGGGCCCGGAGCGCACGGACCGGCGAGCGGCGAGCGCCACCAGCGGTGCGAGCAGGATCACCCGGCCGAGCTTGACCGTGACCGCCACCGCCAGCACGCCTGTCGCCGCGCCGATCGCGGCGACCTGCGCCACCTCGTGCACCGCCGCGCCCGTCCAGATCGCGAGCTGCTCCCGCGACAGCCCCAGCCACGAGGCCACCAGCGGCACGACCACGATGGCCGCGCTCCCGTACAGCACCACCACGCTCAGCGCGCTCGCCGCCTCGTCGTCGTCGCCCCCCGCGCTGTCGCGCATGGCCGCGATCGCCGCCGCCCCGCAGATCGACACCCCGGTCCCCACCAGCAGCGACGTCCCCGGGCTCACGCCCAGGCGGCGGCCGATCAACGGCGTGAGCACGAACGTCACGCCCGTCGCCGCCACCACGACCGCCATCGCCCGCCACCCCGTCGCCAGCAGCTGCGGCACCGAGATCTGCAGCCCCAGCAGCACGATCGCCACCCGCAGCACCCGCCGGGACACGAAGTGCAGCCCCGCCCGCGACGCGGCGCCCACCCCTCCCGCCGCGGCCAGCCCCGCCCCCGCCACCACCGCGACGACGGCCGCGCTGAACGCCGGCACCACCGCGTTCACCCCCATCGCCACCCCGGTCCCCACCGCCGCGACCCCCACCCCCGGCCCCAGCGTCCGGACCCGCGACCACCCCTCGGACAGGCGGCCCCCACGCGACCGGACCGCCCCCTCGGCCCGCGCCCGCCCCTGGCCGGCCGCCCCACCACCCGGCCGCGCCGACCCCGCGGACCAACGGCGCGACCGGGCCCTCCGGCCCAAGCGCGATCCGTCCGATGCCCAGCTCGCCCGCGACCCGTCCGGCGACCAGCTCGTACGCGGCCCGTCCGGCGACCAGCTCGTACGCGGCCCGTCCGGCGACCAGCTCGTACGCGGCCCTTCCGACTGCCGGCTCCTACGCGGTCCTTCCGGCTGCCGGTGCGCGCGGGAGGAGGGCGGGACGCCGGGCGACGGCAGGCGGACGGTTCGCGGGCGGTCGGGAACGGGATGTGACGAATCCCGGCGGGGGAAGCGGAAACGGCGGCTGAGCGGCATGGTCCCAGTCTTCGGCGGGCCGGCGGGCGCCGGTAGCCGTGGCTTGGGTGGGAGGTCATAGCCTGGGGCTATGAGTGAGCTGCCGGACCTCGCGTCGCTGAAACTGCTGGTCGACGTCGGAGAACTCGGCAGCCTGGGCCGCGCCGCCAAGGCGGCGGGCATCGCCCAACCCTCCGCGAGCAAGCGCATCGCCCACCTCGAACGCCGCCTCGGCCTGCCGCTCCTGGAGCGGACGCCGCGCGGGTCCACGCTCACCGCCGAGGGTCGCATGGTGGCGGGATGGGCCGCCGAGCTGGTGTCCGCCGCCCAGGAGCTCGTACGGGCCGCGCAGGCCGTCCGGCACGGGGCGGCGGCGCACCTGCGGGTCGCGGCGAGCATGACCATCGCCGAGTACCTGGTCCCGCGCTGGCTCGGCGAACTCCAGAACCGCGAACCCGGCGTGCCCGTCGGCCTCGACGTGGTCAACTCCGCCGACGTGGCCGCGCGGGTGCTGGGCGAGGAGGTCGAGCTCGGCTTCGTCGAGGGGCCGAACGTGCCGGACGGGCTGGCCAGCCGCGTCGTCGGCACCGACCGGCTCGTGGTCGTCGTCGCGCCCGGCCACCCCTGGACCCGCCGCCGCACCGCGCTGCGAGGACCCGAGCTCGCGGGCACGCCGCTCGTCGTGCGCGAACGCGGGTCCGGCACCCGCGAGACGCTCGACCGGGCCTTCCGCGAACTGCGCCAGGCCAGCCCCCGGCTGGAGCTCGGCTCGAACTCCGCCGTCAAGGGCGCCGCCCAGGCCGGTGCCGCGCCCGCCGTCCTCAGCGGCTACGCCGTCGAGGCCGAAGTCGCCACCGGCCGCCTCGTCGAGGTCCCCCTGGCGGGGATCAACCTCGTCCGCACCCTGCGCGCCGTCTGGCGCCAAGGCCGCCCCCTGACCCACCCGGCCGCCACCCTCCTCGCCATCTCCAGCCGCCCCTGACCCACCCGGCCCGCCCGGCTGGCCACCCGCCCTGGCCACCCACCCTGGCCACCCGCCCTGGCCACCCGCCCTGGCCACCCACCCTGGCCACCCACCCCCGCCTCTGTCCCC